>NZ_JBXALR010000003.1:0-525525 GCF_058799675.1 Pseudomonas sp. GW822-FHT06B12
ACACGGGGCGCTCTCGAGTTCCACGGTGGACGTGACCATCACCGGCACCAACGACGCGCCGGTGGCGGTGGCCGATGTGGCCGCCGGTACAGAGAACCAGACCCTGACCATCAATGTGCTGGCCAACGACACCGACGTCGACGACGGCCACGCGTTTACCTTGGTCAGCGCCAGTGCGCCGATCGGCCAGGGTACGGCCAGCGTGGTCGGCAACCAGTTGCAGTTCAACCCGGGGACTGACTTCGATCATCTGGCACAAGGCGCCACGGCCAGCGTCACGCTCAGCTACACCATGACCGACGAGCACGGCGCGCCTGCCAGCAGCAGCGTAGTGGTGACCATCACCGGCACCAACGATGCTCCGGTGGCGGTGGCCGATACGGCCGCCGGCACGGAAAACCAGACCCTCACTATCAACGTGCTGGCCAACGACACCGACGTCGACGACGGCCATCTGTTCACGCTGAATTCGGCCAGTGCGCCGGCGAACAAAGGTACGGCCAGCGTGGTCGGCAACCAGTTGCAGTTCAACCCGGGGACTGACTTCGACCACCTGGCGCAAGGCGTGGTTGAGCATGTGACGCTCAGCTACCAGATGCAGGATCAATACGGGGCGCTCTCGAGCTCCACGGTGGATGTGACCATCACCGGCACCAACGACGCGCCGGTAATGACGGCAGGTGGGTCTCTGTCGTACACAGAGAACCAGGCAGCGACGGCGATCAACTCGGCGCTGACGGTCACCGATGTCGACAGTAGCAACCTAACGGGCGCTACTGTATCGATCACCAGCAACTTTGCCTCGGGCCAGGACGTACTCGGGTTCACCAACCAGAACGGCATCAGCGGCAGCTACAGCGCAAGCACCGGCGTGCTGACACTAAGCGGGACGTCGTCGGTGGCGAACTATCAAGCCGCGCTACGCTCGGTGACCTACTCCGACACCAGCGACAACCCGTCGACGGCACCGCGCACAATTAGCTTCCAGGTGGATGACGGCTCTGCAGCTAACCACGCGAGCAACGTCGCAACGACGACCGTCACGGTGGCGGCAGTCAATGACGCGTCGATAGTGGACTTGAATGGTGGCGGCGCGGGCAATGATGCAACGGCGAACTATCCAACAGGCACCTCGCAGTTATTGATTGCGCCGTCGGCGACTGTCACCGACGTCGACTCGCCGAACCTGTCGTCGATGACTGTCACGTTGACGAACGCTATGGACAGCACCAATGCGAACGTCAGGGAAGCACTCTCCCTGAACACGCCGGCATCGACCGCTGCTACGGGGTTGACGGTGACCGGTGTTGCCAGTGGCGCAAACAACGGGATCTATACACTGACGATCACGGGCTCAGCTAGCCAGGCCACCTACCAGACTATCCTCAAAGGCGTTCAGTACACCGACACCAAGAGCGGAAGCCACAACGCTACCGACCGAATCGTGAACGTGGTGATCAACGATGGAGCGGCAAATAGCCTCCTGCACACAGTCACAATCCATGTGGCAGCTCCGGCTGGCGTAGCCGGCGAGGCTATCAACCTGGCACTGACCGATCCCACGCACGACACCTCCGACCTCATTACCTACACGGTGAGCGGGGTTCCGATAAATTGGGTGCTGAGTGCCGGAACCAAAAACAGTGACGGCAGTTGGACGATACAGACCAGCGACCCTTCTGCACTGACGGTCATGACGCCATCCACCTATGCCGGTGCGACGGAACTCACCGTAACTTACGGATGGAGCAATGCGGACGGCAGTACAAGCAGTCATATCGTTTCCGACAACGTCGAAGCCTACGCCCCCGGCTCGCCGATCTTCGCCTTGTCAGCGGACGACAACCTCACCGCCTCCAGCGGCGCCGACCTGTTCGTGTTCGCTCAGCCGATTGGCAACAACGTCATCCACAGCTTCGATACGGCAGCGGACAAGATCGACTTGATCGGCTTCACGGGCGTCACCGGCTTTGCAGATCTGAGCATCGCTAACGACGCAAATGGCAATGCGCTGGTCAGCATAGACTCCGGCCAGACGATCACACTCAAAGGTGTCGATGCGGCCGGCTTGAGCGAAGCGAACTTCCAGTTCGATGTGGATCCGCTCACCACCAATACCGGCACTATCAGCATTGCCGACGGGGCGATCATGCCGTTCGGTGGCAGCATCCATAACAGCGGCACCATCGAGCTCGGCTCCACCGGCAGTGAAACCAGCCTGGAAATCCTCTTCCGTGGCGCGACCTTGACCGGTGGCGGCCACGTGCTGCTATCCGACAGCGCGCACAACGTGATTTTCGGTGGCAGCGCCGACACCGTGCTGACCAATGCCGACAACCACATTTCCGGCGCCGGCCAGTTGGGCGCCGGGCAGATGGTGCTGGTCAATGCGGGGCTGATCCAGGCCGACGGGCTGAACAGCCTGGTGCTCGACACCGGCACCCACACCATAGTCAACAGCGGCGTGCTGGAATCCACGGGCGCGGGTGGCATGACGGTGGCCAGTGCGGTCGACAACTCCGGCCACTTATGGGCCAATGGCGGCGACCTGCGCCTGCTGGCCGACGTGACTGGCAACGGCAGCGCCACCATCGACGGTGACGCCAGCCTGATCTTCAACGGTGCCGCCCACGCGTCAGTCGCCTTCCACGGCGAAGGTGCGGGCACGCTGATCGTGGAGCACGCCTCGGATGCCGGCTCGCTGGTCGGCATTCTCGGACTCGAAAGCAATGACTCGCTGATGTTCGGCGATCTCGCCTTCGGCGCCCACACCCAGCTCAGCTACAGCGCCAACGCCCTTGGCTCCGGCGGCCTGCTGACGGTGGACGACGGTGTGCATCGGGCCGAGGTGAACCTGCTGGGGCACTACTCGGTGGCCGACTTCCAGGTCACCGACGGCGGCGGGGCCGGCACCCTGGTCGATTACCACGGTGCATCCAGCGGCACACAGGTGGGCAGCATGGCGGCGGACGTGCTCAGTGGCGGCGACGGCAACGACATCCTCGCGGGTCGTGGCGGGGCGGACACTCTCAGCGGTGGCGCGGGAGCCGATGTGTTCGCCTACCTCAACCCGAACGACGGCGGGGACACCATCCTCGACTACCACTACGCCGAAGGTGACGCGCTTGACATCTCCGCGCTGCTCAAAGCCAACTTCGTTAGCGGCAGCAGCCAGGTGTCCGACTTCGTCCAACTGGTGAAGTCCGGCAGCGACATCACCGTGAAGGTGGATACCGATGGTGCAGCCAATGGTGCGCATTTCACCGATGTGGCGGTCCTTGCCCACGCGGGCACGACCGGCGTCGATCTGGTGCGTACCTGGTTCGGGGATGCCGAGCATACGCTGACGGTCTGACAGACTATAGCTACCCGGGAGGGCAAACATGTGCCTCCCGGTCTGCCAGACAGGGTCTGACCTAAACGGCGAAGCGGGCATGACCTACGTTTTCGATAAGGGTCACTGCGATTACAACTGGTGGCACCAGATCGATCAGGTGAGGGCCTGCTTCGTTACTCGACTCAAGAAAAACGCCAATGTGGAACACGTAGAAAACATAAGGAAAGAGGGGGCGGCAGATTTCATTGAGACGGACGAGGCCGTGTTGTTCGGCAAGAAATACCTGAACACTCGACGCCTGAATCACTATCACGACCAAGCCGTACGCCGGGTCCAGATTCGTCGAGATGACCACGATACGCCGCTGATTTTGGTGACCAACGACTTTTCGCGCTCAGCCGAGGAAATCGCCGACCTGTACAAGCAACGCTGGCAGATCGAGCTGTTTTCAAGTGGATAAAACAAAACCTCAAGCTCAAACGGTACTTCGGTTTCTCCGAAAACGCCGTGCACTTGCCGATTTACAGCGCGTTGATCACCTATCTCTTGCTGCATCTTTATAAGCAACGCTCAGGCAGTTCGGATTCGATTTCAGACTTTACTATCCGGCTGACCCACAGCTTGTTCGAGCGCCCGCTCAGTGAGGCACACCGTGAATACCGAAGGCAAAAACGAACATGGCTGAAGGCCGCCCAAGGCAGCCTTCAGCTATGAGAGAGTTTTACCGGACACTCGTGACGCAGAGCATGGGAACGATCTTTACCTGGAGCGACTCCGGGCATTCAATCCATCAACGCCGACGCGAGGATCGCCGCGCTGGATTTAAGGATCGGTAGCGACTTGAGCACTGGAAAACACAGCCCGGTGTCCTGTGAACAATAGAACCCATCCAGGTTTTCCAGCGGCAGATTGGAGCCCGGCACCGAAAACACCTCGCCGGGACGGCGGACGGTTGGAGCGTGGCGGGTCGCGACGTCGGGAGGGGTGATGACAAAGCAGACCGTGGGATTGAGCGGGTTGGCGGACGTTTTTATCGGGATCTGCTCGACCAGGGTGGCACCGAGCTGTTCAACAACCCCGGCAATGTTCTTGATGTAGCCCAGCCGATCCATACGCTGTCGACCCTGCTCGCTGTTGATTTCGTAGCACGGCTCGAAGAGCACCAGTTTGTCGATCGTCACGCGGAACAACTCTTCCAGCAGTTCGCTGAGCGTTTCGCCATTGGGTTCCAGCGCATGGCTTGAAACGGTGACGTTGACGGATTTGTCGAGCAGGGGGATTTCGCTGATGTCGGCGATAAACGGCGTCAGTCGTTCGAAGGTGTCGCCCATGTGTTGCTGCGCGAATGCCATGCCCTTGTGCACCCGTGACCAACTGATGTCGAAGGCATAAAGGTGTTCGGGCGGGAAGGGTAATTGCCGGGCGATCAGGCTCAGGGTCGTCAATTCACCGGTCCCGATGTCCAGCAGTGAGTCCTGAGGCTTGAGGTGCTGGCTCAGCAAACCGGCCAGTTCTCCCGCGTAGGCCTGCGCCTGGGTGAGATTGTTTTCGACGTAATCGATGTACGTGCCGGCCTGCAAGTCGTAGGCGGCTTCAATGATCTCGGGGGAGTTGTAGCTCAGTTGTTTTTGCTGGCGAAGCAGCTCCGTTATGTTCTGGCCTTGTGCGTACGCCTGTCGGGCGGCCAGCATATTGAAGTGCTTGAGCGCAGTCCTTGTCGTGTTCATGGGCGGTCGCTGTGTCGAATGTGGAGGTCAAAAATGCGCACAGTTTGCCCTGCTTTGAACCCTGTCGGGCAACGGTGGGCTAAATAATCCTCCCGAACTGGCCAGCGCCACAGGGCGTTCGCCTGATGAGTCGCCTACATGGGCGCTGGCGGTCCGATCAGCCGGCCCATGACGCCGAACAATCCCAGCGACTTGATCGCCTCCAGTTCACCCTGTGTCTCTACCTGCTCGGCTATCAATGGTAAATCAATGCTGTTGGTGGCGCGGAAAATGGCTTCGATGAACAGGCGTTTGTCGTTTTGCTGATCGATGGCGCGAAGGTAGCTGCCGTCGATTTTCAGGTAGGCCAAACCCAGTTGGGTGAGGTTGCCGATCTGGCTGAAGCTGCCGCCGAAGTGTTGCAGGCCGATCCCATAACCGGTGTCGCGCAGGTTCTGACTCAGCTGACGCAACTCTTCGGGCGGCGGCAGTTGGCGCTCGTCGAATTCAAGGGTCAGCAACGGTGCGAGGGCGGGCAGGGCGTCGAGCATATCGAGGATCAGGCGCAGCTGTGCAGCATCGCGCAGGGTGCTGCCAGACACACTCAAGGCCAACGGCCAACGGTGTTCGGCCAGGTAGTCGAGGGTGTGTTCAAGCATGGCCACATCGAACCGTGCCGACCAGCCCAGACGCTCGATCCATGGAAGAAAGTGTCCGGCCGAAATGGCTTCGCCCTGCGGGTCGAGCAACCGCGCCAGCACTTTGTGATGCAGCACCTGGCTGGTGTCGGCACATAGCACCACGGGTTGGAAGTACAGCTGCATTTTGCCGTGGGTCAGGGCGTCATCGATCCAGGTGCGCCAGTCATGCTGCGTATGGTTCGGTGCATTATCGGACTGCTCCAGATGCACCCACGGCCGTTCTGGATGCCGCTGAGCTTCAGTCAGTGCCTGATCGAGGCGCAGCAGGACGTTAGTAGATGCCTCTCCCGGTGTGTAGGCGACTATTCCCAGATGCGCCACCGGCATGCAGTCGCTGGCGCCGGTCAGACGCAGGTTTTCCAGGGTGGCGCTGATCTCTGCGGCCAGGCGCGCCGCGTCCTTGCTGTCCAGGCCCGGGGTCAGCAGGCTGAACTCGCCGCCACGATTGCGCGCGGCCAGCCAGGTGTGACGATCCGGCTGCTGGATCAGACGCTTGAGTAGCTGGCCGACAGCAGTGATCAGCGCGTCGGTGCGCTGGCCACCCAGTCGCTGATTGAGCCCTGCCAGGTCATTGATCCGCAGCATCAGCAGATGCCCGGCGCTGCTTTGTTCGGTCACCAGCAACTGGTCAGTGAGTTGCTCATTGAGCAGGCGTCGGTTGGCCAATCCGGTGAGGCTGTCCTGATACGACTCGGCGTGGAGTTTTTCACTGCGCGCGACTTCTTCGGCAAACAGCCCTTTGAGTTTTTCGACCATCTGGTTCATCGCCAGCACCACGCGTTTGAGTTCCGGGGTGCTGGGCACCTTCGGCAGGCTGAGAAACTCGCGTTTGCTGATGGCTTCGGCCTGTTTGACCATGGCGTCCAGTGGGCGCAGTTGCCGGCGTAGCAACCAGCCGCCGAACATCGCGCTGAGCAACCCGCACAGCAGTAACCAGATCAGGCTGCCAAGGCTGCTGTCCCACAGTTTGGTCAGGGCAAACTGTGGGGTGCTCACTACTTCGACGCGCGCTACTTGCTCCCAATCGCGCATGACCAAGGCATCGCCCCCTTGCGGGTGCAGGTTCACCAGATCGACGAACCAGCCCGGCACGCCGCCGGTGGTGGCGGCCGCGTTGCGCTCCACCAATACATGTTCGTCCGCAATGTTGATGACTCGAATACTGGAAAAGTAGCCGCTGTCGAAGATCGAGCTGACCATCAACTCGATCATCGCCCGGTCGTCGATCTGAGTGCTCAACGACAGCCCCAGCGCAGTGGCGGCGTCCTGGGCGTGCGAACGCAATTGACCGAGCATTTGCTCGCGGGAGCTCTCCAGGCTGACAAAAAAACTGCCGCTGAAGGCCACGAGCAAGAACAGGCAGATGGCCAGAAACAACTGTTTGAGTAGCGACATGAAGCGCTCCCGAGACATGACTTTCCTCGGCGACAGGATTTGTCTGGCCGCTGACGTACAGATGTCTGGAGTTTAGGCGCTGTTTTGTGAAAAGCAGGGCAGGTCGTTGGAGGATGGGTGTATTGCCAGGATGGCTGGCATTAAGGTAAGTCCCCTCGCCACAAGGGCGGGAGGTATTCAGGATTTGGTAAGGGTTTTCTGCCGCAGAATGTACACCGTCACCAGCACCGCGCTGGTCAGCATGAAGCCGCGTGCCCAGGGCAGGGGGACGAGGACACAGGACAGGCCAATGCTCAGCCACATCAGGCCAATGGCGTAGACCTTGCCCTTGAGCGGGATACCATTGCCGTCCAGATAGTCGCGAATCCATGGACCGAGTCGTGGATGCTCGACCAGCCATTGATAGAAACGCGGCGAACTGCGGGCGAAACAGGCGGCCGCCAACAGCAGGAAAGGGGTAGTGGGCAGTACGGGCAGGAAAATCCCGATCACCCCCAGCGCTACGCTCAACCAGCCGATGGCCAGCAGCACGTAACGCAGGATCAGGGGGCGGTTGCCTATGGGGTCAGCCACAGGCAACGACTCAGTGGTGACGAGGCTTGAGGATCGCCGGTTTTTCGTCTGGTGCGTTGCACAGCAGGTACAGCGCGGTCAGGGCTTCCGGGATCTGCACGATCATGTCGTCCATCAGGTTGGCGTCGGCCGCAATGTCGGAGAACTCAGGCTGCTCATCGAACAGGCCGGAACCGACCATGATCGGCAACAGCATTTCGCTGACTTCGTCTTCGGCGGTTTCGAACCAGGCTTCTTCGCGCAGGAACACGCCTTCCATGAAACCGATGCACCAGCCGCGCAGGTCGGAATCATCCGGCTCTTCGCCCAGGTCGAGGTCGCACGGCAGCTCGAATTCTTCATCGGACGCCAGTTGGCGAGCGATATGAGCCTTGAGGGCAATCAGGGTCGATTCGATTTCTTCACGCTCGGCGTCGTCGCGATAATGCGGCTCTTCGGCGAATAGCGCGTCGATCCACTCACGATCAGGCACCGTCTCGGAACAGATCGACAGGGCCGTCAGATAGCCGTGGGCGGCCACATAGTCCAGCGCCTCGTCATGCAGCTCGTCGGCGTCGAGGAAGGCTTGCAGGCGGGTTAGTTGCTCAGCGAAGGACATTGAAGGGCTACCTTGGGAATATACGATGCCCAATTCTAGGCGTTCTTGAGCGGTCCGGCCAGCCGCGCGGCAGATTTGCGAGCATTGTGTGTTGTTGCGGCTATTCGTCAGGGGCGCCCTTTGCCCGGTATCGCTCGGGTATACTCGCGCGTTTTGCAAAGCCCTGCAGGTGTCGCGACGGCTCATGACAAATCCGCTTACGGATCTGTCCGTGAACAATGCGGTTTTTTGATCCAGCCTGCATGCAGGGATATTCAGCACCATTTGGAGTTTTTCATGCTCGAACAGGCTCAACGCGTCCTCAAGGACATCTTCGGCTACGACAGTTTCCGTGGCCGTCAGGGTGCCATCATTGAGCGCGTAGCCAGCGGCGGTGACGCTCTGGTGCTGATGCCGACCGGCGGCGGCAAATCCTTGTGTTTCCAGGTCCCGGCGTTGCTGCGCGATGGTCTGGCAGTGGTGGTTTCACCACTGATTGCGCTGATGGACGATCAGGTCGCGACCCTCGAAGAGCTCGGTGTCGCGGCGGCGGCGCTCAATTCGACCTTGAGCGCCGAGCAACAGCGCGATCTGGCGGCGCGGATCAAACGCGGTGAAGTGAAGATGCTGTACCTGGCGCCTGAACGCCTGGTTCAGCCACGGATGCTGGCGTTTCTGCAAAGTCTTGAAATCGCTCTGTTCGCCATCGACGAAGCTCACTGCGTGTCCCAATGGGGTCACGATTTCCGCCGGGAATACCTGCAACTGGGCCAGTTGGCGGAACTGTTTCCCAACGTCCCGCGCATCGCCCTGACCGCCACGGCCGACAAGCGCACCCGCGAAGAAATCGTCGAGCGCCTGCATTTGCAGAACGCCGAGCGCTTTCTGTCGAGTTTCGATCGGCCGAACATCTTCTATCGCATCGTGCCCAAGGAGCAGCCGCGCAAGCAGTTGCTGGCGTTCCTTGCGGAGCGGCGCAGCGATGCCGGCATCGTTTATTGCCTGTCGCGCAAGAAGGTTGACGAAGTAGCAGTGTTCCTCAGCGAGCAAGGTTTCCCGGCGCTGCCGTACCACGCCGGTTTGCCCAACGATACGCGGGCCCACCACCAGAAGCGCTTCCTCAACGAGGAAGGCCTGATCATGGTCGCCACCGTGGCGTTCGGCATGGGAATCGACAAACCCAACGTGCGCTTCGTTGCGCATCTGGACTTGCCGAAATCCCTTGAGGCCTATTACCAGGAAACCGGTCGAGGCGGTCGTGACGGTCTGCCGGCAGATGCCTGGATGGCTTACGGCCTGCAAGACGTGGTGATGCTCAAGCAGATGCTGCAGAACTCCGAAGGCGATGAGCGCCACAAGCGTCTGGAGCAGCACAAGCTCGACGCCATGCTCTCGTTGTGCGAAGAAACCCGCTGCCGCCGTCAGACCTTGCTGGCCTATTTCGACGAAGACATGCCGCAACCCTGTGGGCATTGCGACAACTGCGTCGACGGTGTGCAGACCTGGGACGCCACCGAGCCGGCTCGTCAGGCACTTTCGGCGATTTACCGCACTGGCCAGCGCTACGGCGTCGGGCATCTGGTGGATGTGTTGCTGGGCAAGGACAACGAAAAAGTCCGCAGTTTCGGCCATCAGCATCTGTCGGTGTACGGTGTCGGCAAGGCGCGGGCTGAAGGCGAATGGCGTTCATTGTTCCGACAACTGGTGGCGCGCGGTCTGGCAGACATTGATCTGGAAGGCTACGGAGGCTTGCGCTTGAGTGACAGCTGCCGGCCGCTGCTCAAGGGTGAAGTGACCCTGGAGCTGCGCCGCGACCTCAAGCCGCAAACCACCGCGAAAAGCAGCAGCACCAGCCACGCCAGCCAACTGGTGCGTGGTGAAGAGCGCGAGCAGTGGGAAGCCTTGCGCGCCCTGCGACGCAAGCTCGCCGAAGAACATGGCGTGCCGCCGTACGTCATTTTCCCCGATTCGACCTTGCTCGAAATGCTCCGCAGCCAGCCAAGCTCCCTGCCGGAAATGGCCAAGGTCAGCGGCGTCGGTGCGCGCAAGCTGGAGCGCTATGGCGAGGCCTTCCTCGAAGTGCTGGGCGGTCAGGCCGAAGCACCGAAAGTGGTCGCCGATCTGCGCCACGAATTGATCACTCTGGCGCGCGCCGGCATGACGCCGATGCAGATTGCCGGTCAGTTGCAATGCTCGGAAAAGAACGTGTACACGATGCTCGCCGAGGCCATTGGCAAGCAGCAACTGTCGCTGGAGCAGGCGCTGGACCTTCCGGAAGACCTGATGGGTGAAGTCCAGGACGCGTTCCTGGACGGCGAGGGCGAGTTACCACCGGTGTCGGAGATTTCCGCGTTGTTTGCCGGCCGTGTCCCTGAGGGCGTTTTGTACTGTGTGAGAGCGGCGCTGCAGTCGGAGTTTGAAATTTAAGTGCCGAATATCAAGATGTAACGATTCAGTACAGGCCGAACCTTGCTTAGAGTCGAGGGTCATGCTTAGCTGACTAATAATTAGTTTCAGCTTATTTCAGTCTAACCATGAGTTTTTTATGCCGTTAACCGATCAACACCGTTTTGGCATGCAGTTGGCGCAGATGTCTCGCGGCTGGCGCGCCGAATTGGATCGCCGTCTCGCCGGCCTCGGCCTGTCCCAGGCCCGCTGGCTGGTGCTATTGCACCTGGCGCGTTTCGAAGAAGCCCCCACCCAGCGTGAACTGGCACAGAGTGTCGGTGTTGAAGGGCCGACTCTGGCACGCCTGCTCGATAGCCTGGAAACCCAGGGCCTGGTGCAGCGTCAGGCGGTGGCGGAAGACCGCCGAGCGAAAAAGATCGTGCTGTGTGCGCCCGCCCGTCCCTTGATCGAACAAATTGAAACCATTGCCGCCGAGTTGCGCCACGAGCTGTTCGAGGGTGTCAACGAAGAAGACCTGCGGGTGTGTATGCGGGTTCATGGGCACATTCTGGCCAATCTGGAAAAATCTTGAGGCATAACCACACAGCAGACTTTTGAGAACTGGCGCAGAGCAGACTATAAGAACTACCAGGCAATAACGTGTTCGTACTGGAAGTGCGAATGCGCACAGGTGGTTCTGGTTAGCTAAGGGATGCTTATGCTCGAGAGTTTGCAGTCTGTGTTACGGCGTTCCGTCAGCCTGTTGGCGGTCGCTGGCGCCTTGAGTTACTCGGCATTGGCACCTGCGCTGGGGCTGGGCGACATCACGTTGCACTCAGCCTTGAACCAGCCGTTGAATGCCGAGATTGCGTTGGTCGATCCCGGTGATCTGGGCGAGGGTGAACTCTCGGTCAGCCTGGCGACGGCGGAGGAGTTCGCCCGCGCCGGTGTCGAGCGAGTGTTTTTTCTCAACGACCTGCGTTTTACCGCCGTTCTGCGTGGCGACCGCAGCGTGATTCGGGTGGTCTCCAGTAAACCGGTCAATGAACCTTTCCTGAATTTTCTGGTGCAGGTGAACCAGCCCAATGGGCGTTTGCTGCGCGAATTTACGCTGCTGATCGATCCCCCCGGCTCACCTGGGATCGTGCCGGCAAGCAGCGTCGAGCCGGCTCCTGCGGTCCGCCCGCAACCCACTGCCGTCATGCCTGCCAAAACGCCCACAGCCGCCCCGGCAAGCACGGTGCCTGCGGCTATCGACCCCGCTTCCGAGTTGCTGGCGGCCAGCGTTCTGGAAAACCAGCAGCTGAAACAAACCGTCGATCAGTTGAACGCCCGGCTACAGGCCCAGGATGAGCAGCTCGCCAGCCAGCGCAAGCAAGTCAGCGATCTGCAAACCGAGTTGGCCGAAGCCAAAAAGCCCCTACCTGCACCGATCATTTCTGCCGCGCCAGTCCCGGTGCCGGTTACCCCCATGGATGAGACGAACAGTGGATGGGCGTTGTGGCTGATCGTCGGCCTGCTGGTGCTTGGATCGCTATTGTTGCTGGGCCTGTTTGCGCTCCGTCAGCGGCGGGTACAGCCTGTATCGGAACCCGCGCCGCGACATGAGCCGGTGGTCAGTCGGGCCGCGCCCGAAACCGCGCAGAAATCGCCGATTGAGCTTTCTACGACGCAAACCACCCCCGCGAGCCGCGAAACCGTTCAAGGGGCAGAAGTGCTTGAGGGCGTCGGTATCTACCTGACCTATGGCCGCTTCGCCGAGGCGGTCGGTCTATTGCGCGAAGCGTTGCTCAAAGAGCCGCAGCGCAGTGATTTGAACCTGAAGTTGCTGGAAGTGCTAGGGCAGCAGGGTGACATCACGGGGTATACGGCTCAGGAACACAGCCTTCTCGAAGCCGGTTTCAGTGCCGAGGTGCTGGAGCCGATTCGCGCGCGCTCGCCAAAACTGTCCAGTGCGCAACCGTCTGCGGTCATTGCATCGAACGCAGATCCTGTTGCTTCAGCGCGGGATGAGTTCCAGTTGAATCTGGATGACTTGTCGATGGATTCAAGCTGGGATCTGGTCAGCCCGTCCGACATAAATGCGGCAATGGCTAAACCCGTGGATCAGTTGGAGCCGCTGGACGATGGCTTTCTCGATGATTTCTCCGAAGTCTCATCGCCCCTGGCGCTTGAGCCGTTGTCAGTAGAGTTCGCAGGGCAGGAACGTGAAGAGCTCCACGCCGGCAAACTGGAAGAGGCGCAGAACTGTATCGACGACGGCGATCTGGACAGCGCCATTCAGCTGTTGAACGAGTTACTCAAGGACAGTGATGAATCCTTGAAGCAAACCGCTCGCAGCCTGTTGGCGAGTATTCGCTGACCTTCCTGTAGGCGGCTATTATAGCGACGCCATTGAGCTCAGGAGTCCAGCGCACCATGACCACCAGCAAGCCGGAAGTTGTCATCACCTATTGCACGCAATGCCAATGGCTGTTGCGTGCCGCCTGGTTGACCCAGGAACTGCTCAGTACCTTCGGTGACGACCTGGGCAAGGTTTCACTGGTGCCGGGAACCGGCGGGGTGTTCCGGATTACTTGCGACGGGGTACAGATCTGGGAACGCAAGGCCGATGGCGGTTTCCCGGAAGCCAAGGTGCTCAAGCAGCGGGTTCGCGATCAGATCGACCCTGATCGCGATCTAGGCCACAACGACAGAACTCAGTGAGACGCCACTTCAGCCGCCACGGCTTTTTTGCTCGAGCTGCCAGACAGTCTGCTGGACACCACGATGGCGACGATGATCAGCGCGCCACCGATCAGCATCCGCAGCGTCGGGTTTTCGCCGAACAACAGCCACGCCACGGTGATGCCATACACCGGCTCCAGGGCAAACACCACCGCTGCGGTACGAGCCTTGATCACCGCCAGGCTGGCAACGAACAGGCTGTGGGCGACGCCGGTGCAGAACACCCCCAGCAGACCGATCCACAGCCAATCGATGGCACGCACGTCACTCAAGCCCGGTGCCGCCACCGGCAGCAGGCAGAGCGCGACCACCACGTTCTGACACAGCGCGGCCTGCACGGCCGGGATGCGCCCGGAACTGGCGCGGTTGGTCAGCGACAGCAGGGCGAACAGCAAGCCTGAACCTATGGCCCAGAGCAGGCCACTGGTGGCTTCACTGGCCAGGTCGAAATCCGGGGTGACCAACACCAGCCCAACACTCACCAGCACCACCAAAAGTATTTCATTGGCGCGAATTCGCTCGCGGAAAATCAGGCCCTCAAGGATCACGGTGAACGCCGGGAAGCTGGCGAAGCCCAGGGTCGCAATCGCCACGCCGGCGACTTTGACCGCAATGAAAAAGCTCACCCAATGCCCGGCCAATAGCAGGCCGCTGAGCAGCAGGCGACGCCAGTCCACGGCTTGCAGTTTCTGCCAGCCGGTGTTGCTGGCGAAACGGGCGAAGAATGCCAGAGCGATCACTGCGAATGCCGCACGGCCAAAGACAATGATGGCAGGGGAGGCAGCGGCGAGTTTGCCGAACACACCGGTCAGGCCAAACATCAATGCGCCGATATGCAGGGCGCCAAGGGCGGTACGCGGAGTCATTTCAATCCTTAATCCATAGAGGCAATTGCGACATTGAACCTCGTGATTGCCTGATCTGTCTGTCGCCAAACTCGCGTTTTTTATCGTCAGCCTAGCGCTTGCTCACCGTACGACGCAGCGCACCCGGGGAGGCGCCGAACTCGCGCATCACCGCTGCGGCGAAGGCACTCTGGGAGCCATAGCCGACACGGCTGGCAACTTCGCCGATGGGCAGTGCGGATTCACGCAGCAACTTCACCGCGATGTGCAGGCGGCGACTGCGGATGTAATCCATCGGCGTTTGTCCGCATTCGGCCACAAACCGTGCGTGCAGGCGCGCGCTGGACAGCCCGGCGATGCGCGCCAGATCGGCGACTTGTAGCGGATAGGCGGCGTATTGGTCGATGTGTGCATTGAGCGTGGCATAGGGCAACCGTCGCCCGGCGATGCTGCCCGGTGCGACGTTGTTGAGGCTGGCGAGCAACAACACGGCGCCTTGCTGGGCGATCAGTGGGTCACTGACCGGGCTGCTCGCCAGCCAGCTCACCAGTTGACTTTGCCCGGCATCCAGCGGCAAACGCCCGGGGTTGTCGAGCAAGCGCCGACTGGCATCGGCATGCTCGCCCAATGATTGCGAAACCCACTGATCGCTCGGTACATCGAGCACCAGGCAGCGGCTGCCATTCGGGCTGCCACAGGCGTGATGGGCACCTGACGGTACGACCACGAAACTTTGCTGCACCACCTGGCTGCCATGTCCACCGACCTCGAAGTCGAGCGCACCCGACAGGCCGAACACCAGTTGCGCGTGGTCGTGGCTGTGGACGATCAAGTCGTGGGTGTATTGGCGTAGCGTGAGGATCGGTCTCATCGCAGTCTCCTGGGCAGACTCGCAGTCTACACCGGCCGCGCCCGGGTTCGGGTTGTCATCAGACTGCCGCATTTGTGTCATGGGCTATTAATCGCTGGGGTGCAAGCTTGCGAAAAATCTCGCAGAGGTTGTCCATGACCAGCGCCGAACTCGCCAAACCCAGCCGTAAGCAACGCGTGCGCACCTTGTGGATCTCCGATGTGCACCTCGGCACCCGGGATTGCCAGGCAGAGCATTTGTCGCAGTTCCTCAAAGGCTATCAGGCCGACAAGATCTATCTGGTCGGCGATATCATCGATGGCTGGAAACTGCGCAGCGGCATGTACTGGCCTCAGGCTCACACCAACGTCATCCGCCGACTGCTGACCATGAGCAAGCGTGGCACCGAGGTGATTTACGTCACCGGTAACCACGACGAGTTTCTGCGGCGTTATTCGAAGCTGATCCTGGGCAATATCCAACTGGTGGACGAGGCGGTTCACGTCACCGCGGATGGTCGGCATCTGTTGGTGATTCACGGCGACCAGTTCGACGTGATCACCCGTTATCACCGCTGGCTGGCGTTTCTCGGCGACTCGGCCTATGAGTTCACCCTGACCCTCAACCGCTGGCTCAATCACTGGCGCGCGCGGTACGGCTACGGTTACTGGTCGTTGTCGGCGTACCTCAAGCACAAGGTCAAGACCGCGGTCAGCTTCATCAGCGATTTTGAAGAAGCCATTGCCCACGAGTGCGTCAAGCGCGAGCTGCACGGGGTGGTGTGCGGGCACATCCACCATGCCGAAATCCGTAAGGTCGGCGAGGTGGATTACCTCAACTGCGGGGATTGGGTGGAGTCGTGCACGGCGTTGATCGAGCATTGGGATGGCTCGATCGAGTTGTACCGGTTGGCGGATGCACAGGCGCGAGAGGCACAGCTCAAGGCAGAGTCGGTGAAGGTCACGGAACCGGTTTGATGCGGAAAAGATCGCAGCCTGCGGCAGCTCCTACGGGATCAGGATTGTAGGCGCTGCCGCAGGCTGCGATCCCTTGATCTCAGGCCGGCGCGTGTTCTTCCATCGCTGCCGTGTAGATCGAGTTTTTCGGCCGGGCAAACAGGCGTTCCATCATCGGTTCGAAGAAACTCAGCGGCAACGTGTCGTACGCTGGATCGAAGGCTGCTGCATCGTACTTGGCGCAGAATTCGACGGTCTGCCGGTACTGCGGGTGTTCGCGAAATTGCTCGCGCAGGTGCCGGTCCATGCCCAGGTGATGGAAAAAGTAGTAGCCCTGGAAGATCCCGTGTTTTTCCACCATCCACAGGTTTTCAGCGCTGACGAATGGCTTGAGGATAGCCGCCGCGATGTCCGGGTGGTTGTAGGAGCCAAGGGTATCGCCAATGTCGTGGAGCAGCGCGCACACCACGTACTCCTCATCCCGACCGTCGCGCCAGGCGCGGGTGGCGGTTTGCAGTGAGTGCGTCAGACGATCGACCGGGAAACCGCCAAAATCACCCCCCAGCAGTTTCAGGTGCGCCACAATCCGTGTCGGCAAAGTTTTGGCGTAGGCACTGAAGTCTGCGGCGATGATCGCCCAGTCTTCTTGCGTGCCATCCTTCATATGGGTGAAACGGGCGTGCGCATTCATCGGCTATCCTCTTATTGTTTTCGAAGGGACGTTCGCAGTGTAGAGCCTGGATCCAATGCTGCACTGGCCGCATGGGACGGCTTGATGGCCCGGCGAGCCTAGAAAGGAACTTTGCCGAGGATCATGTCGCGATACATCACGAAATCGCCGAGCAGGCTGTAAAGCGGGTGCTGGAATGTCGCCGGGCGGTTTTTTTCAAAGAAGAAGTGGCCGACCCAGGCGAAGCTGTAACCGGCGAGAGGCAGCGTCAGCAACAGCATCCAGGCGCCTTTGCCGATAGCGAAGGCCAGGATGAAAATCACCAGGCTGGTGCCGACAAAGTGCAGGCGTCGGCAGACACTGTTGTTGTGTTCGCTGAGGTAATACGGGTAAAACTCGGTGAAGCTGCTGAAACGTTTGATGTTTTCCACGACTGCGATCTCTGTGGTTTTTGTTTTGCTGACCGGATGTTCTGCGGGGAGCTTATTTGAGTCTAGAGTCATCAGTGGCAACAGCCAGTGACAATAGGCGCCACTTTAGTATCCTTCTGAAAATTGGCCGTGACACGCGGCTCATCAAGTAAGAAAACGCCATGAGCGAACGAACGACTTCTGCAAGCTGGGCGATGGGGATTGTCAAAGCACTGGAGATGGACGGCCTGGATTGCCGGGTCTTGTTCAAACAGTTGGGGCTCGACTACGCGGCACTGGATGATCCGGATGCGCGCTTTCCTCAAGATTCGATGACGCGGCTCTGGCAGCGCGCGGTAGAGCTGTCCGGCAACCCGGCAATCGGTTTGAACATGGGCAAGCTGGTCCGCCCGGCATCGTTTCATGTGGTCGGTTATGCGTTGATGTCCAGCCAGACCCTGGCTGAAGGTTTTCAGCGTCTGGTGCGTTATCAGCGGATCATTGCCGAAAGTGCCGACCTCAGTTTTCGACTATTACCCGAAGGTTATGCACTGATTCTGACGGTGCATGGCGACCACCTGCCACCGACCCGGCAAAGCGCCGAAGCGTCGCTGGCCTGCGCGCTGAGCCTGTGCGGCTGGCTGACCGGGCGCACCTTGCAGCCACGCAAAGTGTTGATGCAGGGCGATCAACCGGTAGACCTCGAACCCTATAAACAAGCCTTTCATGCGCCGCTGGAGTTCAACGCTCCGTATGACGCGCTGATTTTCGAACAGGCAGACATGGAGGCGCCGCTGCCCACCGCCAACGAGGCCATGGCGTTGTTGCATGACCGGTTTGCCGGCGAATATCTGGCGCGATTCTCTGAAAGTCGGGTCACCCACAAGGCGCGGCAGGTGCTCTGTCGCTTGCTGCCGCAAGGCGAGCCCAAGCGCGATACGGTGGCGCAAACCCTGCATTTGTCCCAGCGCACCTTGCAGCGACGCTTGCAGGAAGAGGGCACGAGTTTTCAGACACTGCTCGACGACACGCGTCGCGAGTTGGCCGAGCAGTACCTGGCGCAACCGAGCATGACCCTGCTGGAAATTGCCTACCTGTTGGGGTTCGCCGATCCGAGCAATTTCTTCCGGGCCTTTCGGCGCTGGTTTGATACCACACCCGGCGAGTACCGGGTGCGGCTGATGGAAGCCCCCAAAGAACTCAGTGACGCCAGAACGCCGGAATACACAGCACAAACACGGTAATGATCTCCAGCCGGCCGAGCAGCATGCCGAGGGACAGAATCCACTTGGCGGCGTCGGGCAGGCTGGCGAAGTTACCGGCCGGGCCGATGGTTTCACCCAGCCCCGGACCCACTCCGGAAACCGTACTGGCCGCACCGGTCAGGGCCGTCATCCAGTCCACGCCCAGCAACGATAGCGCCAGGGCGATGGCGCAAATGGTGATCGCAAAGAAGAACGAAAAGGTCAGAATCGAACGAACAATTTCTTCGTCGAGACGGTGACCGTTGTACTTCTGCTTGATCACCGCGCGTGGGTGGATCAGTTGGTTAAGGTTGGCCTTGAGCAGGATAAAGGCCACCTGGAAACGGAAGATCTTGATTCCGCCAGCGGTCGAACCCGAGCAACCACCGACAAAGCCCAGATAGAAGAACAGCATCAGTGAGAAGTTGCCCCACAGGCTGTAATCCCCCAATGCAAAACCGGTGGTGGTGACCACCGACGTGACGTTCAGCGCAACATGGCGCAATGCGTCCAGCCAATGCAGGTTGGTGGTCCACCAGTACCAGGTGCCGAGTACCAGCCAGGTCACCAGCAGCATGCCGAGCAATCCCTGCACCTGTTGATCCTTGATCAACGCCCGCCGATTGCCGCGCAAGGTCGCTACGTACAGGGTAAATGGCAGGCTGCCGAGAATCATGATCACCACTGCGACCCAATGCACGGCCGGTTGCGTCCACTTGGCCAGTGACTGGTCGGAGGTGGAGAAACCACCGGTGGAAATCGCCGACATCGCATGGTTGATCGCGTCGAACGGGCTCATGCCCGCCCACCAGAACGCCAGACTGCCGAGGATCGTGATGCCGACGTAGGCGGCGACGATCAGCCGAGCCACCATGTGCGAGCGCGGCATGACCTTTTCGGAACGGTCCGACGACTCGGTCTGAAACAGCCGCATGCCACCAATGCGCAGCAGTGGCAGAATGGCGACCGCCATGCCGATAAAGCCGATACCGCCCAGCCAGTGCAGCAACGAACGCCACATCAGGATGCCCGGAGACATAGTGTCCAGGCCGCTGAGTACAGTGGAGCCGGTGGCGGTAATGCCTGACATGCTTTCGAAAAACGAGTCGGTGTAACTGATGCGCTGGGTCAGCAGAAACGGCAAGGCGGCGAAGATGCAGACCACCACCCAGCTCGAAACGGTGAGCAGGTACATGTCCCGCGGGCGCAGGTGTATCTGCTCGGGGCGTCCGGGGATGACCAGCGCCAAACCGGCTAGAAAGGTAATCATGCTGGCCCAGAGGAACGACGGCAGGTCGCTGGTGCGGTCGTAAATCACTAGCGTCGCCATGGGCACAACCATGCTGACGGCCAGGGTGATCAGGAAGATGCCGATGATAAAACCAATAATCCGTAAGGTCGGCAACGCCATGAAATCCGCTCGGGCTGATAGGGGAAGGGCGCCATTCTACCTGCGAGGCAGGGCATGTAAACCGGCACCCCGGTGCCAGTTGCCGCTAGAATAGCCAGACATTTTTTTTAGGAGGTGGCCGATGCAGGCTCTCGACGCTTTGCTCAACCGTGTTTCCGTTCCGCGTTTGCTCGACCCGGCGCCCACCGCTGCACAACGGGAAGTGTTGTTTGCCGCAGCCATGCGCGCACCGGATCACGGGCATTTGCAGCCGTGGCGCTTTCTGACGGTAGAAGGTGCGGCGCGCGAGCAATTGGGCGAGATACTGGCTGAGGCTGCACGCCTGCAAGACGCCGATGTACCTCAGGCCCTGGTGGACAAGGCGCGTAATGGCCCGCTGCGCGCACCGCTGGTAGTCGTTGTGGTGGCACGCCTGCAAGACCACATCAAGGTGCCGAAGTCCGAGCAGATGCTGGCTGCAGGTTGTGCGGCTCACGCAATCTTGCTGGCGGCTTACGCTCAGGGTATCGGCGCTGTGTGGCGTACCGGCGAGTTGGTTTATTCGGCGCATGTGGCCAAAGGCTTGGGCCTGGCGGAAGGTGAAGAGGTGATTGCGTTCCTTTACCTGGGCACACCGCAGAACGATCCGCGTGTGGCCGGGAAAGTCGATCTCGCCGAGTTTGTCAGCGCTTGGCCTGCCAAGCCCTGAATCATTGGCAGATTGATTTAATGTGGGAGCGAGCTTGCTCGCGATAAGCCGGCACATTCAACATAGATGTGACTGTCAGGCCGCTATCGCGAGCAAGCTCGCTCCCACAAGGTCCCACAGGTTTTCAGGGTTGTACGACCGCGCCGGGTTCCAACGGCAACTCCAGGCTGGCGATAAATCCGCCCTCCGGGTGATTGGCCAGAATCAGGCTGCCACCGTGGCGCTCCGCCGCACGCCGGGCGATGGCCAGTCCCAGGCCATGTCCGGCAGCCGTCTGCCCGGGTGCCCGATAAAACGGCTCCCCCAGTTGGCTCAAATGCTCGGCCTCTACACCGGGACCATGGTCGCGCACACTGACCACAATCCGGTCCCCGTGACGCAACGCCAGAACTTCAATCGATTGTCCGATCGGGTTGAAGCGTTGGGCGTTGCGCAACAGGTTGTCCAGCGCGCGCTCGATCATGGTCGGCCAGCCCTTGAGGCGTAACTGCTGTTCAGCTTCGATGCGTATGTTTTGCTCCGGCGAGCCAAGTTGAGCGTCTTTTTGCAGCGAGTTCAGCAGCGCGTTGAGGTCAACTTCTTCGGCACTGGCGTTGTCGGCGTCGACCCGTGCCAGCACCAGAATTTCACTGATCAGCGCTTCCAGGCGATCACATTCGCGGGTCAGTCGTGGCCAGAGTTTTTCGCGTTCTTCGGAGCCGGCCCGTTCTGCGAGCGCCAGGGCGATACGCAACCGGGCCAACGGTGACCGCAGCTCGTGAGACACGTCGCGCAGCAATTGCCGCTGACTGCCGATCAGGCTCTGCAGGCGTGCGCCCATGCGGTTGAAGTCGTTGGCCAGCACCCCAAACTCGTCACGGCGGTTGGCCAGCCGCGCCAGGCTGTTTTGCTGATAGGTCGTCTGGCCGAGGTCATGCACCGCACCGCGCAGACGGCTCAACGGGCGGGTGATGGACAGCGTCACCAACAGGCTGAACAGCGTCAGCACGACCAAGGCAATCGTCAGCGCACTGAGGGGCCAAAGCAGGCTGCTGCGGTGCCAGGCGTTGAGCTCCGGGTGTGGAATACGGTAGATCAGCAAGTAAGTTTCAGCGCTTTTCGGGCTGGTGTACTCGACGGTCAGGCGTCGCCAGGGCAGGTGACGGTCGTTGTTGTCGGGGTTGTCGTTCTGTCGTGCTTCCAACGCCGCCGCGCGCCGAGGAAAGGTCCCGCGCACCACCGGGTCGCCACTCTCGTTCAGCACTTGAACGTCGATGTGGTAACGCCGTTTGCGTTGTTCGAGCAACGCTTGTGCGGCGTCCTCGCCTTTTTCTTCGTAGAGCTGCGTCCACTCTTGCGCCAGGGTACTGAGGCCCGGGTGGCGACTGAGAATCCAGGCGTCCTGGTTCAACATGTGCCCGAGCAGAATCGACAGCCCTGCAACCAGAGCGATAGCCAGCCAGAAACTGGCAAGGATGCGCCAGAACAGTGAACGCACGGGAAGTCCTCAAACAAGGAAAGCCCAATGGCGATCAACCATTGGGCTGGGAAGTAGCGCTAGAATATTATTGCGTTTTTTTCGGTTGTTGGGCTTTCCACGCCTGAAACTCGGCCCATTCGGCTTTGCGTTCGGCCTGCTTCTTTTGGATCGCATCGAACTTCTGCTGTTGGTCCGGCTTGAGAAGGGCACGAATGTCTTTCTCGGTTTTCTGGCGGCCGGCCGCCATTTGGTCTTTCATGGCCTGCTGATCGGCTGGCGAGAGTTTTTGCAGGTACTGCTCTACCAACTCTTTACGCGCATGCATCTGCTCGCCAATCAGTTTACGGATCTGCTCGCGTTGTTCGCGGCTCAGATCCAGTTCTCTGTACATGCCTTTGCCGCCATGCATGTGTTCGCTGTAACCGTGGCCTTCCATTGGGCCCATAGGGCCTTGGCCTTCTTGCGCGGCCATGGCAATGGTCGGCAGTGCGGCAGCGAACATCAAAGCGATAAGGGTCTTGCGCATGGTGTGTCTCCTGTCTCGTTCCCGGTGTGTTCCGGATGAGTACAGATTACGGAGATCAAGGTCAGCGGCGGTCAGCGGAGCGTAAAGCTTGAGTAAAGACGTTTTTCTCTCGTCCTGACAAAACAACCCCGCGTTGGGTTTAGAGGGCTGCGTCGGGTTTAGAGGCTGTAGTAGTAACCGCGGCTGCGCAGGGCAACGATGCGCGGCCGGCCGTCGGGGTGTGGGCCGATCTTTTTGCGCAGGTTGCTGACGTGCATGTCCAGGCTGCGGTCGTACAGGGTCAGCTTGCGCCCAAGCGCGATCTGCGCCAGTTCCTGCTTGTCCAGCGGCTCGCCAGGTTGCTTGAGCAGGGCTTCGAGCAGGCGACTCTCGGAGACGGTCAGGGTGAACTCCTGTTCGTCGATGCTGACTACGCCACGGACCGGGCTGAAACACAGATCGCCGAGTTCCATCTGGCTGGATACCGCCGCCGGATGACTGCGCCGCAGTACTGCGCGCAGGCGGGCAGTCAGCTCCCGTGGATCACACGGCTTGGCCAGGTAATCGTCGGCGCCCAGTTCCAGGCCGAGGATACGGTCCAGTGGCTCGCCGCGGGCCGAGAGCATCACCACCGGCAGATCCGGGTGGTCGCTGCGCAATTGCTTGAGCAGTTCCAGACCACTGCCATCGGGCAGCATCACGTCCAGCACTACCGCTGCCGGCGCGGATTCGGCCAAGGCGCGGCGCGCACTCAGACCGTCGTGGCAAGCGCGCACGACAAAACCTTCCTGGCTCAGCCAACTGCTCAGGAGCTCACACAGCTCCTGGTCATCATCAATTAGTAACAGCTCGCTCATGACTCACTCAATTTAGCCATTGCCGACGTTTTCTACGTCCACCACTGGCGAAGATACCGCAGAGCAGGGCCAATAGCGCTACTCCCGCGCCTGTGACGAACCACTGCTGTTGATCGGTCAGCAGGCGCGGCAGCGGGTTTGCCTGGGCTTCCTTGAGTTGCAGCTTGAGGCGCTGATTCTCTTGGCGCAACCGGCCCAGCAACGCGCTTTCGCGTTCGTTATCGGCATTTTGCAGTTGTTTGTTCAGCTCTTCCCGTTGCCGCTCGCTTTCTTTCAAGCGTTGCTGCAATTCAGTGATCTGGCTGCCGGCGCTTAACGACAGAGGCGTTGAATAGCCTGAATCCGAGTGCTCTTCGGCATGGGCGAAGGCCCCGATCGATAACGTGACCAACAGCAGACACAGCGGACCTTGGCGCATCGAAACTCCTGATTCCAATCGAGTGTTGGGCAGGTTGTCGGCCGTTGAACGAGAATAATGAGCAATTGAACGCGCGATGAACCGAAGGTTCATCGCGCAGATGCCGGGTTATGGCAGGACTTGCTTGAACGGTTTGACCAGAACGTTGGCGTAGACGCCTGCGGCGATATACGGATCGGCGTCGGCCCAGGCTTTGGCCGCTTCCAGGGAGGCGAACTCGGCGACGATCAGACTGCCGGTGAAACCCGCAGCGCCCGGATCATTGCTGTCGACGGCAGGGTGCGGACCGGCCAGTACCACGCGGCCCTCGGCCTTGAGCTGTTGCAACCGCTCGATGTGTGCAGGGCGAGCAGCCAGGCGGTTTTCCAGGGAGTTGGCGACGTCTGTAGCAATGATTGCGTATAGCATGTCAGTCCTCGGTTTTTTGCGTAGTAGTGTCGGCGTCGTGCAGGTGGCGGGACAGGTAAATGCCCTGGCCGACCAGGAACAGCAGGGTCATGCCCAGGCTGCCGAATACTTTGAAGTCGACCCAGTAGTCCTGGAAGGTGAACGCCACGAACAGGTTGGCGGCACCGCAGAACAGGAAGAAAGCGATCCAGGCAATGTTCAAACGCAGCCAGACCGGATCCGGCAGGGTCAGCGCGTGGCCCATGATGCGTTTGATCAGCAGGCGGTCACCGATGAAATGGCTGCCGATAAAGGCCAGAGCGAACAGCCAGTTGACCACCGGGGCCTTCCATTTAAGGACGGTTTCGCTGTGGAAGGCCAGGGTCAGGCTGCCGAAGACCAGGCAGGCGATGAGGGTCAGCCACTGGCTCTTCTCCAGCTTGCGCTGTTTGATGAACAGCGTGCCGTAGACCACCAGGGAGCTGATGATCAGCATCGCGGTGGCGCTGTAAATACCACCTACCGTCAGTTGATGACCGGCGATGTCGACGACCCGTGGATCGATTTTGTAGACGATGAAAAACAGCAGAAGCGGGATGAAGTCGATGAATTGTTTCACAGTGGCAGCCAGAAGCAGGATGTGGCGGCATAATAACAAACATATTGGGTCGCGAAAGCGCCAGCTGATTTGAGGTTACACAGTCCTGTGAATGTTGATTTGCACTGCCATAGCACGGCCTCCGATGGCGCACTGGCGCCTGCGGTACTGGTTGCGCGTGCGTTCGAGAAAGGCGTGCGAGTCCTGGCCTTGACCGATCACGACACCCTTGAAGGCCTCGACGAGGCCCGCAGCGCTGCGGTTGCGCTGGGGATGCAACTGGTCAACGGCGTCGAATTATCCTGCACCTGGGGTGGCGCGACCATTCATGTGCTCGGTTACGGATTCGACGTCAACGCGCCGGCGTTGGTCGAGGCGATTGCCAAATTGCATGACGGACGCTGGCTGAGGTCCGAAGAAATCAGCCGCAAGCTCGAACTCAAGGGTATGCCGGGCGCGCTGGAAGGCGCGCGCGCTATCCAGCAGGAACTCGGTGACAGCGGCAATGCGCCAGCCCGACCGCACTTTGCCGACTATTTAGTCCGCGCCGGTTTCGTCAAGGATCGCGCCGAAGCCTTCCGCAAGTGGCTGGGCGCCGGCAAGCTGGGGGACGTCAAGCAGCACTGGCCGACCCTGGAAGAAACCGTCGAAACCCTGCGCGCCGCCGGGGCCTGGGTCAGTCTGGCGCATCCTTGGCACTATGATTTCACCCGCAGCAAACGCCGTCGCCTGATTGCCGACTATATTCAAGCAGGTGGCCACGCAATTGAGGTGGTCAATGGCCATCAGCCGGCCGAGCAGGTCGGCAGCCTGGCTATTCTTGCTCGTGAGTTCGGTCTGCTGGTCAGCGCCGGCAGTGATTTCCATGGACCCGGAGGCTGGTCCGAGATCGGCGAGTACCGCCCACTCCCGGAGGACCTGCCACCGCTTTGGTGTCGGTTCAAACATGACCCAGCCGTTATTGCCGTCTGAACAGGTAGAAAATGTGAGTCAATTTTTCCAGATTCATCCGGAGAACCCGCAAGCGCGCCTGATTAAACAAGCGGTAGAAATCATTCGAGCCGGCGGTGTGGTGATCTATCCCACCGACTCGTCCTACGCAATTGGCTGCCAGATCGGCGACAAGAACGCTGTCGAGCGTGTGCGTCGACTGCGGCAACTGGACGAAAAACACAACTTCGCACTGATCTGCAGTGACCTGTCGCAACTGGGGCTGTTCGCCAAGATCGATACCGGCACCTTCCGTTTGCTCAAGGCCCACCTGCCGGGGCCTTACACCTTCATTCTCAACGCCACCCGCGAAGTGCCGCGCCTGTTGCTGCACCCGAAGAAGCGCACGATTGGTTTGCGGGTGCCCAGTCATCCGATTGCCCTGGCGTTGCTTGAAGAGCTGGGCGAGCCGCTGATGAGCGTGACCCTGATCATGCCCGGCGACACTGACCCGCTGAGCGACCCGTATGAAATGCGTCAGTTGCTCGAGCATCAGGTCGACCTGATCATCGACGGCGGTTTTGGCGGTATCAAAGCCTCCACGGTGATCAACCTCGCCGACGGCGAGCCAGAAGTGATTCGCGTCGGTTGCGGTGATCCCACGCCGTTTATGGTTGAGGTCTAGATGTCCGCAGTAGAGCCCGTCGATAGCCAGGCCGGCGCCCAGCAAGAGCTGCCGTTTGCCATGGTGTATGGCCAGGCGGTCATGGAAATGCCGCTGGACCTGTACATTCCGCCGGACGCGCTGGAAGTCTTCCTTGAGGCCTTCGAAGGCCCGCTCGACTTGCTGCTGTACCTGATCCGCAAGCAGAACATCAATATCCTCGATATCCCGGTGGCGGAAATTACCCGGCAGTACATGGGCTATGTCGAGTTGATGCAGTCGGTGCGGCTGGAGCTGGCCGCCGAGTACCTGGTGATGGCGGCGATGCTCGCCGAGATCAAGTCGCGGATGCTGCTGCCGCGCTCGGCCGAGATCGAAGAGGAAGAAGACGATCCGCGCGCCGAGCTGATTCGCCGCTTGCAGGAGTACGAACGCTTCAAGGCGGCCGCCGAAGGCATCGACGGCCTGAGCCGGGTCGGCCGCGATGTTGTGGTGCCCAAGCTGGATGCCCCGGAGGCGCGGGCGCGCAAGTTGCTGCCGGACGTGAGTCTGGAAGAGTTGCTGATGTCCATGGCCGAGGTGCTGCGCCGTGGCGATATGTTCGAAAGCCATCAGGTCAGCCGCGAGGCATTGTCGACCCGCGAGCGCATGAGCGATGTGCTGGAACGGCTCAAGGGCGGCGGTTTTGTGCCCTTTGTCGAGCTGTTCACCGCTGAGGAAGGACGCTTGGGTGTGGTCGTGACCTTTATGGCAATCCTCGAACTGGTAAAGGAATCCTTGGTCGAGCTGGTGCAGAATGAGCCTTTTGCGGCTATCCATGTGCGGGCGCGAGCCGAATAACGAGCAAAATCAATGAATCTGAGTGAACCCCGCGAGCTGGCGCCACTGCTTGAAGCTTTTCTGTTGGCCTCGGGAAAGCCGCAGTCGATGGAGCGTCTGTTCGAACTCTTCGAAGAGGGCGAGCGCCCAGAGCCGCCGGTCTTCAAGAAGGCCTTGGCGATTCTGGCCAAATCCTGCGACGGCCGGGCCTTTGAGTTGAAGGAAGTTGCCTCGGGCTATCGTCTGCAAATTCGCGAGAAGTTCGCGCCTTGGGTCGGGCGCCTGTGGGAAGAACGCCCGCAGCGCTATTCCCGAGCGATGCTGGAAACCATGGCATTGATCGCCTATCGCCAGCCGATCACCCGGGGCGAGATCGAGGATGTGCGCGGTGTAGCGGTCAACAGCCACATCGTCAAAACCCTGTTGGAGCGTGAGTGGATCAGGATCGTCGGTTACCGGGACGTACCGGGCAAGCCGGCGATGTTCGCCACCACCAAGGCGTTTCTCGATCATTTCAACCTGAAAAACCTCGACGACCTGCCGCCGCTGGCCGAACTGCGCGAGCTGGAGCCCGAGCCGATGCTCGAGTTCGACGACGCACCGGTGCCGCAAAGCCTGCAAGAACTGGCCGATGCCAGCGCCGAGCCGGAAGAACCGAAGGACGAAACCAGTTTCCATACGTTGTTGCTGGAACTGGACTCGATGGAGGAGGGGATCAAGACCGACTTCGATGACTTGCTGCGGGATGGGGCGGTGACCGACAGCGAGCCGCAGGCGCCAGTTGATGTGCCTGTCGAGGTTGCGGTAGAGACCGAACTTCAGGTCGAAGCCGAGGCAGAAGTTGAGGAAGAGGCTGAAGATGACATCCTGGGCGTTGCCGAAGCCCGCGAGAAACTGCTCGCCGCCGTCGCTGCGCTGGAACAGCCCAAGCCAGAACCCGAGCTGAGCGATGAAGAAGCCGAAGCCCAGGCCCTGGCCGAAGCAATCGAGAACGAACGCCGCCAGTTCGACGACTGACACATATCACTGTGGGAGCGAGCTTGCTCGCGAAAGCGGTATGCCAGGCGACATTGATGCTGAATGTGACGCCGTCATCGCGAGCAAGCTCGCTCCCACAATGATCCCAGTGTTTGATGAACCTCTGTGTCACCGGTCGGCGGAAAAACAATTAACCAACCGTTTATCCGCTAGTCTCTGATGCGCGAGCGGCGTCATGCGCGTATGATTCGCGACCCTTTGGCGATCCTTTCGCCCAAAGACCAGATTTCAAATCTTCAGGCCAAGGCCTGAACAGACCACACCGGGAGGTGCCCAGATGAGTATCAACGACCAGAAAGACGACCAGGAAATCGGCCCAACAGGCGAAAAACTGCAGAAAGTCCTCGCCCGTATCGGCGTTGGCTCGCGCCGCGACGTAGAAGCCTGGATCAGTCACGGCCGGATCAAGGTCAACGGCAAAGATGCCACCCTTGGCCTGCGAGTCGACCTGCACGACGCCATCACCATCGATGGCAAGGTGATCAAGCGTGAAGAAGCGGCCGAATCGGTCCGCCGCGTGATCATGTACAACAAACCCGACGGCGAAATCTGCACCCGTGACGACCCTGAAGGCCGTCCGACCGTGTTCGACAAAATGCCGAAACCAAAAGAAGGCCGCTGGATCAACATCGGTCGTCTGGACATCAACACCACCGGTTTGCTGATGTTCACCACTGACGGTGAGCTGGCCAACCGTCTGATGCATCCTTCCTACGAAATGGACCGTGAATACGCGGTACGTGTCCGTGGCGAAGTCGATGACGAAATGATCGAGCGCCTGAAGGCGGGCGTCGTTCTCGAAGACGGCCCGGCCAAGTTCACCGACATCAAGCAGGCTCCAGGTGGCGAAGGTTTCAACCACTGGTACCACTGCGTGGTGATGGAAGGTCGTAACCGTGAAGTCCGTCGTCTGTGGGAATCCCAGGGTCTGGTGGTCAGCCGTCTGAAGCGCGTGCGTTTCGGTCCGGTGTTCCTCAACTCTGACCTGCCGATGGGCCGCTGGCGCGAAATGAGCCAGTACGAAGTCGACGTGCTGAGTGCTGAAGTCGGTTTGACCCCGGTGGCCATGCCGCAAATGAACGCCAAGAGCAAAGACAAGCTTGAGCGTATGCAGCGCAAGTCGTCCCGTCCGGTCGGCAAGAGCGAGCGTGTGCGGACCTTGCGTCCAGCGGCCGGTGCTCCAGCAGCTGCTGGTCCGCGTCCAGCGCGCGAGCCGCAGATCGAAGGCGAGCGTCCGGCACGCAAGCCTGCGCCACGTCAGGACGGCGAGCGCGGTCCACGTACGCCGCGTCCGGCCAACGGTCGCACTGAGCGTGGCGAAGGCCGCGGTGCTCCAACCGGTGGTCGCAGCGATCGCGGTGCTCCGGCAGGTCGTGGTGAGTCGGGTCGCGGTACGCCAGTGGCAGACCGTCCATCCGACACCAAGCGCCCGGCCAAGCCAGCGCCGAAGAAGCGTCCAGGCATCGTCCTGGTCGACCGTGACGCGCCATCGGGCAAGCGTCGCGGCGCACCGGCCGGTTCCGGTCAGCGCCCAGGCTTTGGCCGTCGCAAACCGGAGTAATCGGTAAGCGCCCCATAAAAAACGCCAACCCTCGGGGTTGGCGTTTTTTTTGCCTTGGCTTTAGTGATGCAGTGTTTTTGAGTCTGTCATCGCGAGCAAGCTCGCTCCCACATTTGATCGCATTCTCTGGCAGAACTCGGTCACCTGTGGGAGCGAGCTTGCTCGCGATGAGGCCAGTAGCTGCACCACCATCTTTGGTGCTAAAACACAAACCGCCCATCAAACACCGGCTTGTCATCCAGCGCCAACACGCCGCTGGCGAAGATCAGGTCCAGGTGATGGCTGCCCTTGGCGCCACCGCCCAACCCCAGGTGCAGGCCGCAATGGCGCTCTTCGAAACCGGCGTTGCGCGCATACAGCTCCTTGACGCCCTCATTGGTACCGATCCCCAATTCCTCGATGCGTCGGTTGGACGGGTTGGCATCCAGGTACTTGTTGAAGTCATGTTCCAGCCCCGGCACTTGCGTGGCGATTCGGCTGATGGTCGAGTTTTCGATCCACAACTCCAGCGGCGATTCGAGTACGCCATATTTGCGGGCGAAGGGGATGGTGCCGAGGAAGGTGCCGACGAACTTCACCTGGCCATTGATGGCTTCGCTGTGAGTGGCGATCTCGCCGGGCGCGAGGTCGAAATTGCCGACGCCGTTGATATTGGTCCACTTCTTGATGCTGCTCAGCGGCGTTTCGAAACAAGAGCCGTGCCGATCACTGAAGCTCAGGGTGGTGGCCTGGGACATGCGCTGGATCAGGTGGCTGTTGAGCCCGGCGATACGTTGCGGTGTAACGCTGAAGGTGTCGTAGAAGTAATCGCCGTAATCCTTGAACAACAGCGACTTCTTCCAGTTGTCGGCCATGACGCTTTGCAGGGCACGAACAAACTCCGGGCCGTCCGGGCGCGGGTTGGGCAGGGTCGACGAGTCGTAGAAGAAAATATACAGATCGCAGTCGGCAATCGCCTGCACCAGGGTTTGGGTCGGTTCGAGGTCCAGGCGCATGGCGCTGAACCGGAACGGCTCGTTGGACGCTTGCTCGATGATTGCGCCGGTCAATGCCTCGTACGGTGCGGTATGCCCAAGCAAGACCTTGGCCGGATGTACGCCTACCAGCGCGGGATGGTGTTCGAGGTAGTAAAGGAAATGCGAAATGGCGCGGTGTCTATCCATGAGTCCTCCCTGACAGTCAGCGAAAAGTGGCAGGTACGCCCGGCCGGCTCGTACCTGCCTGGATGTCTTACATCGGCCACATCGCCGTGCCGAACGGAACGACCGCATCGGCTTGCATCATTTCAACGGCAGCGTCATGGGTAGGCGCTTCAAACCAATCGTCCAGTTGCAGTTCAGTTTCCAGGTCTTTATCCATTGCTTGCATAGTGAATCTCCCAGATGACTTCAAGGTTGAATGGCGGTGCTGTTTTCAGCGCATGAATAAATCATGCTGACCGAATCAAGCTGCCGCTGACTTGTCGGGCGTTGGATCCCGGCAAGTGGCTGGAAACCTAGTCCAGTGCTTTTTAAAGTGCAATTTAATATTTAAATTCAACTTTTATGAAACTATTATTCTGTTTTTTATTGTCGATTTTTCCAATTAAAAACAAAACGCTAACGCGACCTAGCCTGTAGGAATAGGACTACCGTCAATTTGCAGTCAGCCTACAGAAAGATCTGTAATGGAAAAAATACGTTACGCCTCGTAAAGGAGGCTTTACGAAAAGCCGCGTTCGGAACCATAGATTCGCGTTGATACGATGGTTGTAAGGAAAAGCTTCCGGTTGGCGCCCGGCAATGCGGTTTTCAGGGCTCTGGTCCGCTTGTTTCAGGACGCTTTCAACGGTGAGATGCGCCCATGCCTGTCGTGCAGGTGCATAACAAGAAGGAGGCGCAATGTACGCCGTGAGTCATCTCCAACTCTCCTCAAAGGGCGATTTTTCCATCGCTCCTGTCAACGACCCGCAAAGGTCTGACCCCATTTTTGCAGCCGCCCGAGACCCTCGGGGTGGACCCAGGCAATCCCGGCAAACGACGCGCTGATTCAGCGGTGTCTGGCAGCAGGGGGTTACAGGTGTACAATGCGCCGCGTTTTAACTGTGACCTCCCTGCGTAACTGCGCAAAACTCAAGGCTATCCGCTTTGTTAACTCCGCCGCGCCACAAGCGTGTCGGGTTCGATTTCGTCACAGATAAAAACAAACAGGTGACGCATGACCGGTAAAACAACGCTGAACTCCTGGTGCCTGCGCTGGGGTTTGATCCGCGCTGCTTGATCCTGATCCGAGCAGCAACGTCTTAACGAAAATCATCAAACCTTGCGTGAGACCCTTTTCATGAGTGGACAAAACTCGCATTCAGGCGAGCTTAAACGCGGCCTGAAAAATCGTCATATTCAACTGATCGCTCTCGGTGGCGCGATCGGTACCGGATTGTTCCTGGGCTCTGCCGGCGTACTGAAATCGGCCGGCCCGTCGATGATCCTCGGCTACGCGATCTGTGGCTTCATCGCTTTCATGATCATGCGCCAACTGGGCGAAATGATCGTTGAAGAACCGGTGGCCGGTTCGTTCAGCCACTTTGCCCACAAGTACTGGGGCGGTTTCGCCGGCTTTCTGTCGGGCTGGAACTGCTGGATTCTGTACATTCTGGTGGGCATGTCGGAGCTGACCGCCGTCGGCAAATACGTGCATTACTGGTGGCCGGACGTCCCGACCTGGGCCTCGGCTGCGGTGTTCTTCGTGATGATCAATGCGATCAACCTGGCGAACGTCAAAGTCTTCGGCGAAGCGGAATTCTGGTTCGCGATCATCAAAGTCGTGGCCATCGTTGGCATGATTGCCTTGGGCAGCTACCTGCTGGTCAGCGGCAACGGCGGCCCGCAAGCCTCGGTGACCAACCTGTGGGAACACGGTGGGTTCTTCCCGAATGGCGTCAGTGGTCTGGTGATGGCCATGGCGATCATCATGTTCTCCTTCGGCGGTCTGGAAATGCTCGGTTTCACCGCAGCTGAAGCCGACAAGCCGAAAACCGTGATCCCGAAAGCCATCAACCAGGTGATCTACCGGATCCTGATTTTCTACATCGGCGCACTGGTGGTTCTGCTTTCGCTGACTCCGTGGGACAGCTTGCTGGTGAGCCTGAACGCGTCCGGCGATGCCTATAGCGGCAGCCCGTTCGTTCAGGTGTTCTCGATGCTGGGCAGCAACACCGCGGCGCACATCCTCAACTTCGTGGTACTGACTGCAGCGCTGTCGGTGTACAACAGCGGCACTTACTGCAACAGCCGCATGTTGCTGGGCATGGCTGAACAGGGCGATGCGCCGAAAGGTCTGGCGAAGATCGACAAGCGCGGCGTGCCGGTGCGTTCGATCCTGGCCTCGGCTGCGGTAACGTTCGTTGCGGTGGTGATGAACTACCTGATCCCGCAGCACGCGCTGGAACTGCTGATGTCGCTGGTGGTAGCAACGCTGGTGATCAACTGGGCGATGATCAGCTTCTCGCACTTCAAGTTCCGCCAGCACATGAACCGCACCCAGCAAACACCGCTGTTCAAGGCGCTGTGGTACCCGTACGGCAACTACATCTGCCTGGCGTTCGTGGCCTTCATCCTGTGCATCATGCTGATGATTCCGGGGATCCAGATCTCGGTGTACGCGATTCCGGTGTGGGTCCTGTTCATGTGGGTTTGCTACAACATCAAGAACAAGCGCAGTGCTCAACAGGCGCTGAATGCTGCTGCTCCTGCGGTGAAATAAGCGCACCTCGCATAAACAATAAACCCGGCATTGGCCGGGTTTGTTGCTTCCAGGGTTCATACAAAACCCTGTGGGAGCGAGCTTGCTCGCGATGAGGCCAGTACAGTCGAGATTGATGCTGAATGTGATGCCGCTTTCGCGAGCAAGCTCGCTCCCACAGTTGATCTTCGGCGTGCTGAATATCTCATTCAGGGTATCCTGATGCCCCCCTAACGCGGACACGCTTTTCCATGCTGGTGATTTCCAACAACGTGCATCTGCCGGATGCCGAGATCGAATTGACCGCCATTCGCGCGCAAGGCGCGGGTGGGCAGAACGTCAACAAGGTCTCCAGTGCGGTGCATCTGCGCTTCGATATTCCGGCTTCGTCCTTGCCGGAGTTCTACAAGGAACGCTTGCTGGCGCTACGTGACAGTCGGATCACCAGCGAAGGCGTGATCATTATCAAGGCTCAGCAATACCGCACGCAGGAAGCCAACCGCGCCGATGCGCTGGCGCGTTTGACCGAGTTGATCCTCAGCGCCACCAAGGTTGAAAAGAAGCGTCGTCCGACCAAGCCGACCCTGGGGTCGAAGAAGCGTCGGCTGGAGTCAAAAACCAAGCGTGGCTCGATCAAGGCCGGGCGTGGCAAAGTCGACTTCTAGCGCGCTTCGCGTTCTTCTCGATATTTTTCGTTTAGATGCTGTGGCGCTTGGCGGTACAGATAGAAGCTGAGCATCAAACCGCTCAGGGCGGCCAGGGCGGCGAACAGGAAGATCGAGGCAAAACCGAATCCGGCCGCGATGGCGCCCGCCAACGGCCCGGTGATTCCCAGCGACAAGTCGATGAACAGCGAGTAAGCCCCGACCGCCGCGCCACGGCTGGAAGCGGGCACCAGATTCACCGCTTCCACGCCCAGTGCCGGGAACACCAGCGAGAAGCCGAACCCGCTCAACGCCGCGCCCGCCAGTGCCCAATGGGCGTCCGGAGCTATCCACAACAGCAACAAGCCGAGGGTTTCGACCGACAGGCAGGCCATCGCCACGCGAAAGCCGCCGAGGCGATTGATCAGGTTGCCGAACAGCAGGCGCGCACCAATGAAACAGCTGCCGAACAGGCTCAGGCAGAGCACGGCATTGTCCCAGTGTCGGGTGGCGTAATACAGGGTGATAAAGGTGGCGATGGTGCCGAAACCGATCGATCCCAGCGCCAGTCCACAGCCGTGGGGTAGTACCCGCCCCAGGACATGCATGAAGGGCAGGCGTTCACCGGCAACGATCGGTGCAGCGGTTTTTGGCCACGCCAGCAGCAGCCCCAGCGCTGCGAGCAAGAGAATGCTCACCCCCATGCTCCACAGCCCGAAATGCTGAACCAGTAGCACGCCGAGCGGTGCGCCGACGGCCAATGCACCGTAACTGGCGATACCGTTCCAGGAAATGACCTTGGCGGTATTCGCTGCGCCGACCCGGCCGATGCCCCAGCCAATCGATCCCGAACCCACCAGGCTTTCGGCGCTGCCCAGCACCAGTCGACCGATCAACAGGCTGATCAGGCTCAAGGTCGGCAGGCTTTGTGTCCAGGCCGACAGGAGCATGAACACCCCGCTCAAACCGCAGCCAGCCAGGCCATACATCACTGCGCGTTTGCTGCCCTGGTTATCGATGATCCGTCCCGCGTACGGGCGGCTGAGCAGGGTGGCGAGGTATTGCACGCTGATCACCAGGCCTGCGATCACCGCGCCAAAACCCAGGTCGCTGTGCACATAACCCGGCAACACGGCCAAGGGGATGCCAATGTTCAGATAGCCGATAAAGGTAAACAGGACGATAGAAACGACTTGCAGCGTGACCGCCATGGGGCGCTGGGGATCTGGCATGGGAAAAGGTCCACGGGACAGCAGGATAGATAGGCTGCTTATGATACCGGTGGTTGGATGCGGTGAGGGGGAGAAATTGGAACTCTACGCGTGCCGTCGTTTTGTCAGCGCGAAATCAGGATGTGGCGGGTGCGACCAATTGCGTGGTGACCAGTGCCGCGAGGGCGTTTTCCTGGCTGCCGAAGCGAGCCAGCAGTACGGCTTGTTTCTCGGGTGTCAGGCGGTCCCAGACATCGATCATCTTTTCAGCAGTGCCGATCAGTACGCTGGCCTGGCTTTCGGTGAAGGTGTCGGTCATGTGCGGGTCCTTGATTCAGGCTGTGTGGAAAGCGCATGAGTTAGCGCTTTCCACACGGTCTGGGTAGTGCTTTTTCAGTCTTCGCTGTCGGCCTTGCGGCTACCAGTGGCTTCTTTCGGCTCGGGCTGTTGGGCGCCGGCTTGTTGCGGGGTTGTCTGCGCAGTTTCGTGCAGGCTTGGGAAGGGGAGATTAGGAATCTCGTGCATGTTGGTTGCTCCTCGCAAGGTCTGTTTTTAAATCGCTGTGTAGATCCGCGCTTTTAAAAAGCCTTGGCAGGATACAGCAGGGGAGATGACAAAAAGACTTTTATCTCCCTTTGTTGCGACGGATGGGATTGTCTAGACAGGTCAGGAGGAGGGGCGAAATTCAAATGTGGGAGCGGGCTTGCTCGCGAAGAACGATAACGCGGTTTTTTTGATAAGCCGCGTCGTCTCATTCGCGAGCAAGCCCGCTCCCACAGGGTTACTTGCAGACGTCAGCGATGGCTTGCGCCAGCAAATCCAGGCGTGTGGCATCAATCCCGGCGACGTTGGCGCGGCCGGAGTTGACCATGTACACGCTGTGGTTGTCGCGCAGGTTTTTTACCTGAGCCGGTGTCAAACCGGTGTAGGAAAACATCCCGCGTTGCACACCGATGTGCGCGAAGCGTTCGCCCAAACCGTGCGGCTCCAGCGCCTCGACCAAGCCCGAGCGCAGCTGCGCGATACGCATACGCATGGCTTCCACTTCATCGGCCCACAGCTGTTTCAGCTCCGGGTCGCCAAGGATGGTCGCCACGACGGCAGCGCCGTGATCCGGTGGTGTCGACCACAGGTTGCGAGCGATGTTGGCCAATTGGCTGCGGATATCCACCAGCTTCTCGGCATCCTTCGCGCAGACGATCAGCGCTCCGGTGCGGTCGCGGTACAGGCCAAAGTTTTTCGAGCAGGAACTGGTGATCAGCAGCTCGGGCAGTTCAGCGGCAAACAACCGCACTGCCCAGGCGTCCTGCTCCAGACCATCGCCAAAACCCTGATAGGCGAAGTCGATCAGCGGCAGCAGTTCGCGGCTGCGAACCACCTCCAGCACACGGCGCCAGTCATCGTGAGACAGGTCGAAACCGGTCGGGTTATGGCAGCAGGCGTGCAGCAGTACCACATCGCCTTCAGGAATCAGCTTCAGGGTTGCCAGCATCGCTTCGACGTCGAGGCGGTTGTCGCTGCCCACGTACGGGTAGTGGCTGACCTTGAGGCCGGCGGTGGCGTAGATGGTTTCGTGAATCGGCCACGTCGGGTTGCTCAGCCAGATGCCACGTCCCGGCAGGCATTGTGCAATGAAGTCGGCGCTCAAGCGCAGGGCGCCAGTGCCGCCCGGGGTCTGGGTGGCGCCGACACGCTGCTCGGTGATCAGCGCTGAATCAGCGCCGAGCACCAGCTCATTGATCACTTTGCCGAACGCCGCGTCACCGTGACCACCGATGTAGGTCTTGGTGGTCTGCCGATCCACCAGCCGCAGCTCGGCGAGTTTCACCGACTGCGGAATCGGGGTCAGGCCCTGGGCATCCTTGTAGACGCCCACGCCAAGGTCGAACTTGCGCGGATTGCTGTCCTGCGCATAGGCCTCCATCAGGCCGAGAATCGGATCGCCGGGTACTCGGCCGATGGCGTCGAAATGCATTATTTGCGGCCCTCGGCGTCTTTCGCTACTTCGTCAGTGCGCGCAGCCATGATGAAGTCGTTGCGGTGCAGGCCTTTGATTGAGTGGCTCCACCAGGTCACGGTGACTTTGCCCCACTCGGTGAGCAGGCCCGGGTGGTGACCTTCGGCCTCGGAGATTTCACCCACGGCGTTTGTAAAGGCCAGGGCGAATTTGAAATTCTTGAACAGGAAGACTTTTTCCAGCTGCATCACGCCGTCGCGAACTTCGATGTTCCAGTCCGGGATCTGCTTGATCAGTACCGGCAGTTCTTCGTCGCTGACTTGTGGGGCATCGGCACGGCAGGCTTCGCAATGGGCTTGGTTCAGAGCGTTCATGGTGGGTTCCCAAATCAATTCTTGTTAGACGTTACTATTTTTTGAGGGGCGCCGCGACTGCGGCGCTCTCAGGCCGCCTTGGGTTTAGGCGGAAATTTCGGTGCGTGCAGGCCTAGCTGCATGCCTTGCTGGACCATGCCCATGATGTCCTCGTGGGCCAGATCGAACAGGCGCTTGAGGTTGGGCAGGACGAAGTACAGCGGTTGCAGGATGTCGATGCGGTACGGCGTGCGCATCGCTTCCAGCGGATCAAAGGCTTGATGCTCTGGCTCGCCGGACAGGCTGTACACGGTTTCTTTCGGCGAGGAGAGGATGCCGCCGCCGTAGATGCGTTGGCCGTCCGGGGTGTCGACCAGACCGAACTCGATGGTCATCCAGTACAGGCGCGCCAGATAGACACGTTGTTCCTTGGAAGCCTGTAGGCCGAGTTTGCCGTAAGTGTGGGTGAATTCGGCGAACCAAGGGTTGGTCAGCAGCGGGCAGTGGCCAAAGATCTCGTGGAAAATGTCCGGCTCTTGCAGGTAATCCAGTTCTTCGCGAGTACGAATAAAGGTCGCGACCGGAAACTGCTTGTTGGCCAGCAATTCAAAGAAGGTCTGGAACGGAATCAGCGCCGGCACCCGGGCAACTTGCCAGCCGGTGGTCTCGCCGAGGACTTTGTTGATTTCGTCGAGTTGCGGAATGCGGTCATGGGGCAGGCCGAGCTTTTCGATGCCGTCCATGTATTCCTGGCACGCACGACCCTCGAGCACTTTCAGCTGGCGAGTGATCAGCGTATTCCACACCGCGTGTTCTTCAGCGGTGTAGTGAATAAAACCTTGCGCATCGGGCTCGCGGGCCACGTATTGCGTCTGCTTCATGCTGCTCTCCTGCAAAGGGATACGTTCTTGTTATGTCTTGCCTATGGACCTAGAGATAACCCCAAGTGTGAGATTTTGCAGCAGGGTTTCGGCGTTGTGTGTAGGAGGATTCCTGTTTTTTCGTAAAGTATTCGTTACGGATTGACGGCTATGGCGCAGGTATTGATATTTCCGGGTTTGAAAAGGCCTCGAGCTGTCACATAATCTTGACGACTAACTTTGCGTCTTGGCAGAAAAAACCTCGCCACGCGCTCTATCCACTACCGTTCGGGCCTTTATATGCGTATCAAAGTCCATTGCCAGAACCGCATCGGCATCCTGCGCGACATCCTCAACCTGCTGGTGGAGTACGGGATCAACGTCGCTCGCGGTGAGGTCGGCGGCGAGCATGGCAACGCGATCTACCTGCATTGCCCGAACCTGATCAACATTCAGTTCCAGGCGTTGCGTCCGAAGTTCGAGGCGATAGCCGGTGTATTCGGCGTCAAGCGTGTAGGGCTGATGCCCAGCGAGCGTCGGCACATGGAGTTGAATGCCTTGCTCGGTGCGCTGGAGTTTCCGGTGCTGTCGATCGACATGGGCGGTTCGATCGTTGCGGCCAACCGCGCGGCCGCGCAGTTGCTCGGAGTGCGGGTGGACGAGGTGCCGGGCATTCCCTTGTCGCGCTATGCCGAAGACTTCGATCTGCCGGAGCTGGTGCGTGCCAATAAGTCGCGGATCAACGGCTTGCGGGTCAAGGTCAAGGGCGACGTATTTCTCGCCGATATCGCGCCGTTGCAATCGGAGCATGACGACAGCGAGGCCATGGCGGGTGCGGTGTTGACGCTGCACCGGGCGGATCGGGTCGGTGAGCGCATCTATAACGTGCGCAAGCAGGAGTTGCGTGGCTTCGACAGTATTTTCCAGAGCTCCAAAGTCATGGCGGCGGTGGTTCGTGAAGCGCGGCGCATGGCGCCATTGGATGCGCCGCTGCTGATTGAAGGCGAGACTGGCACCGGTAAAGAGCTGTTGGCGCGCGCCTGCCATCTGGCCAGTCCGCGTGGCCAGTCGCCGTTGATGGCGCTCAATTGCGCCGGGTTGCCGGAGTCGATGGCCGAGACCGAGTTGTTCGGCTACGGCCCGGGTGCGTTCGAAGGGGCGCGGGCCGAAGGCAAGCTCGGGCTGTTGGAGCTGACGGCGGGCGGTACGTTGTTTCTCGATGGTGTCGGGGAAATGAGCCCGCGCTTGCAGGTGAAGCTGCTGCGGTTTTTGCAGGACGGATGTTTCCGCCGGGTCGGCAGCGATGAAGAGGTTTATCTGGATGTGCGGGTGATCTGCGCCACCCAGGTCGATTTGTCCGAGCTGTGTGCGAGCGGCGAATTCCGTCAGGATCTTTACCATCGCTTGAACGTGCTTTCGCTGCACATCCCGCCGCTGCGTGAATGCCTCGACGGTCTGACGCCGCTGGTGGAGCACTTCCTCGATCAGGCCAGTCGGCAGATTGGTTGTCCGTTGCCGAAACTGGCACCGGCGGCGATGGACCGGCTCAGCCATTATCACTGGCCGGGCAATGTCCGGCAGTTGGAAAACGTGCTGTTTCAGGCGGTTTCGTTGTGTGAGGGCGGCACGGTCAAGGCTGAACATATTCGCCTGCCGGATTACGGCGTGCGCCAGCCTCTGGGGGATTTCTCGCTGGAAGGCGGGCTGGACGAGATTGTCGGGCGTTTCGAAAAGGCCGTGCTGGAGCGGCTGTATTCCGAGCACCCGAGCAGTCGCCTGCTGGGCAAGCGCCTTGGCGTGTCTCACACCACCATCGCCAACAAACTGCGTGAATACGAGGTTGGCAAGACCGAGTCATAGCGGGTACCCGCTGTGTTTGTGCTGGCCTCATCGCGAGCAGGCTCGCTCCCACAGGGTTATGGAGTGCTCACAAATTATGTGGCCACTGAAGACTCAATGTGGGAGCGAGCCTGCTCGCGATGGCGGTAGTGGCCGCTGCCCAAGATCAAAGGTTGCCACCAAACGGCATAACCGCGCCGGTTTTTCGTCTTTGACACAATCGCCCATTCTCCTCTGATTCCTCTCAAGTCCTTTGTTTAGAGGGCTTCGAACCCCTGTGTGGAAGTTGGTCTGCAAATTGCTTGAGGCTCAGCAGTACAGCGGTGGGCGGCAAACGTCCGACATGCAGAGGAAAGACTGTGGACAAGTACCTTTATGTGGCAATGACCGGCGCCAGCCAGAACGCACTGGCGCAAAAGGCTCATGCCAACAACCTGGCGAACATCTCCACCAACGGTTTTCAGAAGGACCTGGAGCAGGCGCGATCGATGCCGGTGTTTGGTGACAGCTTTCCGGCGCGCGCGTTTGCCATGACTGAACGCCCGGCCACCGACTTCTCTCCTGGCGCGATGATTCAAACCGGTCGCGACCTCGATGTAGCGGTCCAGGGCAACGGCTGGATTGCCGTACAGAACCCGAACGGTGGCGAAAGCTATGTGCGCACCGGCAGTCTGAATGTCGACGCTCTGGGTGTGCTGCGCGCCGGCAACGGTATGCCGGTGATGGGCAATGGCGGTCCGATCGCCGTGCCGCCCGAGCAGAAAATCGAAGTGGGTCAGGACGGCACGATCAGCATTCGGGCGATGGGCGAAGGCCCACGTGTCATGGCCGAGGTCGACCGTATCAAGCTGGTCAATCCGGACATCAAGAACATGACCAAGAGCCTGGACGGCACGATCCAGACCGCAGACGGCAAGCCGGCACCGGCCGATGCCAATGTGCAACTGGTGTCGGGTTTCCTTGAGGCGAGCAACGTCAACGCCGTTGAAGAGATGACCTCGGTGTTGGCCTTGTCCAAGCAATTCGAGCTGCACATCAAGATGATGAACACCGCCAAAGACGACGACCAGGCCATGGCTCGGGTCTTGCAGATCAGCTAATTATCAGAACGTCGCGCCGTAAAACAGGCGCACGAGGAGAATCGAATGCTTCCGGCTCTATGGGTTGCCAAAACAGGTCTGTCCGCCCAGGACACCAACCTGACGACTATTTCCAACAACCTGGCGAACGTATCGACCACGGGTTTCAAACGTGACCGTGCCGAGTTCCAGGACTTGTTGTACCAGATCAAGCGTCAGCCAGGCGCCCAGTCGACCCAGGACAGCGCACTGCCGTCGGGTCTGCAATTGGGTACCGGTGTGCGCATTGTCGGCACTCAGAAAAACTTCACCGCCGGTAGCCTGCAAACCACCGACCAACCGCTGGACATGGCGGTCGATGGTCGCGGTTTCTTCCAGATCCTGCAGCCCGATGGCACGACCGCCTACACCCGTGACGGTACGTTCCACCTGGACTCCAATGGCCAGATCGTCAATGCCAGTGGCTTTGCTCTTGAGCCGGCCATCGTGATTCCGAACAACGCACAGACCTTCACGGTCGGTCGTGACGGCACAGTGTCGATCACTGTTCCAGGCGCCGCCGCCGCGCAGGTGATCGGCAACCTGCAAACCGCCGACTTCATCAACCCGGCCGGCCTGCAGGCCATGGGTAACAACCTGTTCCAGGAAACTGCCGCCAGCGGTGCGCCGCAAATCGGCACCCCGGGCCTGAACGGTTTTGGTACCACGCTGCAGAACACCCTGGAAACCTCCAACGTCAGCACCGTTGAAGAGATGGTCAACATGATCACCACTCAGCGTGCCTACGAGATGAACTCCAAGGTGATTTCCACCGCCGACCAGATGCTCTCGTTCGTAACGCAGAATCTGTAATCAAGTCTATGAGGCGGCATGAAGCCGCCTGCAACACCGTGAGGTAGGGTCATGAATCGCTTTGTATCTGTTCTCGCACTGAGTGGGATCGCGTTGCTCGCGGGCTGCGTCGGCCCGACGCCGAAGCCCAATGACCCGTATTACGCGCCCGTGTTGCCTCGTACACCACTGCCGGCAGCGGCGAACAACGGGTCGATCTATCAGGCCGGTTTCGAGCAGAACCTGTACGGCGACCGCAAGGCTTTCCGGGTCGGTGACATCATCACCATCACCCTGAACGAGAAGACCCAGGCCAGTAAAAACGCCAACTCCCAGGTGGACAAAACCAGCAAGGCCGGAATCGGTCTGACCTCGCTGTTCGGTGGCACCCCGGCCGCCAACAGTCCTCTGAGTCTGGGTGCCAATTACAATGGTGACCGCGCGACCAAGGGCGACAGCAAGGCAGGGCAGGGCAACAGCCTGGTCGGTTCGATCACCGTCACCGTGGCCGACGTGCTGCCCAACGGCATCATTGCCGTGCGTGGCGAGAAGTGGATGACCCTCAATACCGGTGATGAACTGGTGCGTATTGCCGGTCTGGTCCGGGCGGACGATATCGCTACCGATAACACGGTGTCGTCGACGCGTATCGCTGATGCGCGCATCACCTATTCGGGCACCGGTTCGTTTGCCGACGCGAGTCAGCCAGGCTGGTTCGACCGTTTCTTCTTAAGTCCGCTGTTCCCTTTCTAGGTGATGAAACGACTCATGTTTAATTTCAAGCACCTGATGGCGGCCATGTTGTTGCTGTCCACCTCCCTCGGCGTTCAGGCCGAGCGGTTGAAGGACATCGCCAGTATTTCGGGCGTGCGTTCCAACCAATTGATCGGCTACGGCCTGGTCGTCGGGCTTAACGGCACGGGTGACCAGACCACGCAAACCCCGTTCACCCTGCAGACCTTCAACAACATGCTCTCGCAGTTCGGCATCAAGGTGCCGGCGGGTTCGGGCAACGTGCAGTTGAAGAACGTCGCGGCAGTGTCGGTCAGTGCCGATTTGCCGGCGTTCGCCAAGCCGGGTCAGCAGGTCGACATCACCGTGTCCTCGATCGGTAACTCCAAGAGCCTGCGCGGCGGCACCTTGTTGCTGACGCCGCTCAAGGGTATCGACGGTAACGTCTATGCGATCGCCCAGGGCAACCTGGTGGTCGGTGGTTTTGATGCCGAGGGTCGCGACGGTTCGAAGATCACCGTCAACGTTCCGTCGGCTGGTCGCATTCCGGGTGGTGCTTCGGTCGAGCGTTCGGTGCCAAGCGGTTTCAACCAGGGCAACAGCCTGACCCTGAACCTCAACCGCTCCGACTTCACCACCGCCAAGCGCGTCGTCGACAAGATCAACAACATGCTCGGCCCTGGTGTTGCGCAGGCGATTGATGGCGGTTCGATCCGCGTCACGGCGCCGCTCGATCCGAGTCAGCGCGTCGACTACCTGTCGATTCTGGAAAACCTCGAAGTCGATCCGGGTCAGGCGGTGGCCAAGGTCATTATCAACTCGCGGACCGGCACCATCGTGATCGGTCAGAACGTCAAGGTTTCACCGGCCGCCGTGACTCACGGCAGCCTGACCGTGACCATCACCGAAGACCCGATCGTCAGTCAGCCAGGGCCTTTGTCCAACGGTCAGACGGCAGTCGTGCCGCGCTCCCGGGTCAATGCCCAGCAAGAAGCCAAGCCAATGTTCAAGTTCGGTCCTGGCACCACGCTGGACGAGATTGTCCGGGCGGTGAATCAGGTTGGCGCGGCGCCGGGTGACTTGATGGCGATTCTCGAAGCCTTGAAACAGGCTGGCGCCCTGCAAGCCGACCTGATCGTGATTTGATATGGCGAACATGGATCTTCACAAGAGCGGGTTGGTCAGCAGCGGCGATTCGGGTTCTTACTCGGACCTGAACCGGCTTAACCAGCTCAAGGTCGGTGACAAGAACAGCGATGCGAACATGCGCAAGGTGGCGCAGGAGTTCGAATCGCTGTTCCTCAGTGAGATGCTCAAGTCCATGCGCTCAGCCACCGAAACGCTGGGCAAGGACAATCCGCTCAACACACCTGCGGCCAAGCAGTACCAGGAAATGTACGACCAGCAGCTGGCGGTTTCAATGTCTCGTCAGGGTCATGGTATCGGTCTGGCCGACGTGCTGATGCGCCAGATGTCGAAGAACAAGCCGCTGGCTCCGGGCGAGGCCGCGGCGATGTCTGCCGCCAAGCAGGAAGCGGCGAAAGCGGCGGTGACGACTCCGGTGGCTGCCGGCACCGTGGGCACCAGTGGGCCGTTGTCGCGGGTTAATGGCGAGCGTCCGTTGTGGGCTTCGCGATCGGTCAAGGCGCCGCTATCAACGGCCGATCACCGTAATGACGTGGCGCTGCTCAACCAGCGGCGTCTGGCGCTGCCGCCGAAGCTCGCGGATCGCTTGCTCGCCGGTCTGGTGCCGTCGGCATCGACCACCGCTGCGACCACAGCGACGGCGCTCAACAACATCCCATCGCCTCAGGGTACCAAGACCGGTTCAGGTCCCCTGTTCAATGGCGATTGGCTGGCCTCGCAAACGGATTCGGCATCGAGCGGGCAGATGCAGATTTATGGTCGTGCCATGGCTCAAATACCACTGGCGCCGGCGAAGAAAACCTTCAGCTCTGCCGACGAATTCGTCAACACCATGATGCCGATGGCCAAAGCGGCCGCCGACCGCATTGGTGTCGATCCGCGCTATCTGGTTGCCCAGGCCGCGCTGGAAACCGGCTACGGCAAATCGGTCATGCGCGCCCAGGATGGCAGCAACAGTCATAACCTGTTCGGCATCAAGGCCGGCAGTAGCTGGCAGGGCGATTCGGCGCGGGCGATCACCAGCGAATTCAGAAATGGCGCGATGGTCAAGGAGACGGCCGAGTTCCGTTCCTACGACTCTTATCAGGACAGCTTCCACGACCTGGTGACTTTGTTGCAAAGCAATAATCGCTATCAAGATGTTGTGAAGTCGGCCGATAACCCAGAACAGTTTGTACGCGAGTTGCAAAAGGCCGGGTATGCAACCGACCCGAACTACGCCAGCAAGATTTCGCAGATTGCCAAACAGATGAAGAGTTACCAGAACTACGCTGCGGCGGGCTCTTCCACGACGCCTTTATAGGCATAAGGTATAAGGTCTGAACCATGAGTTTGCTCAATATCGGGATGTCGGGGTTGAATGCGGCCTCATCGTCTTTGGCGGTGACCGGCAACAACATTGCCAACGTTGATACGGCCGGCTACTCGCGCCAGCAAACCGTGCAGACCAGCAAGTCCTCGATTCAGTACGGCAACAACGTATTCATTGGCACGGGCACGACCCTGGCGGACGTGCGTCGGGTGTACAGCGCGTACCTCGACACCCAGTTGCAGACCAGCACTTCGCTTAACGGCCAGGCATCGTCCTACCTGGGGCAGGTCACGCCGGTCGACACGCTGCTGTCCGACAAGGACACCGGCCTCAGTGGTGCGCTGCAGAAGTTCTTCACTTCCCTGCAAAGTGTCGCGACCACGCCTTCCGATGATGCGTCCCGCCAATCGGTGATGACCAATGCCAAGGCCCTGAGCGATCGCTTCAACTCGATTTCCAAGCAGTTGAACGACCAGAACACCGGCATCAACTCCAACCTGTCGGACATGGCGTCCCAGGTGAATAAGCTGGCGAGCTCGATCGCCCAGTACAACCAGCAGATTTCTCAAACATCGGGTAGCAACACCAGCAACAGCAGTGGGCCGAGCGACCTGCTCGACAAGCGCAACGAGGCGGTTCGTCAGCTGTCCGATCTGGTCGGTACTCAGGTTGTCGAGCGTGGCACCAACTACGATGTCTACATCGGCAGCGGTCAGCCGCTGGTGATGGGCAGCACCACCAACACCCTGCAAACCGTACCGAGCAAGACTGATCCGAGTCAGTCGATGCTCCAGATGAACCGCGGTTCGAGCGTCATCGATATTACGTCGGTGGTGACGACGGGGCAGATGGGTGGTTTGCTGAGCTATCGCAGCGAAGTGCTCAACCCGGCAATCAATGAGTTGGGACGGGTGGCGCTGGTTGTTGCCGATCAGATGAACCAGCAGCAGGCCCAGGGCATCGACAAGAACGGCAACTTCGGCTCGGCGATCTTCAGCAACATCAACAGTGCCACGCTGATCTCTCAGCGCAGCATTGCCCAGGCAGGTAACAGCGCCGGTTCCGGTAACCTCAATGTCACCATCAACGACACGGGCAAGCTGACCACCAACGATTATCAGGTGACCTTCACCAGCGCCACGAACTACAGCGTCACGCGCTCCGATGGCACCAACATGGGTGCCTTCAGCACCACCACGACACCGGCTCCGGTAATCGACGGCTTCAGCATGGCACTCAATGGCGGCGGGGCCATGAGCGCCGGCGACACCTTCAAGGTGACGCCGACCCGCAGCGGTGCCAGTGATATCCAGACCGTGATCACCGATCCGAAAACGCTCGCCGCGGCCGCGCCTCTGAGCGGTGTCGCCAGTGCCAACAACAAAGGCACCTACAGCCAGCCAACGTTGACCAGCACCCTGGATATCTACAACCCGGCGGCCAATGCCGACCTGCAAACCGGGCTCCAGTATTCGACACCGGTCAAAGTGGTGTTCGATCCCGCGGCTGCCGGGACTCAGGGTTATAAGCTTTACGATGCCAAGGGCGTCAGCATGGGGACGGGCACCATCGTTCCCGGTCAAAGCAATACCCTGAACCTGCAAGTGAACATGGTCGATGGCACGGGTGCCCCGATCCTGGACGGCGCGGGGGTACAGAAGACGTTCTCGGTTCAAACCACCGTCAGCGGCTCGCCTGCTTCGGGTGAAAGCTTCAGTATCTCGTTGACCGGTGCCAACTCTTCGGACAACCGTAACGGTACCGCGCTGGTCGGCTTGCAGACCAAACAGACGGTGGAAACCGGCTCGGCGAGCAAGGGCGTCAGCATCTCGGATGCTTACGGCAAACTGATTTCCAATGTCGGTGCCCAGGCTGCTCAGGCCAAGTCTGACGGTGACGCCGCCTCGGTGATTCTGACCGGCGCCAAGAGTGCCCGCGATGCCCTGTCGGGTGTCAATCTCGATGAAGAGTCCGGCAACCTGGTGAAATACCAGCAGTACTACACAGCCTCATCGCAGATCATCAAGGCTGCGCAGGAAACCTTCAGCACGCTGATCAACAGTCTTTAAGGAGTCGTAATTCATGCGCATTTCTACCGCCCAGTATTACGAAACGACCGCTGCCAACTATCAGCGTAACTACAGCAACGCACTGCAGACCAGCGCCGAAGCGAGCAGTCTGACCAAGGTCAACACTGCAGCCGATGATCCGATTGGTGCTGCGCGTTTGATTCAGCTCGGGCAACAGAGTTCGATGCTGGATCAGTACGCCGGCAACATCAGCAACCTCAAGGGCTCGTACAGCCAGGCCGAAACCGCCTTGAGCGCCATTGGTACCGCCTTGCAGCGAGCCAAGGAGTTGACGTTGGGTGCCAGCAACGGCACGCAGACCGATGCCGATCGTCAGGCCGCGGCCCAGGAGTTGGGGCAGATCCAGGACCAGGTGTTCGGTCTCATGAACAGTCAGGACGCCAATGGCAACTACCTGTTCGGCGGCTCCAAAACCAGCACGCCTCCGTACACGGCAAACTCCGATGGCACCTACAGCTACAACGGTGACCAATCCGATCTGAATCTGGCCATCGGCGATTCCATGTCGGTTGCCAGCAACATTACCGGCTGGGATGCTTTCCAGAAGACCGTCAACACCAGTCGCTCTCTGACCACCATGACCGCACCCGCGGTGGATGACGGTCGGGTGACGCTGTCCAGCGGCCAGATCAGCAATAGCGCAACGTTCGATTCCAAGTTCGCGGCAGGTCAACCTTATACCGTGAGTTTTGTCAGCAGCACGCAGCTGCAGATCACCGATGCGCTGGGTACCGATGTCACTGCCGAGGCCAGCCAGAACGGTGTGATCAGCAATAAAGACGCGTCTAACCAGACGGTCAGTTTCCGCGGCGTGGACATGACGCTGAACATCAATCTGAAGCCTGGCGATACCGTTCCGGACGCAGTGATTGCCGGCCATAGCTTCCAGTTGGCGGTCAAGCCGGACACTATCAACACTTCGCGCAGTCCGGGCAACCCGTCCGTGGCGGTGATCTCCGGTGCCACCCAGACCAACTCGACCGCCTATAACAGCACCTTCCCGACGGGCGGGGCGATCCTCAAGTTCACCAGCGCCACCGCTTACGATCTGTATGCATCGCCGATCACGGCTAACAGCAAACCGGTTTCCTCGGGTGTCATGGCGGGCTCTACGGCGACAGCGGCAGGGGTCACTTTCACGCTCGGCGGTACTCCGGCCGCGGGCGATCAGTTTATTGTCCAGCCCAATGATCACCAGACCCAGAACGTTCTGGACACCCTGAGCCAGTTGCGTACGGCGTTGACTACCCCGGCGGATAACAACGCAGTGGCCTTGCAAAAAATGCAGGCAGCTGTCGCCTCGGGCATTGGTAACCTGGACACTGCGCAGGCGCAGCTGGGTTCAGCCATCACTGCTGTGGGCGTGCGTGGTCAGGCCCTGGATGATCAGACGGCAACCAACCAGAGTCTGAGCCTCGCCAACACGGCCAGTCAGTCGGCTATCCGCGACTCTGATCCGGCGGCGGTCATGACCCGTCTGACGTTGCAGCAAACCATGTTGCAGGCCGCGCAACTGGCGTTCAGCAAAATCAGTCAGCTGGGTCTGTTCAACAAGATCTAAGGGGGCCTGGCGCGAAAGCGTCCGGCCGTAAACCGCCGAATACCAATCGCCTTTTTTCAGCGGTTTCAGGGGCTCACCCGACCGGGTGAGCGTCCGCCGCTTGAGAGCCCCGCCGTGAATCCAGTCCCGTTAGTCAGCCTCGTCATTCCCGCCTTCAATCCACGCTTCTTCGCCCAGTCCCTGCGCAGTGCCCTGATCCAGCAATACGCCAACCTCGAAATCATTGTGTGCGACGACAGTCGCGGCGATGAGATCCAGCAGGTTGTCGAGTCGCTGACGGGCGACGCAGCGGAGCGCGTGCGGTATGTACGAAACCCTCAGACATTGGGGTTTGTCGGCAATCTGCTGGCGTGTCTGGGTGAGGCAAAGGGCGAGTACATCAAGTTCCTCTGCGATGACGATCAGCTATCTCCTGCGTGTATCGAGCGTCAGGCGCAGGTCCTGGCCGAGCAGGCGGACATCAATCTGGTGCTGGCCCAGCGGGTGTTCTGGGATGCTGACGATCACCCGTTGCCGTCACGCCTGGAAAACAGCACGCTGTCGCCGGTTTGCGGGATATTCAAGGGCGATGACCTGCTGGCGATTTTCGAGAGCTTCCCGGTCAACTTCCTCGGTGGTTTCAGCAGCGCGCTGTTCCGCCGCAAGGATATGCAGGAGCTGATGCCCGCCCTGACTCAGCCCGGCCATTGCTTTGTCGCGTCGCTCGATCTGGCCTTGTACATCTGCCTGATGCGCCGGGGCAACATGGCGCAGCTCAACTACGTGTTGAGTGTCGAGCGCTTGCATCCGGAGCGTTTGATTCGTCAGCAGCCGATGATAGATGCGGCGGCGCTGGAAAAACACTGGCTGGTGCAAATGCTCAAGGTTCGTGGTGGCGAGGGCGCGCCTGCGGCGGGTTGGGTCCGTTACCTGCCGTTGAGCCGCGCCAGCGAGGCACCGCGCGTCTGGGACGAGTTGCCGCTGAGTCGAACCCTGGGCACCCGCCAGGCCAACCAGGAATATCGGATTGGCATCGCCAGCGAGAGTTTTCCCCAGCTGTACACGCAATGGCTGGCGTGCCGCACACTCAGTGAGACTCAGCGGCGTCTGTTGCCGGAAACCGTGGCCGGTTGGGCGCGGCAACCGAAAATCGTCCCGATCATCATCGATGAGCAGGCCAGCCGAGCCAATCTGGATCTCACCCTTAAAAGCCTTGCCGGTCAGCTTTATGCGCCGGAGCTGACCCTGGTGTTGTCCAGCGCCTGTACCGAAGCTCAGCTCGATGAGCGGGTGTTCAACCTGCCGTTGCAGGATGACCTGTATGAGCAGCTCAACGCCTTGCTGGCGCAACTCGACGGCGTCGACTGGTTCTACGTGCTGCGTGCCGGCGATCGTCTGGTGGAGCCGGCGCTGTTGCTGCTGGCCGAGCGCATCAGTGCATCACCGAGTGCATTGTGTGTGTATGGCGACGAAGGCGGATTGCGCGACGGTGAGTCGGCAGACCCGGTCTTCAAGCCGGATTTCAACCTGGACCTGATGCGCAGTTATCCCTACGTCGGGCGATCCCTGGCGTTCCAGCGTGAGCGTTTCCTGGCGCTGGGTGGTTTCAATTCAAGCTACGGCGAGCTGGCACCTCACGATGTGCTGTGGCGCATGGTCGAGGATGACGGCATCAAGGTCGTCGAACATATTGCCGAGGTGATGCTGGAGTCGACATTCGGCCTGGCACAGTGGCTGGCGCTGCCCGAAGTCATTGAGCTCAACCCGCAAGTGTTGGAGGCGCACCTTCAGCGATTGGACGTTGCCCACGAGATTCGCCAGGGCAGTTTTACCTTGCTCAATCGTGTCGATTACCTGCACGCGGATCGGCCGCTGGTGTCGATCGTCATTGTCTGCAAGGACCAGTTGGCGGTGCTGCAGCGCTGTGTCGAAAGCCTGTTGGAGAAAACTGCCTACAGCGAGTACGAGTTGCTGCTGGTCGACAACGGCAGTGAGTCTGCGCAGACGCTTGAGTGGCTGAGCGCCATGGCGCAGCTGGGCTCAGACCGGTTGCGGGTGCTGACGTTTGCGCAGCAGGGGAATGTCGCGGTGACGCGCAACTTCGCGGCGCAACAGGCTCGTGGTGAATACCTGCTGATGCTTGACCCGTATGTGGTGGTCACCCGTGCGGACTGGCTGGATGAGCTGCTCAATCATGCGCAGCGTCCAGAAGTCGGTGTGGTCGGGGCCAAGCTGTTCAATCCTGACGGTTGCGTGCTGCATGCCGGTCTGATTCTCGGGCTGCATGGGCCGGCCGGTTCACCATTTTTCGGTGACTCGCTGAACGCCGCCGGCTACATGCACCGGTTACAGGTGGTTCAGGACTTGAGCGCGGTCGGAGCTGATTGCCTGATGGTGCGCAAGGCGATATTCGAGAGTGTCGGTGGGCTTCAGGCGGAGGATTTTGCCTTGACCCTCAACGAGGTGGACCTGTGTTTGCGGGTCCGTCAAAACGGCTATCTGGTGGTGTGGACGCCGTACGCCCAACTGGCCCTGGGGACACAGCCCACGGCGGCACCGGACAAAGCCGAGCAGGCGCTGCGCACGCAAGAGCAGGAAACCTTCTACCGGCGCTGGCTGCCCGTCGTTGCTCGCGACCCGGCGTACAACCCGAACCTGATGCTGAATACGCTGGGGGGCTCCAGTTACAGTCTGGAGCCAGGCTTGCGCACCGGCTGGAGCCCGTTTTCCGTTCGCCAGTTACCGAAGGTTATGGCGTTGCCGGTCAATTCCTCGGCGGTCGGTCACTATCGGGCGATCCAGCCGCTGGTCGAGCTGGAGAAGGCCGGTCGGGCGACCGGGCGGATCTACTACGACCTGCCGTCGGTGATCGAGATCGAGCGTGAGTCGCCGGACGTGATCATTTTGCAAGGGCGCTACAGTGAAGGGCCGATCAACGAGATCGCCGCCTTCAAGCCCTATACCAAGGCCCGGCTGATTTACGAACTGGATGACTATGTCATCAAGGCGCCGAAGAAGAACTTGCACATTCGCAATATGCCGGACAACGTCGAGATGGAGCGTCTGGTCCGTCGCGGCATCGGCCTGTGCGATCGGGTGGTGGTTTCAACTCAACCACTGGCCGATGCGTTGTCGTCGATGCATCACGACATTCGGGTCGTACCGAACATGCTCGCGACTCATCTTTGGGATGGTCTGCGCAGTCAGCGTCGCACCTCGAAAAAGCCACGGGTTGGCTGGGGTGGCGGTACCAGTCACTCGGGCGACCTTGCAATCATTGCCGATGTCGTTCGCGAACTGGCCAACGAGGTAGATTGGGTGTTCTTCGGTATGTGTCCCGAAGAGTTGCGCCCTTACATGCATGAGTTCCATGGCGTGATCGACCTCAGTGTCTACCCGGCGAAACTGGCCAGCCTGAACCTGGACCTGGCACTGGCACCGCTGGAGTTTCATATCTTCAACGACTGCAAGAGCAATCTGCGTCTGCTGGAATACGGCGCCTGCGGCTACCCGGTGGTCTGTACCGATACCGAGGCGTATCGGGGTTATCTGCCATGCACTCGGGTTGTCAGCAACAGCACCGATGAGTGGTTGCAAGCCATCCGCATGCACCTGGCCGACCCGGACGCCAGCTACCGCATGGGCGATGAACTGCGCGAGGCGGTGCTGCGCGACTACATGCTGCGCGGAGATAACGTGCGGTACTGGGAAAATGGCTGGTTGGCCGACTGACGCCCGCTTACCTTCGTAGGAGCTGCCGCAGGCTGCGATCTTTTGACCTTGGCGGCCTGGCAGCCGACCAAGCTCTCGCAGATGTACACAGTCCAACTGTGGGAGCGAGCCTGCTCGCGATGGCGGCCTGACAGCCGACCAACCTCTTGCAGGTGTACATATCCATTTCTGCGGTAACGGCCGCTTACGGTTTCGCCCTTACGGCGAGTCCCTTTTTCAAACGCCAAAAAGGAACCAAAAGGCTTCGCCCCAAGCGTACGGCACCTCGCCTAGGCTCGGCGTCCCCTCGCTCCGGCATTCATCAGGGGGCATCGCCTACGGTCTGCTTCGCGACGACCTCCTCTCGATGTGTCCGGCTTCGCCGTACGGCGCTGCGCGCCCACCCCCCTGATGAACGCCTCCACTCGGCCTCCCGAAGGGGCGGGTGGATCAAGATCAAGAGCTGCAGGCGAGCTAACGCTCGGCCTGTTGAGTGGTGAAGGCGAGCCACTTCATTGCGGGCGGTTGATATCCGTAGCTGACGCAGGCTTCGGTTCCCGTGTCAGCGCCAGCTGGCGCGTTTCCTGCAAGTCCCCCTGAAAATCGCCATAAATCGAGCATGTGCGGTGCAGCCGGAAGGTGATGGGTGCAGCCTCATACGATTTATCCAGACGGTCGCAAAGCCTTGCAGGGCTTGGGCTGGCCCTGTGACGAACAAGAGGGGACAAGATGAAGGCAGTTATTCTGGCGGGAGGCCTGGGCACGCGGATCAGCGAAGAGTCGCACCTCAAGCCCAAGCCGATGATCGAGATCGGCGGCAAGCCAATTCTCTGGCACATCATGAAGCAGTATTCCGCACACGGAATTCACGACTTCGTGATTTGCCTGGGCTACAAGGGCTACGCGATCAAGGACTTTTTCGCCAACTATTTCCTGCATACCTCTGACGTCACGTTCGACATGTCGAACAACCGCATGGACGTTCACCAGAACTACAGCGAGCCTTGGCGTGTCACCTTGATCGACACCGGCGAAGAGACCATGACCGGTGGCCGTTTGCGTCGTGCCAGTCGCTATCTGGAAGATCAGGAAGCGTTCTGCTTTACCTATGGCGACGGTGTTTCGGACCTGAATATTGGCGCGCTGGTGGATTTCCACTTGAGCAGCGGCAAGCTGGCCACGGTCACGGCGGTGCAGCCACCCGGACGTTACGGCGCGCTGGAACGCGACGGCGATCTGGTGCGCGGTTTTACCGAGAAGCCTCGCGGCGATGGTGGCTGGATCAACGGTGGCTTCTTTGTCTTGTCACCCAAAGTGCTGTCGCTGATCAAAGCCGACGAGACGGTCTGGGAATCCGAGCCGTTGATGACGCTGGCTGCCGAGGGGCAACTGAACGCCTTCCAGCACGATGGTTTCTGGCACCCGATGGACACCCTGCGTGACAAGAACCATCTGGAGCACCTGTGGCAGAGCGGGGAGGCCCCATGGAAACAGTGGGACTGAGTTCGCAATTCTGGCGCGGCAAGCGGGTACTCGTCACCGGGCATACCGGTTTCAAAGGCGGTTGGTTGACGCTGTGGCTACACAGCCTGGGGGCTGAGGTCACAGGCTTTGCCCTGGACCCATCCACCGAGCCGAGTCTGTTCGAACTGGCGCGCGTTGCTGAAGGCATTAATGACCAGCGCGGTGACTTGCGTGACCTGGGTGCGTTGCTGGAGCTGATCGCCGAGGTTCAGCCAGAAATCGTCCTGCATCTGGCAGCGCAACCATTGGTGCGCGAAGGCTACCGTGACCCGCTCGGGACTTACTCGAGCAACGTCATGGGCACGCTCAATCTGCTGGAAGCCATTCGCCAGATCGGCGGGGTACGTGCGTGCGTGCTGGTGACCACCGACAAGGTCTACGCCAATCAGGAATGGCTGTGGCCCTATCGCGAGAACGAAGCCCTTGGCGGCCATGATCCTTACAGCAGCAGCAAGGCATGCTGCGAATTGTTGGCACAGTCTTACGCGGCCTCGTTTTTCCCTGCCGAGCGGCATGCCGAGCACGGTCTGGCATTGGCCACGGCGCGGGCCGGGAATGTGCTCGGTGGCGGTGATTTCGCCCCGGAACGGTTGATTCCCGATGTGCTCAAGGCGTGGTCGGCGAATGAGCCGGTGACCCTGCGTTACCCACAAGCCGTTCGCCCTTGGCAGCACGCGCTGGAACCGCTGGCCGGTTACCTGCAATTGGCGGCGGGTCTGTATGAGCACGGCCCGCAATTCGCCGGTGCGTGGAACTTCGGGCCGAGTGAAGGCGACATGTGCAGCGTCGGTGAGGTGGTCGAACTGCTCTCCAGGCGTTGGCCGCACGCGCGAGGTTTGCGCGTCGAACCGAGTGAGTTGCATGAGGCCGGCCTGTTGCGCCTGGACAGCAGTCGCGCCCGTCAGTTGCTGGCATGGCAGCCGCGCTGGTCGCTGCAAGATTGTCTGACGCACACTCTGGATTGGCACCTGGCCTGGGAAAATGGCGATGACATGCGAGCCATCACGCTGAACCAGCTGAACCTGTATCGGGGGCTGCGGTGAGTGAATTTCGCATCAGTGCATTGCCGCTCCAGGGCTTGTTCAGTGTTCAGCACAAACGCCATGAAGATCAGCGCGGGCACTTCGCCCGGCTGTTCTGCGAGGGCAGCCTGAGCGCCTTTGGCGAGCCGTTCCATATTCGTCAGATCAACCAGTCCTGCACCCGTGAACGCGGTAGCGTGCGCGGTTTGCATTATCAGAATGCCCAGGCCCCGGAAGCCAAGCTGATCACCTGCCTGCGCGGTGAAGTCTGGGACGTCGCGGTCGATCTGCGACCGGATTCTGCGACCTTTTTGCAGTGGCACGCCGAGCACCTGCGCGCCGGTGATGGTCGCAGTCTGTTGATTCCTGCCGGTTTCGCCCATGGCTTTCAGACCTTGAGCGACGATGCCGAGCTGCTCTATTTGCACAGCGCCGATTACGCCCCGGATCACGAGGGCGGCCTGTCGGTGCTCGATCCGCGTCTGGCGATTGCCTGGCCTGAGCCTGTCAAAAATCTGTCGACCCGGGATGCCGCCCATCCCTGGCTTGATGACCATTTCCCTGGAGTGCGTCTATGAACTGCCGAGGTTGCGGCACCCCGTTGGCGTTGCCGTTGATCGATCTGGGCACCTCGCCGCCGTCCAATGCGTACCTGCGGGCCGAGCAGTTGGAGCAGGCCGAGCAATGGGTCCCGTTGAAAGTTGCGGTCTGCCAGGAATGCTGGCTGGTACAGACCGAGGACTACACCAGCGCCGACAGCCTGTTCGATGCCGACTATGCGTACTTCAGTTCCTTTTCCAGCACCTGGCTGGCCCATGCCGATCGGTATGTGGCCGAGATGGTCGAGCGTTTCGGGCTGACCGCCGACAGTCGTGTCGTGGAAATTGCCGCCAACGATGGCTACTTGCTGCAGTACGTTGCACAACGCGGTATCCGTTGCCTCGGCGTCGAGCCAACCCGCAGCACGGCACAGGCCGCGCGGGAAAAAGGCCTGGACATACGCGAGCTGTTCTTCGGTCGCGACAGCGCCTCGCAGTTGCTGAGCGAAGGCTGGGGCGCGGACCTGATGGCCGCCAACAATGTGCTGGCGCATGTGCCGGACATCAATGATTTCCTCAGCGGTTTCGCGACGCTGCTCAAGCCCACGGGCGTGGCGACGTTCGAGTTCCCGCAACTGCTGACGCTGATGGCCGGGCAGCAGTTCGACACCCTTTACCACGAGCATTATTCCTATCTGTCGCTGACCGCCGTACAGCGTTTGTGCGAGAGCAATGGCCTGGAAGTTTTCGATGTCAGCGAGTTGCCGACCCATGGCGGATCGCTACGGGTGTTCGTGCAGCGCGCCGATGGTCTACGCCGTGAAGTGACGCCTGCGGTGCAACAACAGTTGCAGGTCGAGCAGGCGGCCGGCGTGAAAACCCCTGCCTACTACGCGACCCTGGCCCCGGCCGCGGAACAGATCAAACACGGACTGCTGCGTTTCCTGTTGCAGGCCAAGGCCGAAGGTAAACGCGTAGTCGGTTATGGCGCCGCCGCCAAAGGCAACACCTTGCTCAACTATGCCGGCGTCAAGCCAGATCTGCTGGCCTGGGTGGCGGATGCCAACCCGCACAAGCAAGGCAAGTTCTTGCCGGGCAGTCGCATTCCGGTGGTGTCTCCCGAGCGGATTGAAATCGAGAAACCGGACTATGTCCTGGTGCTGCCATGGAACCTGCTGGATGAGATCACCCAGCAATACGCGGTTGTCCGCAGTTGGGGCGCGCGTTTTGTCGTTGCCATTCCGGAGTTGAGCTTCAGATGAGCCGAATTCACTACACCAAGCCCAGTGTGGGCGAGCTGGAAGCCAAGTATGTGCTGGATGCTGTGCAGCATGGCTGGGGCGAGCGTTGCTACGAATACATCACACGTTTCGAGAAGTCCTTCGCGCAGCACATGGGCGTGCCCTATGCCATCGCGACCTCCAGCTGTACCGGCGCCTTGCACATGGGTATGGCCGCACTGGGGATCGGCCCGGGCGATGAAGTGATTCTGGCCAACACCAACTGGATCGCCTCGGCGGCCCCCATTGATTACCTGGGCGCGACGCCGGTTTTTGTCGACGTGTTGCCGGACAGCTGGTGTCTGGACCCGGAGCAGGTCCGGCAAGCCATTACGCCACGGACCAAAGCCATCGTGGCGGTGCATTTGTACGGCAACCTGTGCGATCTGGACACGTTGCTTGCGATCGGCCGCGAGCACGGGATTGCGGTCATCGAAGACGCCGCCGAAGCCATCGGCTCGCAATGGCGTGGTAAAGCCGCAGGTTCGTTGGGGGCCTTCGGCGCTTTCTCCTTTCATGGCACCAAGACCATGACCACCGGGGAAGGTGGGATTTTCGTGACCTCGGACAAGGCGCTATATGAACGAGTGCTGACACTCTCCAACCACGGTCGGGTCAGTGGTAGCACGCGTCAGTTCTGGCCGGATTTCATCGGCTTCAAATACAAGATGAGCAATCTGCAGGCCGCCATCGGTTGCGCCCAGATTGAACGTGTCGATGAGCTGATCGCCCGCAAACGCGCGATCTTCGATCGGTATGCCCAGGGACTGCTGGATATCCCGTTGCTGTCGATGAACCCGCAACCGGAGCATTCCAGGAACGGTTACTGGATGCCCACGGTGGTGTTCCATGAAAGCACCGGTATTACCCGAGAGCTGTTGAGCGAAGCCTTTCAAGCGGCGGATATCGATGCCCGGGTATTTTTCTGGCCGTTGTCGGCGTTGCCGATGTTTGCCGATAAGCCGGTGCACACGCCGACGGCTTTCTCGCTGTCGGAACGGGCGATCAATCTGCCGAGCTACCACGACATGACCGACGCTGATCAACAGCGGGTGATCGAGGTGATTCGCACGGTCTGCCAGCAAAGGAATGTGCTGTGAAGGTCTACCTGTTGGGCGCGGCCAACCCTGAAGCAGTGCGCATGATCGGCTCCGTCAAACGGGCCAACCCTGCTGTGGAATTTGCCTTTCTCGACAACGATGCAGCCAAGCACGGCACGCTGTTTCATGGCGTGCCGGTGATCGGCGGCGTAGAGCGTGTGGCCGACTTGAAAGGCCCCGACACGCACTTCGTGAACCTGATCACCCGCGACACCAAAACCCGTTACGAGACGACACGGCAGATCATCGAGGCCGGCGGAACGCTGGGCAACTTCCTGCACCCCGGCATCGATCTGAGCATGACGCGCATGGGCACCGGCAACTATCTCCAGGAAGGCGTGATCATTCAGGCCGAAGTGTCCCTGGGCGATAACAGCAGCATCAGCTACGGCAGCCTGATCGGGCACGAAGGCCGGATCGGGCATAGCGTGTTCATGGCGCCCGGCGTTGCTATCGCCGGCTGCGTCGAAGTGGCTGACGGCGCTTTCATCGGCACCAACGCCACCATTCTTCCGCGTTTGCGGATAGGCCGCTGGGCAACGGTCGGCGCCGGCGCCGTGGTCACCCGGGACGTTCCCGACTATGCAGTCGTCGTCGGCAATCCCGCACGAATTATCAAGACTCAGGCTGTCCCTTATCGGGACGGTCGGGTTTTCAACTAACAACACCCCGTATCGGAGCGTTTGCATGAATCCTCATGAGCAGTTTCGCGAAGAAGTAAGCCAGAACATCGAAGGCTTGCAGCAGGACAAAAAACTTCAGTCCGAGTCGCTGGACTGGGTCGGTGTCACGGCCAAACACAAATACACCTACAACTTCAGCTGGATGGGCCGGCCGATCATTCAGTTTCCTCAGGACATGGTTGCCATGCAGGAAATCATCTGGGACCTGCGCCCGGATGTGATCGTCGAAACGGGCATCGCCCACGGCGGCTCCCTGGTGTTTTACGCCTCGATGCTGGAACTGATCGGCCACGGCGAAGTGCTGGGTGTGGACATCGACATTCGTCAACACAACCGCGAAGCCATTGAAGCCCACCCGATGGCGCGACGCATCAGCATGATCCAGGGTTCGAGCATCGATCCGGCCATCGTTGATGAAGTGCGTGCACGGGTTGCCGGCAAGAAAGTGCTGGTGGTTCTGGACTCCAACCATACCCATGAACACGTCCTTGAAGAGTTGCGCCTGTACGCGCCGCTGGTTTCGCTCGGCAGCTACTGCGTGGTGATGGACACCGTGGTCGAAGACATGCCGCAAGACGCTTTCCCGGATCGTCCGTGGGGCAAGGGCGATAACCCGAAAACTGCTGTCTGGGCCTACCTGGAAGAAAACCGCGACTTTGAAATCGATGCGCGGATTCACAGCAAGCTGCTGATCACCGTGGCGCCGGACGGCTATCTGCGTCGGGTTCGTTAAGCAACGACATCATTGTTGAGTTCATCGGGCGATACGCCGGTTGTGGGGAAAGACTATGCAAGGCAAGTACGGTTCTGAAAGCGGATTACCATTGAACGAGTTGTTGACGGTGGTACTCATCACCCACAACCGCCCGGCCTTTGCGCGCCGGGCGGTGAAGTTCTACAGCGCCTTGCCTTGCAGGATTCTGGTGCTGGACTCTTCGACCCAGGTCACCGATGGCATCGACGGCGTGTACTCCTCGGTCGACTATCAGCACCTGCCGCAGTACGGTTATTGGGGCATTCGGGCCAAGCTCGACTACGGCGTGCAGCAAGTCACCACGCCCTACATGGTGTTTGCCGCCGACGATGACTTCATCGTGCATGACGCCCTCGACGCTTCGGTGTCGTTCCTGGAAGCGAATCCGGATTACGGCATGTGCCATGGCTATTGCCTGATGTACCTGACCCTGGCCAACAGCGTGAGCTACTACCGTCGGGACAAGAAGGTCTGCGAGGACTATTCATCCGAGCGCGCGCAGGACCGGGTCATCGACTTCATGCATCAGTACATCCCGCCGTTCTATGCTGTTCACCGCACCGAGCTGTTGCGTGACTGGTACGCGCTCATGCCGGAGAACACCATCTTCGAATGGCAGGAAATCGGCCATGCGTACTACATGCTGGCAATGGCCAAGGCGCGAATTCTGCCGATCCCGTATGTGGTGCGAGAGGTCAATTACCTTGAGTCGGAGCACAACACCGAGATCTACAGCACCCTGACCCTCGCCGATGCCAAATCGGTAGCGGATCGTGAAGCGTTCGCCCAATTGCTGGCGACGTTGCCGAGTACCCGTACCGGTCTTGATGCGGAGCAGGCCAGGCAATTGGCACTGGACAGTTTCGAGGCGCTGGCCGACAGCCTGCGCAACCGTCGGGCGTTGACTGCCGAGCCGATTTTCGAGTCACGCTGGAACAATGTGCAGAAGGGGCCAGACCGCCAATTCGGGCTTTTGCAATACGTCGAAATGCCTTTCTACAATCAACAGTTCTTCGACCTGTTGAGCCAGTTTGAATTTCTGCTGCACGCCATGCCGGCCGGCCGCGTTCAGCTTCAGGGGCTCGAAGGTATCTGGACGATGCAGGCTGACATGATGCGGCCACGCAATAACGACACCCCTGAAAGCGTCGTCGAGCGCCTGGGGTACGCGTACGCCAGCAACCCGTTCAACCGTCAGGTGGTCAAGCGTCTGGCGCAGCAGTTGGAGCTTCTGGGCGAAGCGGACGACGCGCGGGACATGTTCGCCTGGGCCGAGCGTCTGGACGCAGTGTCGACTCAAGGCAATGACGAGGTGTTCGGTGCCATGCGCTCCGGTCGCCTGCTCAAGTGGCTGGCGGCGCGCACCCCGGACGCTGACGAAGTCGCTGCGACGTCGCGTTATCTGGCTGCCCAAAACGGCGGTCCACAGTTCGGCATTCTGGTGCTGGATCTGGACAACGACGCGGCCAAGCTACAGATCACCCTCGACAGTCTGCTGGAAGGTCACAACCACGCCTTCAAGATCGTGGTGTTCACCACAGGCGAGCCGCTGGCGGCAACGACGGTGCACAACACCTTGCACTTTGTCTGCGTGACGCAGGCCAACTATGTCGACAAGCTTAATCAGATCACGCGTCAATCGCCGTGCGACTGGTTGCTGCTGGTCGAGGCGGGGGACGAGTTCACCGCTGGCGGTTTGTTGCGTGCAGGTCTGGAACTGCACGCCGCGCCCGAATGCCGAGCGGTGGCAGCGGACGAGATTCAGCGTGACACCACTGGCGCGCTGATCGATGTGTTCCGCCCAGGCTTCAACCTCGACCTGCTGCAAAGCCTGCCAGCGCTGATGGCGCGGCATTGGCTGATCCGCAAGGATGTGTTGTTGGACGCGGGCGGTTACCAGGCCGACTTCAGCAAGGCGCTGGAGTTCGACTTGCTGCTGCGCATCATCGAGCAGGGCGGTCTGGCCTGGCTGGCTCATCTGGACGAACCGTTGCTGATCGCCCGGGCGCCGGTGCTGGAAGACAATGCCCACGAACGCCAGGCGTTGATCCGTCATCTCGCGACCCGTGGCTACAAGGCGCAAATCAGCTCCGCCGAGCCTGGTACTTATCAAATCGATTACCGTCACACCGAGCGTCCGCTGGTGTCGATCATCGTGGCGAGCCAGGATAATCTGGAGCAGCTGCAACGGTGCCTGACCGGCATTGTGCAACGAACCCGCTACACCCGTTACGAAGTGCTGATCGCCGACAACGCGAGCCAGTCGCCGGACATCCAGCAATGGCTGGACGGCCTCGGGCAGCCGGGCGACAAGGTCCGTGTCCTGCGGGCGCACGAGCGTCTCAGCCTGTCGGCGTTGTATAACGAGGCCAGTCAGCAGGCCCAGGGTGAATACCTGGTGCTGCTGGCGGCAGACAGTGAAGTGGTCAACCCGAACTGGCTCGATTCCCTGCTCAACCAGGCCCAGCGCCCGGAAGTTGGCGTGGTCGGCGCCAAGCTGCTGGATCGCGACGGCAAAGTGACTCAGGCCGGGCTGATTCTGGGCATGAACGACGGCGTCGGTTCGGCCTTCGTCGGCGAGCCGAAAGATGCCAAGGGCTACCTGAATCGTCTGGTACTGGAGCAGAATTACTCCGCCGTCTCGGCGGTGTGCCTGATGATCCGCAAAGTGTTGTTCGACGAGATTGGCGGGCTGGACGAACACGCGTTTGCCAGCGCCTACGGCGATGTCGATCTGTGCCTCAAGGCCGGTCAGGCCGGCTATCTGGTGGTGTGGACGCCGCAGGTGCAGGTCATCCATCCTGGCACCTTGCCCGATGCACCGCAGGCACTTGCGGCCTTGCGTGAAAAATGGGCCGGGCCGTTCCAGCACGATCTGGCGTACAACAAGAACCTCGCCCTGACCGGCAAGGGTTTCACCCTTGGCAATGCGACCAGCGTGGATTGGGCGCGGTTGCTGGTTTAAGTCTGGCGTAACGGTAGAGGGATTCGCGGCATGTTCAACGGCAAATCGATTTTCATCTCGGGCGGCACCGGTTCGTTCGGGCGCATGTTCATCCGGCGTTTGCTTGAGCAGTACCAGCCCAAGCGGGTGGTGGTGTTCTCGCGTGACGAACTCAAGCAGTACGAGATGCAGCAAACCTTCAATGCACCGTGCATGCGCTACTTTTTGGGCGATGTGCGCGATGCCGAGCGTTTGCGTCAGGCGATGCGCGGGATCGATTTCGTGGTGCATGCCGCCGCCCTGAAACAGGTGCCCGCGGCGGAATACAACCCTACCGAATGCATTCGCACCAACGTCAACGGCGCGGAAAACATCATCGCCGCCGCCATTGATAACGGTGTAAAGAAAGTCGTTGCGCTGTCCACCGACAAAGCCGCCAGCCCGATCAACCTGTACGGTGCGACCAAGCTGCTCTCGGACAAACTGTTCGTCGCGGCGAACAATATCGCCGGTGATCAGCAAACCCGGTTTGCGGTGGTGCGTTACGGCAATGTGGCCGGTTCACGCGGCTCGGTGGTGCCGTTCTTCAGCAAGCAGATTGCCGAGGGCGCAAAAGAGCTACCGATTACCGACGAGCGCATGACCCGCTTCTGGATCACCCTCGATCACGGTGTGCAGTTCGTACTCGACAGCTTCGCGCGCATGCAGGGTGGAGAGGTTTTCGTGCCGAAGATCCCGTCGATCCGCATCGTCGATCTGGCACGGGGCATGGCTGAGCATTTGCCGCACAAGATCGTCGGAATTCGTCCGGGTGAAAAACTCCATGAATTGATGGTACCGCTCGATGACGCACGGATGACCCTGGAGTTTGAGGACCACTACACCATCGAGCCGTCGATTCGCTTTACGCACGTCGATATTGATTTTGCGCTGGACGGCTTGGGTGAGCGGGGCCGGCGCGTGAACGAGGACTTCGAGTACCGCTCCGACACCAATGCGCATTTCCTCTCGGTCGACCAGATCGCCGAGTTGCATGCCGAGTTGTCGGCATGATTCCTTACGGTCGGCAAAGCCTTGATCAGGCGGATATAGACGCGGTGGTCGCGGTGTTGCAGTCCGACTGGTTGACCCAGGGGCCGACCATCGAACGTTTTGAACAGGCGATGGCACAGCGCTGTGAGGCGGATTATGCGGTGGCGGTGTGCAATGCCACGGCGGCTTTGCACATTGCTTGTCTGGCGGCTGGGCTCGGGCCAGGCGATCGCTTGTGGACCACGCCGAATACCTTTTTGGCTTCGGCCAATTGCGGTCGCTACTGCGGTGCCGAGGTGGACTTTGTCGACATCGACCCGCTGACCTGGAACCTCGATGCCTACGCCCTGAAAGCGAAGCTGGAAGCGGCGGAGGACAACGGCACGCTGCCTAAAGTGCTGGTAGCAGTGGCGTTCTCCGGGCAGAGCTGCGACCTGCGCATGATTGCCGGGCTGGCCGAGCGCTATGGCTTCACGGTGATCGAGGATGCGTCCCACGCGGTGGGGGCGAGCTATGCCGGACGGCCGGTGGGTTGCGGTGAGTTTGCGGCGATGACGGTGTTCAGCTTTCACCCGGTGAAGATCATCACCAGCGCCGAAGGCGGCATGGTCCTGACCAATCGCCGGGACCTGGCCGAGCGCCTGCAGCGCCTGCGCAGTCACGGCATGACCCGCGACCCCGAGCAGATGACCGAACCCAGCCACGGCCCCTGGTACTACCAACAGGTGGAACTGGGCTTCAACTACCGCATCACCGACCTGCAAGCGGCCCTCGGGCTGTCGCAGATGAACAAGCTGGATGCCTTCATCGAACGACGCCGCGAGCTGGCGGCGCGCTACGACCAATTGCTGGCGTATTTGCCGCTGACGCTGCCAAGTGCTCAGCCCGAGGCCGAGTCGGCGTGGCATCTGTACGTGGTGCGTCTGCAACTCGATCGTATCAACCTCAGTCATCGACAGGTGATTGAAGGTTTGCGAGCGGCCGGGGTAGGGGTGAATCTGCACTATATTCCAGTGCATTTGCAGCCGTACTATCGGGACCTGGGTTTCGCCGAAGGTGATTTCCCGCAGGCCGAGCGTTACTACGCCGAGGCCATCAGCTTGCCGCTGTTTCCATTACTCAGCGATGAACAGCAAGACTACGTGGTCGAGCAATTGCGCCGGCTGACCGAATAAATATCTTTGAAGGTTGCTGAGTCGCCCGTACGGGGATAGCGCCAGGCCTTGGTGATGAACGGATGAGAACGGTGTGATGCGCGAACTCAGTGAGCAGGAAAAATTCTGGCAAGGCGACTTCGGTAACCAGTACGTTGACCGCAACGTCGGCCAGCCTTTGGTGGCGGCCAACCTGGCCTTGTTTGCCAAGGCGTTGACGCGGGCCGGGCGTATCGACAGCCTGGTGGAGCTGGGCACCAATGCCGGCAACAACCTGCAGGCGCTGCGTCAGTTGCTGCCGCAGTGCGAACTGTTTGGCGTGGAAATCAATGCGAGTGCGTGTGCCCAGGCGCAGGCGTTGGGGATTGCGCAGATCTGGCACGGTTCGTTGTTCGATTTCCCCCGCGAGCGCACCTTTGACCTGACCCTGAGCAAAGGCGTGTTGATTCACCTGGCGCCGCAGCTGCTGCCGGCGGCCTATGCGCAGCTGTATGAGCTGAGCCAGCGCTACATCCTGATCGCCGAATACTACAATCCGGCGCCGGTCGAGGTGTCATATCGCGGTAACAGCGGCAAGTTGTTCAAGCGCGATTTTGCCGGTGAAATGCTTGATCGCTATGATGACTTGCAACTGGTGGACTACGGGTTTGGCTATCACCGCGACCCGCAATTCCCGGTGGATGACATCACTTGGTTTCTTCTGGAAAAACGCCGTTGAGCAACGTCGCCATCATCCCTGCCCGCGGTGGCAGCAAACGCATACCGCGCAAGAACCTCAAGCCGTTTGACGGCGTGCCGATGATTGCCCGTTCGATTCAAACGGCCCTCGATTCGGGGTTGTTCGCCCAAGTGGTGGTCAGCACCGACGATGACGAAATCGCCGACCTGGCCCGAGCCAGTGGTGCGCAGGTGCCGTTCGTGCGCCCGGCAGCCCTGGCCGATGATTTTACCGGTACGGCGGCGGTGATTGTCCATGCACTGGAAGAACTGCACCGACAGGGCAGCGACTTTGATTACGCCTGCTGCATTTACGCCACCGCGCCACTGCTGCAAACGCGGTTTCTGCAACAGGGTCTGGAGCGGCTGGAACAGCATCCGGACAAGTCGTTCGCGTTCTCGGTGTGCGACTTTGGTTTTCCGGTGCAGCGTGCCCTGACCCTTGACGATCAGGGCGCCTTGAGCGCGTTGTACCCGGAATTTCGTAACACTCGCTCCCAGGATTTACCGCCGGCCTATCAGGACGCCGGGCAGTTCTATTGGGGCCGCAGCAGTGCCTGGTTGCGCGGCGATGTGTTGTATTCGCCGCAGAGCCTGCCGGTGATCCTGCCGCGCTATCTGGTGCAAGACATCGACACCCTCGAAGACTGGAAGCGCGCCGAGTACCTGTACGCCGCACTGAAGGCTGGCGGTGAATTGCAATGAGAGTGCTGATCCGTGCCGACGCCTCGCCGACCATTGGCAGCGGCCACATCGCCCGCTGCCTGACCTTGGCCAGAGCCTTGCGCCAGATGGGCGCGCACGTCGCGTTTGCCTGTCGCCTGTTGCCGGGGCATCGGCTCGACAGTCTTGCCGCTGAAGGCTTTGAAACCTTCGCGCTGCCGGATCGCTATCCCGATGAAGACCCGCAACAGGCCATCGAAGCCATGCTGCCGTGGCAGGCTGACATCGCCGCGCTGGGGCACGCGCTGGAACAGCACGCGGTGTTCGACTGGATCATTGCCGACCATTACGGCCTCGATCACCACTGGCAGACCGCCGCCCGTCGCTGGGCACCACGGATCGGCGCAGTGGATGATCTGGCTACTCGCACCTACAGTGTCGATCTGCTGCTCAACCAGAATCTTTCTGGCACGCCAGAGGCCTATGCTTCGTTGCTTGCCCCGGGATGTCAGACCTTGTTTGGTCCGCGTTTCGCCATGCTGCGGGACGAGTTCTGCTGCCAGGCAATCAAAATCAAACCCCGGGCCAAGCGCGTACTGGTGAACTTCGGCGGCTTCGATGCGGCGAGGCAGACTCACCATGCGATGCTCGCGTTGACCGATTTCCATGAACTGGAAGTCGACTTCGTCGCCGGTGCCGACAACCCGGCGTGGGAGCAGATGCAGGCGCTGGCGGTCAGTCGACCGAACTGGCGTTTACAGCGTTTTGTCAGCGACTTTTACCGGCTGATGACCGAGGCCGACCTGTTTATCGGCGCCGGTGGCGGCACCAGTTGGGAGCGGGCGGCCATGGGGCTGCCGACGATTTGTATTGCAGTGTCGAACAATCAGCAGGCCAATGGCGAGGTCATGGCGACGTCGGGTGCCCATGTGTTCCTCGGCGCGCGGGAGCAGGTCAGCATCGAGCAACTGCGCCAGGCTATCGGCTTTGTCGCGGGTAATCAGGGCTTGCGCCAGAGTCTGGCCGAGCGCTCTCGGCAATTGGTCGATGGCCGTGGGGCGCAGCGGGTCGCGGCAGCGCTGGCCGGTGCTGTGCTGCCGGTGCGCAAGGCAACGCTGGACGATGCGCGTCTGTTGTTTGATGGACGTAATGCCGAGGCGGTACGGCGCTGGTCGCTGGACAACCGCAGCATCGACTGGCAAGCGCACCAGGCCTGGCTGGCCGCGAGTTTGAGCAGTCAGCAGCGTCTGCTGTTGATTGCCGAGGCCGGTGATGGCCCGGTTGGTGTGCTGCGCTACGACCTTCATGGGGTGAGCGCCGAAGTCTCGATTTACTTGTTCGAAGGCCGTTTCGGTCTGGGATGGGGCAGGGCGCTGCTGACCCGCGGCGAAGCCTTTGTGACGGCCCATTGGCCGCAAGTGCGCACCATCACCGCGCAGGTGTTGCCTGCCAATCGGCCGTCGCTGAGCCTGTTTCGCGAAGCCGGTTTTACCCAGAGCGCTTGCGCGTTCACGCGTGTATTGAAGGAGCACAGACATGACTAGCTTCAAGATTGGCGACCGCATGATCGGTGTCGATGCGCCGCCATTCATTATCGCCGAGATGAGCGGCAACCATAATCAGTCCCTGGAGGTCGCGTTGCAGATCGTCGAGGCTGCGGCCAAGGCTGGCGCGCATGCCTTGAAACTGCAGACCTACACCGCGGACACCATGACCCTGGACCTGGATCACGACGAGTTCTTTATCAAGGATCCCAATAGCCTTTGGGCAGGCACTTCGCTGTATGCGCTATACGAGAAGGCGCACACCCCGTGGGAATGGCATGCGCCGATCTTTGCCCGGGCCAAAGAGCTGGGCATGCTGGCGTTTTCGACACCCTTCGATGAGACCGCCGTGGATTTCCTCGAAAGCCTGGACGTGCCGGCCTACAAGATCGCCAGTTTTGAAAACACCGACTTGCCGCTGATTCGCCGAGTGGCGGCCACCGGTAAGCCGCTGATCATTTCCACCGGCATGGCCAGCATCGCCGAGCTGGATGAAACCGTGCGTGCAGCGCGTGCGGCAGGCTGCAAGGATCTGGTGCTGCTTAAATGCACCAGCACCTACCCCGCCACGCCGGCCAACAGCAATGTGCGAACCATCCCGCACCTGCGCGAACTGTTTGGTTGCGAAGTGGGATTGTCCGATCACTCCATGGGCGTCGGGGTCTCGGTAGCGGCGGTGGCCCTTGGGGCGACGGTGGTGGAAAAGCACTTCACCCTGGATCGGGCTGCCGGCGGTGTCGACGCGAGTTTCTCGCTGGAGCCGGCCGAACTGGCCAGTCTGGTGGTCGAGACCGAGCGCGCCTGGCAGGCCTTGGGGCAGGTGCATTATGGCGTTACCGAGGCCGAACAGAAGTCGCTGGTGTACCGTCGTTCGCTTTACGTTGCCCGGGACATGGCCGCCGGTGAGGTGTTCACGTCAGAGAACCTGCGAGCCATTCGCCCGGGTCTGGGCCTGGCGCCCAAGCACGCCGAGAGTATTATCGGACGACGTGCCCGCGAGCCTCTAAAGCGCGGCACTCCGCTGGCCTGGTCGCTTATCGAATGAGCGCTTGTGTGGCAGATTGCGCAAAATAGCGTGACCTGCGAGTCATAACGCGCATCTTCACTGTATTGTATTGATCGGGAAGATGGCGCCTGGCCGGTAATCGGCTCAGTGATAGCCCTTTAGGCTTTCCGTGGTTGCCCGTTGCGGGCCTATGTGTCGGCGCCCCTCGATTCGTGCGAACGGGGGTATTCAGCTGTTTATTATTGGGAAGCCGTAATGATTGGCATAAAAAGCATTGCGAGCTACGTACCTGTAGCCGGCGTGGACAATTACGCACAAGGTGCAAAATTCGAAAAGGATGAAGAATTCATCCTGGGCAAGATCGGTTCCGCTTTCCTGCCGCGTAAAGACGCCGGGCAGGAAACCTCGGACCTGTGTGTCGAAGCGGTCAATGCGTTGTTTGCCAACAACCCAGAGCTCAAGCGCGAATCGATCGATGTGCTGATCGTCGTCACCCAGAACGGCGACGAAGAAGGTCTGCCGCACACCGCAGCGATCGTTCAGGACAAGCTCGGTCTGCCTACCACCGTTGCCGCCTTCGATATCTCCCTGGGCTGCTCTGGCTACGTTTACGGCATCTACGCGATCAAGGGCTTCATGGAAGCCGCGGGCCTGAAGAACGGCCTGTTGGTGACCGCCGACCCTTACTCGAAAATCGTCGACCCCGAAGACCGCAACACCACCATGCTGTTCGGTGATGCCGCCACCGCGACCTGGATGGGCGAAGACGCCCCGTGGCAGTTGGGCAAGGCCAAGTTCGGCACCGACGGCTCCGGCGCACCGCACCTGAAAGTCACTGATGGGGTGTTCTTCATGAACGGTCGTCAGGTGTTCAACTTTGCGTTGCTGAAAGTCCCGGCGCATTTGCGCGAGTTGCTCGATGAGTCCGGCCTGCACGCCGACGATATCGATGCGTTCTGCATTCACCAGGGCAGTGCGGCGATTGTTGACGCCGTGGCACGGCGCTTCGAAGGTGATCCTGAAAAATTCATCAAGGACATGGTCGAGACCGGTAATACCGTGTCTTCGAGCATTCCGTTGTTGCTGGAAAAACACGTACTCGACTCCAAATGGAAGCGTGTCGCGTTGAGCGGTTTTGGTGTAGGGCTCTCGTGGGGTTCGGCAATCATTTATCGCCCCTGAATCTTGTGGCATAAAACATAGCGTCCAAGGTGTAGCCTTGAACGCTATTTTTTTGCCTGAATGACAAGCGAGGCAGCATGAGCGACAGCGTTGCAGACAATTTTCAGGTGATAGAGAGTCGCTGGCCGGCGCTGCATGTACGGTTGATGACTGAAGACAGCGCGGCGGTTCAGGCTGAGCTGGTGGAAGGTTTGGGGTCGACCCTGAGCATTGCCGGTATCCAGCTCACCAGTCGCCACGACCGCACGCGTGAGGCGCGGTTGCAAGCGGCCAGCCTGCCGCCGGCAAGCAACGTGGTCCATGTCTACGGCACAGGGCTGGGTGACTTGCAGTCTGTACTGCTTGAAAACACCGAGCTCCAGCGTTTGTACGTGCATATTCTCAATGGCGCGATTTTCTCGTTGACGTTGCGGTTGCTCGATCAGCGGCACTGGCTCAGTGATCCACGGGTCGAGTTGATCTATGCCGGCGACTTGTCGGACATCCACCTGCCGTTTTTTGCGTTACCGTCCGAGATGCTGCTGGCAGATGATTTCAATGCCAAGATTCGCGATCGGCTGATCAGCGAAGTACACCTTACCTTCAACAATCGTGAATTCGATCCGCAGTCTCCGGCGATCATTGAGCGGCTGGAGGAGAGTCGTGAGCTCGTTAGCCGTGATCGCGATGTGGCCGAGTTGTTCGCGACGTGTACCGGTCGGGAAGTCTATGTGATCGGCACGGGGCCAAGCCTTGAGCTGCATTTCGATCAGCTTCGGGCGGTGAGCGAGCGCGAACAGCGTCCCTTGTTCATCAGTGTCGATACCGCCTACCGACCGTTGCGCGAGCATGGTATCCGACCGGATCTGGTGGTCAGTATCGACCGGCGAATCAGCTTCAGGCACTTGCCGCCCGAGGACTCCGACAACATCCCGCTGGTGTACCTGCCCATGAGCGATCCGCAGGTGCTGAAAGCCTGGAAGGGCACGCGTTATGTCGGGTATTCCGCCAGCCCGGTCTATGCCGCTATTCGCCAACAGATCAGCAAGGCTGAACTGTATGTGGGTGGCAGCGTGATCCACCCGGCGGTGGACCTGGCGGTGAAGATGGGCGCGGACCGGATTACCCTGTTCGGTGCCGACTTTGCGTTCCCGATGAATAAAACCCATGCCGGCTGGAATGATGGCGATCTGGGGCAGGGGGTAAACCTGGCCAAGCACTGGGTGCTCGATGGACACGGGCAGCGGGTTCGAACGCAGTTGAACTTCCGCAGTTACCTGTGTGAGCTGGAGCGCTACATTGCCGGGCATCCGCAGGTCCGCTTTTTTAACAGCAGCAGGGCCGGGGCGATGATTGTGGGGACGACGTTCAATCAGGAGTTCGTGCAATGAACGGGCTTGCACAATGCATTATCGATTGCCGGCAGTGCGCCGGGTTGTTTCGTCTGGGGCGTGATGTCGAGGCAGCGCTGACCATGGTCGATGTGTTCGATAAGGTGCAAGACCTTCTTTGCGATACCTCGCAAGAGATCCAGCAACAATGGGCACAACTGCTCGTGTCGATGCTGGCCGCTCAGGAGGCGCAGGACTGGCTGGGGTTGGCTGACACCATGGAGTATGAATTGATCGATTTGCTGGAAGCCGGTCACGCTCACCACTGAATAGTTTTCTGCCGACAAAGACGATCCTCTCGCTGTCCTGTTGTCGGCAATTTCCTGACGTCATTTTTCTCTCGTGGGTCTCGTACAAGCCTTTGTTTTCGCGGGGGTGGCAGTGTGATGGCAATTTTTTTCAAAAAAGCCCTCAAGCAACCTGCAATCGCGACGATAACTACTACGAAGGTTCTCTAGGCCACACCCGGCGGTTGCCAGGGCCGGAAGCCGCAGTACCCAACCAACGAGGAACTCACCATGTCTTTAGGCGTAAACACTAACGTCGCTTCCCTGTCTGTTCAGAAAAACCTGAACAATGCCGCTAACGCTCTGCAGCAGTCGATGACTCGCCTGTCTTCCGGCCTGAAAATCAACAGCGCCAAAGACGACGCTGCCGGCCTGCAGATCGCTACCCGTATGAGCAGCCAGATCCGCGGCCAGACCGTAGCTATCAAAAACGCCAACGACGGCATCTCGATGGCTCAGACTGCTGAAGGCGCTCTGCAAGAGACCACCAACATTCTGCAACGTATGCGTGAACTGGCTGTCCAGGCACGTAACGGCACCAACGGCACAGCTGACCAGACCGCGACCAACGCGGAATTCACTCAGATGTCCGACGAGCTGACTCGTATTTCCCAGGCCACCAACCTGAACGGCAAAAACCTGCTGGACGGTTCCGCTGGTAGCATGACCCTGCAAGTGGGTTCCAACACCGGTACTGCCAACCAGATCACTCTGACCCTGAGCAGCAAGTTCGACGCCGCCAGCCTTTCGGTTGGTAGCGGTACTACTGTTCTGACCGGTGCTACCAGCGCTGCTGCTGGTTCCGCCATCGACGGCGCAATCACTGCAATCGACGCTGCACTGGCCACCGTTGGTGCCGTTCGTGCAAACCTCGGTGCTGCACAGAACCGTCTGACCAGCACCATCTCCAACCTGCAGAACGTCAACGAAAACGCCACCGCTGCACTGGGTCGCGTACAAGACACCGACTTCGCAGCAGAAACTGCTCAGCTGACCAAGCAGCAAACCCTGCAGCAAGCTTCCACCTCGGTTCTGGCTCAAGCCAACCAACTGCCTTCCGCTGTACTGAAGCTACTTCAGTAATTTCGGAATGAGTTTTGGCGGGGGAGTGTGCTGGTCGCGCTCTCTCGCTTTTTTACGTTAAGAGGTGATGGATATGGACATGAGCGTGAAGCTGAACTTGTCTTACCCGACCGCTCAGCCGGCGAGTACGACTGCCGACAAATCGGCTGCAGCACCTCGTAGCAGCAGTGACAGTGTTCAGGCTGTGGCTGGAAGTAAGGACGCGGACGCGCAGAAGCTGAAACTGGCCGTGCAAGAGATCGAGAAGTTCGTACAGTCGATCAAGCGCAACCTGGAGTTCTCTATCGATGAGGCTTCCGGCAGGGTGGTGGTGAAGGTGATTGCCACTGAATCGGGTGAAGTGGTGCGACAAATCCCTTCCGAAGAGGCGTTGAAGCTGGCGGACAGTTTGAGTTCGGCGAGCAATGTGCTGTTCGACGCAAAAGCCTGACAACTGGCATGAATAGTGTTTGTACGCTGATTTGACGGCGTGAGTGGTCAAAAGACCGGCGACAGACAGAAAGGGAGATGCACATGGCAAGTCCAATTTTACCGGGTACAGGTCTGGGTTCCGGCCTGGATATCGGTTCGATCGTTACAGCGTTGGTCAACAGCGACAAGTCGGCCAAGCAGACTCAGATCACCACTCAATCCTCGCTCAATACCTCGAAAATTTCCGGAGTGGGTTCGCTGAAAAGTGCTTTGGCCGCTTATCAGGCCGCCATGGACAAGCTCAATAGCTCGACAAGCCCTGCGTTTGGCGGGTTTGCGGCTACCTCGTCGACTCCGGCGAACTTGACCGTGACCTCCGATAACACTGCGGTCAACGGTACTTACAGTATTAATGTGAAGAATCTGGCTACCGGTTCCAAAGTTGCCAGTGCTTCTTTTGCAGGCGGTGCTACCAGTGCCATTCCGAGTGGTACTTTGAATATCAGTCAAAATGGCACTGCCTACAACGTCACTATCCCGTCCGGTGCGACGCTGCAGTCGACTCGCGATGCGATCAACACCACGCTGACAGCCCAGGGCATCACCGCCAACATCGTCACTGACAGTAACGGTTCGCGTCTGGTGATCGGGTCGACCACGACGGGCAAGGGCTCGGACCTTACTGTCAGTGGTATTGCCGGTCTGGCAATCGACGGCACCAAGATGATGGGCACTATCCCGGATCCGTCGTCGACAACTGGGGGGACGATGCCTGATCCTGCCAGTGCCGGTACTATCGGCGCGTTTGCCACTGATGCAAGCCTGACGATTGATGGTCTGGCAGTCACCAGCAAAACCAATACCGTCAATCAGGCGGTGGGTGGCTTGAGCATGACGCTGGTTGCACCGGGCACCTCGACGGTGACTGTAGCGACCAACACCACCGGTTTGCAGACGTCGATACAGTCGTTCGTCGACGCCTATAACACGCTGGTGAAGACGGTGACGTCGCTGACCCAGGCCTCGGCCGATGCCAATGGCAAGCTGACCGTCTCTGCAGCGCTGACCGGTGACTCGATGCCTCGCTCGCTGATTGCCGATATTCGCAATCAGCTGGTGACTCCTGGGCCAGGGGGGCAATTGGCGGTGTTATCGCAATTAGGTATCACCACCGATCAGAAGCTCGGCACGTTGAATTTCGACTCCGTCAAGTTCAACGCTGCGATGACTACCAAGGGGTTGAGTAGTCAGGTCCAGACGCTGTTCACCGGGACCAACAGCACCAATGGCCTGCTGGCCCGGATGAGCGCGGCGATCAAGCCTTACTCGCAGACTGGCGGCATTCTTGATCAGCGCACCACCAGCCTGAACAAGCAGAAAAGCGATCTGAGCAATCAGCAGGTGGCGCTGGACCTGCGCGTTACCACACTGACCGCGACGCTGACTGCCAAGTACAATGCCATGGACCTGTTGGTCGGGCAGATGAAGGCGACGTCGACCAGTATCACCTCGTTCTTCACCTCCTTGAACGCACAGAAGTCCGGCGGCTAATCTTGAGCCAGCGCCAAAAACCCGGCTGCGTTTTTAACGCGCCGGGTTTTTGCCTTTTGAATTTAAAGTTTTTTGACTCGTAGACGATACATTGGTTATACGAGCCCTTGAATTGTGATGAGGTAGAGCATGAATCCGATGTTAGCCCTTCGGCAATATCAGAAAATTGGAGCGCAGGCCCAAACCTCCGAAGCCAGTCCGCACCGGTTGGTGCAGATGTTGATGGAGGGTGGTCTGGATCGCATTGCTCAGGCCAAAGGCGCCATGGAGCGAAAGGATATTCCGGGCAAAGGTGTGTTCATCAGCAAGGCCATCGGCATCATTGGCGGCTTGCGTGAAGGCCTGGACCTTGAGAACAAGGCGGATGAAGTAGGGGAGCTGGATAATCTCTACGTCTACATGATGAAGCGTCTGGCTGAGGCCAATATCAAGAGCGATCCGAAGATCCTCGACGAGGTCGCCGATTTGCTGGGTACGGTCAAAGAAGGCTGGGATGCCATCGCAGCGCCAGGTCCGCAGTTTTAAGGAGATCACCATGAGTCTTGTACTGCAGCGTATCGAACAAACCCGTGAAGCTCTGGTCGATGCACTGGCCGAGCGTAATTGGGAAGCTATCGGTCAATTGGACCTGGATTGCCGTTCCTGCATGGAAGACGTTTTGAGTGAGGCTTCGCTGGATGAGGCGGCGTTGCGCGATAACCTCGAGGAGTTGCTTGGGGTGTATCGGCAGTTGTTGGAGGCGGCGACGGGGGAGCGTCAGGCAATATTCGATGAGATGTCACAGATCCATCAAGCACAGAACGCGGCAAAGGTTTACCATCTGTTCGGTTAATCCTCAGTTAATCCGACCGTAGTGCGCCATAAATTTGACTGTGCACGGTTTTTTGACTTAACTAGTGGCTGTTTGAAGATTTCAGGCGTCTACCAGGCTTAACGTGCCTGCAAGCGTCTAGCTTGCCCACTCATTTCGGGCATTGAGTTGACTAGGGAAGTTGCTATTGCATGTGGCGTGAAACCAAAATTCTGCTGATTGATGACGATAGCGTCCGCCGCCGCGACCTGGCGGTGATTTTAAATTTTCTTGGCGAAGAAAATTTACCCTGTGGTAGCCATGACTGGCAGCAGGCTGTCGGCTCTTTGTCATCAAGTCGTGAAGTAATCTGTGTCCTCATCGGGACCGTAAATGCTCCTGGCGCTCTTCCGGGCCTGTTAAAGACACTCGCTACCTGGGATGAGTTCCTTCCGGTTTTGTTAATGGGCGATAATTCTTCCGTTGACCTGCCAGAAGACCAGCGTCGCCGGGTGCTTTCCACTCTGGAGATGCCGCCCAGCTACAGCAAGTTGCTGGACTCTCTGCATCGCGCCCAGGTTTATCGCGAGATGTACGACCAGGCCCGTGAGCGCGGTCGTCACCGTGAACCCAATCTATTCCGTAGTCTTGTCGGCACCAGTCGGGCGATTCAGCACGTGCGCCAGATGATGCAGCAAGTGGCCGACACCGATGCCAGCGTGCTGATCCTCGGTGAGTCCGGTACGGGCAAGGAAGTGGTCGCGCGCAATCTGCACTACCACTCCAAGCGACGCGACGCGCCGTTTGTGCCGGTCAACTGCGGGGCTATTCCGGCCGAGTTGTTGGAAAGCGAACTGTTCGGCCATGAGAAGGGCGCCTTTACCGGTGCCATCACCAGCCGCGCCGGGCGTTTTGAGCTGGCCAATGGCGGTACGCTGTTCCTCGACGAGATCGGTGATATGCCGCTGCCGATGCAGGTCAAGCTGCTGCGGGTATTGCAAGAGCGCACCTTCGAGCGCGTGGGGAGCAACAAGACCCAGAGCGTCGACGTGCGGATCATTGCCGCAACCCACAAGAATCTCGAAAGCATGATCGAGGTCGGCAGCTTCCGTGAGGATCTGTACTACCGCCTTAACGTCTTCCCGATCGAGATGGCGCCGCTGCGTGAGCGTGTCGAAGATATTCCGTTGCTGATGAACGAGCTGATTTCGCGCATGGAGCACGAGAAGCGCGGTTCGATTCGCTTCAATTCGGCGGCGATCATGTCGCTGTGCCGTCATGGCTGGCCGGGCAACGTTCGTGAGCTGGCCAACCTGGTCGAGCGTATGGCGATCATGCACCCGTACGGGGTGATCGGCGTGGTCGAATTGCCGAAGAAATTCCGTTATGTCGATGACGAAGACGAGCAACTGGTCGATAGCTTGCGCAGCGATCTTGAAGAGCGGGTAGCCATCAACGGCCATACCCCGGACTTCAGCGCGAACGCCATGCTGCCGCCAGAAGGCCTGGACCTCAAGGACTACCTCGGTGGTCTGGAGCAGGGTCTGATCCAGCAGGCGCTGGATGATGCCAATGGCATCGTGGCGCGTGCCGCCGAGCGCCTGCGCATTCGACGTACCACCCTGGTGGAGAAGATGCGCAAGTACGGCATGAGTCGTCGTGATGGAGATGAGCAGGCGGACGATTGACGCCTGTTTTTCAACCCGCTGAATAATGGGCGGTTTTTTTTAGGCACGGGTATTGCTACGTCCCTCGCAACGTTCCGTTTAACTGACGGTCAGCCAGCGAGAGAGCACGATGCCCCACGCCGCCCAAATGTCTCCTGCCTCCGAAGCTTCGGGGCAATCGTCCTCTGTAGAGCAGGCAAGTCGGCTTGGCCTTGAGCAGGCGTTCGCGCTGTTCAGTCAGATGTCGAGCCAACTTACCGACTCCTACAGCATGCTTGAAGCGCGGGTCACCGAGCTCAAGGGCGAGCTGGCAGTGGTCAGCGCTCAGCGCATGCAAGAGCTGGCCGAAAAAGAGCGCCTGGCCAACCGGCTGCAAAACCTTCTCGACTTGTTGCCTGGCGGCGTCATCGTCATTGATGCCCAGGGGATCGTGCGCGAAGCCAATCCGGCGGCCAGCGAGCTGCTCGGTCTGCCGCTTGAAGGCGAGTTGTGGCGTCATGTCATTGCGCGCTGCTTTGCCCCGCGCGAGGACGACGGTCATGAAATCTCTCTGAAAGATGGTCGGCGTCTGTCGATTGCCACGCGCTCGCTGGATGCCGAGCCGGGGCAGTTGGTGCTGCTCAATGACTTGACTGAAACCCGACATTTGCAAGCTCAGCTGGCTCGCCATGAGCGTCTGTCGTCTCTTGGGCGGATGGTTGCTTCCCTGGCGCATCAGATTCGTACGCCGTTATCCGCGGCATTGTTGTACGCCAGTCATTTGACTGAGCAGGAACTGCCGGTCGCCACCCAGCAGCGGTTTGCCGGACGTTTGAAAGAGCGCCTGCATGAGCTCGAGCATCAGGTGCGTGACATGCTGGTGTTCGCTCGTGGTGAGCTGCCGTTGACCGATCGCGTGACGCCCAAGGCGCTGATGCAATCGCTGCAAGCGGCGGCATTGACTCATGTTCAGGATTGTCCGGTGCGTTGGCAGTGCGATAGCCATGCCGGGGAATTGCTGTGTAATCGCGACACGCTGGTCGGTGCGCTGCTGAACCTGATTGAGAATTCGATTCAGGCCAGTGCCGGCAATGTGCGCCTGAAAGTTCATCTATACACCCGTGGAAATACCCTTCGACTGTGCGTCAGCGATAACGGCGACGGTATCGATGCGACAGTGCTGGCGCGCCTGGGTGAACCGTTTTTCACCACCAAAACCACCGGCACCGGTCTTGGCCTGACCGTGGTCAAGGCGGTAGCCCGTGCTCATCAGGGAGAATTGCAACTGCGCTCGCGGCCGGGCCGCGGCACCTGTGCGGTGGTGATTTTGCCGTTTTTTTCTTGTAAGCGGCCCAGCGCTCAAGGCGTGGAGTGAGGTTGATGGCAATCAAGGTTTTACTGGTCGAAGATGACCGCGCGCTGCGCGAGGCGCTAACGGATACGCTGCTGCTGGCCGGTCATGATTACACCGCAGTGGGTTCGGCCGAAGACGCACTGCAGGCTGTGGCGAGCGAGTCATTCAATCTGGTGCTCAGTGACGTCAACATGCCGGGCATGGATGGTCATCAGTTGTTGGGATTGTTGCGTATTCGCCATCCGCAATTGCCGGTATTGCTGATGACCGCTCATGGTGCGGTCGAGCGCGCAGTCGACGCAATGCGTCAGGGCGCGGCAGACTATCTGGTCAAGCCATTCGAGCCCAAGGCGTTGCTGGATCTGGTGGCGCGCCATGCCCTGGGGTGTCTGGGGGCGGCAGAGGGCGAAGGCCCGGTAGCGTTCGAGCCGGCCAGTGCGCAGTTGCTTGAGCTGGCAGCCCGTGTGGCGCGAAGTGATTCGACGGTGTTGATCTCTGGCGAGTCAGGCACCGGCAAAGAGGTGCTGGCGCGTTATATTCACCAGCACTCGCACCGCGCGAGTCAGCCGTTCATTGCGATCAATTGTGCGGCGATCCCGGACAACATGCTCGAAGCGACGCTGTTCGGTCATGAGAAGGGCTCATTCACGGGCGCCATTGCAGCCCAGGCCGGCAAGTTCGAGCAGGCCGATGGCGGGACCATTCTGCTCGACGAAATTTCTGAAATGCCCTTGGGACTTCAGGCCAAGCTGCTGCGCGTTTTGCAGGAGCGTGAAGTCGAGCGCGTGGGGGCGCGCAAGCCGATTGCTCTGGATATCCGGGTGGTTGCAACCACTAACCGGGATCTGGCGGGCGAAGTGGCGGCGGGGCGTTTTCGTGAAGATCTTTACTATCGCCTGTCGGTGTTCCCGCTGGCCTGGCGTCCGTTGCGTGAGCGCACTGCCGATATCTTGCCGCTGGCCGAGCGTCTGCTGGCCAAGCACATCAATAAAATGAAGCATGCCGCTGCCAGGCTATCGCCCGAGGCCCGGGCGTGCCTGATCGGTTATCCGTGGCCGGGCAACGTGCGTGAACTGGACAACGCCATTCAGCGGGCGCTGATTTTGCAGCAGGGTGGCTTGATTCAGCCGCAGGATTTCTGTCTTGCGGGGCCGGTCGCTTGCGCGCCTTTGCCGGTATTGGCGCCTGTTCCGATGTCGGCGCGAATGCTTGAGGTCGAGGCGCCGCAAGGCGATTCAGCGGGCGCGCTGGGCGATGATCTGCGACGTCGCGAGTTCCAGATGATCATCGATACGTTGCGTTCCGAGCGCGGGCGGCGCAAGGAGGCGGCCGAGCGACTGGGTATCAGTCCGCGGACCTTGCGCTACAAACTGGCGCAAATGCGCGATGCGGGAATGGATGTCGAAGGTTATTTGTTTGCGACCTGAACCGTATCTGTAGCAGCTGTCGAGCTTGCGAGGCGGCGTTCGGCTGCGAAGCAGTCGTAAACCGGGCGACGAGATTTTCCAGAAAAACGCGAACGCAGGATCTGCGAGGACTTCGTCCTCGAACGCAGCCTCGCGGGGGCGGTGATCCGTGTCGGACTTTTATGAAAGGTCGCCATGGAGCTGGCACCCTTGTTGCTAACACCACTCTATCCGCCGAGTGAGTGTCAAAAAATTGCGGGTCGTCAGAGAGAGTAGACCATGAGCCAGGGAATTGAATTTAATCGGTTGATGTTGGACATGCGGTCCATGCAAATGGACGCCATGGCCCAGCCGAAAGCCGCCGTCGCGGTGCCGGAAATGGGCGGCAGCAGCTTTTCCGACATGCTCGGCAAGGCCGTCAACAAGGTCAACGATACCCAGCAGGCTTCGAACCAACTGGCCAATGCGTTCGAAATTGGCAAAAGCGGCGTCGACCTGACAGATGTGATGATTTCCTCGCAGAAGGCCAGCGTGTCTTTCCAGGCGTTGACCCAAGTGCGTAACAAGCTGGTACAGGCATACCAAGACATCATGCAGATGCCGGTCTAAGGAAGTATTGAGTCATGGCAGAAGCAGTCGCCGATAACGTTCCGGCCAAGGCCACACCTGTCGACGGAAAACCGCCGTTGTTTGGTCTGTCCTTCCTGGAAAACCTTTCCGAGATGACCATGCTGCGTCAGGTAGGCCTGTTGGTTGGCCTGGCTGCAAGCGTGGCGATTGGTTTTGCCGTGGTGCTGTGGTCGCAGCAACCCGACTATCGGCCGCTGTACGGCAGCCTTGCCGGTATGGACGCCAAGCAGGTCATGGCAACCCTGGCCGCCGCCGACATTCCCTACACGATTGAACCCAACTCCGGTGCCTTGCTGGTCAAGGCCGATGATGTGGCGCGTGCGCGGCTCAAGCTCGCCGCTGCTGGCGTCACTCCCAGCGACGGCAACATCGGTTTTGAAATCCTCGACAAGGATCAGGGTCTGGGGACCAGTCAGTTCATGGAAGCGACCCGTTATCGTCGCGGCCTTGAAGGTGAGCTGGCGCGGACCATTTCCAGCCTGAACAACGTCAAGGGTGCCCGTGTGCACCTGGCCATTCCGAAAAGCTCGGTCTTCGTGCGTGACGAACGCAAGCCAAGCGCATCGGTACTGGTTGAGCTGTATTCCGGTCGTTCACTGGAACCGGGACAGGTTCTGGCCATTATCAATCTGGTGGCGACCAGTGTTCCCGAGTTGAGCAAGTCGCAAATCACCGTCGTCGACCAGAAGGGCACCTTGCTCTCCGATCAGGCGGAAAACTCCGAACTGAGCATGGCCGGCAAGCAATTCGATTACAGCCGCCGTATGGAAAGCATGCTCACCCAGCGCGTGCACAATATTCTGCAACCGGTGTTGGGCAACGATCGCTACAAGGCTGAAGTCTCCGCCGACGTGGACTTCAGCGCGGTCGAGTCGACCTCGGAGCAATTCAACCCGGATCAGCCGGCGCTGCGCAGCGAGCAGTCGACGTCCGAACAGCGTACTGCCAGCAACGGCCCGCAAGGTGTTCCCGGTGCTCTGAGCAATCAGCCGCCATCGCCTGCCTCCGCGCCGCAAACCACCGGTGGTTCGAGCGCTTCCGCTGGCATGGTGCAGCCAGGTCAGCCGCTGCTTGATGCCAACGGTCAACAAATCATGGACCCGGCAACCGGTCAGCCGATGCTGGCGCCGTATCCGGCGGACAAGCGTCTGCAATCCACCAAAAACTTCGAACTCGACCGTTCCATCAGCCACACCAAACAACAGCAGGGCCGTTTGAGTCGCCTGTCGGTTGCGGTCGTTGTGGATGATCAGGTCAAGGTCAACCCGGCCAACGGTGAAACCACTCGTATGCCTTGGAGCACCGATGATTTGGCGCGCTTCACGCGTCTGGTGCAGAGCGCCGTCGGTTTTGACGCCAGCCGTGGCGACAGTGTCAGCGTGGTCAACGTGCCGTTCTCGGCCGAGCGTGGCGAAGTCATCGCCGACATCCCGTTCTACTCGCAACCCTGGTTCTGGGATGTGGTGAAACAGGTTCTCGGGGTGTTGTTCATTCTGGTGCTGGTGTTTGGCGTGCTGCGTCCGGTGCTCAACAACATCACCGGCGGCGGCAAAGGCAAGCAACTGGCGGGTCTGGGCAGCGATGTCGAGCTCGGTGGCATGGGCGGTCTGGACGGCGAACTGGCCAACGACCGCGTCAGTCTCGGCGGCCCGCAAAGTATTCTGCTGCCTAGCCCGAGCGAAGGCTATGACGCACAGTTGAACGCAATCAAGAGTCTGGTGGCCGAAGATCCGGGTCGTGTGGCTCAGGTCGTGAAAGAGTGGATTAACGCAGATGAGTGATAACCGAGCCGCTATCGCCAAACTCAGCCGGGTCGACAAAGCCGCGATTCTGCTGCTGTCCCTGGGTTCAACCGATGCTGCGCAAGTGCTGCGCCACATGGGGCCTAAAGAGGTTCAGCGTGTGGGTGTGGCCATGGCGCAGATGGGCAATGTGCACCGCGAGCAGGTCGAGCAGGTGATGAGCGAGTTCGTCGACATCGTCGGCGATCAGACCAGCCTCGGCGTCGGCTCCGATGACTATGTGCGCAAGATGCTCACCCAGGCGCTGGGCGAAGACAAGGCCAACGGCCTGATCGACCGTATTCTGCTGGGTGGCAATACCAGTGGTCTGGACAGCCTGAAATGGATGGAACCGCGTGCGGTGGCGGACGTGATCCGTTACGAGCACCCGCAGATCCAGGCGATCGTCGTGGCGTATCTCGATCCGGATCAGGCTGGCGAAGTGCTCGGCAACTTCGACCATAAAGTGCGGCTGGATATTATATTGCGGGTCTCGTCGCTGAACACCGTGCAGCCGGCGGCCCTGAAAGAGCTGAACCAGATTCTCGAGAAGCAATTCTCCGGCAACTCCAATGCCGCGCGCACCACCCTGGGTGGTATCAAGCGTGCAGCCGACATCATGAACTTCCTCGACAGCTCGATCGAAGGTCAACTGATGGACTCGATCCGCGAAGTCGACGAAGACCTGTCCGGTCAGATCGAAGACCTCATGTTCGTGTTCAACAACCTGTCCGATGTCGACGACCGCGGAATTCAGGCGTTGCTGCGCGAAGTTTCCTCGGACGTGCTGGTGCTGGCCCTCAAGGGCTCGGACGAAGGCGTCAAGGAAAAGATCTTCAAGAATATGTCCAAGCGTGCGGCCGAATTGCTGCGCGACGACTTGGAGGCCAAGGGCCCGGTACGCGTCAGCGACGTGGAAACCGCACAGAAAGAAATCCTCACCATTGCCCGCCGTATGGCCGAAGCCGGAGAAATCGTTCTCGGCGGGAAGGGCGGCGAGGAAATGATTTAACGCTATGGCAGCCAAGAGTGATGAGTCGCCCACCGACCTGATCCGTGCGCGCGATGTCGGTGGTTTTGATCTCTGGTCGTTGCCCAGCTTCGACCCGTACGTCCCGGAGCCTGAACCCGAGCCTGAGCCCGAACCGCCGGAGATGGAAGAAGTGCCGCTGGAGGAAGTCCAGCCACTGACCCTCGAAGAACTCGAAAGCATTCGTCAGGAAGCCTACAACGAAGGCTTCGCCACCGGCGAGAAAGAAGGTTTCCACAGCACCACGCTCAAGGTTCGTCAGGAAGCTGACGTGGCCCTGAGCGCGAAGCTTGCCAGCCTTGAATTGCTGATGGGCAATCTGTTCGAGCCGATTGCCGAGCAAGATACACAGATCGAGAAATCCCTGGTCGGTCTGGTTCGGCACATCGCCAAGCAGGTGATTCAGCGCGAACTGGCCATCGACTCGACGCAAATCGAACACGTCATGCGCGAAGCCTTGAAGCTGCTGCCATTGGGCGTCGGGAATGTGCGTCTGTACATCAATCCGCAGGACTTCGAGCAGGTCAAGGCATTGCGCGAGCGCCATGAAGAGACCTGGCGCATCGTCGAAGACGAAGCCATGTTGCCGGGCGGATGCCGGGTCGAAACCGAGCACAGCCGCATCGACGCGACAGTCGAAACCCGTATCACGCAAATCATGGCCAAGCTGTTCGATCAGTTGCACGATCAGGCGCTGCATCCGGCCGAGGCGGATTTGACGCTGGAACTTCCGGTCAGCGAAAAGCCATCTGCCGCACTGCTTGATCCTGAACTGGAAACCGTTGATGCGCCTTGATCGCACCAGCTTCGGCAAGCGCTTGAGTACTTACGCGCACGCCACCGAGTTGCCCGGTCAACCGATCCTCGAAGGGCGCTTGCTGCGCATGGTGGGCCTGACGCTTGAAGCTGAAGGCTTGCGTGCTGCCATGGGCAGCCGCTGTATGGTGATCAACGACGACAGTTATCACCCGGTACAGGTCGAAGCCGAAGTCATGGGCTTCTCTGGCAGTAAAGTATTTCTGATGCCGGTCGGCAGTGTCGCCGGCATTGCTCCTGGCGCCAGGGTTGTACCCTTGGCCGATACCGGCCGCTTGCCGATGGGCATGAGCATGCTCGGGCGCGTACTCGATGGCGCCGGCCGTGCACTGGATGGCAAGGGTGGGATGAAAGCCGAAGACTGGGTGCCGATGGACGGTCCGACCATCAACCCGCTCAAGCGTGATCCCATCAGCCAGCCGCTGGACGTGGGCATTCGCTCCATCAACGGATTATTGACAGTCGGTCGCGGTCAGCGCCTCGGTCTTTTCGCCGGCACCGGTGTCGGCAAGAGTGTGCTGCTGGGCATGATGACCCGCTTCACCGAGGCCGACATCATCGTGGTCGGGCTGATTGGCGAGCGGGGGCGTGAGGTCAAGGAGTTCATCGAACACATTCTCGGTGAAGAGGGGCTCAAGCGCTCCGTGGTGGTTGCGTCTCCGGCGGATGATGCGCCACTGATGCGTTTGCGCGCTGCCATGTATTGCACGCGAATCGCCGAGTATTTCCGCGACAAGGGCAAGAATGTCCTGTTGCTGATGGACTCCCTGACCCGTTTTGCTCAGGCGCAGCGAGAAATCGCCCTGGCCATTGGTGAGCCGCCAGCGACCAAGGGTTATCCGCCGTCAGTATTTGCCAAGCTGCCGAAACTGGTGGAGCGCGCCGGTAATGCCGAGGCGGGCGGCGGTTCGATCACCGCGTTTTATACCGTGTTGTCCGAAGGCGACGATCAGCAGGACCCGATCGCCGACGCCGCGCGGGGTGTGCTCGACGGGCACATTGTGCTGTCGCGCCGTCTGGCGGAAGAGGGGCACTACCCGGCGATCGACATCGAGGCGTCCATCAGTCGGGTCATGCCGTCGGTGGTCACTGCAGATCACATGATGCGTGCGCAGTACTTCAAGCAGCTCTGGTCGCGTTACCAGCAAAGTCGCGACCTGATCAGCGTCGGCGCCTACGTGGCGGGCGGCGATCGGGAAACCGATCTGGCGATCTCGTTGCAGCCACAATTGGTCAAGTACCTGCGTCAGGGCCTGAACGACAGCATCAGCCTGGGTGAGAGTGAGGCGTATCTTGCTTCGATCTTCGCCCCGGCGGCTGGCGGCTAACACCTCATGGCCCAGAGCCGGTCAGCACGTCTGGCGCCCGTGGTCGACATGGCTGAAAAGGCCGAAAAGACCGCCGTCCAGCGCCTGGGGCACTTCCAGGGCCAGGTGCGCTTGGCCGAGAGCAAGCTCGCCGACCTCGAAAACTTTCGCCTCGAGTACCAGGAGCAATGGATCGAGCGCGGCAGCCATGGCGTCTCGGGACAATGGTTGTTGGGGTATCAGGGCTTTCTCGCGCAACTGGGGACCGCTATCGATCAGCAGCGCCAAAGCCTGGCCTGGCACCAAAACAACCTGAACAAGGCGCGTGAAGCCTGGCAGCAGGCTTTTGCCCGGGTTGAAGGGTTGCGCAAACTGGTGCGGCGTTACATCGATGAAGCCCGCCAACTCGAAGACCGGCGCGAGCAGAAGCTGCTCGACGAGCTATCCCAGCGTTTGCCGCGCCACGACCCGTATTGAGCGCTGGATTCAAAAGATCGTCCGAACGCGGCCCGAGCCTTCGGCAGCTCCTACGGGATCGGGTTTGCATGCGGTCAATGTAGGAGCTGCCGAAGGCTGCGATCTTTTAACCTTGCTCACGCTCCCCGCAAGTGCTAAACCTTCTACACGTTGCCAATGACAGGGAAGCCGTAGCATGTCAGTCGTTACAGAAGTATCGCCGGATGGGCAAAAACTCACGATTTCGGTCAAGGGGCGGTTCGATTTCGCCAAGCATCAGGAATTTCGTGACTCCTACGAGCGCCCTGACGGGCAGATGCCAAACTCGGTGGTGGTCGACTTGAAGGAGGCGACCTACCTCGACAGTTCTGCGCTGGGTATGTTGCTGTTGCTGCGTGATCACGCCGGTGGCGACAACTCTGATATTCGCGTCGTCAACAGCAGTTCCGATGTGAAGAAAATCCTCGCCATCTCCAATTTCGACAAGTTGTTCGACATCAGTTGACTGTCATGTCGACGCTGCCCGAGCCACTGACGGTGCTGATCGCTGAAGACAGCGCGGCCGATCGCTTGCTGCTGTCGAGTATTGTGCGTCGTCAAGGGCATGAGGTGCTGACGGCGGCCGACGGTGCAGAGGCGGTCGAGCTGTATCGGCAGCAGCGTCCGCAACTGGTGCTGATGGACGCGATGATGCCGGTGATGGACGGTTTCGAAGCCGCGCGGCAGATCAAGCTGCTGGCTGGCGAAACCTTGGTGCCGATCATCTTCCTGACATCGCTGACAGAAAGCGAGGCCCTGGCGCGTTGCCTGGAGGCGGGCGGTGACGACTTTCTGGCAAAACCTTATAACCGGGTGATCCTGGGCGCCAAAATCAAGGCGATGGACCGCTTGCGGCGGTTGCAGGCGACAGTCCTGGAGCAGCGCGATCTGATTGCCAGGCACCATGAGTACCTGCTCAATGAGCAGCGGGTGGCCAAGGCGGTGTTCGACAAGGTCGCTCACTCCGGTTGCCTGAGTGCCCCCAACATCCGTTACTCACAATCCCCCTACGCACTGTTCAACGGCGATCTGTTGCTGGCGGCATTCACTCCGGCCGGTGACATGCATGTGCTGCTGGGGGATTTCACCGGTCATGGCCTGCCGGCGGCGGTCGGCGCCATGCCGCTGGCGGAAGTGTTCTATGGCATGACCGCCAAGGGTTACGGTCTGGCGGAAATGCTGCGCGAGATGAACGCCAAGCTCAAACGTATCCTGCCGGTGGATATGTTCTGTTGCGCGACCCTGTTGTGCCTGAGTTTTCAGCGCCGCTCGGTGGAAGTCTGGAACGGCGGTATGCCGGATGGCTATCTGCATCACACTGCCAGCGGCAAGCGCACCACGTTGCTGGCGCGGCATCTGCCGCTGGGTGTATTGAGCTCGCAAACCTTTGATGATCGCACCGAAGTGTTCTCGATGAGCCTCGGCGACCGGGTATTCCTGTTGTCGGACGGCGTGATCGATACCTGTGATGCCAATGAGCAACTGTTTGGTGTCGAGCGATTAGAGCGGGTGTTTGCCGACAACCGCCAGCCAGAACGGTTGTTCGAGGAGATTGAACAAGCGTTGCGGGATTTTCGGGGCGAGGCGCGCGATGACGTCAGCATGGTTGAGGTCAGTCTGCTCGAGGCCACACAAGTCAGTCCTCCGGCGATAGTGTATTCCGACAGTGGCCAGTCCTCTCCGCTGGACTGGTCGGTGAGTTTCGAGTTTCGTGCGGACACGCTCAAGCGCTACAATCCGATGCCTTATCTATTGCAGCTGTTGGTTGAAGTGCATGGGTTGCGGGCGCAAAGCGGGACACTTTACAGTGTGCTGGCTGAGCTCTATTCCAATGCACTGGAGCACGGTGTGCTGGGACTCGATTCGAGTATCAAGCGCGATGCCGCCGGGTTTGCGCGATATTACGAGCAGCGCAATGCGCGTCTGGAGGCGCTTGAGGATGGCTACCTGCGGGTGCATATGCAGCTGTCGCCGCAAGGTGCGGGTGGCTGTCTGGTGGTTGAAGTTGAAGACAGTGGCGCGGGGTTCGACGTGCAACGGGTCATGGCTCGACCTGTCGACAGTGGCCGCTTGTCAGGTCGCGGGGTGAGTCTGGTGCGCCAATTGTGCCGCAACGCCAGTTGGTCGGATGACGGCCGGCGTGCCCGCGTGGAGTTTTCCTGGGGGGCTCAGGCATAATCCGCACATTCTTGATCAAGGAGCGAACAAGTGACTGACATTCATCTGGACCACGACGTACTGGGTGCGCTGCAAGAAGTAATGGAGGATGAGTACCCAACGCTTCTGGATACCTTTCTTCAGGACTCCGAAGAGCGTTTGACTCAATTGCACAGAACCCAGGACCCTGATCAATTGCTCAGTACTGCCCACAGCTTCAAGGGCAGTAGCAGCAACATGGGCGCCAGGCGTCTGGCTGAGTTGTGCGGTGAGCTGGAACTGCGAGCCAGGGAAAAACAGACCTTCGGCATCGAAAAGCTGGTAGGCGAGATTGACGGTGAGTTCGCCATCGTCCGGCGCCTGTATCGTGAAGAGCGCCAGCGTTTTCATTGCTGAGCGCGTCATCGGCGCAGGTTTTTTCAGCGCCTGATCAAACTTGGCTCGAGCCTTGCAGTTCTGTTTCTCGACTGTACCTACGATCCCAGTGCAGCGGAGACCGTTATGCCCCTCGCCCCGAACTCGCTTCTTCAGGCTGCCTCGCAGGCCAAGACTCAGGCTGCGTCTGCCAACGTGTCTGTCAATGCCCCGGCAGCGCCTGTAGAGCCCAGGGATAAGGCCGCAAGCTTTTCTCAGGTCTACGCCAAACAGTCGCAAGCGACTCCTGCGTCAAGTACCGACGGGGCGGGCAAGTCTGCGCGTGACAAAGTGGCGGATAACTCCGGCAAAAAGGTGTCGCCTGACAACAAGTCTGCCGCCTCGCAACCGACGGTTGCCGATAACGGCAAATCCTTGCCCGCCGACAAACCGGCGGATACCGCCGGCGATAAGGCCGCAAGCGCCGACGCAAAGGTCACGGATACTCCGGTGGCGGATAGCGCTCCGGTCGACCCTGCTCTTGATCCGACGCTAGCGCAGGCGGTGCAACCGGCGCCGATGCCAGTGCCCGCACCAGACCCGCAAACACCGCCAGTGGTCACTCAGGCTCAGCCCTTGCCTCAGGTCGACGCAGCGCTTGCGGCTGCGGTGACGCCTCTGCCGGCTGCGCCCGCTACGCCTGCGGCCGTGACTGATCCCTCGTTCGATCCTGCATCCGATCCCTTGGACGCGATGCCGACCTTGCGTCTGGCGCTGGAGCAAAGTGGTCACGTGTCGGCTTCCAGCCAGTCCCCGACCAAAGCCGCGCCGGATCAGACCGATAGTGAGCCAACCGCGGCGCAGAACTTTGCCAACGGCATGGCAAGCATGCTTGACGTGCAAACCAGCAAGGACAGCACCAGCCAGGGGGGTGAAAAGTCCTTCAGCGGTTTGATCGATGATGGACTCAAGGATCTGAAGTCGGCGACCAGCGACACGCGCGTTGATGATTTTGCCAACCGTCTGGCGGCGCTGACCCAGGCCGCCACACCGAAGACCGCGAATGCATTGCCGGTGAATCAACCGATCGCCATGCATCAGAGCGGCTGGACCGATGAAGTGGTCAATCGGGTCATGTACCTGTCGAGCGCCAACCTCAAGGCTGCCGATATTCAGCTTCAGCCGGCGGAATTGGGTCGCCTGGATATTCGGGTGAACATGGTTCCCGATCAGCAGACTCAAGTGACCTTCATGAGCGCTCACGTTGGTGTGCGTGAAGCGCTGGACAGTCAGATGCATCGTCTGCGCGACATGTTTGCCCAGCAAGGCATGGGGCAGGTCGACGTCAATGTCTCCGACCAGTCCCGCGGCTGGCAAGGACAGGGGCAGCAGCAGACTCAGCAGGGGCAGGGCGGGCCCGCCAGTGCCAATGGTGGTCGCCTCTCGGCGGATGAAGAGTTGCCGGTGAGCGTGGCTGAAGCCGCGGCCAACACCACCAGCGTCATCGGCTCCAGTGCGGTCGACTACTACGCCTGACCAAGCGTCAAACCCTGTGGGAGCGAGCTTGCTCGCGATGAGGCCTTAACAGTCGATATCTTTGTGGACTGTTACACCGCTATCGCGAGCAAGCTCGCTCCCACACTGGTCTTGTAGTGTTTTTTGGATTGCGCTCAATCCCCACCATCCCCCTTCCGACACTTCTGGCATAACACTTGCTCTTGCCTTGCCGTGCAACTGTGAAAACTCGAATAGTGACGGATTATTGGCATGGCGAAGAGCGAAGCAGCAGTGAAAGACCCCGCCGGGAAAGGCAAACTCAAGCTTATTCTCGTGATTGTGCTGGCCGTGCTGCTGGCGATCGGCCTGTCGGTGGGCGCGACCTGGTACTTCATGCACAGCGCTCAGAGCAAGCCTGCGCCAGCGGCCGAAGCCGCCAGCAACGTCAAGCCAGCGGCGATTTATGAGCCAATGGCTCCAGCCTTTGTCGCCAATTACAACCAGAATGGCCGTCAACGCTACATGCAGGTGAGCATTACCCTGCAGGCGCGTAATCAGGCGGATCTGGATGCGCTGAAAGTGCATATGCCGGTGATTCGCAACAACCTGGTCATGCTGTTCTCGGGGCAGAGTTTCGACACCCTGGCGACGCCGGTCGGTCAGGAAATGCTGCGCCAGAAAGCCACTGCCAGTGTGCAGGAAGTGGCGCAGAAGGAAGTCGGCAAAGTCGTTATCGACCAGTTGCTCTTTACCAATTTCGTACTGCAGTAGGAACACGACATGGCCGTGCAGGACCTGCTGTCCCAGGATGAGATCGATGCGCTGTTGCATGGTGTCGATGACGGTCTGGTACAGACCGACAACGCTGCTGAACCGGGCAGTGTCAAAAGCTATGACCTGACCAGTCAGGATCGCATCGTCCGTGGACGCATGCCGACCCTGGAAATGATCAACGAGCGGTTTGCCCGTTACACGCGTATCAGCATGTTCAACATGCTGCGCCGTTCGGCAGACGTTGCCGTGGGTGGCGTGCAGGTAATGAAGTTCGGCGAATACGTGCACTCGTTGTACGTACCGACCAGCCTCAACCTGGTCAAGATCAAGCCGTTGCGCGGTACCGCGCTGTTCATCCTTGACGCCAAGCTGGTGTTCAAGCTGGTGGATAACTTCTTCGGCGGTGACGGTCGTCACGCCAAGATTGAAGGCCGTGAATTCACTCCGACCGAATTGCGCGTCGTGCGCATGGTGCTGGAACAGGCCTTTGTCGATTTGAAAGAGGCCTGGCAGGCGATCATGGAAGTCAACTTCGAGTACATCAACTCGGAAGTGAACCCGGCCATGGCCAACATCGTGGGGCCGAGCGAGGCGGTGGTGGTCTCGACCTTCCACATCGAGCTCGATGGCGGTGGCGGCGATCTGCACGTGACCATGCCGTACTCGATGATCGAGCCGGTCCGCGAAATGCTCGATGCCGGCTTCCAGTCGGACCTCGACGATCAGGACGAGCGCTGGGTCAACGCCCTGCGTCAGGACGTGCTGGACGTCGACGTTCCGATCGGTGCCACGGTTGCCCGTCGCCAATTGCGCCTGCGGGACATTCTGCACATGCAGCCGGGTGATGTGATCCCGGTCGAGATGCCGGAAGAAATGATCATGCGCGCCAACGGCGTGCCGGCCTTCAAGGTCAAGATGGGTTCCCACAAGGGCAACCTGGCGTTGCAAGTGATCGAGCCGATCGAGCGCCGCTGATCGGCGCTCGTACACCTTCGCTTTTAAATGACGGCTCCAATTGAATGGCTGCCCGCCGAGGACAAATGATGGCTAACGATATGAATACCCAGGACGACCAGGCTCTGGCTGATGAGTGGGCTGCGGCCCTTGAAGAGACGGGTGATGCCGGGCAGGACGACATTGATGCCTTGCTGGCCGCCGATGCAGCGACTTCGTCGTCTTCCAGCCGTCTGGCGATGGAAGAATTCGGCAGCGTGCCGAAGAACAACGAGCCGGTGACCCTTGATGGTCCTAACCTGGATGTGATTCTGGATATCCCGGTGTCGATCTCCATGGAAGTCGGCAGCACCGATATCAACATTCGCAACCTGCTGCAGCTCAACCAGGGCTCGGTGATCGAGCTTGACCGTCTGGCCGGCGAACCGCTGGACGTACTGGTCAACGGCACGCTCATCGCTCACGGCGAAGTGGTGGTGGTCAACGAGAAGTTCGGCATCCGCCTGACCGACGTGATCAGCCCAAGCGAACGCATCAAGAAGTTGCGCTGAGTGAAGGCGTTTCTCGGCGTATTGCTGGCCTTGCCGCTTAGTGCGTGGGCGGCAGAACCGGTAGCAGCGGTCGCGACACCTGCAATCAGCACTGGCGTGACCGGGCAGTTGACTCAGTTGGTGCTGGGTTTGCTGCTGGTGCTGGGCCTGATCTTCTTCCTCGCCTGGTTATTGCGCCGCGTTCAGCAGGCGGGGCCTGCCGGCAAGGGGCAAGTGATCGAGCTGATCGGCTCGCGTGCCCTCGGGCCGCGTGATCGTCTGGTACTGGTACAAGTCGGCAACGAGCAGATTCTGCTCGGGCTGACCCCCGGCACTATCACTCCGTTGCATGTGCTCAAAGAGCCGGTTCAGGTTCCCAGTACCGAGCAAGCGACCCCTGAGTTTGCCCAGCGCCTGATGGAGCTGTTAGGTAAGGATAAGAAGTAATGCCGTTGCGCATCCTGTTGACGTTGGTCCTGATGCTGGCCGCGCCGTTGGCGTTCGCCGCCGACCCGTTGTCGATTCCGGCGATCACCCTGGGCACGAACGCCAATGGCGCTCAGGAATATTCGGTCAGCCTGCAAATCCTGCTGATCATGACCGCGCTGAGCTTCATTCCAGCGTTTGTCATGCTGATGACCAGCTTCACCCGGATCATCATCGTTTTCTCGATCCTGCGTCAGGCCCTGGGCTTGCAGCAGACGCCGTCGAACCAGATCCTCACCGGCATGGCGCTGTTTCTGACCATGTTCATCATGGCGCCGGTCTTTGATCGGGTGAATCAGGACGCCTTGCAGCCTTATCTGGCCGAGAAGCTTACGGCTCAGGATGCGGTGGCCAAGGCGCAAGTGCCGATCAAGGACTTCATGCTGGCGCAGACCCGCAGCAGCGACCTTGAGCTGTTCATGCGTCTGTCCAAGCGCACCGACATCGCGACGCCGGATCAGGCACCGCTGACCATTCTGGTGCCGGCCTTCGTGACCTCGGAGCTGAAAACCGCCTTCCAGATCGGCTTCATGATCTTCATTCCGTTCCTGATCATCGACCTGGTCGTTGCCAGTGTGCTGATGGCCATGGGCATGATGATGCTCTCGCCGCTGATCATTTCGCTGCCGTTCAAGATCATGCTGTTCGTGCTGGTGGATGGCTGGGCATTGATCATCGGTACGCTGGCGAGCAGTTTCGGTGGCGTTTAGAACCTTGTGGGCGGGTAGGGCGATATGACTCCTGAAGTTGCGGTAGACCTGTTCCGTGAAGCGCTTTGGCTGACCACCATGATGGTCGCCATACTGGTCATTCCGAGTTTGCTGGTGGGTTTGCTGGTGGCGATGTTCCAGGCTGCCACGCAGATCAACGAACAGACCCTGAGCTTCCTCCCGCGTTTGCTGGTGATGCTGGTGACCCTGATCGTCGCCGGCCCTTGGCTGATACAAACGTTCATGGAATACATCCTGCGCTTGTACACCAGTATTCCGCAGTTGATCGGCTAAGCCATGTCGTTGCTGGCGCTGACCGACGCGCAAATCAGTACCTGGGTGGCAAGCTTCATGCTGCCGCTATTTCGGGTCGGCGCAGTGCTGATGACCATGCCGGTCTTCGGCACGACCCTGATGCCCAGGCGTATTCGGATGTATTTCGCACTGGCGATAACGGTGGTCATCACGCCGGGCCTGCCGCCGATGCCGCAGGTCAATCCGCTGGATTTGAGTGGTCTGCTGCTGATTGCCGAACAGATCCTCATTGGCGCGCTGCTGGGGTTCTCCTTGCAGCTGTTTTTTCAGGCGTTCGTGGTCGCCGGGCAGATCATTTCAATCCAGATGGGCATGGGCTTCGCGTCCATGGTCGACCCTACCAACGGCGTGTCGGCGGCCGTTATCGGACAGTTTTTGACGATGCTGGTGACGCTGCTGTTTCTCGGCATGAATGGCCATCTGGTGGTGTTTGAAATCCTCACGGAAAGCTTCACGACCCTGCCGGTGGGCAGTGGCATGCTGGTCAATCATTTCTGGGAAATGGCCGGCAAAATGGGTTGGGTGCTGGGGGCCGCTCTGCTGCTGGTATTGCCGGCAATCACTGCGCTGCTGGTGGTCAACATTGCCTTCGGGATCATGACCCGTGCGGCGCCGCAACTGAATATCTTCTCTATCGGTTTTCCGCTGACCCTGGTGCTGGGCCTGGTGATTTTCTGGGTCAGCCTGGGGGATATTCTCAATCAGTACCAACCGTTGGCTGTCGAGGCTTTGCAGTTGTTGCGCGATATGGCACAGGCGCGCTGAGTCATGGCGGAGAGCGAGAGCGGTCAGGACAAGACAGAAGACCCCACGGACAAGCGCAAAAAGGACTCCCGTGAAAAGGGCGAGATCGCTCGCTCCAAAGAGCTCAATACTTTGGCGGTGATGCTGGCCGGGGCCGGGGCGCTGCTGATCTACGGCGGTGGTCTGGCGCTGGACTTGCTGGAAATCATGCGCCTGAACTTCTCCCTGCCTCGTGAGGTGGTGCTCACTCCGGGTGCCATGGGCCTGTATCTGCTGAACTCGGGCAAGATCGCGATTCTCGCAGTGCAGCCGGTGCTGCTTTCCTTGCTGCTGGCGGCCATCATTGGTCCGATTTCCCTGGGTGGCTGGCTGTTCGCGGGCAGTAGCCTGGCGCCGAAGTTCAGTCGAATGAACCCGGCCAATGGCCTCAAGCGGATGTTTTCCTCCACGGCGTTGATCGAGTTGCTCAAGGCCCTGGCAAAGTTCCTGCTGGTGCTGTTCGTCGCGCTAAGCGTACTGCGGTCGGACATCGACGACTTGTTGCGAATCGCCCATGAGCCGCTGGAGCAGGCGATTATCCACAGCGTGCAACTGGTGGGCTGGAGCACGTTGTGGATGGCCTGCGGGCTGATTCTGATCGCGGCGGTCGATGTGCCGGTTCAGTTGTACCAGAGTCACAAGAAACTACTGATGACCAAGCAGGAAGTGCGCGACGAGCACAAGGATCAGGAAGGTCGCCCGGAGGTCAAGCAGCGGATTCGCCAGTTGCAGCGTGAGATGTCTCAGCGGCGGATGATGGCGGCCATTCCTGACGCCGATGTGGTCATCACCAACCCGACCCACTACGCGGTGGCGCTCAAGTACGACCCGGAGAAGGGTGGAGCGCCGATGCTGGTCGCCAAGGGCAATGACTTCCTGGCGCTGAAGATCCGCGAAATCGCTGTGGCTAACGAAGTTTTGCTGCTCGAGTCGCCAGCCCTGGCGCGTTCGATCTACTACTCCACCGAACTTGATCAGGAAATTCCTGGTGGGCTCTATCTGGCGGTCGCCCAGGTACTGGCCTACGTTTACCAGATTCGTCAGTACCGCGCTGGCAAGGGTAAGCGCCCGGATCCGCTGAAGGATGACCTGCCGATTCCTCCGGATCTGCGCCGCGATTCTTGATCGGCTCATCTCTTGGCGGTGTACGCCGATCAAAATTGTGGGAGCTGGCTTGCCTGCGAAGGCGGCCTGACAGCCGACCTATCTTTCGCAGATGTACCTCAATCAAAACTGTGGGAGCGAGCCTGCTCGCGATGGCTGCCTGACAGCCGACCAGCCTCTTACAGATGTACATCAATCAAAACTGTGGGAGCTGGCTTGCCTGCGAAGATGGCCTGACAGCCGACCCATCTTTCGCAGATGTACACCAATCAAAACTGTGGGAGCTGGCTTGCCTGCGAAGGCGGCCTGACAGCCGACCAATCTTTCACAGACGCACCCAGTTCAACTGTGGGAGCGAGCTTGCTCGCGATGGCGGCCTGACAGCCGACCAACCTCTTACAGATGTACATCAATCAAAACTGTGGGAGCTGGCTTGCCTGCGATGGCGGCCTGGCAGCCAACCAACCTCTTACATATGTACATCAATCAAAACTGTGGGAGCGAACCTGCTCGCGATAGCGGCCTGACAGATGACTAATCTCTTGCAGGTGTACATATCCATTTCTGCGGTAACGGCCACTTAGGGTTTCGCCCTTACGGCGCCTCACTTTTCCAAACGACGAAAAGTAAGCAAAAGTCTTCGCCCCAAGCGTACGGCACCTCGCCTAGGCTCGGCGTACCCTCGTTCCGGCATTCATCAGGGGGCATCGCCTACGGTCTGCTTCGCGACGACCTCCTCTCGATGTGTCCGGCTGCGCCGTACGGCGCTGCGCGCCAACCCCCTGATGAACACCTCCACTCGGCCTCCCGACGGGGCGGGTGGATCAAGATCAACAGCGGCAGGCGAGCTAACGCTCGGCCTGTTGAGTGGGGTGGTGATCGTTCCCGCGCAGGAGCGTGGGAGCGATCCGCAGTGGGTGAGTTAACGCTTGGCCTGTTGATGGTTGTTCGATGCGGCTATGACTTTCACTGCATCATCAATGACGGCTTTGCTCATCTCCTGCAAGTAGTGGGAGGCCCAAGCATAGCGGTCGGTTTTGCGCTCCATCGCTGCATCTTCGGCCAGCATCTTGGAGAGGTGGAGGAGGTCGGAGACGTGGGACAAGGCAGTGAGCAGAGGGACGCCACTGTTGACGCGGAACAGGGCTTGATCGTTGTGGATGGAGAAGGGGGTGAGGCCGGCGGTTTTTAAATCGTGGAGGTGCGAAGATTTGTTCATGGCGAGGTTCTCGTTTACTGGTTAGAGCGGCCTCGTTTACTCATCGGGTTTCCATGCCCGGTCGCTGATTTGGCAGCGACCACCGAAGACTAGCGATGCCACTTCCGAGGGGCAACCTTGAAAACCTGTCGGACGTTTCCCGCTGTTTTGCAGGTTTGTGGTCGCATTCTCAGGAAGGGCGTTGAATATTCCGGCCTCTTCGCGGGCAAGCCCGCTCCCACAGGTTGCGCGCCATCACTGACCTCTCTAGTTACCCGTCCCCGCAAAAGTTGGAAGGCTTCTTGCAATAGCCCGCCTGCGCCCGCTTCAGGCGTCAAAAGTTTGCTTCAAGGAACGGGGAATACCGGTGGATCGCTCTCAGTTAATCAACAGTGCCCGCAGCAACCTGGCAGACCTCAGTCGAGGCAATCTGGGTGTGCCGCTGTTGCTGTTGGTCATGCTGGCAATGATGATGTTGCCGGTCCCGCCGTTCCTGCTCGACGTGTTCTTCACCTTCAACATTGCGCTGTCGATTGTCGTGCTGCTGGTCTGTGTCTACGCCTTGCGGCCGCTGGACTTTGCGGTGTTTCCGACGATCCTGCTGGTCGCCACGCTGTTGCGACTGGCGCTGAACGTGGCCTCGACCCGGGTGGTCATGCTCCACGGTCAGGACGGCCATGCCTCCGCCGGCAAGGTGATTCAGGCTTTCGGCGAGGTGGTGATTGGCGGTAACTACGTGGTTGGTATCGTGGTCTTCGCGATTTTGATGATCATCAACTTCGTCGTGGTCACCAAAGGTGCCGGGCGGATTTCCGAGGTCAGCGCGCGCTTCACCCTCGATGCGATGCCGGGCAAGCAGATGGCTATCGATGCCGACTTGAACGCCGGCCTGATCGATCAGCCCGCCGCCAAGCTGCGCCGTATGGAAGTCGCCCAAGAGGCCGAGTTCTATGGTTCGATGGACGGTGCCAGCAAGTTCGTGCGCGGTGACGCCATCGCCGGCCTGCTGATTCTGTTCATCAACCTGATTGGTGGTATGGCGGTCGGGATTTTCCAGCACGGCATGACCTTCGGTGATGCCGGCAAGGTTTACGCACTGTTGACCATTGGTGACGGTTTGGTGGCGCAATTGCCATCACTGCTGCTGTCCACCGCTGCGGCGATCATGGTGACCCGTGCTTCCGGTTCGGAAGACATGGGCAAACAGATCAATCGGCAGATGTTTGCTTCGCCAAAAGCGTTGGCGGTGGCGGCCGGTTTGATGGCGGTCATGGGCCTGGTGCCGGGCATGCCGCACTTCTCGTTTCTCAGCATGGCGGCCGTGGCCGCGGGTGCCGCGTATCTGTTCTGGAAGAAACAGAACATCGTCAAGGTTCAGGCTCTGGAAGAGGTCAAGCGCCAGCAGGAGCTGCTGCCGTCGCCGGCGCGGGCCATGGAAACCAAAGAGCTGGGCTGGGATGACGTGACCCCGATCGACATGATCGGCCTGGAAGTCGGTTACCGGCTGATTCCGCTGGTGGACCGCAACCAGGGTGGTCAGTTGCTGGCGCGGATCAAGGGCGTGCGCAAGAAGCTTTCCCAGGACCTCGGCTTCCTGATGCCGACGGTGCATATTCGCGACAACCTCGACCTGGCGCCGAGTGCTTACCGCCTGACCTTGATGGGGGTGATCCTCGCCGAGGCGGAGATTTATCCGGATCGCGAGCTGGCGATCAATCCCGGGCAGGTCTACGGCACACTCAATGGCATTACCGCCAAAGATCCGGCCTTTGGGCTGGAGGCGGTCTGGATCGAAATCAGTCAGCGTCCGCAGGCGCAGTCTCTGGGGTACACCGTGGTCGATGCCAGCACGGTGGTGGCGACTCACCTCAACCAGATTCTGTACAAGCACTCCAGTGAACTGATCGGCCACGAAGAAGTTCAGCAGCTCATGCAGTTGCTGGCCAAAAGTTCGCCAAAGCTGGCCGAAGAGCTGGTGCCGGGCGTTGTTTCGCTGTCGCAACTGCTCAAAGTGCTGCAAGCCTTGTTGGCCGAACAGGTTCCGGTTCGCGACATTCGCAGCATTGCCGAGGCCATCGCGAACAATGCTTCCAAGAGTCAAGATACTGCCGCTTTGGTGGCCGCCGTCCGCGTTGGCGTATCGCGCGCTATCGTCCAAAGCATTGTAGGCACTGAGTCCGAGCTGCCTGTGATCACCTTGGAGCCAAGGTTGGAACAAATATTGCTCAATAGTCTTCAGAAGGCAGGACAAGGCTCGGAAGAGGGCGTTCTGCTGGAGCCAAGCATGGCAGAGAAGCTGCAGCGCTCGTTGATCGAAGCCGCGCAGCGTCAGGAAATGCAAGGTCAACCGGTGATTCTGCTGGTAGCGGGTCCGGTACGCGCGATGCTCTCGCGGTTCGGACGTCTGGCAGTCCCGGGGTTGCATGTGTTGGCGTATCAGGAAATCCCTGACAACAAGCAAGTGACCATCGTTGCGACAGTAGGGCCCAACGGCTGAGGTAGTGGTTTATGCAAGTTAAGCGTTTTTTCGCCGCCGATATGCGTCAGGCCATGAAGCTGGTTCGCGATGAGCTGGGCGCTGATGCCGCCATTATCGGTAATCGCCGGATCGCCGGTGGTGTCGAGCTGACGGCTGCCCTGGATTACAAGCTGTCGGCGCTGGCCCCGCGTGTGCCAAACATTGAACTCGAAGACGAGCTGCGCAAGACCCAGTCGCGGATTGTCACGGCGCAGGCTGAGTTGAGCCTGCGTGGCGACGGTGAGGGTGACGCGAGTGCCGGCACCAATCGCCAGCTATTCGCCGGCCTGCCGCTGACCGCTGCCGAACCTTTGATCGAGCCGACCTTCGCTGAGCGGCCGCGTCCTGCGCCAGCGCCTGCGCCGTCCGCCGGGGTAGACCCGCGAGCCTTCGACTCGATGCGTTTCGAGCTCAATGGGCTGCGCGAATTGCTGGAAGTGCAGTTGGGCTCGCTGGCCTGGAACCAGCTGCAAGGCAGTCGCCCGCAGCAAGCCAACCTCTGGCGTCGCCTGCAACGCATTGGCCTGTCCGGCCCGCTGTCGCGCGATCTGCTGGAGCTGATTACCGAAATTGAAGAACCTCGTCAGGCCTGGCGCATGCTGTTGGCGCACCTGGCGCGGATGATCGTCACCCCCGAGATCGAACCGCTGGAAGAGGGCGGCGTGATTGCCATGGTCGGCCCTGCCGGCATGGGCAAGACCACGACGCTGGCCAAGCTGGCCGCACGTTACGTGCTCAAGTACGGCGCGCAGAACATCGCGCTGGTGAGCATGGACAGCTACCGCATCGGTGCTCAGGAACAACTCAAGACCCTGGGGCGTATCCTCAATGTCTCGGTGACTCACGTCGACCCGGGCCAGTCCCTGGCGCAAGCCCTTGATCCGCTGCTGCGCAAGCGTGTGGTGTTGATCGACACCGCCGGCCTGCAAGCCAGTGATCCGGCATTGCGCATGCAGCTGGAAAGCCTGGCCGGTCGCGGGATCAAATCGAAGAATTATCTGGTGCTGGCCACTACCAGCCAGAAACAGGTGCTGACTGCCGCTTATCACAGTTACAAGCGGTGCGGGCTGGCAGGCTGCATCCTGACTAAACTGGATGAAACAGCGAGTCTGGGCGAAGTGTTGAGCCTGGCGATCAGTCACGAATTACCTGTCGCTTATCTGACTGATGGGCCACGGATTCCAGATGATCTACATTTACCCCGCCGGCATCAGTTGGTCAGTCGCGCCGTAAGCGTGCAGATGCAGGAAGAACCCAGCGAAGAAGCCATGGCTGATATGTTCGCTGACCTCTACCACAGCCCGACCAAGCGCGTCGGCTGAGGTAATAATGAATAGATTTGTATCTACATCGATGGCCTGCCATGCATTGTTCCGAAGTGAGCGCGCAGCCAGTCATGTAGCCCGCGTCTAAGCAAGACAAGGTAAAGAACGAACATGGGCAGCATGCATCCCGTACAGGTGATCGCAGTGACCGGCGGCAAAGGTGGCGTCGGGAAGACTAATGTGTCAGTGAACTTGTCCCTGGCTCTTGCTGAGCTCGGCCGGCGCGTCATGCTGCTGGACGCCGATCTGGGGCTGGCGAACGTCGACGTCCTGCTGGGGCTCACGCCCAAGCGTACGCTGGCCGACGTCATCGAAGGCCGCTGTGAGCTGCGCGATGTATTACTTCAGGGGCCGGGCGGAATTCGTATTGTTCCAGCAGCGTCCGGTACCCAGAGCATGGTTCACCTCAGCCCAGCCCAACATGCTGGCCTGATTCAGGCATTCAGCGACATTGGCGATAACCTCGACGTATTGGTCATCGACACGGCGGCGGGTATTGGTGAGTCGGTCGTCAGTTTCGTTCGCGCGGCCCAGGAAGTGTTGCTGGTGGTTTGCGACGAGCCGACGTCGATCACTGACGCCTACGCGCTGATCAAACTGCTCAACCGCGATTACGGCATGAACCGCTTCCGCGTGCTGGCCAACATGGCGCAAAGCCCGCAGGAAGGACGAAATCTGTTCGCCAAGTTGACCAAGGTCACGGACCGCTTCCTCGACGTCGCCTTACAATACGTCGGTGCGGTGCCTTACGATGAATGCGTGCGCAAGGCGGTGCAGAAACAACGCGCCGTGTATGAAGCCTTTCCTCGTTCCAAATGTGCGCTGGCGTTCAAGGCCATCGCGCAGAAAGTCGATACCTGGCCGCTGCCTGCCAATCCGCGTGGGCATCTGGAGTTTTTCGTCGAGCGTCTGGTGCAGCAAACTGCGGGTCCGGTTCTATGACAGCCAGCGGTTATAACCTGTACAAGAAGTCGGCGCGTGACGCGCAGTACGAACTGATCGAGCGTTACGCGCCACTGGTAAAACGGATTGCCTATCACCTGTTGGCGCGCTTGCCGGCCAGCGTTCAGGTCGAAGACCTGATCCAGGCGGGAATGATCGGTTTGCTTGAAGTGTCGACCAAATACGATGCGAGCAAAGGTGCGAGTTTCGAGACGTACGCGGGGATCCGTATCCGTGGTGCGATGCTCGATGAAGTCCGCAAGGGGGACTGGGCGCCACGCTCGGTCCACCGCAATACCCGGATGGTGAGTGACGCGATTCGCTCAATTGAAGCTAAAACCGGGCGTGACGCTAAAGATCACGAGGTTGCGGCCGAACTCCAATTGAGTCTCGACGATTATTACGGGATTTTGAATGACACCTTGGGCAGTCGCCTGTTCAGCTTCGACGATCTGTTGCAGGACGGCGAGCATGAAGGGCTGCACGAGGATGGCGCGAGTGCTCATCTCGAACCGTCGCGCGACCTGGAAGATGAACGCTTCCAGGCTGCACTGGCGGATGCGATTGCCAATTTGCCGGAGCGTGAGCGACTGGTGTTGGCGCTGTACTACGACGAAGAGCTGAACCTCAAGGAAATCGGTGAGGTCCTGGGGGTCAGCGAATCGCGGGTCAGCCAGTTACACAGCCAGTGCGCGGCCCGTTTGCGGGGGCGTTTGGGGGAGTGGCGAGCGCGCTGACAGCAGTGTGGGGACACTGCGAACGAAACAGGCATGGCGTAAAGCTGTGCCGGTCTCAATCCGTTGTGCTCCAGACAGTCGTTGAGTGCTCTGCCTGATTGATTGAATGGCGTGTCCAGGTGCTGGGCGCGTTTAAGACTGCTTGGAGGTCGAATTGGACAAGAACATGAAAATCCTCATCGTTGATGACTTCTCAACGATGCGGCGGATCATTAAGAACCTGTTGCGTGACCTTGGGTTCACCAACACGGTCGAGGCGGACGACGGTATTACCGCCATTCCCGTCCTCAACAGCGGGAGCATCGACTTTCTGGTAACGGACTGGAACATGCCTGGCATGACCGGTATCGATCTGCTGCGCCATGTGCGCGCCGATGAAAAGCTCAAGCATCTTCCGGTACTGATGGTCACTGCCGAAGCCAAGCGCGAGCAGATCATCGAAGCCGCTCAAGCCGGTGTAAACGGCTATGTGGTCAAACCCTTCACGGCCCAGGCGTTGAAAGAAAAGATCGAAAAAATATTCGAACGCATCGGTTGATGTGCGGAGCCACTGCGCCACGGGGGGAGCTATGGAGCAAAGAGAATCTTCACAGGGCGATTTCGAATCGACCCTGAAAAAACATGCCCAGGAACTGGTCGAAAGCCTTGAAAAGGGCAGGTTCGGCGACGCTGTGCAACTGATCCATGAGCTCAATCAGACCCGTGACCGCGGCCTGTACCAGGAAGTGGGCAAGCTCACTCGTGAACTGCATAGCGCGATCGTCAATTTTCAGATTGACCCGCACATGCCGCAAGCCGAGGAAGTCTCGCAGATCACGGACGCCACCGAGCGCCTGTCTTATGTGGTCAAGCTGACCGAGGCAGCTGCGAACCGCACCATGGACCTGGTCGAGAACAGCGCTCCGCTGGTCAATGGTCTGAGCACCGATGCCCAGGCCTTGAGCGCGGACTGGGGGCGTTTCATGCGTCGCGAAGTCGGCGCCGAAGAGTTCCGCGAGCTGGCCCGGCGTGTCGACGGTTTCCTGACGCGTAGCGTCGAGCAGACTCAGGTCGTCTCGGGCAACCTCAACGATATTCTGCTGGCTCAGGATTACCAGGATCTAACCGGTCAGGTGATCAAGCGCGTGACCCAATTGGTCACCGAAGTCGAAAGCAACCTGCTCAAGCTCGTGCTCATGGCCAGTCAGGTCGACCGCTTTGCGGGCATCGAACATGACCATGAAGCGATGCTGGCTGAAAAAGATCCGCAAAAACATCTCTCGCAGGGTGAAGGTCCGCAGATTCATGCCGATAAACGAGAAGACGTTGTGTCCGGTCAGGACGATGTAGACGATTTGCTTTCCAGCCTTGGATTCTAGGAGCACCCCATACATGAGCTTCGGCGCCGATGAAGAGATCCTTCAGGATTTCCTGGTTGAGGCCGGCGAGATTCTAGAGCAACTGTCCGAGCAACTGGTCGAGCTGGAAAGCCGACCCGATGATGCGGACCTGCTCAATGCAATTTTTCGCGGTTTTCACACTGTAAAAGGGGGCGCCGGCTTCCTCCAGCTCAACGAGCTGGTGGAGTGCTGTCACATCGCCGAGAACGTGTTCGACATCCTGCGCAAGGGTGAGCGTCGCGTCGACTCGGAACTGATGGACGTGGTTCTCGAAGCGCTGGACGCGGTGAACAGCATGTTCAGCGAAGTCCGCGAACGTGCACCAATCACTGCGGCTACGCCGGAACTGCTGGCGGCTCTGGCCCGTCTGGCCGAGCCTCAAACAGCCGATGTGGCGTCTGTTGCTGAAGTGGTCGAAACACCTGCCGCTGAAAGCGAATCGGGCGACATCACCGACAATGAATTCGAACTGCTGCTGGACTCGCTGAACGCGGTCAAGGCTGAGGCCGAAGCATCCGTTGCCCTGGCACCTCAAGCGGCTGCCGGCAGCGATGAAATCACCGATGCCGAGTTCGAGTCGTTGCTCGACCAGCTACACGGTAAAGGCCAGTTCGCCGCCGATGCGGTGGTAGCGCCAACTGCACCGGTTGCCCCGAAAGCGGCAGGCGACAGCTCTGACATTACCGATGACGAATTCGAAGCACTGCTCGATCAGTTGCATGGCAAAGGCAACTTTGCCGTTGATGCACTGGAGTCGGCAATTGCCGCCGTTCCGGCGCCAGCCGCACCTGTGGCCGCGGCCGCCGGCAGCGATCTTATCTCCGATCACGAGTTCGAGTCGCTGCTCGACGAATTGCATGGCAAAGGCAAGTTTACCGAGGTCGGCACAGGTTCTGCTGCGTCGGTGGCGGCACCAGTCGCCAAGGCCGCAGCACCCAAGCCTGTCGCCAAAGCGCCTGAGCCAAAAGCTGAAGCGCCGAAGCCTGCTGCCGCTGCGGCACCGGCCCGTGCACCGGCTTCCCCGCCACCGGAAAAACCGGCCAGTGAAGCCGAGACCACCGTCCGCGTGGATACCGCGCGTCTCGACGAAATCATGAACATGGTCGGCGAGCTGGTACTGGTCCGTAACCGTCTGGTTCGTTTGGGGCTTAACAGCGGCGACGAAGCCATGTCCAAGGCCGTGTCGAACCTCGACGTGGTCACGGCCGACTTGCAGACCGCGGTGATGAAGACCCGGATGCAGCCGATCAAGAAAGTTTTCGGGCGCTTCCCGCGACTGGTTCGCGACCTCGCGCGTCAGTTGAAGAAAGAGATCAACCTGGAACTGGTCGGCGAAGAAACCGACCTCGACAAGAACCTCGTCGAGGCCCTGGCCGACCCGCTGGTCCACTTGGTGCGCAACTCGGTCGACCACGGTATCGAAGAACCGGCTGATCGTGAGGCGATGGGCAAGCCTCGCAGCGGTAAAGTGATTCTGTCCGCAGAACAGGAAGGCGATCACATCCTGCTGTCCATCTCTGATGACGGCAAGGGCATGGACGCTGATGTTTTGCGCGGTATCGCCGTGAAGAAAGGCTTGATGGACAAGGATGCGGCGGACCGTCTCAGCGAGTCCGACTGCTTCAACCTGATCTTCGCGCCGGGTTTCTCGACCAAAACCGAGATCTCCGACGTGTCCGGTCGTGGCGTGGGCATGGACGTGGTGAAAACCAAGATCGCCCAGCTCAACGGCACCATCAATATCTACTCGACCAAGGGCAAGGGCTCGAAGATCGTCATCAAGGTCCCGTTGACCCTGGCGATCATGCCGACGCTGATGGTCATGCTCGGCAATCAGGCCTTCGCCTTCCCGCTGGTCAACGTCAACGAGATCTTCCACCTCGACCTGTCGCGCACCAATGTGGTCGACGGTCAGGAAGTGGTGATCGTACGGGACAAGGCGTTGCCACTGTTTTACCTCAAGCGCTGGCTGGTCAGCTCCGCCGCTCACGAAGAGCAGCGTGAAGGCCATGTGGTGATCCTTTCGGTGGGCACTCAGCGGATCGGCTTCGTCGTCGATCAACTGGTGGGCCAGGAAGAAGTGGTCATCAAGCCATTGGGCAAAATGCTTCAGGGAACCCCGGGCATGTCCGGCGCCACCATTACCGGTGACGGCCGCATCGCCTTGATTCTCGATGTTCCGAGCATGCTCAAGCGTTACGCCGCACGGCGTATTTGATTCTGGTGGAGCGGGGCGACTGAGCCTCGCTCCGTCTAACGGAGTGTTTATGGCAGTCAAAGTCCTGGTGGTGGATGATTCCGGTTTTTTCCGCCGCCGCGTCTCGGAAATTCTCTCAGCGGATCCGAGTATCCAGGTCGTCGGTACGGCGACCAACGGTAAAGAGGCGATCGATCAGGCCCTGGCCCTCAAGCCAGACGTGATCACCATGGACTACGAGATGCCGATGATGGATGGCATCACGGCGGTGCGGCACATCATGCAGCGCTGTCCTACCCCGGTTTTGATGTTCTCCTCGCTGACGCACGAAGGCGCTCGGGTCACCCTCGATGCGCTGGACGCTGGCGCGGTGGATTTCCTGCCGAAGAATTTCGAAGACATCTCGCGCAACCCCGAGAAGGTCAAGCAATTGCTGTGCGAAAAGGTTCACAGCATTTCGCGCAGTAACCGTCGTTTCAGCGCCTACAGCGCCCCGGCTCCAGCCGTCGCGCCTGCCCCGACACCTGCACCGTCGAGTTTCGGCAGTTACGGCAGCAGTGCACCGGCACCTGTACCTGCGCGTCCGGCTCCGGCACCGATTCCTGCGCGCGCACCGGCTGCCAGCGCATCGTCGCCGGCACCGAAACGCAAAGCCTACAAACTGGTTGCCATTGGTACTTCAACTGGTGGCCCGGTGGCGTTGCAGCGGGTGCTGACGCAGCTGCCGGCAAACTTCCCGGCGCCGATCGTGTTGATCCAGCACATGCCGGCGGCCTTCACCAAGGCCTTTGCCGAACGTCTGGACAAGCTCTGCCAGATCAGCGTCAAGGAAGCCGAGGATGGTGACATCCTGCGGCCTGGCCTGGCCTTGCTGGCACCGGGTGGTAAACAAATGATGATCGACGGCCGTGGCGCGGTGAAAATCCTCCCGGGCGACGAGCGTCTGAACTACAAACCGTGCGTGGATATCACTTTCGGTTCGGCGGCCAAGTCCTACGGTGACAAAGTTCTGGCGGTAGTGCTCACCGGCATGGGCGCCGACGGTCGCGAAGGCGCGCGTCTGCTCAAGCAGGGCGGCAGTGCGGTCTGGGCTCAGGATGAAGCCAGTTGCGTGATCTACGGCATGCCGATGGCGATCGTCAAAGCCGATCTGGCAGACGCGATTTACAGCCTTGACGAGATCGGCAAGCACTTGGCCGAGGCGTGCATCTGATGGATGTTTTGAGCCTTATCGGGATCATCATGGCGTTCATCGCCATTATTGGTGGCAACTACCTGGAAGGTGGTCATCTCGGTGCCTTGGCCAATGGCCCTGCGGCGCTGATCGTGCTTGGCGGGACCATCGGCGCTGCGTTGTTGCAGTCGCCGATGAGTGCCTTCAAGCGTGCCATGCAGATTCTCGGCTGGATCCTGTTTCCACCGCGCGTCGACCTGGCCGGCGGCATCGACCGCGTGGTCAACTGGAGCCTTACCGCGCGCAAGGAAGGTTTGCTCGGGCTTGAAGGCGTAGCGGACAGCGAACCCGACAGCTACTCGCGCAAAGGCTTGCAGCTGCTGGTCGATGGCGCTGAACCCGAGTCGATTCGCAGCATTCTGGAAGTGGATTTCTACACCCAGGAAAGCCGTGACATCGAAGCCGCCAAAGTCTTTGAAAGCATGGGCGGCTACGCGCCGACCATCGGCATCATCGGTGCGGTCATGGGCCTGATCCATGTCATGGGTAACCTCGGCGATCCGTCGCAACTGGGCAGCGGCATTGCCGTGGCGTTCGTTGCGACCATCTACGGTGTGGCCAGCGCCAACCTTGTATTGTTGCCGATTGCCAGCAAACTCAAGTCCATCGCATTGCGGCAGTCGCGTTATCGCGAAATGTTGCTGGAAGGCATTCTGTCGATCGCCGAAGGTGAAAACCCTCGCTCCATCGAGTTGAAGCTTCAGGGCTTCATGGACTGATGGGGGGAATGGACTATGGCTCGTCGTCGTCAGCATGATGAACACGTCAACCACGAGCGCTGGCTGGTGTCCTACGCGGACTTCATCACGCTGTTGTTCGCTTTTTTCGTGGTGATGTACTCCATCTCTTCGATCAACGAAGGCAAGTACAAGGAAATTTCCGAAGCGCTGGTGGGGGTTTTTACCAACTCCGACCGCGCCCTCAAGCCGATCCCCATCGGCGACGAGCGTCCGAAGACGGTCACCCCGGCCAAACCGCTGGTCAAGGACAGCGAGCAGATCGATGCCGGCATCGCCCAGGCCAGCAAGGATCCGCTCAAAAGCATTGCAGACGACATCAGTGCAGCGTTTGGCGACTTGATCAGCTCCAATCAGATGACCGTGCGTGGTAACGAGTTGTGGGTCGAAATCGAACTGAATTCCAGCCTGCTGTTCGGCAGCGGTGATGCGATGCCCAGCGATATCGCGTTCAACATCATCGACAAGGTCGCGGCGATTCTGAAGCCGTTCGACAACCCGATTCACGTTGAAGGCTTCACCGACGATCAACCGATCCGCACCGCGCAGTACCCGACCAACTGGGAGCTGTCGTCGGCCCGTTCGGCGAGCATCGTGCGCATGCTCGCCATGCAGGGTGTCAACCCTGGGCGACTGGCCTCGGTGGGTTATGGCGAGTTCCAGCCAGTGGCTAATAACGCGACCACCGAAGGGCGTGCACGTAACCGGCGGGTGGTGCTGGTGGTGTCGCGCAATCTCGATGTACGCCGCAGCCTGACCGGTACCGGGACCGCCAATGCAAAACCCGACGCTGCGTTGAAGCGTGCTGGCACACAAACTGCACCGACGACAGTCAAGTCGCCGGGTCGTGAGAGTGCCGTCAATTCTCCGTCACCCGGCTTATAACGTTGAGCTATTTCTCGGTTGTATCTGTTCAGCCGGGAGGAACGATCTGAATGAGAGTCTGGGCAGTCGCCAATCAAAAGGGTGGTGTTGGTAAAACCACTTCCTCCATCGCTTTAGCCGGTTTGCTGGCTGAGGCGGGCAAGCGCGTGGTTGTGGTCGATCTTGACCCGCACGGCTCCATGACCAGCTACTTCGGTTACGACCCCGACAGCCTGGAACACAGCAGCTACGACCTGTTCCTGCACAAGGGCAGCGTGCCGCAAGGCCTGCCCGGGCAACTGCTGCTGCCGACCAGCGACGAACGTATTTCCCTGTTGCCGTCGAGCACCGCTCTGGCCACCCTCGAACGCCAGTCGCCAGGGCAGAGTGGCCTGGGCCTGGTGATCGCCAAGAGCCTGGCGCAGTTGTGGCAGGACTTCGATTACGCGTTGATCGACAGTCCACCGTTGCTCGGTGTGTTGATGGTCAATGCCTTGGCGGCCAGCCAGCAGTTGGTGATTCCGGTGCAGACCGAGCACCTGGCGGTGAAAGGCCTGGAGCGCATGGTCAACACCCTGGCGATGATCAACCGTTCGCGCAAACAAGCGTTGCCGTTCAGCATCGTGCCGACCTTGTTCGACCGTCGCACCCAGGCCTCGCTGGGAACCTTGCGGGTGCTGCGCGACATGTACCCGGAAGAAATCTGGCAAGGCTACATCCCGGTCGATACCCGACTGCGTGATGCCAGCCGTGCCGGCCTGACACCTTCGCAGTTCGACGGCAAGAGCCGTGGAGTACTGGCTTATCGTGCGTTGCTCAAGCATTTGCTGGCCCAACAACTTGTTCCGCAGGTGGCGTGAGGTGAGTCTTCTTTCTGTAGGAGCTGCCGCAGGTTGCGATCTTTCGATCTTGCTCTGTGGCGCCCTGGAAACCTTTAAAAGATCGCAGCCTTCGGCAGCTCCTGCGGGAGTGGCGTCTCGATGAGCCGGCCAGTAAAAATCACCAGCCGACCGCAACTGGCGTTGCAATCCTATCTGGATGCGTTGTTGCAAGACGCGACCGAGGAATGGCCGTCAGAGGTCGAGGTATTACCCGAAGTCGTAGAAGTCGTAGAAGTCGTCGAGGTCGTCGAGGTCGTCGAAGCCATTGAGGTTCAAGGCGCGCTGGACGAGTTCCAGGCTGCGGTGCTCGAAGAGCAGGCCCGTGATGCGCAAAAGCCAGCGGCTGCGGCGCCCGTTGTAGCGCCAGTTGCCAAGACGCCAAGCGTGGCGCCGGTACTGGACGCGCCCGCAGCGATTCTGGCGCCAGTCTCATCCGTCGCACCGTTGCTGCAAGCGCTGGTCGAGCCGGTGGTCGAAGTTCATCTGCCACCGAGCAACACGCCACCACCAGTGGAAAGCGATGGCCGGCCAAGTTGGGCTGCCGAACCGTTTGAATGCCTGTTGTTCGACGTCGCCGGTTTGACCCTGGCCGTGCCGCTGGTCTGCCTGGGTTCAATCTACCCGTTGGCCGGTCATGAGCTGACGCCGTTGTTCGGTCAGCCGGAATGGTTCCTGGGGATCTTGCCGAGTCAGGCGGGCAACCTGAAGGTGCTGGATACCGCGCGCTGGGTCATGCCCGATCGCTATCGCGATGACTTCCGCCAGGGCCTGCAATACGTGATCTCGGTTCAGGGCTATGAGTGGGGGCTGGCGGTGCATCAGGTCAGCCGCTCGTTGCGCCTGGACCCGAACGAAATCAAATGGCGCAGCCATCGAGGTCAACGGCCATGGCTGGCCGGTACGGTGATTGAGCACATGTGTGCGTTGCTGGATGTCTCGGAGCTGGCGGAGCTGATCGCCAGCGGCGGTGCCAAGCACATGGGCGGCAGCAAACCGTCCCACAAACCTACATAACAAACAACTGGCCGCATACAAGGTGCGGCCGGACAGAACACACACCGCCACAGGCGGTTTTTCGAGGGGTCAGGGTATGAATGATAAGGCGTCGTCTGCAAAGGGTTCCGAAGATCCGATCCTGCAATGGGTAACCTTCAAGCTCGACAATGAAACCTACGGCATCAACGTGATGCGCGTTCAGGAAGTCCTGCGTTACACCGAAATCGCTCCGGTTCCGGGTGCGCCAAGCTATGTGCTGGGCATCATCAACCTGCGCGGCAACGTGGTGACCGTGATCGACACCCGTCAGCGTTTTGGCCTGATGAATGCCGAGATCAGCGACAACACCCGTATCGTGATCATCGAAGCCGACAAGCAAGTGGTCGGGATCATGGTCGACAGCGTGGCTGAAGTGGTTTACCTGCGTCAGTCGGAAATCGAAACCGCGCCTAACGTCGGTAACGAAGAATCGGCCAAGTTCATCCAGGGCGTGTGCAACAAGAACAACGAGCTGCTGATCCTGGTCGAGCTGGACAAGATGATGAGCGAAGAAGAGTGGTCGGAACTGGAGAGTATCTGATTGATTCTCGAGGTTGCTGTCATTGTACTGGGGCTCCTTTGGGTAGGGACCCTGGCGATGTTCCTGGCTTACACCCGTAAACAGCGAGAGCTGGCAGCGCTGCAAGCCCAGCGCGATGCGTTGCGTGATCAGCGCATCAAGGACCTGGCCAAGCGTGTCGACGATTACCAGAACGGTAACGTGCGCATGGGCGAAGACCTGCATGAACTGCGTGCGGTGGTCGGCCCCTTGCCAGACAAGCTGGCCCAGCTCGAACAGCGCGACCCGTCGAGCCTGTCATTCGCTCAGGCGGCACGTCTGGTGGGGATGGGCGCCAGCGTTGACGAATTGACCCAGTCCTGCGGCCTGACCCAGGCAGAGGCGGAGTTGATGAGCAAGTTGCACAGGAGCTGATTTTTGCGATTGGGCTGAGATTGCTATCGCGAGCAAGCTCGCTCCCACAAGGGGGGCGGTGGTGGACACAAAGTGTGTGAACGCCGCCAATTCATTGTGGGAGCGAGCTTGCTCGCGAAGGCGTCCTTGAAACCTCAGTAATCATCCCCGCGTTCTGTCACATCCTTCTCAACCCTCGGCGCATTCGGATCCTGTCCCGCCGGGAGCTTGCCCTTCAGGCTCCGCGTCCTCAGAGCGGGATTACGCTCCCGTAGTCCCCTGCCTATAGTTTTTGCGGATTCCGCCGGCTTGTGATCACGACCCGCCATCGTTAAATTGTTCACCGCTGATCAACGACGCCTGTTTCAGGTATTTGCAGTGCCAAGGAGGCTTATGCTCGACATTTTGCGCGGTACACCGCTGTGGGTTTATGCAGTCTTTTTTATCCTGACTTATTACGGTGTCAGTGCCTGTTTCAAGAGTCATGAATCGAAGAGGTCGTTGCAGATCACGCCGGCGATATTTGTCGTCATTTCCCTGGTCTCGCTGAAATTCTCCCAGGGTGCTGCGATCCCGCTCTCAGTGTATGCGCTGGGATTACTGGCGGGTTGGATGCTGGCATTGCGTTTTTACTCGTACCAAAGCGTAGAGCGCGATGGGCAGCGTCTGGTGTTGGGTGGCACCGTCAAGGTGCTGATTGTGTATTGGGGTTTCTTTGCCTGGCGTTACTACAGCGGGTACCAGGCGGCCATGCATCCGGAACTGGCTGATGAAGTGTCGGCGGTGGCATGGTCAGCATTGGGAGCCGGCCTTATCAATGGTCTGATTGTTGGTCGCAGTTTCAGGCTTTTGCGTTTTTTCAAATCTGATAACGAGGCGATAGCGCCCTCGAAACCTCAGTAGTCATCCCCGCGATCAGTCACATCCTTCTCAATCCTCGGCGCATTCGGATCCTGTCCCGCCGGGAACTTGCCCTTGAGTTTCCACGCAAACGCAATGATCTCGGCAATCGTGCGGTACAACTCCTCTGGAATACTGTCCCCCAGTTCCATCCTCGCCAGCAGCTTCACCAGCTCGGCGTTCTCATAAATCGGCACTTCATAATCGCGGGCGATCTTCAGAATGGCTTCGGCCAGTTCGTCATCGCCTTTGGCGGTGAGTGTCGGAGCGTGGCTGCCGTCGTACTTGAGGGCGATCGCCTGGCGCGGTGGAGTGTGGTTGTTCATGCGGTTTCGTCGACCCAGCGTTGTTCGAGGCGGGTTTGATTGCCTTGGGGCGGAGTGCCGAGATGGCAGTTCAGGTCGCCAACGTTCAGGCCTGATGCCAGCAACTGCGCACGCAATCCGCCCAAGTTACTTTCGATCAGGCTGGCGGTATAAGGCCGTTCGGCCCAGAGCTGGCTGGAGAGTTTGCCCTGAGCAAGCTGTGCCTGGATTTGCAGCGGCCCGAGTGGTTCCATGTCGAACGCCAGCTCGACTCGCCAGAGCCGCTGTTTCGGCTCGCGCTCGACGGATTTCTCGTGCTGTTGCTTTTCTGGTGTGTCCTCGCGTTGAAACTTGACCTGCAACGGCACGATGTCCTGCAGATTACGCATGGGGATTTCCAGCTGCCAGGTGGTTTGCAACTTGCCATCCTCGGTCATGCCGGTCTGTTCCAGGCTCGACAGTTGATGGCTTTGCAGGCGGGAAACGGCCGCGGCGGCCAGCCGCAGCAAGTGCTCCAGGTCACCTTCACCCTCCAGGCTTTGCAGCAACCGCGAGGGCAGGGGGAAGCTGCTCGGCTGCGGTTTGGCGCTGACCTGGCCGAGGGTGCCGAGGGCGCTGCGGACAAAGCTTGGCAGCACCTGGGCAAGGGTGTTGGCGGCGATGACCGCGTTGAAACTGGTATTGGCTGGCAGGCCGGGTGCCAGTTGGGCGATCAGTCGCAGCAAATTGCCTTTCATGTCCGGCGTCAGAGCAGGGTTCTGTCCGGCGAGCAATTTGGATTCCAGAAACAACCCACTGTTGGCCAGCGCCTGGGCCAGGCCTTTGGGCGTGCTCAGCTGCTGAGCATCTGGCAGGTCGGCGAGCAGTTTGTCGACGGCAGCACGCAGGTCGTCAGAGGTGGTGTCGGAATCTGGCAGATTTTGCAGGGCGTCGATCAGCCCGCTCAAAGAACCTTGGCGACTTTGCTGGGCCAGCAATTGCTGGGTCACCGCCAGTTGCTCCTGACGGCTGGCCAGTGGCACGAAACTCAGGCTTTGCGCGCCCTGGACCAAGGCGCTGAGCAGGCTGCCGATGCGTAATGGCTGCGGGCTGTCGATGCTCAAGGTGCTGCCACTGAGCGCGGTATTGAGCAAACTCACCAGCGAGCGATAGACCGCCGGTTGTCCCGGTGTTTGCGGCATCAGCTGGGTGGTCAGGACTTTACCTTGCAGTAGGGTGCCGACCGGCAATTGCGACGTGTCGAGGCGGGTGAGGGTGGCGACGTTGGAAGCGATGGCCTGCTGCACGGTGATTGCCAGGCTGCCGGCTGAAGGCTGGCTGACCGTCAGGTTGGTGCCCTGAGGCAACGGCTGGTTGCTGGTGGCTTGCACGGTGGTCTGGCGACCGCTGTCGAGAGTGACTTTGAGCAGCAGCTGGAAAGTCTGGTCGTTCTGTTTGAGCGACAACACTTCAGCGCTGGCGCTCTGGCCCGCGGCGATCAAACCTTCCACCGGGGTCTGCAACTTGAGCAACTCACCACTGACCACGAGCGGGCGCGAGGTGGCCGGCGTCGTAGGGGGCAGTGGAAGGATGTTCATCTCGCCGGTCATCAGGTCACACCCTGTCGAAATTGCCCTCTTTGGAGTAGGACATGACATGTATAATGCCGCCCCGTTGTTGTCGGGGCGCGGAAAACATCGCAAATGTTTGACGCAGCTCTCTAGAACAGGCCGCCAATGCATCTATGCTGCATCACTTTAACGGCCGCTCCACTGCCGACTTGAACTGTAAAGGCCCGCGATCTCTTGACCATCCCTCTACTAGAAGCCGTAGCGCTCGCCTGTGAGCGAGACTGGCGGATGCTCTTCGAAAACCTCGAATTGCGTCTGGGCAGCGGTGACATGTTGCAGATCAGCGGCCCCAACGGCAGTGGCAAGACCAGCCTGCTGCGCCTGCTCGCCGGGTTGATGCAGCCGACCAGTGGCCAGGTGCTGCTCAACGGCCAGCCCTTGAACACGCAACGCCCGGAGCTGGCTCACAACTTGTTGTGGATCGGTCACGCCGCCGGAATCAAGGACCTGCTGACCCCTGAAGAGAACCTGAGCTGGCTCTGCGCGTTGCATCAGCCCGCCAGCCATGAGGCGATCTGGCAGGCGCTGGCAGCGGTAGGACTGCGTGGTTTCGAAGATGTTCCTTGTCACACCCTGTCCGCCGGTCAGCAACGCCGCGTGGCCCTTGCTCGTCTGTATCTGGACAGCCCGGCACTGTGGATTCTCGACGAACCGTTTACCGCGCTGGATAAACAAGGCGTCGCACAGCTGGAAGCACACCTGGCCGCACACTGCGAGCGAGGCGGCATGGTGATTCTGACCACCCACCATACATTGACCCGGATGCCGGCCGGTTACCGCGATATCGATTTGGGGCAGTGGGCCGTATGAGTGTTTTCGCACTGTTGGTCGCCCGTGAGGCGCGTTTGCTGTGTCGTCGTCCTGCCGAGCTTGCCAACCCCCTCGTATTCTTCGCCATTGTTGTCGCATTGTTCCCATTGGCGGTCGGACCTGAGACACAATTGTTGCAAACCTTGTCACCGGGGTTGGTTTGGGTAGCCGCCCTTTTATCGGTTTTGCTCTCGCTGGACGGGCTTTTCCGCAGTGATTTCGAGGACGGATCCCTTGAACAGTGGGTCCTTTCGTCGCACCCCCTGCCTCTTCTGGTTTTGGCAAAGGTGCTGGCACACTGGGCGTTTTCCGGCTTGGCACTGGTGTTGCTTGCCCCGTTATTGGCGTTGATGCTCGGTTTGCCTGCCGCCTGTCTGCCGGTTTTGCTCTTGTCGCTGTTGCTCGGTACACCGGTACTGAGCTTGCTCGGTGCGGTGGGTGCGGCGCTGACGGTCGGTTTGAAGCGCGGTGGCTTGCTGCTGGCATTGTTGATTCTGCCGCTGTACATCCCGGTGTTGATTCTCGGCAGTGGCGCCTTGCAGGCTGCCTTGCAGGGCATGCCGGCAACCGGTTATTTGCTGTGGCTTGGTAGCCTGACCGCCCTGGCGATAACCCTGACACCCTTTGCAATAGCTGCTGGCCTGAAGATCAGCGTCGGCGAATAATGAGGTCTGGTTAATTTTTAACCAGTAAAGACCCTGGCTGCTCGTGATGGCGAGCAGCAACCGTGATGGAAACAGTAATGAACTGGACCTGGTTTCATAAGCTCGGCTCGCCCAAATGGTTTTACGGCATCAGCGGCAAACTGCTGCCCTGGCTGAGCGTCGCGGCGTTGCTGCTGATCGGCGTCGGCGTGGTCTGGGGCCTGGCCTTCGCGCCGCCGGATTACCAGCAAGGCAACAGTTTTCGGATCATCTACATTCATGTGCCGGCCGCCATGCTGGCTCAGTCCTGCTACGTGATGCTGGCGGTCTGCGGCATCGTCGGGCTGGTGTGGAAGATGAAACTGGCGGATGTCGCCCTGCAATGCGCGGCGCCGATCGGTGCCTGGATGACCGCCGTGGCGCTGGTCACCGGGGCGATCTGGGGCAAGCCGACCTGGGGCTCGTGGTGGGTCTGGGATGCACGCCTGACGTCGATGCTGATTCTGCTGTTCCTGTATTTCGGTCTTATTGCACTGGGCAACGCCATCAGCAATCGCGACAGCGCGGCCAAGGCCTGCGCGGTGCTGGCGATTGTCGGCGTGATCAACATCCCGATCATCAAGTACTCGGTGGAGTGGTGGAACACCCTGCACCAGGGCGCGACCTTCAGCCTCACCGAAAAACCGGCAATGCCGGCCGAGATGTGGCTGCCGTTGCTGCTGACGGTGCTGGGTTTCTACTGTTTCTTCGGCGCGGTGCTGTTGCTGCGCATGCGCCTTGAAGTGCTCAAGCGCGAAGCCCGTGCAAGCTGGGTAAAAACCGAAGTGCAAAACAGCCTGGAGGCCGCGTAATGAGTTTTGCTTCATTCGGCGACTTCCTCGCCATGGGCCATCACGGTCTTTATGTCTGGTCGGCTTATGGCATCTGCCTGGCGGTACTGGCTCTCAACGTGGCTGCGCCGATCCTGGCCCGCAAGCGTTACCTGCAACAAGAGGCGCGTCGTCTGCGCCGGGAGAACAGCAAGTGAATCCGCTGCGTAAAAAACGTCTTGTCATCATTTTCGCGATTCTGATCGGAGTTGGCGCCGCCGTCGGCCTGGCCCTGAGTGCCTTGCAGCAGAACATCAATCTGTTTTACACGCCGACCCAGATCGCCAATGGCGAAGCCCCGCAAGACACGCGTATTCGTGCTGGTGGCATGGTCGAGAAGGGCTCGCTGCAGCGTTCCGGCGACTCGCTGGACGTGAAGTTCATCGTCACCGACTTCAATAAGTCCGTGACCATCACTTACCGTGGCATCCTCCCGGACCTGTTCCGCGAAGGGCAAGGCATCGTTGCGCTGGGCAAACTGAATGCGGACGGCGTGGTGGTGGCTGACGAAGTGCTGGCCAAGCACGATGAGAAGTACATGCCGCCCGAAGTGACCAAGGCGCTGAAAGACAGTGGTCAAACCGCTCCAACACCCGCGAAGGAGGGTTGATCGATGACTTCCGCACTCTTTGGTTCAGGGCTGTTCATCCCCGAGTTGGGCCATCTGGCGATGATTCTCGCCCTGTGCTTTGCCATCGTTCAGGCCACCGTGCCGTTGCTCGGTGCCTGGCGCGGTGACCGGATGTGGATGGGCCTGGCGCAGCCAGCGGCCTGGGGCCAGTTTACGTTTCTAGTCTTCGCCTTCGGTTGTCTGACTTACGCCTTCATGACCGATGACTTTTCGGTTGGTTATGTCGCCAACAACTCCAACAGCGCCTTGCCGTGGTACTACAAATTCAGTGCGGTGTGGGGTGCCCACGAAGGCTCGTTGCTGCTCTGGGCGCTGATTCTCGGTGGCTGGACCTTCGCTGTATCGATCTTCTCCCGGCAGTTGCCGCAGGTCATGCTGGCTCGCGTGCTCGCGGTGATGGGCATGATCAGCACCGGCTTCCTGCTGTTCCTGATTCTCACCTCGAACCCGTTCGCACGCATCCTGCCGCAGATTCCCACGGATGGTCATGACCTCAACCCGTTGCTGCAAGACATCGGCCTGATCGTTCACCCGCCAATGCTCTACATGGGTTACGTCGGTTTCTCGGTGGCCTTTGCCTTCGCTATCGCAGCCTTGCTCGGTGGTCGTCTGGATGCAGCGTGGGCGCGTTGGTCGCGACCTTGGACCATCGTCGCCTGGGCGTTCCTCGGCATCGGCATCACCCTCGGCTCCTGGTGGGCCTACTACGAACTCGGCTGGGGCGGCTGGTGGTTCTGGGATCCGGTGGAAAACGCCTCGTTCATGCCTTGGCTGGTCGGTACGGCGCTGATTCACTCGTTGGCGGTGACTGAAAAACGCGGTGTGTTCAAAAGCTGGACCGTGTTACTGGCCATTGCCGCGTTCTCGCTGAGCCTGCTGGGGACTTTCCTGGTGCGTTCCGGCGTGCTGACCTCGGTGCACGCGTTTGCCTCGGACCCTGAGCGCGGCGTGTTCATCCTGATCTTCCTGTTGTTTGTGGTCGGCGGTTCGCTGACGCTGTTCGCCCTGCGCGCCCCGGTGGTCAAGAGCCACGTCGGCTTCAACCTGTGGTCGCGTGAAACCCTGCTGCTGGGCAACAACCTGGTGCTGGTGGTCGCGGCTTCGATGATTCTGCTCGGCACCTTGTATCCGCTGGTGCTCGACGCCCTGACCGGCGCCAAGATGTCGGTCGGCCCGCCGTATTTCAACGCGTTGTTCATTCCGTTGATGGCGTTGCTGATGGTGGTGATGGCGGTCGGCGTGCTGGTGCGCTGGAAAGACACGCCGGTGAAATGGCTGGTAAGCATGCTGACCCCGGTGTTGCTCGGCAGTGCTGCGCTGGCAGTCGTGGCCGGGATCGCGTATGGCGACTTCAACTGGGCCGTGCTGGCGACCTTCATGCTTGCCGCATGGGTATTGCTGGCCGGCGTGCGTGACATTTTCGACAAGACCCGCAACAAAGGCCTGATCAAAGGCCTGCCAACCCTGACCCGCAGCTATTGGGGCATGCAGGTGGCGCACCTGGGTATTGCCGTCTGCGCCCTGGGCGTGGTGCTTTCGAGCCAGAACAGCGCCGAGCGCGATTTGCGTCTGGCACCGGGTGAATCCATGGACCTGGCCGGTTATCACTTCATCTTCGAAGGCGCCAAGCACTTCGAAGGACCGAACTTCACCTCCGACAAGGGCACCATTCGAGTGATCCGCAGCGGCAAGGAAGTCGCGGTGCTGCACCCGGAAAAACGTCTGTACACCGTACAGAACTCAATGATGACCGAAGCCGGCATCGACGCCGGTTTCACCCGTGACCTTTACGTTGCCCTCGGCGAGCCGCTGGAAAATGGCGCCTGGGCTGTGCGCGTACACGTCAAACCGTTCGTGCGCTGGATCTGGTTTGGCGGTTTGCTGACAGGTTTCGGTGGATTGCTGGCGGCGCTGGATCGTCGCTATCGGGTCAAGGTGAAGAGCCGCGTGCGTGAAGCGCTGGGCATGACGGGAGCCACTGCATGAGACGTTGGTTAATGGTGTTGCCACTGGCGCTGTTTTTGGTGGTGGCGGTGTTTCTTTATCGGGGTCTGTATCTGGACCCGGCCGAGCTGCCCTCGGCGATGATCGGCAAACCGTTCCCGGAGTTTTCCCTGCCGGCCGTGCAGGGCGACAAGACCTTGAGCCGCGCGGACCTGCTGGGCAAACCGGCACTGGTCAACGTCTGGGGCACCTGGTGCATTTCCTGCCGGGTCGAGCATCCGGTGCTGAACAAACTGGCCCAGCAAGGCGTGGCGATCTACGGCGTCAACTACAAGGACGTCAACGTCGATGCCTTGAAGTGGCTGGTGGAGTTCCACAACCCGTACCAGATGAACATTCGCGACGAGGAGGGCTCATTGGGCCTGAACCTTGGTGTTTACGGCGCTCCGGAAACCTTCTTCATCGACGCCAAAGGCATCATCCGCGACAAATACGTCGGGGTGATCGACGAAGTGGTCTGGCGCGAAAAACTGGCGGCCAAGTATCAGGCGTTGGTCGACGAGGCTAAACCATGAAACGCTGGATTGCTGCTGCCGTACTCGGCCTGAGTATCGCCGGCGTCGCTCACGCGGCCATCGACACTTACGTGTTCGCCAATGACGCCGAGCGCGAGCGCTTTCACGAGCTGACCAAAGAGCTGCGTTGCCCAAAGTGCCAGAATCAGGACATTGCCGATTCCAACGCGCCGATCGCCGCTGACCTGCGCAAAGAGATTTTCCGCATGCTCGGCGAGGGCAAGGACAACCAGCAGATCATCGACTTCATGGTCGACCGCTATGGCGACTTTGTGCGCTACAAGCCAGCCCTGACCGGCAAGACCGCGCTGCTGTGGTTCGGCCCTGCCGGGTTGTTACTCGGTGGCGTGCTGGTGATCGCCTTGATCGTCCGTCGTCGTCGCGCCGAGCGTATGGCGGGTCCGGACACGCTTTCTGCCGAGGAGCGCAAGCGCCTCGATCAACTGCTGGACAAAAACACTGATGATTGATTTCTGGCTCGCTGCAGGTCTGCTTCTACTGGTTGCCCTGAGTTTTCTGTTGATCCCGGTTCTACGCGGCCGTCGTGCCCAGCGTGAAGAGGATCGTACCGCGCTGAACGTGGCGCTTTACCAAGAACGCGTGGCTGAGTTGCAGGCTCAGCAGGCCGAAGGCGTACTCGATTCGACGCAAATGGACGCCGGTCGTGACGAAGCGGCCCGTGAACTGTTGGCCGATACCGAAGGGGCTGACACTGGCCGGGTTTCCCGTCTGGGCAAGCCGCTGCCGCTGCTGGCTGCGATCCTGGTCCCGGTGTTGGGCTTGGGTCTGTATCTGCATTTCGGTGCCAGTGACAAGGTCGAACTGACCCGCGAATTCGCCCAGGCACCGCAATCGATGGAAGAGATGACCCGTCGTCTCGAGCGTGCTGTCGCGGCGCAACCGGATTCTGCCGAAGGCCTGTATTTCCTTGGTCGTACGTATATGGCTCAGGACCGACCTGGCGATGCGGCGAAGATCTTCGAGCGCACCGTGGCGCTGGCGGGTCGTCAGCCTGAACTGCTCGGCCAATGGGCCCAGGCGCAGTACTTTGCCGACAACAAAAAGTGGTCGGACAAGGTCCAGGCGCTGACCGACGAAGCGCTTAAAGCCGATCCTAAAGAAGTCACCAGCCTTGGACTGTTGGGCATCGCGGCGTTTGAAGGCGAGCGTTATCAGGAGGCCATCGACTACTGGAGTCGTTTGCTGGCGCAACTGCCGCCGGAAGATAACTCGCGCAGCGCGCTGCAAGGCGGCATTGCACGGGCGACCGAAAAATTGCAAGCGAGCGGCGGTACTGTCGCCAAGGCGCCAGTTGTAGCGGCCAAGCCAGCAGCGCTGTTGAAAGTGACGGTCGATCTGGCGGCGAACGTGAAAGCCAAGGTACAGCCGGGCGACAGCGTGTTCATCTTCGCTCGAGCTACCTCAGGTCCTCCGGCGCCATTGGCGGCCAAACGCCTGACCGTCGCCGACCTGCCAGTGACCGTTGAGCTGGGCGATGCCGACGCAATGATGCCGCAATTGAAACTGTCGAACTTTCCTGAAGTCCAACTGGTCGCGCGCGTTTCCCGTGCTGGCCAACCGACTGCCGGCGAATGGGTCGGTCGCAGCGAGCCCTTGGCCAGCAGCACTACCGCGCCGCAACAATTGACCATCGACAGCCCAGATAAATAACCAGGAAATCCGCTATGACCGCCATCGCTCGTATCACCTTGCTCAGTCTAGTCTTGGGGTTAAGCGCATGTGCGGTCCAGCAGCCTTCACATGAAGGCACCTTGCCGCCAATCCCGTCATCGTACCCAGGCAGCAAACCGTCGCCATCGACAGCCCCCGGCAAACCGATGACCCCAAACAAGCCGGCCAAATCGCAGCCACGCACTTCGGCGAGTTTCGCGCCACCACCCGGCGGCAACAGCCACTGGGATGCGAAGCTCGGCGTCTACGTCCTCGACGATCAGACCGACACCTTCTACCGCCAGCGTACCTACTACCGTTGGAACAACGGCTGGAGCCGCAGCATCAGCCCGAATGGGCCGTGGGAAGAGACGGACATCCATGGCGTTCCTTCCGGGCTGGGAAGGCAATTCGGACAATAACGATAACGGCGACCTCAGGGTCGCCGTTTTTGCAGGTGCTTCTAGCCGTAAGGGTTAAAGAATGGCTCGGTATTCGGTTAGCGCCTTTACCGACTGTACCAGGCCTTGGCGTAGCAGAAGATCCAGGTAGGTATCGACATTCATGGGGGGCAGTTTCAGTTGCTGGCGCTGCCGTTGGGCTGACGCAATAACCGCCGCAGGATCCAGGTCGAAAAGGTTATCGATAAATTCGTCGGGGTGCTGGGCTTCGATGCCAAAGGGGTCGAGCTTTCTGGTCGGGAAGTCTTTTTGGTTGAAGGTCACGATGACGCTGGCATTACAGCGTATGGCGGCAGCCAGGACATGACGGTCATTAACATCTGGCAGCGAAAGTCCTTCGATGAGGTTTTCATAACCGGTTACGCAGGCGTCGGGTATGGCCCGATTCATCAGGTCGGATGTGCGATCCAATTGTTCAGGTATCAGATCAGGACGGTTTTTCAGAAGATTCCTTTTCCATTCGTTGTGTATCTCCAGTGTCCATCTCGCTCGAAACCGTCCGGAAAGTGCGAGCCACATCAGAAAGTCGCGTAAGGGTGCGGGGTAAAGAACACAAGCGTCGTATACAACAGTAAAAGAGGAGTGCCTCACTCGTATCCGAACCTCAACGCCTGTGCCTGTTCTGCGAGTAATGCCATTGCTTGTTCACTGGCCGCATCGCGCTTGCTTTTATAGTCCATCAATTCGGCAAAACGCACACGCCGGTGCTTGCCGGTTTTGTGGTAGGACAGTTCCCCGGATTCCAGCAGTTTGATCAGGTGCGGACGTGAGACATTCAGTAGGTCGGCGGCTTCCTGCGTGGTGAGTTCAGCATGAACCGGCACTACTTTGACCGCATTGCCCGCTGCCAGCTCCGCCAGGATATCGACAAGCAACCGCAGGGCCGAAGTGGGAAGTTCGACGCTGTGTGCTTCATTCTGCTCATCGAAAATCTGAATCCGCTGAGTGTCGAACTGCGTGGCGAGATAGCCTGCCAAGGTACGCTGACCTTCGATGGCGGCCTGTACCTCACGTTCCATGGGTAGATTGATCGGTGGATGAGTGACAGTCGACATGATGATTTCCGGTGTTCTGAATAGGCGATTCAGGAAGGCTATTCGAATTAAACGAAAATCGCAATAAACGAAACTCTTGGCTCTCTTCTACGCAAATCAGCGCTCGATTCAACACCCTGTAAAACAACCGTACGTCATGCATCGGTGTTTTGTGCTTGAGTAAATATAACTCTAGAGTTATTTTTAATCAGGCCGGTGCAAGGAGGCGAGCCGGGCTTCACTACCCGGTGGCCAGTTACGCAGGAGATCCGTAATGCAATATCCCATCTGTATCGAGTGGGGCGACGAGAACACCGCCATCGGTATTCAGATCCCCGATATTCCGGGCGCCGTCACCGCAGGCGACACGTTTGAAGAGGCTTACAACGCGGCAGTCGAAGTTGCTCATCTCATGTTGCAAGAGATCGTGGCCGGTGGGGAGGACATTCCGATGCCGACTTCAGCGGCGACGCACCGGAGCAACCCGGACTTTGCCGACATGGGCTGGGGCATGCTGGAGCTCGATATCGCGCCTTACCTCGGCAAAACCGAGAAGGTCAACGTGACGTTGCCCGGCTACGTTATCCAGCGCATTGACCGTTACGTGCGTGAGCACAATGTCAAAAGCCGCTCTTCGTTTTTGGCGGACGCGGCGATGGAAAAGTTGGTGCGGCATTGAGGGCTGTTCGCGGGCGGTGGTTCGATGCCCGCGAAGCTTTCATCTTGTTCCATAGCGCATATGATTTATGTGAGCGGTGAGCTCTCTTGTATCAGTCAATTTTCAACGTTTTATCAATGGAAACGGGTCCCATGAAAACGATGTTTGGTAGCCTGATACGCAACATTGGCGCGATTTCCCTGGGCTGCGTGCTGATCGCCACTTCTGTTCTGGCCGAGGACGCACCGGGCATGCGTATCGGCGTGCGCGGTGAAATCATCGGCGTATCCGAAGAGGTCTTGAGAGTGCACGCCAACAGCGGCGAGGACGTGGTCATCCAGTTGACCAAGGACACCCAGGTTCGCGCCGTAACCCTGGCCAACATCGAAGACATCAAGCCCGGCAGTTACATTGGCTCAGCGGCGATACCGCAAGCCGATGGCACGCTCAAGGCGCTGGAAGTGCATGTGTTCCCGCCCGAAATGGCCGGCACCGGCGACGGCCACCGCCCATTCGATCTGGTCAAGGGCAGCAGCATGACCAATGGCATCGTCGCTGATCTGGTGGTCAGCAATGGCCGAATCCTGACCGTCAATTACAAGGGGGGTCAGCAGACGATCCTGGTGCCGGAAGACGTGCCGATCGTCAACCTGACACCGGCTGACCGCAGCCTGCTTAAAGTCGGGGTCAAGGTCGTGCTGTTCGCCACCCAAAGCGCCGACGGCACCCTGACGGCGCAATCGATTTCGGCCGGCAAGGATGGCGTGGCGCCACCGATGTGAGTCACCTGCGAGTATAAAAAAGGCGACCTGTGCAGGTCGCCTTTTTCATGACTGGCCCAGCGCTTACTGTCCGCTGTAAATCTGGTCGAAAATCCCGCCATCGTTGAAGTGGGTTTTCTGCACGGTGCGCCAGTCACCGAAGGTTTTCTCCACTGACAGGAAGTCGACTTTCGGGAACCTGTCGGTGTGCTTGGCAAGTACCGCCGGGTCACGCGGGCGCAGGTAGTTGGCGGCGGCGATTTCCTGGCCTTCCGGGGACCACAGGTATTTCAGGTATTCCTCGGCGGCAGCGCGGGTGCCTTTCTTGTCGACGACTTTGTCGACCACGCTCACCGGCGGTTCGGCTTCGGCGGAGACGCTTGGGTAGATCACTTCGAACTGGTCGCGGCCGAATTCGCGGGCGATCATTTCCGCTTCGTTTTCGAAGGTCACCAGCACGTCGCCGATCTGGTTGGTCATGAAGGTAGTGGTGGCGGCGCGGCCGCCGGTGTCGAGTACCGGGGCTTGTTTGAACAGCTTGCCGACGAAGGCCTTGGCCTTGTTCTCGTCACCGCCGTTTTTCAACACGTAACCCCAGGCCGACAAATACGTGTAGCGGCCGTTACCCGAGGTTTTCGGGTTGGGCACGATCACCTGCACGCCGTCCTTGAGCAGGTCGGGCCAGTCTTTCAGGGCTTTCGGGTTGCCCTTGCGAACGATAAACACGGTGGCGGAAGTGAACGGCGCGCTGTGGTCCGGCAGGCGCGTGACCCAGTTGTCCGGCACCAGTTTGCCGTTATCGACCAGGGCGTTGATGTCGGTGGCCATGTTCATGGTGATGACGTCAGCCGGCAGGCCATCGATCACGGAGCGGGCCTGTTTGCTGGAGCCGCCGAAGGACATCTGCAAGGTGATGTTTTCGTTGTGCTCGGCTTGCCAGTGTTTCTGGAAGGCAGTGTTGTAGTCTTTGTAGAAATCGCGCATCACGTCGTAGGACACGTTGAGCAGGGTCGGTGCGGCCTGGGCCACGCTCGCGAGGGCCAGGCCAGCGGCCAGAAGTGAGGCGCCAAAGATCTTTTTCACTGCACATTCCTTTTTGGGTAGGAGCTATTTGTTATTCATCAAAGGGGTGTCGACACCTTTTGCCGTCGACTATAGCCGGGGCTACATATCCCTTTAAAGATTAAAAAGTACTTTGCTTATTCCATTTTCTTGAACAGCGCATTACCGCAGCGTGAGCAGAACGCCGCGCTGTGTTCATGCTGGTTCTTGCTGCATACCGGGCAGTCATGTTGCAACTGTTCGCCGCGCATGGCGTTGGCCAGTTCGGCGGTAAAAATCCCGGTGGGGACGGCGATGATTGAGTAACCGGTGATCATCACCATCGCCGAGATAACTTGCCCCAATGCAGTCTTGGGCACGATGTCGCCATAACCGACAGTGGTCAGGGTGACGATCGCCCAGTAGATCCCTTTGGGAATGCTGGTAAAGCCATGCTCCGGGCCTTCGACCACGTACATCAAGGTGCCGAACACGGTCACCAGCGTGCAGACACTGAGCAGGAATACGATGATTTTCTGTTTGCTGCCGCGCAGGGCATCGAGCAGGTAATGGGCCTGTTTCAGGTAGGGAAGCAGTTTGAGCACGCGAAAGATCCGCAGCATACGGATGATTCGGATGATCAGCAGGTACTGCGCGTCGCTGTAATACAGCGCAAGGACCCCTGGAACAATCGCCAGCAAATCCACAAGCCCATAGAAGCTGAAGGCATAGCGCAGCGGCCTGGGCGAGCAGTACAGGCGCAACACGTACTCGACCAGGAAGATCAGGGTAAAGCCCCACTCGATGTACGCCAGCGTATTGGCGAAGTTCTGATGAACGTCATCGATGCTGTCGAGGATCACTACCACCAGACTGGCGAGGATGATCAGTAACAGCGTGCTGTCGAAGCGTCGCCCGGCCACCGTGTCGGTCTGGAAAATCATCACGTACAGGCGGTTGCGCCACGTGTCGTTGCTGTCCATTCAAATCGCCTTGGCCATAAATCAGCGCAGCCTAGGTTGATTCTCCGAGGTTTGGCAAGGCGTACTGTCTGTGGTCGCTTGGCGCAGCAGGCGAAGACCCGCACGCAGCAACCAGCAGGCGAGGATGAACGGCGCGGTCAAGGTCGCCAACCCCACGGCAGCGAAAACCGGTGTGAGGAGAATCGCCAGTGCAATCCCCAGCAACGGCAACCAGGGTTGACGGCGTTGCTGACTGAAGGCAAGGGCGGCGAGTGCCGGGTTGTAGCCATAAAGGCCGAGCAATGCGCCGGAGGTTTCGTTGAGCCACAAAGCGCAGGCCAGGCCCGCGCAGGAACCGACCAGCGCCCAGACGGCGGCGCGGCGGTCGGCAAGCAACAGCCCGGCAGCGATCAACGCACCCGCCAGGGGATGGTCGAGGAAGATGACCTGGCCCAGGCCTTTGAACTCGGCGCCGAGCAGGTTCAGGGCATCGAGTGCCGGCAGTGGCGCAGGGGGCGAGGGTGCCGGTGCGGCAAAGCTCAGCAGTATCCAGCCCAATCCCACGAAAGGTGCGGTATAGGCGGGCAGGAAATGCGTGTCGCGAGCGCGCTTGAGCCATTGCTCGGTGATGATCGCGCTCAGTCCGCCGCAGGCGATGATCAGTGGCGGCAGCATGGCTGACCAACGAAATTGCAGGCTCAGCAACAGGCCGAGCAATACGCCGTTGTAGCTGAAGAGCCCGGCCTGGCGATCAGCCTTGGCGTAGCCACGACGTTGCGCTGTGAGCAAACCGGCCACGCCACCCAACAGGGCGCCGCCGAGCAACGTCGGAGCGGTAAACAGGATGGCCAACAGGCACAGCAGGCCGCACAGCGGATGGCGCTGGAGGAAAATCTGGCTGAAGCCGTTGAGCAGGGCAGTGGCCCAGTCGGGGCAGTGGGTGTTGAAGTGGTTTGAGGGCATTTCGAGTCTATGTCTGGTAAACCGAGGCGCCCCCATCGCGAGCAGGCTCGCTCCCACACTGAATCTTTGTTCAGTTGTCAGATCTGCGAACAACACAAATCAACTGTGGGAGCGAGCCTACTCGCGATGAGGCCGGAACAGGCGCTAAATCAACGTCTCGATGCGCAACGAGTTAGTTGATCCCGGCTGACCGAAAGGCACACCCGCAGTGATCAACAACGTGTCGCCGCGCTTGGCCATGCCTTGCGCCTGGGCGATTTCCAGCGCGGTGGAGCACACCTCATCGACCTGACGCAGACGGTCGTTGACCACCGAATGCACGCCCCACGCCACGCTCAAGCGCCGCGCAGTTGAAAGGTTCGGCGTCAGGTTGAGGATCGGCACCGCTGGCCGCTCCCGCGCAGCACGCAAACTCGAACTGCCGGATTCGCTGTAGTTCACCAACACCGCCACCGGCAGGATGTTGCTGATCCGGCGGATCGCACAGCTGATGGCGTCCGAGGTGGTGGCTTCGGCTTTTGGTCGGCTGACGTCCAGTTGCGCCTGGTAATCCGGGCCGCTTTCGACCTGACGGATGATCTTGCTCATCATCTGCACCGCTTCAAGCGGGTAATCGCCCGAGGCAGTTTCCGCCGACAGCATCACCGCATCAGCACCTTCGGCCACAGCGTTGGCGACGTCAGTCACCTCGGCGCGGGTCGGCGCCGGGGAGAAACGCATCGACTCCAGCATCTGGGTCGCCACTACCACCGGTTTGCCGAGCTGGCGGCAGGTGCTGATGATGTCTTTCTGGATCTGCGGCACGCTCTCGGCCGGCACTTCCACGCCCAGGTCACCACGGGCAACCATGATCGCGTCGCTCAGCTCGGCGATTTCGCGCAGTTGTTCAACGGCCGACGGCTTCTCGATTTTCGCCATCAAAAAGGCTTTGTCGCCGATCAGTGAGCGGGCTTCACGAATGTCTTCCGGACGCTGCACAAACGACAGCGCGACCCAGTCCACACCCAGCTCCAGACCGAAGCTCAGGTCACGACGATCCTTGGCGGTCAACGGGCTGAGTTCGAGTACCGCTTGTGGCACGTTCACACCTTTACGATCCGACAGTTCACCGCCGTTGAGCACCGTGGTGTCGATGGCATCGGCGTACTTGGTCACCACCCGCAGACGCAGTTTGCCGTCGTCCAGCAGCAGGTCCATGCCGGGTTCCAGCGCGGCGATGATTTCCGGGTGCGGCAGGTTGACCCGACGCTCGTCACCCGGCGTTGTGTCGAGGTCCAGGCGCAGGGCCTGACCGCGCAGCAGTTGCACCTTGCCTTCGGCGAACTTGCCGACTCTCAGTTTCGGGCCTTGCAGGTCCATCAGAATGCCGAGCGGATAATTCAGTTGGCGCTCGACTTCGCGGATCCACTGGTAGCGCTGGGCGTGGTCGGCGTGATCGCCGTGGCTGAAGTTCAGCCGAAAGATGTTTACCCCGGCTTCGACCAGCTCGCGGATCTCATTGATTCCGTCGGTGGCGGGGCCGAGGGTGGCGAGGATTTTGACCTTTTTATCAGGCGTCATTTTCAGGGCTCTCGAGAATCAGAATGGCACGGAAGTCGTTGACGTTGGTGCGCGTCGGCTCGGTGACGATCAGCCCGTCGAGCGCCGCGAAATAGCCGTATCCATTGTTGTTGTCCAGTTCATCGCTGGCGCTCAAGCCGAGGGCGGCGGCGCGGGCGTAGCTGTCCGGGGTCATGATCGCGCCGGCGTTGTCTTCGGAGCCGTCGATGCCGTCGGTATCACCGGCCAGCGCGTAGACACCGGGCAGGCCCTTGAGGCTGTCGGTCAGGCTCAGCAGAAACTCGGCGTTGCGTCCGCCACGACCATTGCCGCGCACGGTGACGGTGGTTTCGCCACCAGAGAGAATCACGCAAGGCGCCGCCAACGGCTGGCCGTGGAGTACTACCTGACGCGCGATGCCGGCGTGGACTTTCGCCACCTCGCGGGATTCGCCTTCCAGATCGCCAAGGATCAACGGACTGAAACCGGCCTGACGGGCTTTTACTGCGGCCGCTTCCAGGGATTGCTGCGGGCGGGCAATCAGTTGGAAATGGCTGCGGGCCAGACTCGGATCACCGGGTTTTACGGTTTCCGATTCAGGACTTTGCAACCAGCTGCGCACCGAAGCCGGAACCTCGATGGCGTAGCGTTTGAGAATGGCCAGGGCTTCGGCCGAGGTGCTCGGATCGGCCACGGTCGGGCCGGAAGCGATCACGGTGGCGAGGTCGCCCGGGACATCGGAAATGGCATAGGTGTAAACGGTCGCGGGCCAGCAGGCTTTGCCCAGACGGCCGCCCTTGATCGCCGAGAGGTGCTTGCGCACGCAGTTCATCTCGCCAATGGTCGCGCCGGATTTGAGCAGGGCTTTGTTGATCGCCTGTTTGTCGGCCAGGGTGATGCCGGCTGCTGGCAAGGCGAGCAAGGCCGAGCCGCCGCCTGAGAGCAGGAAGATCACACGATCGTTTTCGGTCAGATTGCTGACCAGTTCCAGCACCCGTTTGGCCACGGCCAGACCGGCTGCATCAGGCACCGGGTGGGCCGCTTCGACCACTTCGATTTTTTCGCATGGGGCGCCGTGACCATAGCGGGTGACCACCAGGCCAGACACTTCGCCCTGCCAGCAGCGCTCGACCACCTGGGCCATGGCGGCGGCAGCTTTGCCGGCGCCGATGACGATCACGCGAGCGCTGCGATCTTTGGGTAAATGGGCTTCGAGGACATGCTGCGGATGGGCAGCGTCGATGGCTGTGGCGAACAGCTCGCGCAGGAATTGTTGTGGATCGACCGACATGGCGGGCTCCCGGAATTCTTGTTATTGGAGGGCGACTCGGTTCCCTGTGGGAGCGAGCCTGCTCGCGATTCAGGCACCACGGTGTTTCAGGTATATCGCGGTGATTCCATCGCGAGCAGGCCCGCTCCCACAGGTTTTGTGCAGGGTTTATTTATCGCGAATCGAGAAGTTCGCCATGTGTTCCAGGCCCTTGATCAGCGCCGAGTGGTCCCAGTTGCTGCCACCGATGGCTGCGCAGGTGCTGAACACTTGCTGGGTGCCTGCGGTGTTGGGCAGGTTGATGCCCAGCTCGCGCGCACCGGCCAGCGCCAGGTTGAGGTCCTTCTGGTGCAGGCTGATGCGGAAGCCTGGATCGAAGGTACCTTTGATCATGCGCTCGCCGTGTACTTCAAGGATCTTCGAGGAGGCGAAACCACCCATCAGCGCTTCACGCACCTTGGCAGGATCGGCACCGTTCTTCGAGGCGAACAGCAAGGCTTCGGCCACGGCCTGGATGTTCAGCGCCACGATGATCTGGTTCGCCACTTTGGCGGTTTGACCGTCGCCATTGCCGCCGACCAGGGTGATGTTCTTGCCCATGCTCTGAAACAGCGGCAATGCGCGTTCGAAAGCATCGCTGTCGCCACCGACCATGATGCTCAGGGTCGCGGCTTTGGCACCGACTTCACCACCGGACACCGGGGCGTCGAGGTATTGCGCGCCTTTCTCGTTGATTTTCGCGGCGAACGCTTTGGTCGCGGTTGGCGAGATCGAGCTCATGTCGATGACAACCTTGCCTTTGCCAACACCGGCGGCAACGCCGTCGGCACGGAACAGCACGTCGTCGACTTGTGGGGTATCCGGCACCATGACGATGATGAATTCGGCTTCCTGAGCGACTTCTTTCGGGCTCGCCAGAGCGACCGCGCCAGCGGCGACCAGATCAGCCGGGGCAGGGTCGTGGTGCGCCGACAGGAACAGGCTGTGACCGGCTTTCTGCAGGTTCAACGCCATTGGGTGGCCCATGATGCCGGTGCCGATAAATCCGATTTTAGCCATGAGAAAATCCTCTTGTTTTTATTGCTGCTTGCAAACAAATGGGGGACTGCTGCTTTTGTGGGAGCGAGCTTGCTCGCGATGAGGCCATAACATTCAGCATCTATGTTGACTGTCCTACCGCTATCGCGAGCAAGCTCGCTCCCACAGGGAAATCACTTCAGATTGCGTTGTGGGTTTTCAACCAACCGAGACCCGCTTCCGTGGTGGTCAGCGGCTTGTATTCACAGCCGATCCAGCCCTGGTAACCGATGCGATCCAGGTGTTCGAACAGGAAGCGGTAGTTGATTTCACCGGTGCCCGGCTCGTTGCGGCCCGGGTTGTCGGCCAGTTGAATGTGGTTGATCTCGCCCAGGTGCGTCGCCATGGTGCGGGCCAGGTCGCCCTCCATGATTTGCATGTGGTAGATGTCGTATTGCAGGAACAGGTTGGCACTGCCCACTTGTTCGCGAATCGACAGCGCCTGAGCGGTGTTGTTCAGGTAGAAGCCCGGGATGTCACGGGTGTTGATGGCTTCCATCACCAGTTTGATGCCCACCGCTTGCAGCTTGTCGGCGGCATATTTGAGGTTGGCGACAAAGGTCTTTTCCACGGTGGCATCGTCTACGCCTTGTGGGCGGATGCCGGCCAGGCAGTTGACTTGGGTGTTGCCCAGAACCTGTGCATAAGCGATCGCCAGATCGACGCCGGCGCGGAACTCTTCCACGCGATCCGGATGGCAGGCGATCCCGCGTTCACCCTTGGCCCAGTCGCCGGCCGGCAGGTTGAACAGCACTTGGGTCAGGCCGTTGGCATCAAGTTGTGCCTTGATGTCGGCGGAGCTGAAATCGTACGGGAACAGGTATTCGACACCACTGAAGCCGGCTTTGGCGGCCGCTTCGAAGCGGGCAAGAAAATCCTGCTCGGTAAACAGCATGGACAGGTTGGCTGCGAAACGCGGCATGGTGGTCTCCTAAATTTGTGAGGCCTCCTGTGGGAGCGAGCTTGCTCGCGATGGCGGTGTGCCAGACAACAGAAATGTTGAATGTGCTGGCCTCATCGCGAGCAAGCTCGCTCCCACAGGGGGGCATGATCAGTCGAGCAACGAAATCGCCGTTGGTGCATCGGCGCCGACCAGCGCCAGGTCTTCGAATTCGTTGACGGCGTTGATCTCGGTGCCCATGGAAATGTTGGTCACGCGCTCCAGGATGATCTCGACGATCACCGGCACCTTGAACTCCTCGATCAGCTCCTCGGCCTTGCGCAGGGCAGGGGCGATGCCAGCCGGTTCGAACACGCGCAACGCCTTGCAACCCAGGCCTTCGGCAACCGCTACGTGGTCAACCCCGTAACCATTGAGCTCCGGTGCGTTGAGGTTGTCGAAGGACAGCTGCACGCAGTAGTCCATGTCGAAACCGCGCTGCGCCTGACGGATCAGACCCAGGTACGAGTTGTTCACCACGACGTGGATGTACGGCAGTTTGAACTGCGCGCCCACCGCCAGTTCTTCGATCATGAACTGGAAGTCGTAGTCGCCCGAAAGTGCCACGACCTTGCGGCTCGGGTCAGCCTTGACCACGCCCAGCGCTGCCGGAATGGTCCAGCCCAGAGGGCCGGCCTGACCGCAGTTGATCCAGTGGCGCGGTTTGTAGACGTGCAGGAACTGCGCGCCGGCAATCTGCGACAAACCGATGGTGCTGACGTAGCAGGTTTCTTTGCCGAACACCTGGTTCATCTCTTCATACACGCGCTGCGGCTTGACCGGCACGTTGTCGAAGTGAGTCTTGCGGTGCAGGCTGGCCTTGCGCTGCTGGCAGTCTTTGAGCCAGGCGCTGCGGTCCTTCAATTTGCCGGCGGCTTTCCACTCGCGGGCGACTTCGATGAACATTTTCAATGCCAGGCCAGCGTCGGAAACGATGCCCTGATCCGGCGTGAACACACGGCCGATCTGGGTCGGTTCGATGTCGACGTGAATGAATTTGCGGCCTTCGGTGTACACCTCAACCGAACCGGTGTGACGGTTGGCCCAACGGTTACCGACGCCCAGTACCACGTCGGACTTGAGCATGGTCGCGTTGCCGTAGCGGTGCGAAGTCTGCAAGCCAACCATGCCGACCATCAGCGGGTGATCGTCCGGGATCGTGCCCCAGCCCATCAGCGTCGGGATAACCGGAATACCGGTCAGCTCGGCGAATTCCACCAGCAGGTCGCTGGCATCGGCGTTGATGATGCCGCCGCCGGCCACCAGCAATGGACGCTCAGCCTGATCGAGCATGGCCAGGGCTTTCTCGACTTGCTTGCGGGTTGCCGCGGGCTTGGCCAGTGGCAGTGGCTCGTAAGCGTCAATGTCGAATTCGATTTCGGCCATCTGCACGTCGAACGGCAGGTCGATCAGCACCGGGCCTGGGCGGCCGGAGCGCATTTCATAGAAGGCTTTCTGAAACGCGTAAGGCACCTGGCCCGGTTCCAGAACGGTGGTCGCCCATTTGGTCACTGGCTTGACGATGCTGGTGATATCGACAGCCTGGAAGTCTTCCTTGTGCATACGGGCGCGGGGTGCTTGCCCGGTGATGCAAAGAATCGGGATCGAGTCGGCCGAGGCGCTGTAGAGCCCGGTGACCATGTCGGTACCGGCAGGGCCGGAGGTGCCGATGCACACGCCGATGTTGCCGGCCTTGGTGCGGGTGTAACCCTCGGCCATGTGCGAGGCACCTTCAACGTGGCGAGCGAGGACGTGATCGATGCCGCCGACCTTTTGCAGGGCGGAGTACAGCGGGTTGATTGCAGCGCCCGGAATGCCAAAAGCGGTATCAACCCCTTCACGGCGCATCACCAGAACGGCGGCTTCGATTGCTCTCATTTTGCTCATGGTTTTGTGCCTCTTTACGTTTTGTAATTGTATACAAGTGGCTTTGCGCAGAGTGTATTCACGGCGGACGGCGCAGGTCAATCCATTTTCTCAAGCGGCTGTTTCATTCGTCGGAGGGCCATAAACACTGTGGCGTTTCGTCGCATGAGCTGCTTTTCGAAAATTATTGTATACAAAAAAATAACTCATTGTGTTCTATTTATTGCATCGGGCTTCTCAACAAAGAGAAACCCAAAGGCTTTCCCATAACAAGATAAGGACGGCACCCATGAGCGCTTTAACCTTGAAAGTTGCAGTCAGCCTGACCGGTCAGGCCATAGCCGCGGGGCGCAAGATCGCCGCGGCACCGCTGACCATTGCAGTACTTGATGCCGGCGGGCATTTGTTGAGCTTGCAGCGCGAAGACGGCGCCAGTCTGCTTCGCCCACAGATCGCCATCGGCAAAGCCTGGGGCGCGATCGCGATGGGCAAGGGCTCGCGGCTATTGGCACTCGACGCGCAACAGCGTCCGGCGTTTATCGCGGCGTTGAACAGCCTGGGTCAGGGCAGCGTCGTACCGGCGCCGGGCGGGGTGCTGATTCGGGATCAGGACGGGGTTGTGCTGGGGGCCATTGGCATCAGCGGCGACACCTCGGACATCGATGAACAATGCGCGATCAGCGCCATCGAGGAGCAGGGGTTGCGGGCGGATGCGGGTGTGACTGCTTGATTTGTGCTGACTAGTCTACCGTCATCGCGAGCAAGCTCGCTCCCACAGGGATTATCTGAGAGGCAGAGATCCACTGTGGGAGCGAGCTTGCTCGCGATGACTATCTACCAGACACATCCAGCTAAAAGTTTGCCCCATCCTCAAGCATTCACAGGTCTAGCCTTCTTCATGACTTGATCATGAAAGGGGCAGGGAATGCCGGATCTACCCGCTTCACATCGCTTGCGCATCGGCCGCTATGCCGAACAGAACCGAATTTATCTGCTGACCACTAACACACTCGGTCGAGAAGCTGTTTTCGAGGATTTCGCTTTAGGCAGATTGGTCATTGATCAATTTCGAAGTGCGCAGGATCAGGGCTGGGCGAACTCATTGGCCTGGGTAGTCATGCCAGATCACTTTCATTGGTTGATCGAGTTGCAGCACGGATCGCTGAGTGAGTTGATGCAAAAAACCAAGTCATTGAGTACGAGAGCGGTGAACAGGGCAACTGGGCGCAAGGGCAGTCTTTGGCAGCAGGGCTATCACGATCGAGGGCTGCGGCGAGAGGAGGGCTTGGTAGAGCTTGCCCGGTACGTCGTGGCAAACCCGTTGCGGGCGGGGTTGGTCGAGCGACTTGGCGACTATCCGTTGTGGGATGCCGTCTGGGTTTGACCGACTAACCGAGTTGCCGCCATCGCGAGCAAGCTCGCTCCCACATTGGATCTCGGTCGCTCACAGAATGTGTGCACACAGAAGAACCTTGTGGGAGCGAGCTTGCTCGCGATTGGGGGCGCTGCGGTCTACCTGTCAGGCTCACAGCCCTTGAGCACCAACCGAATGATGGTCTGCGCCGCCGCTTCGTAGTCGCTTTCATCCAGCTTGGCCTTGCCGGTGACGGCGGAGATCTGCCAGTCGAAATCGGCGTAGGTCTGGGTCGCGGCCCAGATGCTGAACATCAGGTGATTGGGGTCGATGGGGGCGATCTGGCCGCGATCGATCCAGGTCTGGATGCAGTCGATATTGTGCTTGGCCTGGGCGTTGAGCTGTTCGACCAGGTCGGCGCTCAGGTGTGGTGCGCCGTGCATGATCTCGCTGGCAAACACCTTGGACGCGAACGGTAGGTCACGGGAGATACGAATCTTCGAGCGAATGTAGCCGCTGAGCACTTCGCTGGGCACACCGTCGGCGTTGAACGGCGTCGAGGCCGCAAGGATCGGCTCGATGATGCTTTCAAGGACCTCTCGGTAGAGGTTTTCCTTGGATTTGAAGTAGTAGTAGACGTTGGGCTTGGGCAACCCCGCCTTGGCCGCGATGTCACTGGTTTTGGTCGCGGCGAAGCCTTTGTCGGCAAACTCTTCACTGGCGGCACGCAGGATCAGTTCTTTATTGCGTTCGCGGATAGTGCTCATAAACCAGGTGATTCCTTGCCTGTGCTGGCGGTTGCGCATGGTAGCACCGGCCTCGCGCGGCGCTCAAGAATGCTGCCGGCTGCCCCTCATCGTTTGAGCCTGTCTCGGGGCTGAACAAATGGCCGGATGGGCAAGTGAATGGCAGGCGCACTGCTAAAGTTCAAGTGAGCGATCAGGCCTTTTGGCCATTTCTTGTGTAAACGGCCCGGCATTCACTTCGCATCGCTGCGTTTGGTGTTCAGCCCGTTTGAGTGAGAAATCGTGGTGAAGAGCAGGCGAGGCAAATTTGCTCTGGTGATCGGGGCTGCGCTGCTGGTGTTGTTGGCCGCCGCCCTGTGGTTTTACCGCGAGAGTGGACAACACAAAGGCAAGCCTGCGCAGCTTGCCGAGCCGGTGGCGGTTGCGGCGGTGACTTTGCAGGATATACCGGTGTACATCGACGCCCTGGGGACGGTCACGCCCACCCGCAGTGTGACCGTGGTGACGCAGGTCAACGGTATTCTCGCCTCGGTCGAATTCGAGGAAGGCCAACAGGTGCGCAAGGGTCAGGTCATCGCGCGGATCGACGACCGGGCGTTGAAGGCGCAACTGGCCGTGGCCAGAGGCACGCTGGCTCACGATTCAGCGCTGTTGAGTAATGCCCAGCGCGATCTGGCGCGCTTTCGCGAACTGATCAAGGTCGGTTCCACCAGCCAGCAAACTCTCGACACCCAGGCGTCCCTGGTGCAGCAGCAACAAGGCACGGTCGCCGCCGATCAAGGCAGTGTGCAGAACCTCGAAGTCCAGTTGAGTTACTGCACCATCAGTTCACCGGTCGATGGCGTGGTGGGCTTGCGGCTGGTCGATCCGGGCAACTACGTGACCACCGCCAGTACCACGGGCATTGCAGTGATTACCCAGATGCGCCCGGCGACGGTGGTGTTCGCGGTGCCCGAGGATGATTTGGGCGCGATCCATCAAGCGATGGCCAAAGGCCCGGTGACGGTGCTCGCCTACGACCGCAACAAGCACAGCCTGCTGGGCACCGGCCTCATGCTGGCGCTGGATAATCAGGTGGATACCAGCACTGGCACGATCAAGGTCAAGGCGCAGTTCGACGATCCCGGCAATGCGTTGTTTCCCAATCAGTTCGTCAACGCCCGGCTCAAGGCCGACACCCTGAGTCAGGTGCCGGTGACGCCGACCACTGCGATTCAGCATGGCAGCAAGGGTGACTTCGTGTTTGTGGTCAACGGCGACAAGACCAGCCTGCGCAACATCAAGGCAGGTCCTTCGATGGGTGACGTCACGGCGATTCTCGAGAACGGCCTCAAGCCCGGCGAGCAGGTGATCACCGAGGGTGCCGACAAACTCGATGATGGCTCGCCAGTGAAGGTCGTCGCCCAATGAACAGCCACCAGCCATGAACGTCTCGCGGCCCTTTATCGAGCGGCCGGTCGCCACCACGCTGTTGATGGTGGCGGTGTTGCTGCTGGGGATGCTGGGTTATCACTTGCTGTCGGTGTCGGCGCTGCCCGAGGTTGATTACCCGACCATTCAGGTGTTTACCCAATACACCGGCGCCAGTCCGCAGGTGGTCAGTTCGTCGATCACCGCGCCACTGGAGCGACAGCTCGGCGAGATGCCGGGGCTCAAATCGATGAACTCCACCAGCTCCGACGGCGCCTCGGTGATTACCCTGCAATTTGATCTGGCGTTGTCGCTGGATATCGCCGAACAAGAGGTACAAGCCGCCATCAATGCTGCCGGGACGTTTCTGCCGACGAACCTGCCGTACCCGCCGGTGTATAGCAAGGTCAACCCGGCAGACGCCCCGGTGCTGACCCTTTCGTTGACTTCCGACGTGTTGCCCCTGACCAAGATCGAAGACCTTGCCGACACTCGACTGGCGCAGAAAATCTCGCAGATCAGCGGTGTCGGTCTGGTGACCATCAGCGGCGGTCAGCGCCCGGCGGTGCGGGTTCAGGCCAATACCTCGGCGCTGAACAATCTGGGCCTGTCATTGGAAGAGCTGCGCACGGCGCTGGGCAATGCCAACGTCAATCAGGCCAAAGGCAACATCGATGGCAAGTTCCAGGCGTACTCGATTGGCGGCAACGATCAGCTGCAATCGGCGGATGACTATCGCGACCTGGTGATTGCCTATAAAAACGGCGCGCCGATTCGTCTGGCGCAGATCGCCAGTTCCATTCAAGGGCCGGAGAATCCGCGTCAGGCGGCCTGGACCGACAGCACGCCCTCGATTCTGCTGAACATCCAGCGCCAGCCCGGGGCCAACGTGATCGATGTGGTCGACCGGGTTCAGCGATTGTTGCCCACGCTGCGCGCCAGCCTGCCCGGGACCCTGAAGGTCGCCGTGCTCACCGACCGCACCCAGACCATCCGCGCCTCGGTCACCGACGTGCAGTACGAACTGAGTGTGGCGGTGGTGTTGGTGGTGCTGGTGATATTTCTGTTCCTGCGTGAGATCCCGGCGACGGTGATTCCGGCAGTGACGGTGCCGCTGACCCTGATCGGTACGCTGGCGGTGGCCTACGCGTTGGGGTTCTCCCTGAACAACCTGACGCTGATGGCGCTGACCATCGCCATCGGTTTTGTGGTCGATGACGCCATCGTGATGATCGAAAACATCACGCGCTACATCGAGGCCGGAGAGCCGCCCATGCAGGCCGCGCTCAAGGGCTCGGAGCAAATCGGCTTCACCATCATTTCGCTGTCGGTGGCGCTGATTGCGGTGATGATCCCGCTGCTGTTCATGGGCGATGTAGTGGGCCGGTTGTTTCGCGAGTTCGCCATGACCGTGGCGGTGACCATCGTTATTTCTACGCTGATCTCGCTGACCCTGACGCCGATGATGTGCGCGCGAATGCTCAAGGCCCGGCAGCAGGAACGACGGATCGACTTCTTCGACCGGGTCAATGGCCACTACCTGCGCGGTCTGGACTGGGTACTGGAACACCAGCTGCTGACACTGATCTCGGTGGTATGCACTGCGTTGCTGACCCTGTTGATGATCGTGGTCATGCCCAAGGGGTTTTTTCCCGAACAGGACACCGGACTGATTCAGGGCATCTCCCAGGCCTCGCCGACCATTTCGTTCCAGCAGATGCAGGTCGAGCAGCAGCGGCTGGCAGCGAGAATTCTGCGTGATCCGGCGGTCGAGAGCCTGTCGTCCTTTGTCGGGATCGACCAGACCAACCCGACGATCAACCAGGGCAACCTGCTGATCAACCTCAAGCCCCGTGGTGTACGCGACAGTAGCGCGGCGGTGATCCGCAGGCTGTCGGATGCGAACAGCGATGACGCCGGCATTCGTCTGTACCTGCATGCAGTGCAGGACCTGACGCTGGATGCCACGGTGTCGACCACCAGCTATCGCCTCGGCCTGCAAGCCACCGATCCGCAGGTGCTGGCGCTGTGGACCGGCAAGCTGCTGACGGCGCTCAAGCACGACCCGATGTTCACCGATGTGCAAAGCCAGGCGTTGCAGTTCGGCAATCAGATCCAGTTGACCTTCGACCGCGCCACCGCCTCGCGCCTGGGCATCACGCCGCAAGCCATCGACGATGTGCTGTACGACGCATTCGGTCAGCGTCAGGTGTCGACCCTCTACACCCAGCTCAACCAGTATCACGTGGTGCTGGCCACCGATCATCCGCCGCACAATCTGGCCGATCTGCTCACCGGTTTGTACGTGAACATTCCGGGTGGCGGGGTGGCGCCGCTGTCGAGCATGGCGAGCATGCAGCTGGTGCGCACGCCGATCACCATCAACCGACTCGGGCAGTTTCCCTATGCTGACGTGTCGTTCAACCTCGCGCCCGGTCAGACCCTCGGCGCAGCGGTGAACCGGCTCAAGGACGTCGAGGCGCAACTCGGTTTGCCGTTGACTGTGCAAGCATCGCTGGAAGGCGCGGCGGCGACCTTTGAGGCGTCATTATCCAATCAGGTGTTTCTGGTGCTCGCGGCGATTGTCGTGGTGTACCTGATGCTGGGGATTCTCTACGAAAGCTTCGTGCACCCGGTGACGATTCTCTCGACCCTGCTGTCGGCGGCGTTAGGCGCGTTGCTGGCGCTGCTGATCACTGGCACGCAGTTCGACATCATTGGCCTGATCGGCATCGTGCTGCTGATCGGCATCGTCATGAAGAACGGCATCATGATGGTCGACTTCGCCCTGGAGCTGCAGCGCAAGGGCGGTTTGAGCCCACAGGCGGCGATTCGGCAGGCAGCCGAACTGCGTTTTCGGCCGATTCTGATGACCAGCATGGCCTCGCTGTTCGGTGCGGTACCGTTAGCGCTAGGCACCGGGATCGGCTCCGAGCTGCGGCATCCGCTGGGGATTGCGATCATCGGCGGGCTGCTGCTCAGCCAATTGCTGACGCTGTTCTCCACACCGGTGATTTTCCTCGCCATGCATCGGGTTGAACGCCGCTTCACTGGGCGACGTCCGGTCGTTGAGGGCTGAAGGCGATGAACCTCAGCGCGCCGTTCATCCAGCGCCCGATTGCCACCACCTTGCTGGCGGCGGGGCTGGCGCTGGCCGGTATCCTGGCATTCCTGTTGCTGCCGGTGGCGCCCTTGCCCGAGGTGGATTTTCCGACCATCAGCGTCCGTGCATCGCTGCCCGGAGCGGACCCGAGCACCGTCGCCAGTTCGGTGGCAACGCCGCTGGAGCGCCAGTTCGGACAGATCGCCGGCGTCACCCAGATGACCTCGTCCAGCACCTTGGGCGCGACCCGGATTAACCTGCAATTTGATTTGAACCGCGACATCAACGGTGCAGCGCGAGACGTGCAGGCGGCGATCAACGCGGCGCGAACCAACCTGCCGAGTGACCTGTCGGGCAACCCGACCTACCGCAAGGTCAACCCCGCCGATTCGCCGATTCTGGTCATCAGCCTGACCTCGGACAGCGCCACGCCGGGGCAAATGTACGATGTCGCCTCGACCCTGCTGCAGCAACGCCTGCTACAAACCAGAGGCGTTGGTGACGTCATCGTCGGTGGCGGCGCCTTGCCGGCGGTGCGCATCGAGCTGAACCCGGATCGGCTCAGCCACTACGGCGTCAGCCTGGAGCAGGTGCGGGCGGTGATCGCATCTTCGAATGCCAACTTGCCCAAGGGCTCTGTGGCCGTAGGGGCACAATCCCAGGGTATTGCGGCCAACGATATGCTCTACAGGATGGACGATTACGCGCCGCTGGTGGTCAAGCAGCACAACGGCGATGTGGTGCGCATTTCCGACCTTGGTTACGTACGCGAAGACGTCGAGGATTTGCGCAACTTCGGCCTGTCCAACGGCAAGTCAGCGGTGCTGCTGGTGGTGTTCAAGCAGCCAGGGGCGAACGTCATCAGTGCCGTGGATGCGGTGAAAGCCGAACTGCCGTTCCTGCAAAGTTCGATTCCGGCAAGCATCAGACTCAATATCCTGATGGACCGCACCACCACCATTCGTGCGTCGTTGCACGATGTCGAGTTGTCGTTGATCGCCTCGATTGTGCTGGTGACACTGGTGACGTTCGGGTTCTTTCGCGATTGGCGCAGCACCCTGGTGCCGGCGATTGCGGTGCCGTTGTCGCTGCTGGGCACCTTTGGGGCGATGTATTTCCTCAGGTACAGCCTGAACAACCTGTCGCTGATGGCGCTGACTATATCCACCGGGTTTGTGGTGGACGATGCGATCGTGGTGGTCGAGAACATCATGCGTCACCTGGAGAACGGTGAGAGTCGTCTGCACGCAGCGCTGGTGGGCGCGCAGGAGGTTGGTTTCACCGTACTGACCATCAGCGTGTCGCTGGTGGCGGTGTTCATTCCGTTACTGCTGATGGGCGGGATTGTCGGGCGGCTGTTTCGCGAGTTTTCGATCACCTTGTCGGTGGCGATCATGATTTCCATGCTGATCTCGCTGACAGTCACGCCGATGCTGTCCAGCGTATTGCTGCGCACTCAGGAGCAGGCGGCGAAGGACAGCGATCAACCCGATTCGCGATTTCACCGGTTTTACGACCGTACCCTCGGCTGGGTCATCAATCACTCGATGCTGATGGGCCTGCTCACGTTGTTGGTGATCGTGTTTGCCGGCGTGTTGTATGTGCTGGTGCCCAAGGGCTTTTTCCCACAGGAAGACACCGGGCGTTTGTCCGGCAGCATTGTGGCGCCACAAAGCGTTTCCTATGCGGCGATGCAACGCAGTTTCGGGGAGATCAACCAGAAGGTACTGGGTAACCCGAACGTGCTGACGGTTGGTGGTTTTGTCGGCGGTGGTGGGGGCGGAGGCGGGGCGATCAACACGGCGCAGTTGTTCATTGCCCTCAAGCCGCTGGCCGAGCGCCGGGACAGCGCCGATCAGGTGATCGCGCAAGTCCGCCACACCCTCGGCGAGATGCCGGGCACGCGCCTGTATTTGCAGTCGTCCCAGGACATCACCGTCGGTGGTCGCCAGAGTGGCGCGCAGTACCAGTACACGATGACCGCCGATGACCAGAGCGCGCTGGATGAATGGGTGCCCAAGGTGCTGGCGGTGTTGCATGCGTTGCCGCAACTGACCGACCTCAACACCGATCAGCAGGACAACAGTCTGCTGGCCAACGTGAAGATCAATCGCGATGCGGCGGCTCGGCTCGGGGTCAGCATTTCGGCGATCGACCAGACGCTTTACGACGCCTTCGGTCAGCGCCAGGTCTCGACCATTTACCGCGCCGCCAACCAGTACCACGTGGTGATGGAAGTGGCGCCGCCCTATTGGACCGATCCGGCAACACTCACCTCGATCTATGTGCCGGTAGGCACGGTCGCGGTCAGCAAGGGCCGGAACGTCGCGCCGAACCTGAGCGCCAGCGCCAATCCGCAGCTGGTGCCGTTGTCGGCGCTCGCCGATTATTCGGTGGATCGCACGGCCATTTCCATTAGTCACCAAGGCACTTTTCCGGCGGTAACGGCGTCGTTCAACCTGTCGTCCGGTGTGTCCATCGGCCAGGCCACGGCATTGGTGGACAATGCCGTGGCACAGCTGCGAATGCCCGCCAGCGTGGTCGGGCAATTCGCCGGTACGGCTCAGGTGTTCCAGTCGTCGGTGGCCAGCGAGCCGTTGCTGATCTGCGCAGCGCTGTTGTCGGTGTATATCGTGTTGGGCATCCTCTACGAAAACCTGACACACCCGCTGACCATCCTCTCGACCTTGCCGTCAGCCGGCGTAGGCGCGCTGATTGCCTTGTTGTTGACCGGCACCGAGCTGTCGATCATTGCACTGGTGGGGGTGATTTTGTTGATCGGCCTCGTCAAGAAGAACGCGATCATGATGATCGACTTTGCGATCAGCGAGCGCCGGGAGCAGGGGCTCAATGCCAAGGACGCGATTCGTCGTGCGTGCCTGATCCGCTTCCGGCCGATCATGATGACGACGCTGGCGGCGATTCTCGGCGCATTGCCGCTGGTGCTCGGCAGCGGCTATGGCTCGGAGCTGCGTCGGCCACTGGGTATTTCGATTATTGGCGGGCTGGTGTTCAGCCAGATGCTGACGCTTTACACCACCCCGGTGATCTATCTCTGGCTCGATCGGGCGTCAAGGCGCCTGGGGAGACGTGAATGAGCAGTGAACGCATATCCGCCGTAGCAGCTGGCGTCATGCTTTGTGTTGCGCTGGGTGGCTGCATGGTCGGCCCTGACTATCAAAAGCCGGCCATCGAATTGCCAATGAGCTTCAAGGAAAGTGCGCAATGGCAGCGTGCGCAGGCCAATCCGCAGGGGGCGCTGAACAGTCAGTGGTGGCTTTCATACCAGGACCCGATCCTCAATGATCTGATTGCGCGTTCAGCCAGGGTCAACCAATCGATCATTGCTGCGGAAGCGGCCTATCGTCTGGCTCAGGCCCAGGTGGCGTCGAGCCGGGCCGGGTTGTGGCCGACGGTGGGCGTCGGATTGTCCGGATCGCGGGGTGTTGGCGCAAATAGCAGTAGCAGCACGGGGACGACTACCTCATCGGGCAGCAGCTCTGGCGGTGTCGTGCAAACGGTCAGCGCCACCTTGAGCGCCAGTTGGGAGCCGGATCTGTGGGGCCTGGTGCGGCGCGGGATCGAGTCGAGTCAGGCGTCGGCCCAGGCGTCCGACGCACTGCTGGCAGGCGTGCGGCTGTCCATCAGCGCCAGTGTTGCGAGTAACTACCTGGGCTTGCGCCAACTGGATATTGACGTCGGCTTGCTGCAACAGCAGCAGGCGATCAATCAACAGTTGCTGACGATGATCCAGGTTCAGACCGTGCAAGGCACCGCGACCAACGATCAATTGCTGGTCGCCCAGGATCAACTGACCAGCGTGGTCGCTGCCTTGCAAACCGCACAGCGCTCGCGTGAGCAGTTTGAGCATGCGCTGGCGGTGTTGGTGGGGGTGGCGCCGGCGCAATTCAATCTGCCACCCACCGCGAACTATCGCTTCGTGCTGCCCATGCCGCCGCTGAGCCTGCCGTCGAGTCTGTTGCAGCGCCGTCCCGATGTGGTGTCTGCCGAGCGTGCGGCAGCGGCGGCGAATGCGAAGATCGGCGTGGCCGAGGCGGCGTTTTTCCCCACTTTGGATCTGACCGGTCAGGTCGGCTATCGCGGTACGGCGCTGGGTGGCCTGTTCAGCGTGCCAAACCGGGTCTGGACCCTCGGCCCGGCGCTGGCCGAAACCATTTTCGAGGGCGGTGCCCGGGAAGCCGCGGTGCAGCAGGCCCGGGCCAGTTACGATCAGGATGTCGCGAACTATCGCGGCACGGTGCTCGGCGCATTGCAGAACGTTGAAGACAACCTCTCGGCGATCAATCACCTGCACGCCCAGGCCCAGGCCTTCGAGCAGATCTACCAGCGCAACCGGCAATTGTTTGGCAGCCAGGAGGCGCAAAAACGCGCGGGCACCGTCAGTCAGCAAACCGTGCTGACTCAGCAGTTGGTCCTGCTGCAAGCCGAGCAGAGCCTGCGCGATACCCAGGGCCTGCTGAGTCAGGGTAGCGTTGCGTTGTTCCAGAGCCTGGGCGGAGGCTGGCACGAGCCATCCGGTCCTCAAGCCGAACGCTGAGGTGTCTCGCTTCCCTCGCGCCGAGCGCGTTATGCTCCGCGCACTTTTATTTGTGTAGGGAAGCTTGATCCATGGCTGGAAGCAGTTTGCTGGTGTTGATCGACGATATCGCTGCGGTACTCGACGATGTCGCGCTGATGACCAAGATGGCCGCGAAGAAGACCGCCGGCGTGCTCGGCGACGATCTGGCGCTCAACGCCCAGCAGGTATCCGGTGTGCGCGCCGAGCGGGAAATCCCGGTGGTCTGGGCCGTGGCCAAGGGCTCGTTTCGCAACAAGCTGATCCTGGTGCCGTCGGCGTTGGCCATCAGTGCATTCATCCCCTGGCTGGTGACGCCATTGCTGATGGTCGGTGGCGCGTATTTGTGTTTCGAAGGCTTCGAAAAGCTCGCGCACACATTCCTTCACAGCAAGGCTGAAGATCAGGCGGAACAAGCGCAATTGGTCGAAGCCGTAGCTGATCCGGCGACTGATCTGGTGGCGTACGAGCAGGACAAGATCAAAGGCGCGGTGCGCACCGACTTCATCCTTTCGGCTGAAATCATCGCCATCACCCTGGGCACCGTGGCCGGTGCAACGCTGATGCAACAAGTGATTGTGGTTTCAGGCATCGCTATCGTCATGACCGTCGGCGTTTATGGCCTGGTGGCGGGCATCGTCAAGCTCGACGACCTTGGCCTGTGGCTGACCCAAAAGCCCGGGCAAATGGCCAAAAGCGTCGGCGGCGCCATTCTGCGCGCCGCACCGTACATGATGAAAAGCCTCTCGGTGATTGGTACGGCGGCGATGTTCCTGGTGGGCGGCGGGATCCTGACCCACGGCGTGCCGGTGGTGCATCACTGGATCGAAGGCGTGAGCGCAGGTGCCGGTGGTGCCGGGTTTATCGTGCCGACGTTGCTCAACGCTGTGGCGGGGATTATTGCCGGCGCGATGGTATTGGCGGGCGTCATGGTCGTCAGCAAGGTCTGGAAAGCAGTCAAAGGCTGAAGCCTGGACACTTCCCACAGGCAACAAATATCGAGTGTGGGAGCGAGCTTGCTCGCGATGAGGCCAGTACATTCAACATTGATGTTGACTGTCAGACCGCTATCGCGAGCAAGCTCGCTCCCACAGTGGATTTGTGGTGTTTGAGATACCTATGAAAAAGGCCATTCGATCCGTTCGAATGGCGGTTTTTTGTTGCTGATGAAGTTACTCGGCGATCTGCAACTTGCGTGCTTCGGTGTACACGTAACGCACTTTCTCGTATTCGAACGGCGAGTTCAGCTGGCCGTAGCGGAAGTTGGTCTGGTAGCGCTTGTCGATGCCGCGCAGGACCCAGATTTCCGGGTGGTTTGCGCTGACTTTCGACACGTTCAGGTAGTTGATCGCCGACTCCGCCGTATAGTCGACCGCAAGACCGGCGGTATCGCGCAGGTTTGATGGGCCGAGGATTGGCAGCATGAGGTAGGCGCCGCCCGGAACCCCGTAGAAGCCCAGTGTCTGGCCGAAGTCTTCGACCTGGCGCGGCAGGCCCATGGCGGTGGCCGGGTCCCACAGGCCACCGATGCCGATGGTGGTGTTGAGCAGCAAGCGCCCGGTGGTTTGCATCGAGCGCTGGCCCTTGAACTGCAGCAAGCTGTTGACCAGGTTGGGCACGTCACCCAGGTTGTTGAAGAAGTTGCTGACACCGGTGCGCAGGAAACTTGGAGTGATGTAGCGATAACCGTCGACCACCGGCAGGAACACCCACTGATCGAAGCGATAGTTGAAGTGGTAGACCCGACGGTTCCACGACTCCAATGGGTCATAGACGCTCAGCGCACTCAGGGTCGAGCGTTCGAACTCGCGCTGGTCCAGCCCCGGGTTGAACTTGAGTTTGGTCATGGGCTCGGTGAAGCCGTCCTGATCGACTACGGTCGTGCTGTTGGCCTTGCTGTTGTCGGCATTGGCATAACCTGCGCAGAGCAACGCGGCGAGAAGCAGAAAATGTTTAGCCACGGAAGAACTCCAGCATGGCGTCGGCGTTGACGCGGTAGTTGAGGTTGCCGCAATGGCCGCCGTGAGGGTAAACGGTCAGGCGATCGCCGAAGGTTTTACGCAGGAAGCCGAGGTCGCCAGGGCCGAGGATTACGTCGTCGGCATTGTGCATCACGGCGATTTTCGGGCTGTCGTGCAGGTAGTCCTTGAGCGCGTAGAGGCTGACCTGGTCGATCAACTGCAAGATGCTGCCGCCGTCGGTGCGGGCGCGCCACATCGGGATCACCTGCTCGGTGAGGTAACAGTCGAAATCACATTGCAGCGCACGCTTGAGGAATGGCGTGAGGCTGGTGCCTTCGGTGATCGGGAACTTGGGCGGGGTAATCAGGCCGCGACGGTTGATCAGGTCCGAGGTGAAGGCAATGTCGGCCGCCGAGAAGCGAAACGAGGTGCCGATCAGCATGGCCATCTGTTCGTTGGTCAGGTGCTGTTTCGATTGCTGGAAGTCATAGACCAGCGCGTCGTTAAGGTCGATGTAGCCTTTCTGCTGGAAGTAGCGCGTCAGCTTGTTGAGCACCAGTTCATAGAAAGTGGTGCTGTTGTTGATGCCCTTGACCTCGGTTTGTACCAGCTTGTCGAGGTTGGTGACGGAGGTGTAGAGGTTGACCGGCGGGTTGAGCAGCAAGACTTTCTTGAAGTTGAAACTGCGTCGGGTTTCATCCAGCTTGCTGACAAACGCCGCATCCAGTCCGCCCAGGCTGTAGCCGGTGAGGTAGTAGTCGGTGATCGGCAGCTTCGGGTTTTGCGCACGAACCGCTTGCATCACGCGATACATGTCCTCGGCGTCTTCCTTGGACACGCCGGGTGTGGCGAAGCGCGAGGCGGCGCTCATGAAGTCGAAACTGGTCGGTGAGGACAGTTGAACGACGTGATAACCGGCCTTGTAGTAGAGCTTTTTCAGGTATTCGTTAATGCTGCTGTCGAAGCGTGCGCCGGTGCCGGCAATCAGGAAAATCAGCGGTGCGGCGTGATCCTGTGTGGCCATGCGATAGGTGAGTTTTTTTACTGCCCAGAAATTGTCCGGCAGGTTGAACTCGCGCTCCGGGCGCAGCGTCAGGGTGTAATCCGATTGGTGGATCTGGTCATTGGACGGCAACTCGGGACGCAACTCCGGCGGGGTCGTGGCAATGGTTGCCTCGAACGGGTTGGTCAAGGGGTAGCCATAGCTGACGGCGTCGATGTCTGCCGCCAGCGCGGACGCACTCAAGATAAGGCCGCCAAACAAGGCAGCAAAGCGCAAGGAACGGAGCATGACTAAATCCCTTAGAGGAAGGTGCCTGATTAGGTTCGCAGGCTATGACCATCGGGAATGCGCCTAAGTGCCATGGGGCGGCACCAAAGAGGCTGAATTCGGATCAATAGCGGCTGAACGATACACTTTGCAGCGATTGGCTGAACAGATTTCTAATGGTCTTGCTTGCTTACCGCTGGCGGGCGATTAAGCTGGGCGCCGTTTTCGTTTATCGGAGTGCTTCATGTCTCGCCGTCTGCCCGTGATTATTTTGCTTATCGCCTTGCCGCTGTGGCTGGCCGCCAGTTATGGCCTGCGTTATGTCCTGATGGAGGATGCGCAGTGGGTCGGTCTTTGTGTCGATGAGGCGAGCCGTTGGGAATGCCAGGCACGTTCGACCCTGGGCTTGATGATTCACTTCAAGGTGATGGGGTGGGCTGCATTGGCGGCGGCGGTGTTGGGCTTTGTCGTGCCGGGACGGGCCGGCTGGTGGCTGGCGGTGCTGGCGCTGGTGTTCGGATTTCCTGCGTTGGCGTTGTACAACACCGGCATTGCGGTATTTGCCGTGGTGATCGCGGGGTTGCGGTTGGTCCGGGCGCCGCGAGCTACCTGATAGACCGTCATCGCGAGCAAGCTCGCTCCCACATTGGATCATCTGTGTACACAAATTATGTGAACGACCGAGATCAAGAGTGGGAGCGAGCTTGCTCGCGATAGCACCGACAGGTGCTCTATACAAATTAAGTGTTGCGCGCCCGCAAGCTGCGCCACAGCGCGGTAATCATCAGCAGGCAAACCAGTGCCCAGCCCCAGGCTTGCTGGTTGAACAGGCCTTCGCGATACAGCTGCGGGGCAATGCTGGCGCCGATGATGAAGGTCAGCAGTGCGATTTCCCGACGCGGTGCGCTGACCGGGCGAATCAGATAGACCAGCGCCGGCAGCAGCAGGGCGGCGCTCGGGAAGCTGCGATAACGCGGTTCGAACACCAGCGCCAGCATCATCACTGCACAAGCGAACCCCGCAGCAGCAAGCAGCCAGCCAGCGCGACGTTCCAGCGCATTGAAGGCGCGCTCACGCCAACCGGTTCTGGCACTGAGGAACAACGCCGCGTGGGCCAGTACCAAAAAGTTCAGACCCGTCAGTAACGCGGCCGAGACCCACTCATCGGCAAAACGGCTGGTGACGCGAGCCAGTTCACCCCAGGTGCCAATGGAGCACGCAGCGACCGCGCCGAGCAGTGGCAATACCAACGCCGCGCGAGTACTGCGTACACGGCCGCCAAGCATCAGCGTACCGAGGAAAATCAGAGTACCGACGGCCAGCCATTGCGGCCAGAACGGCAGGTTGGTAACGGGGCCTGCCAGCACGCCCTTGTCCTGACGGTTTGCATCGAACAGCCCCCAGTAACCGCCGACCGCACCTTCACTGGCACGTTTCCACGGCTGGTCAAAGGCTTCGATCAGGTTGTAATGCCAGCCTTGCTGCTCGGCCATTGCCACAAAACCACGAATGAACTTGGCTTCATTGACCCGGCTCGGTACCGCAGTTTCTCGTTGGCGACCTTCGCTCGGCCAGCCGGTCTCGCCAATCAGCACGTCCTTGGGCGCGAAGCGACTGCCGAAGATCTGCCGAACCTCGGCGACGTGCTGGAGGGCGGCGTCGATGTTGGAGGGATCATCTTCCCAGTACGGCAGCAAATGGATGGTCAGGAAGTCCACCGCCGGGGCGACCTCGGGATGCTTGAGCCAGAACTCCCAGACGTCGGCGTAGGTCACCGGCTGTTTGACGTGACTCTTGACGTAGTTGATCAGCTTGGCCAATTGCGCGCCGGTGACTTCCTTGCGCAGCAGGGTTTCGTTGCCGACGATCACCGCGCTGATCACATCCGGGTTGGCGTTGGCCTCGGCGATCAGCAGTTCGACTTCCTTGGCGGTGTCCACTGGATTGCTGTTCACCCAAGCGCCGATCATCAGTTTCAAGCCATGTTTGCGCGCCAGATCTGGCAGTGCTTCCAGGCCGGTCATCGAATAGGTGCGAATGCACTCGAAACGGGTTGCCAGCAACGCGAGGTCGGCGTCCATGCGCTCGGGGCGCAGTTTGAACGGTTGATCGAACGGCGATTGGTCTTTATCGAACGGTGTGTACGAGGCGCATTGCAATTTGTGCGTGGCGCTGGCCACGTCCGGCAGCACCACCGGTTGGCCGAGCCCGTACCAGTAACCACCAAGGGCAAACAGGCCAAGCAGGCAGGCAAATAGATAAGCGACGAAAGGGAAACGCGAGGTGGCGGGCATGGTCAGGCCGTCTGGGAACAAAGCCGCGCATCTTACCTGCATTTGTCCCGAGCTTGGTGACCTGCATGATTTTGACATGCAAAGTTCGGGCGGGTATTGCCGGGGTATTTTTACAGGTCGCGGTTACTGGCGTTCTGATGTCGTTTCTCGTTGTGTTGAGGTCGCAGACAGAGCAGGTCGCCTTGGGCGTGAGGTTGATTATCGAGGCATCAGTACTCCGCTGATGTTCGAACGAGTTTGCAGTGAGGCGTGATGGGGGCGCTGTGCACCATAACAATACGTTGACGCTGCTCGGCATCCGTCGGGCGCAGCACTTTCGGGGAAGTAACGATGAAGATGCGACGACTCTTGGGCGCAGGTGCGGCTTTGGTACTGGCGATCAGTTCTACTGTGGCCAGCGCCGAAGGCAAGGCAGTGACTATCGGTTATGTTGACGGTTGGTCGGACAGCGTCGCCACGACCAACGTGGCGGCTGAAGTGATCAAGCAGAAACTCGGTTATGACGTGAAGCTGCAAGCCGTGGCCACCGGGATCATGTGGCAGGGTGTGGCTACCGGCAAACTCGATGCGATGCTGTCAGCCTGGCTGCCAGTGACTCATGGCGAATACTGGGCGAAGAACAAGGATCTGGTCGTCGATTACGGCCCGAACTTCAAGGACGCGAAAATCGGTCTGATCGTACCGGAGTACGTCAAGGCCAAGACCATCGACGATCTTAAAACCGACGAAAGCTTCAAAGGCCGGATCGTCGGCATCGACGCCGGTTCAGGCGTGATGCTCAAGACCGATCAGGCGATCAAGGACTACGGTCTGAGCAACTACACCCTCAAGGCCAGTTCCGGTGCCGGCATGATTGCCGAGCTGACCCGTGCCGAGAAGAAAAACGAATCCATCGCTGTCACCGGTTGGGTGCCGCACTGGATGTTCGCCAAGTGGAAACTGCGCTTCCTGGAAGACCCGAAAGGCGTTTATGGCGCGGCTGAAACCGTGAACAGCATCGGTAGCAAAGAACTGGCAACCAAAGCGCCGGAAGTCGCGAAGTTCCTGAAGAACTTCCAGTGGGCGTCAAAAGACGAAATCGGCGAAGTCATGTTGGCCATTCAGGACGGTGCCAAACCTGAAGTGGCAGCCAAGGACTGGGTGACCAAACACCCTGCGCGCGTCGCTGACTGGACTAAATAAACCCGGATAACGCTTCATCCCTGTGGGAGCGAGCCTGCTCGCGATGGCGGTGTAACAGTTGACAGATATGTTGACTGATACGGCGCCATCGCGAGCAGGCTCGCTCCCACATTTGTTTCAGGTTGATCCCCGCTCCACAGGGTTTGTGGCTGATTCAAAGGCCATTTCCAATTCTTTCGGCTGTTTAGGGTCCGAAAATTGGCGAAATGGTCAGGTCGTTCTAATACTAAGGTCGTCTGGAACCTGTTCCGCAGCCGCATAGAGTGGATACGTTCCAACAATAATCTGTGCTGCGAGGATAAAAACAATGAACGACAGCATTTACCTCTCGATTCAAAACAGCCCGCGCTTCAAGGAGCTGGTTCGTAAAAGGGAAAGGTTCGCCTGGATTCTTTCGGCGATCATGCTTGGGCTGTACTCCGGATTCATTCTTCTGATTGCTTATGGGCCGCATCTGCTGGGGGCGAAGATCAGCCCCGGGTCATCGATTACCTGGGGCATCCCGATTGGGGTAGGGCTGATTGTTTCGGCCTTCGTCCTGACAGCCATCTACGTACGACGCGCCAATGGCGAGTTCGACGACCTGAACAATGCGATTCTCAAGGAGGCTCAGCAATGATCCGGCGTCTATTGGCAGCGTTAGGCATTGCAGCCTTCGCACCGGCAGTTTGGGCTGCCGAGGCGCTCACCGGCGCAGTGCACAAACAACCGCTCAACGTTTCGGCGATCCTGATGTTCGTGGTGTTTGTCGGCGCAACGCTGTGCATCACTTACTGGGCTTCCAAGCACAACAAGTCGGCGGCCGACTACTATGCGGCAGGCGGCAAGATCACCGGTTTGCAGAACGGTCTGGCGATTGCCGGTGACTACATGTCGGCGGCGTCCTTCCTGGGGATTTCCGCGCTGGTGTTCGCGTCTGGCTACGATGGTCTGATTTATTCGATCGGCTTCCTGGTGGGCTGGCCGATCATTCTGTTTTTGATCGCCGAGCGTCTGCGTAACCTGGGTAAGTACACGTTTGCCGACGTGGCGTCCTACCGCCTTGGGCAAACCCAGATTCGCACGCTGTCGGCCTGCGGTTCGCTGGTGGTGGTGGCGTTCTACCTGATCGCGCAAATGGTCGGTGCCGGCAAGCTGATCCAGCTGCTGTTCGGTCTTGATTACTATGTTGCGGTGATTCTGGTGGGGATCCTGATGTGCCTCTATGTGTTGTTCGGCGGCATGCTGGCGACCACCTGGGTGCAGATCATTAAGGCTGTGCTGTTGTTGTCCGGTGCGTCGTTCATGGCGCTGATGGTGATGAAGCACGTCAACTTCGACTTCAACACGCTGTTCTCCGAGGCGATCAAGGTTCACCCCAAAGGTGAAGCGATCATGAGCCCGGGCGGTCTGGTGAAAGACCCGATCTCGGCATTCTCCCTTGGTCTGGCATTGATGTTCGGTACCGCTGGCCTGCCGCATATCCTGATGCGTTTCTTCACCGTGAGTGACGCTAAAGAAGCTCGCAAGAGCGTGCTGTATGCCACCGGCTTCATCGGCTACTTCTACATCCTGACGTTCATTATCGGCTTCGGCGCGATCCTGCTGGTCAGCACCAACCCGGCCTTCAAGGACGCTACAGGGGCGCTGTTGGGCGGCAACAACATGGCGGCGGTGCACCTGGCCAATGCGGTGGGCGGCAGTATCTTCCTTGGCTTCATCTCGGCGGTGGCCTTCGCCACCATTCTGGCGGTGGTTGCCGGTCTGACCCTGGCCGGGGCCACGGCGGTGTCTCACGACCTGTACGCCAGCGTGATCAAGAAGGGCAAGGCCAACGAGAAAGATGAGATCCGTGTTTCGAAGATCACCACCATCGCCTTGGGCGTGTTGGCGATTGTTCTGGGCATTCTGTTCGAAAGCCAGAACATCGCGTTCATGGTGGGTCTGGCGTTCTCGATCGCTGCCAGCTGCAACTTCCCGGTGCTGCTGCTTTCCATGTACTGGAAGAAGCTGACCACTCGTGGTGCGATGGTTGGTGGCTGGATGGGGCTGGTCAGTGCGGTGGGCCTGATGGTGCTGGGTCCAACCATTTGGGTACAGATCATGGGGCACGAGAAGGCGATCTTCCCGTATGAGTACCCGGCGCTGTTCTCGATGGCCATTGCCTTTGTCGGGATCTGGTTCTTCTCCATCACTGACAAGTCCGCTGCGGCTGACAATGAGCGGGCGCTGTTCTTCCCGCAGTTCGTTCGCTCGCAGACCGGGTTGGGGGCGAGTGGGGCGGTGTCGCACTAACGTACAGACATGTATGAGCTTCTATATATAAGCTGCGTTAAATAGAAATGCCCCGATCGAGAGATCGGGGCATTTTTGTTTGGGCAGGGTTTGAGGGGGTGTTGTCCGGTCGAATGCCATCGTCGGATCGCCGCCCGGAGCAAGCTCGCTCCCACAGGGATTGTGTGAACACCGGAGATCCACTGTGGGAGCGAGCTTGCTCGCGATGGCGGCAGGCCAGTCACTACAGTATTTAAGGGGGGAGGACGGGGCGGCACAAACAAAAACGGCCTCTGCTCCTGTAAGAGGCAGAGGCCGTTTCCGGTGCAGCCAAGACGTTATCGCAAGACAGGTCTTACTTGCGGTCTTCCAGTTTGGTGATGTCACGCGACTCGTAGCCGGTGTACAGCTGGCGCGGGCGGCCAATCTTGTACGGGCTGGAGAGCATTTCTTTCCAGTGGGAGATCCAGCCGACGGTCCGCGCCAGGGCGAAGATCACGGTGAACATGCTGGTTGGAATGCCGATCGCCTTGAGGATGATCCCCGAGTAGAAGTCGACGTTCGGGTACAGCGAGCGCTCGATGAAGTACGGGTCGGTCAGGGCGATCTCTTCCAGGCGCATGGCCAGTTCGAGTTGCGGATCGTTCTGGATGCCCAGTTCCTTGAGCACTTCGTCGCAGGTCTTTTTCATGACGGTAGCGCGTGGGTCGCGGTTTTTGTAAACCCGGTGACCGAAGCCCATCAGTTTGAACGGATCGTTCTTGTCCTTGGCCTTGGCGATGAACTTGTCGATGTTCGAGACATCGCCAATTTCGTCGAGCATGGTCAGCACTGCTTCGTTGGCGCCGCCGTGAGCCGGGCCCCAGAGTGCAGCGATACCGGCAGCGATACAGGCGAACGGGTTGGCACCCGACGAGCCTGCCAGGCGTACGGTGGAGGTCGATGCGTTCTGCTCGTGGTCGGCATGGAGGATGAAGATCCGGTCCATGGCCTTGGCGAGTACCGGGCTGATCGGTTTGATCTCGCACGGGGTGTTGAACATCATGTGCAGGAAGTTTTCCGCGTACGACAGGTCGTTGCGCGGGTACATCATGGGTTGACCCATGGAGTACTTGTAAACCATCGCTGCCAGGGTCGGCATCTTGGCAACCAGACGGATCGCGGAAATTTCGCGATGCTGCGGGTTATTGATGTCCAGGGAGTCGTGGTAGAAGGCCGAAAGGGCGCCGACTACACCGCACATGACGGCCATTGGGTGGGCGTCGCGACGGAAGCCGTTGAAGAAGGTCTTCAGTTGCTCATGAACCATGGTGTGGTTCTTGACGGTGCTGACGAACTGGGCCTTCTGCTCTGCGGTCGGCAATTCGCCGTTGAGCAGCAGGTAGCAGGTTTCCAGATAGTCCGACTTCTCGGCGAGTTGCTCGATCGGGTAACCGCGGTGCAACAAAATGCCGTTGTCGCCGTCGATATAGGTAATCTTCGACTCGCAAGAGGCGGTCGACATGAAACCCGGGTCAAAAGTGAAACGGCCCGTGGCCGTCAGGCCCCGAACGTCGATTACATCGGGACCAACGGTGCCGGTTAAAATGGGCAGCTCGACGGGGGCTGCGCCCTCGATGATCAACTGCGCTTTTTTGTCAGCCATGTGGCCTCCTATTTATGCTTGAAATCATCAGACAGACCCCCCACGCAGGGCCCGCACCACTATAGTGAGATAAATTCGAATGTCAATTTGCCTAAAGTCTTGCTCCAGAAGGCTTTAACCGGACTTTTTCCTCGAAATTGCCTGCCATTTACGCCTTTTATCCCGCTTGCGCAATGAGCTATTAGGGGAAGGTGTTTGCGTTGTCATTAGTAGCCTAACTGTCTATACTCGGCCACCGACCGCCAGGGGCTTTTGGGCCTGCTTTATTGGGGGTCGCATCCCTGGGTGGTGGTTACCTGACCAGTGCACTCCCCAACAACTTTGCCCTGATTGTTAGGGGCTCTTCAGTGTGAAAAAAAGCCGTGAATAGCCAACGACCTGTAAACCTAGACCTAAGGACCATCAAACTCCCCATCACCGGCGTTACGTCGTTTCTTCACCGTGTTTCCGGCATCATCCTCTTCCTGGGCCTTGGCATCATGCTGTACGCATTGAGCAAATCCCTGGGTTCCGAGGAAGGTTTTGCCGAGGTGAAGGCATGCTTGACCAGTCCGCTGGCCAAGTTCGTAGCATGGGGCCTGCTGTCCGCCTTGCTGTATCACATGGTGGCCGGTGTACGCCATCTGATCATGGACATGGGCATCGGTGAGACGCTGGAAGGCGGCACGCTGGGCTCGAAAATCGTCATCGCCGTTTCCGTGGTGATGATCGTTCTGGCGGGAGTTTGGATATGGTAACCAGCGTTACGAACCTATCGCGTTCGGGCCTCTATGACTGGATGGCACAGCGTGTGTCTGCGGTCGTTCTCGCGGCATATTTCATCTTCCTGATCGGATACGTCGTTGCGCACCCAGGCCTTGGCTACGCCCAATGGCATGAACTGTTCGCACACAACTGGATGCGTATTTTCAGTCTCCTGGCCCTCGTTGCCCTGGGCGCTCACGCCTGGGTCGGCATGTGGACCATCGCGACCGACTACCTGACGCCAATGGCGCTGGGCAAGTCCGCGACTGCAGTACGTTTCCTTTTCCAGGCAGTATGCGGCGTCGCGATGTTCGCGTACTTCGTCTGGGGCGTGCAGATTCTTTGGGGTATCTGATTCATGGCTAACACAGTTAATACGCTTTCGTTCGACGCCATCATCATTGGCGGCGGCGGTGCTGGCATGCGCGCTGCGCTGCAACTGGCACAAGGTGGTCACAAGACTGCCGTTATCACCAAGGTTTTCCCGACTCGCTCGCACACCGTATCCGCCCAGGGTGGCATCACCTGCGCCATCGCTTCCGCTGATCCGAACGATGACTGGCGCTGGCACATGTACGATACCGTCAAGGGTTCCGACTATATCGGTGACCAGGACGCTATCGAATACATGTGTTCCGTAGGCCCGGAAGCGGTCTTCGAGCTCGAGCACATGGGCTTGCCGTTCTCCCGTACCGAACAGGGTCGCATCTACCAGCGTCCGTTCGGCGGTCAGTCGAAAGACTTTGGTAAAGGTGGCCAGGCTGCCCGTACCTGCGCTGCTGCCGACCGTACCGGTCACGCACTGCTGCACACCCTGTACCAGGCCAACCTGAAGGCCGGCACCGTATTCCTCAACGAATACTACGGCGTCGACCTGGTGAAGAACGAAGATGGTGCCTTTGTCGGCATGATCGTGATCTGCATCGAAACCGGCGAAACTTCCTATGTCCGCGCTAACGCCACCGTATTGGCGACCGGCGGTGCAGGTCGTATCTACTCGTCCACCACCAACGCCCTGATCAACACCGGTGACGGCGTTGGCATGGCTCTGCGTGCTGGCGTGCCGGTACAAGACATCGAAATGTGGCAGTTCCACCCGACCGGCATCGCCGGCGCCGGTGTACTGGTTACTGAAGGCTGCCGCGGTGAAGGCGGTTACCTGATCAACAAGCACGGCGAGCGTTTCATGGAGCGTTATGCTCCGAACGCCAAAGACCTTGCCGGTCGTGACGTCGTTGCCCGTTCGATGGTTAAAGAAATCATCGCCGGCAACGGTTGCGGTCCGGATGGCGACCACGTAATGCTGAAACTCGATCACCTCGGTGAAGAAGTTCTGCACAGCCGTCTGCCAGGCATCATGGAGCTGTCCAAGACCTTCGCTCACGTCGATCCAGCCGTAGCGCCGATCCCGGTTGTTCCAACTTGCCACTATATGATGGGCGGCGTTGCCACCAACATTCATGGCCAGGCAATCACTCAGGACGCCGACGGCGTTGACCAGATCATTCCTGGTCTGTTCGCGGTAGGTGAAGTGGCGTGCGTATCGGTTCACGGTGCCAACCGTCTGGGCGGCAACTCGCTGCTCGACCTGGTGGTATTCGGCCGTGCCGCCGGTCTGTTCCTGGAGCAGACCCTGAAAGAAGGCGTTGACTACACCCGCGCTCGCCAGTCCGACATCGACGCAGCCCTGGCGCGTCTCGATGGCCTGAACTCGCGTACCGAAGGCGAAGACGTCGCGACCCTGCGTAAAGAGCTGCAAAGCTGCATGCAGAACTACTTCGGTGTATTCCGCACTGGCGAATACATGCAGAAGGGTATTGCTCAGCTGGCTGATCTGCGTGGCCGTATCGCCAACGTCAAGATCAACGACAAGAGCCAGGCGTTCAACACTGCTCGTATCGAAGCGCTGGAACTGCAAAACCTGCTGGAAGTGGCCGAAGCTACTGCCATCGCTGCAGAAATCCGCAAAGAGTCCCGCGGCGCTCACGCCCGTGAAGACTACGAAGACCGCGACGACGAAAACTGGCTGTGCCACACCCTGTACTTCCCGGGTGACAAGCGCGTTACCAAGCGTGCCGTGAACTTCTCGCCGAAGACTGTTCCGACTTTTGAACCTAAGATTCGGACTTATTAAGGGTGGCCGCCATGTTGAAAGTCAGTGTTTATCGCTACAACCCTGATCAGGACGCTGCGCCGTTCATGCAGGAATTCCAGGTCGACACCGGTGGTAAAGACCTGATGGTGCTGGACGTGCTGGCCCTGATCAAAGAGCAGGACGAAGGTTTCTCCTATCGTCGCTCTTGCCGTGAAGGTGTTTGCGGTTCCGACGGCATGAACATCAACGGCAAAAACGGTCTGGCCTGCGTCACGCCGCTGTCTGCTGTCGTCAAAGGTAACAAGTTGATCGTTCGTCCTCTGCCAGGTTTGCCGGTTATCCGTGACCTGGTCGTCGATATGAGCATCTTCTACAAGCAATACGAAAAGGTTAAGCCATTCCTGCAGAACGACACGCCGGCTCCGGCCATCGAGCGTCTGCAGACTCCTGAAGAGCGTGAAAAGCTTGACGGTCTGTACGAGTGCATCCTGTGCGCTTGCTGCTCGACCTCTTGCCCGTCCTTCTGGTGGAACCCGGACAAGTTCCTGGGTCCAGCTGCTCTGCTGCAAGCCTACCGCTTCCTGGCAGACAGCCGCGACACCAAGACTTCCGAGCGTCTGGCTTCGCTGGATGACCCGTTCAGCGTATTCCGCTGCCGCGGGATCATGAACTGCGTCAACGTTTGTCCGAAGGGCCTGAACCCGACTAAGGCTATCGGTCACATACGTAACATGCTGCTGCAAAGCGGCGTGTGATTCAGCTGTTGTACCCGTAGGACCGCTGTACCCGTAGAGGCTAAGGCGCGGGCTTCAACCCGCGTCGTAGCTATAACCAGAGTGGCAGCCCATAAGGCTGCGGCTCTTATTTTGAAGAAATGAGACAAGCAGGGGCATCCGGGCCGGTACCCGGACTATCAGCGTGATCCTAAGTGGCTTGTTTTGGTCGCTGCACTCGGACTTCTGCAAGCTTGCTCGGTGTCTTCGCCGATGGTGTTCCCCTAACCGAGGGTGACCAAGCATGCAAGAAAGCGTGATGCAGCGCATGTGGAGCAGCGGCTATCTTTCAGGTGGTAACGCGGCCTATGTGGAAGAGCTTTATGAGCTCTACCTGCACGACCCTAACGCTGTGCCAGAAGAGTGGCGCACCAAATTTCAGACGTTGCCCGCTGACGGCAACGCTGCCACCGATGTATCGCACTCGACGATTCGCGATCATTTCGTGCTGCTGGCAAAGAACCAGCGCCGCGCCCAACCGGTTTCCGCCGGCAGCGTGAGCAGTGAGCACGAGAAGAAGCAAGTTGAAGTACTGCGACTGATCCAGGCCTACCGTATGCGTGGCCACCAGGCAGCCCAGCTTGACCCGCTGGGGCTGTGGCAGCGTCCTGCACCTGCAGACCTGTCGATCAATCATTACGGCTTGACCAATGCCGATCTTGATACGACCTTCCGTGCCGGCGACCTGTTCATCGGCAAAGAGGAAGCGAGCCTACGCGAAATTCACGAAGCGTTGCAGCAGACATATTGCCGCACCATCGGCGCTGAATTTACGCACATCGTCGATTCCGAGCAGCGCCATTGGTTCCAGCAGCGTCTGGAAGGCGTGCGTGGCCGTCCAGTGTATTCGGACGATATCAAGAGCCACCTGCTCGAGCGCGTCACCGCAGGCGAAGGTCTGGAAAAATACCTGGGTACCAAATACCCGGGCACCAAGCGTTTCGGCCTGGAAGGCGGCGAGAGCCTGATTCCGATGCTTGACGAGCTGATCCAGCGCTCCGGTTCCTACGGCACCAAGGAAATCGTTATCGGCATGGCCCACCGTGGCCGTCTGAACGTGCTGGTCAACACCTTCGGCAAGAACCCGCGCGAGCTGTTCGACGAGTTCGAAGGCAAGAAGAAGGTCGAGCTGGGTTCCGGTGACGTTAAATACCACCAGGGCTTCTCCTCCAACGTGATGACCGCAGGCGGCGAAGTCCACCTGGCCATGGCATTCAACCCGTCCCACCTGGAAATCGTTTCGCCAGTGGTCGAGGGTTCGGTGCGTGCCCGTCAGGATCGTCGTAACGACCCTACCGGTGAGAAGGTCCTGCCGATTTCCATCCACGGTGACGCGGCATTCGCCGGTCAAGGCGTGGTCATGGAAACCTTCCAGATGTCGCAGACCCGCGGCTTCCGGACTGGCGGTACCGTTCACATCGTGATCAACAACCAGGTTGGCTTCACCATCAGCAACCCGGAAGACTCGCGCTCCACCGAGTACGCCACCGACGTTGCGAAAATGATCCAGGCGCCGATCCTCCATGTGAATGGTGATGATCCGGAAGCCGTATTGTTCGTAACCCAGCTGGCCATCGATTACCGCATGCAGTTCAAGCGCGACGTGGTGATCGACCTGGTCTGCTACCGTCGTCGCGGTCACAACGAGGCCGACGAGCCAAGCGGCACCCAACCTCTGATGTATCAGCAGATCACCAAGCAGCGCACTACTCGTGAGCTGTATGCCGATCGTCTGACCCAGAGCGGTGTGCTTGACGTTGCACGTGTTCAGGCGAAAGTCGACGAATACCGCAACGCGCTGGACAACGGTCTGCACGTAGTGAAAAGCCTGGTCAAAGAGCCGAACAAAGAGCTGTTCGTCGACTGGCGTCCGTACCTGGGCCACGCCTGGACTGCGCGTCACGACACCACGTTCGATCTGAAGACCCTGCAAGAGCTGTCCGCCAAGCTGCTGGAAATCCCGGAAGGTTTCGTGGTTCAGCGCCAGGTTGCGAAGATCTACGAAGACCGTCAGAAAATGCAAGCCGGCGGCCTGCCGATCAACTGGGGTTACGCCGAAACCATGGCGTACGCGACCCTGGCGTTCGAAGGTCACCCGATTCGCATGACCGGCCAGGACATCGGCCGCGGTACGTTCTCGCACCGTCATGCGGTATTGCACAACCAGAAAGACGCGGGCACCTACATCCCGTTGCAACACCTGTATGAAGGCCAGCCACGTTTCGACCTGTACGATTCGTTCCTGTCCGAAGAAGCCGTACTGGCGTTCGAATACGGCTACTCCACCACCACGCCTGACGCGCTGGTGATCTGGGAAGCCCAGTTCGGCGACTTCGCCAACGGTGCCCAAGTGGTTATCGACCAGTTCATCACCAGCGGTGAGCACAAGTGGGGCCGTCTGTGCGGTCTGACCATGTTGCTGCCACACGGTTATGAAGGTCAGGGTCCGGAGCACTCGTCGGCTCGTCTGGAGCGTTACCTGCAGCTGTGCGCTGAGCACAACATTCAGGTATGCGTACCGACTACGCCGGCTCAGATCTACCACTTGCTGCGTCGTCAGGTGATTCGTCCTCTGCGCAAACCGTTGGTAGTCCTGACTCCGAAGTCGTTGTTGCGTCACAAGCTGGCCATCTCGACCCTGGAAGATCTGGCCGAAGGTTCGTTCCAGACCGTTATTCCGGAAATCGATGCGCATGATCCGAAAAAGGTCACTCGTCTCGTGCTGTGTAGCGGCAAGGTCTACTACGACCTGCTGGAAAAACGCCGTGCCGAAGGTCGTGACGACATCGCAATCGTGCGTCTTGAGCAGCTGTACCCATTCCCTGAGGACGACTTGATTGAAGTCCTGGCTCCTTATTCCAACCTCAAACACATCGTTTGGTGTCAGGAAGAGCCGATGAACCAGGGTGCCTGGTACTGCAGCCAGCATCACATGCGCCGCATCGTTGGCGGTCACAACAAGTCTCTCGTACTCGAGTACGCGGGCCGTGACGCTTCTGCTGCACCTGCTTGTGGTTATGCATCGATGCACGCCGAGCAGCAGGAAAAACTGCTGCAAGACGCCTTTACTGTTTAACGCCTTCGCGCACCTGAAACCGAATTTAAGGAACCACAGACAATGGCTATCGAGATCAAAGCCCCCACTTTCCCGGAATCGGTTGCCGATGGCACCGTTGCCACCTGGCACAAAAAACCGGGCGACGCGGTCAAGCGCGACGAACTGATCGTCGACATCGAAACCGATAAAGTCGTACTGGAAGTGTTGGCTACCGCTGATGGCGTGCTGGGCGCTATCGTCAAGAACGAAGGCGACACCGTTCTGTCCGACGAAGTCCTGGGCTCCATCGGGGAGGGCGGTGCTGTTGCCGCCGCTCCGGCTGCCGCTGCCGCGCCTGCACAGGCTGCTGCTTCGGCCGCTGCTGGCGAAGACGATCCTGTTGCTGCACCGGCTGCTCGCAAGCTGGCTGAAGAAAACGGCATCAACATCGCTTCCGTTGCCGGTACTGGCAAAGGCGGTCGTGTGACCAAGGAAGACGTGGTTGCAGCGGTTGCTGCCAAGAAAGCCGCTCCAGCTGCCGCGCCTGCCAAGGCTGCTGCCCCGGCTGCCGCTGCTCCTGTGTTCGCTGCTGGCGACCGCACCGAGAAGCGCGTACCGATGACCCGCGTGCGGGCTACCGTGGCCAAGCGCCTGGTTGAAGCCCAGTCGAACATGGCGATGCTGACTACTTTCAACGAAGTCGACATGACTGAAGTCATGGCCCTGCGTTCGAAGTACAAGGACCTGTTCGAGAAGTCCCACAACGGCGTGCGCCTGGGCTTCATGTCGTTCTTCGTGAAAGCGGCCACCGAAGCGCTGAAACGCTTCCCGGCAGTCAACGCTTCCATCGACGGCGGCGACATCGTGTACCACGGCTATGCTGACGTCGGCGTTGCCGTGTCGAGCGATCGTGGCCTGGTGGTGCCGGTTCTGCGTAACGCCGAACTGATGAGCCTGGCTGAAATCGAAGGCGGCATCGCTACCTTCGGCAAGAAGGCTCGCGACGGCAAGCTGACCATCGACGAAATGACCGGTGGTACGTTCACTATCACCAACGGTGGTACATTCGGCTCGATGATGTCGACCCCGATCGTCAACCCGCCGCAAGCAGCAATCCTGGGCATGCACAACATTCTGCAGCGTCCAATGGCGATCAACGGTCAAGTTGTTATCCGTCCGATGATGTACCTGGCTCTGTCCTACGATCACCGTTTGATCGACGGCAAAGAAGCTGTGACCTTCCTGGTTACCATCAAGAACCTGCTGGAAGACCCGGCTCGTCTGCTGCTGGATATCTGATTTCGTTGCACGGGCCGTTCAGTGATGGGCGGCCTTTCTGTAATGACCAGCTTCGTCCCACGACGGTCCCCAAAAGGGGCCGTCCGGTTTGATTCGAGAAGGAATGACACATGACTCAGAAATTCGACGTGGTAGTGATTGGCGCGGGCCCTGGCGGCTACGTGGCTGCCATTAAAGCAGCGCAACTGGGCCTCACCACTGCCTGCATCGAGAAATACACCGACAAGGAAGGCAAACTGGCCCTCGGCGGTACTTGCCTGAACGTCGGCTGCATTCCGTCCAAGGCGCTGCTGGACAGCTCCTGGAAGTTTCACGAAGCGCAAGACGGCTTCGCGATCCACGGTATCAACCACGCTGGCGTGACCATGGACGTGCCAGCAATGGTCGGCCGCAAGGCCAACATCGTCAAAGGCCTGACCTCCGGCGTTGCTACCCTGTTCAAGGCCAACGGCGTGACCTCCCTGCAAGGCCACGGCAAACTGCTGGCCGGCAAGAAAGTCGAACTGACCAAGCCTGACGGTACTGTCGAAATCATCGAAGCCGAGAACGTGATCCTCGCTTCGGGCTCGCGTCCGATCGACATTCCACCAGCTCCGGTTGACCAGAAAGTCATCGTCGATTCGACTGGCGCTCTGGAATTCCAATCGGTTCCAAAACGTCTGGGCGTGATCGGCGCTGGCGTGATCGGTCTGGAACTGGGTTCGGTATGGTCCCGTCTGGGCGCTCAAGTGACTGTCCTGGAAGCCCTGGACACGTTCCTGATGGCTGCTGACACCGCCGTTTCCAAAGAAGCTCTGAAAACCCTGACCAAACAAGGTCTGGACATCAAGCTGGGCGCACGCGTTACCGGTTCCAAAGTCAACGGCGAAGAAGTCGTGGTGACCTACACCGACGCCAACGGCGAACAGACCATCACTTTCGACAAGCTGATCGTAGCCGTTGGTCGCCGTCCAGTGACCACCGATCTGCTGGCTGCCGATAGCGGCGTGACCATCGACGAGCGTGGCTTCATCTTCGTTGACGACCAGTGCGCTACCAGCGTTCCTGGCGTTTACGCGATCGGCGACGTGGTTCGCGGCATGATGCTGGCACACAAGGCCTCGGAAGAGGGCATCATGGTTGTCGAGCGCATCAAGGGCCACAAAGCCCAGATGAACTATGACCTGATCCCTTCGGTTATTTATACTCACCCGGAAATTGCATGGGTCGGTAAAACCGAGCAGGCCTTGAAAGCTGAAGGCGTTGAAGTTAACGTCGGCACTTTCCCGTTCGCAGCCTCTGGCCGTGCCATGGCAGCCAACGACACCGGTGGTTTCGTCAAAGTCATTGCCGATGCCAAGACTGACCGCGTACTGGGCGTCCACGTGATTGGCCCGAGCGCAGCAGAACTGGTACAGCAGGGCGCAATCGGCATGGAATTCGGCACGAGCGCCGAAGACCTGGGCATGATGGTTTTCTCCCATCCGACCCTGTCCGAAGCCTTGCACGAAGCAGCTCTGGCAGTGAATGGCGGCGCCATTCACATTGCCAATCGCAAGAAACGCTAAGCGGATAATAAGAAACCACGGCGGTTTGGCCCGTCGTGAGCCTTGCATGCAAGACTCACCGCGGAATATCCGCTGGACGCAGTCTTGCGTAGCTGCACCGGGTATCCGGAAAGGCTACGCAAGCAGCAGTCACAGGTGGTGCGGCACTTGAATGAGTGCAGCACCGAATGCGCAGTACCTAACGAAGACGGTAATAAGCATGAATCTTCACGAGTATCAGGGTAAGCAGCTGTTCGCTGAATACGGCCTGCCAGTATCCCAGGGTTTCGCCGTAGACACCCCGGAAGCAGCAGCAGAAGCGTGCGACAAAATCGGTGGGACCGAATGGGTTGTCAAAGCCCAGGTTCACGCTGGTGGTCGCGGCAAAGCGGGCGGCGTCAAGCTGGTTCGCAGCAAAGAAGACGCTAAAGCATTCGCTCAACAGTGGTTGGGCAAGCGTCTGGTGACTTACCAGACTGATGCCAATGGTCAGCCAGTCACCAAGATCCTGGTTGAATCGTGCACTGATATCGCTAAAGAGCTGTACCTGGGCGCTGTCGTTGACCGTTCGAGCCGTCGCATCGTGTTCATGGCTTCCACCGAAGGTGGCGTGGACATCGAGAAAATCGCTCACGACACCCCTGAGAAAATCCTCAAGGCCACTATCGATCCACTGGTTGGCGCTCAGCCATTCCAGGGTCGCGAGCTGGCATTCCAGCTGGGTCTGGAAGGCAAGCAAGTTGCTCAGTTCGCCAAGATCTTCGTAGGTCTGGCCAAACTGTTCAAGGATCACGACCTGGCTCTGCTGGAAGTGAACCCGCTGGTGATCAAGGCTGACGGCGATCTGCACTGCCTGGACGCGAAGATCAACATCGACGCCAACGCCATGTACCGTCAGCCTAAGCTGAAGACTTTCCACGATCCGTCGCAAGACGATCCGCGCGAAGCGCACGCTGCCAAGTTCGAACTGAACTACGTAGCACTGGAAGGCAACATCGGTTGCATGGTCAACGGTGCTGGCCTGGCCATGGGTACCATGGACATCGTCAACCTGCATGGCGGCAAACCAGCCAACTTCCTCGACGTGGGCGGCGGTGCTACCAAAGAACGCGTTACCGAAGCGTTCAAGATCATCCTGTCCGACACTAACGTCGCTGCAGTATTGGTCAACATCTTCGGCGGCATCGTTCGCTGCGACATGATTGCCGAAGGCATCATCGGCGCTGTGAAAGAAGTCGGCGTGAAAATCCCGGTTGTTGTTCGCCTTGAAGGCAACAACGCTGAGCTGGGCGCTAAAGTACTGGCAGAAAGCGGTTTGAACATCATCGCTGCTACCAGCCTGACCGACGCTGCTCAACAAGTCGTTAAAGCTGCGGAGGGCAAATAATGAGCGTCCTGATCAATAAAGACACCAAAGTTATCTGCCAGGGTATTACCGGTTCGCAAGGTAGTTTCCACACCCAGCAAGCCATCGAGTACGGCACCAAGATGGTTGGCGGCGTAACTCCAGGCAAAGGCGGCACCACTCACCTGGACCTGCCTGTCTTCAACACCGTGAAAGACGCTGTAGCAGCCACTGGCGCTACCGCCAGCGTGATCTACGTTCCAGCTCCTTTCTGCAAGGATTCCATCCTTGAAGCAGCGTTCGGCGGCATCAAGCTGATCGTTTGCATCACTGAAGGCATTCCTACCCTGGACATGCTGGATGCCAAGGTCAAGTGCGACGAACTGGGCGTGATCCTGATCGGCCCTAACTGCCCAGGCGTGATCACTCCAGGCGAATGCAAGATCGGCATCATGCCAGGTCACATTCACTTGCCAGGCAAGGTCGGTATCGTTTCGCGTTCCGGCACCCTGACCTACGAAGCTGTGAAGCAGACTACTGACGCCGGTTTCGGTCAGTCGACTTGCGTCGGCATCGGTGGTGACCCGATCCCGGGTTCGAACTTCATCGACATCCTGAAACTGTTCCAGGAAGACCCGAAGACCGAAGCGATCGTGATGATCGGTGAGATCGGCGGTTCGGCTGAAGAAGAAGCGGCTGCCTACATCAAGGCACACGTGACCAAGCCGGTTGTTTCCTACATCGCTGGTGTGACTGCCCCTGCGGGCAAGCGCATGGGCCATGCTGGCGCAATCATCTCTGGCGGCAAAGGCACTGCAGACGAGAAGTTTGCTGCCCTGGAAGACGCAGGCGTTAAAACCGTGCGTTCGCTGGCAGACATCGGCAAGGCTCTGTCCGAGCTGACTGGCTGGGCGATGAAGTAAGCCTCGCGCTTACCTTACGCTTCACCAGACAAAGGCCACCTTCGGGTGGCCTTTGTGCTTTCTGGGGTTTATCGGTTGTCAGTCATGGCCTCATCGCGAGCAAGCTCGCTCCCACATTGAATCTCAAGTGCTCACAAAACCTGTGGGAGCGAGCTTGCTCGCGATGGCGGACTTACAATCGCCCACCATTCACATGCGAAAACACGACATAGGCATGTCGTGTATCGGATAGTTCGCCCTGTAACAGTGCGTTTGTCAGACAAATTCGTTACGCTAGCCGCCATTTTGCGTTTGCTGCCCACAAGGACGCTGCGCGCTAAACGGGTCAGTCCTATACGGACCGACAGCATTTCCCTCACCCATAAGGGAAATCCCTCTCTAAATTCCGATTCAGTAGTGTGGTATTTCCTTAATGAAAGTGTTGAAAGGCCAGGACATCCTGGCACTTGGCTTTATGACGTTTGCCCTGTTCGTCGGGGCTGGCAACATCATCTTCCCGCCTATCGTCGGTTTGCAGTCCGGACCTAATGTCTGGATGGCGGCGCTGGGCTTTCTGATCACTGCGGTCGGTCTGCCGGTGATCACCGTTGTCGCGCTGGCCAAGGTCGGTGGCGCCATGGATGCCTTGAGCAGCCCGATCGGTAAAGTCGCCGGTGGCGTGCTGGCGGCCGCGTGCTACCTTGCAGTTGGCCCGCTGTTCGCCACCCCGCGTACCGCGACCGTGTCTTTCGAAGTGGGCCTGGCGCCGCTGACTGGCGAAAGCCCGCTGGCGCTGTTCCTCTACAGCTCGGTGTATTTCCTGCTGGTGTTCTTCATCTCGCTGTATCCGGGCCGTCTGCTGGACACCGTTGGCCGTTTCCTCGCGCCACTGAAGATCATTGCGCTGGCCGTGCTCGGCATCGCCGCGTTCGCCTTGCCGGCGGGCGACATCGGCACCGCGACGCCTGAGTATGTCGCGGCACCGTTTTCCCAGGGGTTCATCAATGGTTACCTGACCATGGATACCCTTGGCGCGCTGGTGTTCGGCATCGTTATCGTCAACGCCATTCGTTCCCGTGGCGTCGAGTCTCCAGCCTTGATCACTCGTTACGCGATCATTGCCGGGTTGATTGCCGGCGTCGGTCTGGCGTTGGTGTACGTGAGTCTGTTCCGTCTGGGTTCGGGCAGCCATGAAGTGGCTGCTGGCGCTACCAACGGCGCAGCGGTGTTGCACGCTTACGTGCAACACACGTTCGGTTCCCTGGGCAGCGGTTTCCTCGCGGTGCTGATCTCCCTGGCGTGCCTGGTGACGGCAGTCGGTCTGACTTGCGCTTGCGCCGAGTACTTCAGCCGCGTGCTGCCACTGTCTTACAAGACGCTGGTGATCATCCTGGCGGCGTTCTCGCTGCTGGTGTCCAACCTGGGCCTGACCAAGCTGATCGCATTCTCGATCCCGGTACTGACCGCGATCTACCCACCGTGCATCGTCCTGGTGGCGCTGAGCTTCTGCAAAGACTTCTGGCTTGAGCAAGGCCGCATTGTCGGTCCGGTAATGCTGGTGTCGTTCCTGTTCGGCATGATCGATGCGCTCAAGGGCGCGGGCCTGGCGGACTGGATGCCAACTCAGTTGGCGCACTTGCCACTGGCCGAGCAAGGTCTGGCGTGGCTGGTGCCATGCGTCTTTACCCTGGTTGTCGCATTCGCCTGCGACCGTTTGCTGGGCAAGCGCAGCGAAGCCCTGGCTTAATGTTTCAAGGCCTGCCACAAGCGGGTCTTGAGCAACAACAGAAATGCCCCGTATCAATCGATACGGGGCATTTTTATTGGGTGAGCGCAAATCTAATGTGGGAGCGAGCTTGCTCGCGAAGAGGGCATAACATTCAATAGGCATGCTGACTGAAAGTCCGCTATCGCAAGCAAGCTCGCTCCCACAGGTTTTCGGTCGTCCATACTTACACCACAAGGATATGCATGTCGTTCGTCCACACCAATATGATCCACATTCTTGCCGCGCTCTGGTTTGTTATCTGCTGGGGCGGTTACACCCGCTACGCTATCTGGAAGGGCCGCGATACCGCGTGCCTGGCCAGTGTGCTGCACTTGTATCGCGAAGACTGGATGCGCCGCATGCTGCTGCGTGACAACCGCATCGCTGACGCCAGTGTGGTGGGCAACCTGGAGCGTAACGCTTCGTTCTTCGCCTCGAGTACCTTGATCATCCTCGCCGGCATTCTCACGGTGCTGGGCTCCTCTGAGCGGGCGCTGTCATTGCTGGCGGACATTCCGATGGTTCAACAGGCCTCCCAAGGCATGTCGGAGATCAAGTTGCTGTGCCTGGCGCTGGTATTCGTCTACGCCTTCTTCACCTTCAGTTGGTGCATGCGCCAATACAACTTCGCAGCGATTCTGATTGGCTCGGCGCCGATGATTGGCGAGCGCCACGTTTCCGAGCAGGAGCGCAAGGCCTTCGCTTCGCGCGCAGCGCGGGTGATTTCGATGGCCGCCAACCAATTCAACTTCGGCCTGCGTTCTTATTACTTCGGCATGACCATGCTCGCCTGGTTCGTCAGCCCATGGCTGTTCATGTTGATGAGTACCGGCGTGGTGCTGGTGTTGTATCGCCGGGAGTTTCATTCCGACGTGCTGGACGTCATGGTCTATACCCCTACAGAGGCGCCATTGCCTGAAGCGATCAAGGAGATGAGTTGATGAGTATTCCGTTCTGGTGCGTGTTTATCAGTGCCGTGCTGATTTACGTCGCCCGAATGCCGGTGGCCAAGGCCATGAAAGAGCAGGGTGGTTATAACAATCACCTGCCACGCACGCAGCAAGCGCAGCTCACAGGTTTCGGCGCTCGCGCACTGGCCGCGCATCAGAACAGTTTCGAGGCCTTCATATTGTTTGCGGTCGGGGTGTTGATGGCGCACACCACGCAAACGGCGGGGTGGCTGGTCGACTGGCTGGCAATCATCTTTGTGATTGTCCGGGTGATCTACTTGCTGTGCTACTGGGCAGACCTGGCCTGGCAACGAAGTCTGCTGTGGTTTGTTGGCTTGGTCTGTTCGTTGTTGCTGATGCTTAGTCCAACCTTGCGCACGGTGTTGCTCTAACGCTTTATCGACGCGCAAAGTAAAGCCCGCACTTGGCGGGCTTTACTTTTGCAGCGCTAAAACCGGATTAGTTGGTTTTAGGAGCGGCTTCTTCAGTGGCTGCTTTGTTCGAATCAACCTGAGCTTTGGCAGCATCGGCGGCTTCTTTCGCAGCGTCGTTCACTTTATCCTGAGCTTCACTCATTTTTTGCTGGGCTTGTGCAGCCGGTTGGGTGGCTTCTTGAGCTTTGTCCTCGGGTTTTTTACCGCAGGCAGCGATGCCGAGGGAAGCGGTCAACATCAAGGCAATAGCTAAAGTCTTACGCATGGGGTGTTTCTCCTGGTGGAAAATATCTACTTGCCCTTTCGAGCGCAGTACCACGGATTAAGTTCCATGTTTCCTACAGATATATAAGATTTATCTTGGAGGGAACTTTTTCTTAGTCCCTCTGCTGCTATGCAACAACACTAAAAAGAGCCTTTATCGAATGACCGATAACCCCATTTTCGAGCGCGCGACACGGTTTTTATCGGCGCTGAGGCATTGCCAGGTGCTCGGGTTACGCGTGCACAGCGCCAGTAACGACGGGCTGACAATCACGTTGCCGTACAGCCTGCAGATCGTTGGTAATCCGCAGACCGGTGTGATTCATGGTGGCGCCATCACCTCGTTGATGGACACTGCGTGCGGCATGGCAACGCTGTGTGTTTTGCCGGAGTTCGAGGTTTGTCCGACTCTGGATCTGCGTATCGACTACATGCATCCCGCCGAGCCGCATAAAGAGGTGCATGGCTTCGCCCAGTGCTACCGGGTGACGACCGATGTGATCTTTACGCGCGGGTTTGCCTACCAGGATGATCCGGAGCAGCCGATCGCCCACGTGGTCGGGACCTTCATGCGCATGGGCAAAGGCGTCAAAGGCACCAAAGGTTTTGGTGGCGTCATCAGTGGTGGTACGAAATGACTGATAATTTCAAAGAACAATTGCAGCAGGCCCACGAGCGTGGGGATTACGCCTCGCTGCTGCAGCTGATTCCTTACGCCAAGCTGATCGGCGTCGAGTGCTCGCGTCTGGGCGATGAGCTGCTTTTTCGTCTGCCGGCGAACAAGGACAATATCGGTAACCCTTTGCTGCCAGCGATTCATGGCGGCGTGATTGCAGGCTTCATGGAACTGGCGGCGGCCCTGCATTTACTGATCTTCACCGGTTCCCCCGGTGTGCCGAAGATCATCGATTTCTCGCTCGATTATCTGCGTGCCGGGCAGTTTCGCGACACCTACGCCAAATGCCAGGTGTGCCGCCAGGGACGGCGGGTCGCCAACGTTGCGATAACCGCCTGGCAGAGCACCCAGGCTGAGCCGATTGCCACGGCGCGTGCGCATTTCAAGATTGAAGAGACCCCCAGCCCTTGAAATCCCCGTCATAGCCCCCAACTCTGATGACATCCCGCCGCCACCCCCTCTGGGCGCGGCCACTGCCATCCAATCGGAGTTTGATGACCATGAGCGTGGAAACTCAAAAGGAAACCCTGGGCTTCCAGACCGAGGTGAAGCAACTGCTGCACCTGATGATCCATTCGCTGTATTCCAACAAGGAAATTTTCCTTCGCGAACTGATCTCCAACGCCTCCGACGCTGTCGACAAATTACGTTTCGAAGCCCTGTCCAAGCCTGAGTTGCTGGAAGGTGGCGCCGAACTGAAAATCCGTGTGAGCTTCGACAAGGACGCCAAAACCGTCACCCTCGAAGACAACGGTATCGGCATGAGCCGTGACGATGTCGTGACCCACCTGGGCACCATCGCCAAATCCGGCACTGCCGATTTCATGAAACACCTGTCCGGCGATCAGAAGAAAGACTCGCACCTGATCGGTCAGTTCGGCGTGGGTTTCTACTCGGCATTCATCGTTGCCGATAAAGTTGACGTATTCAGCCGCCGTGCAGGCTGTGCTGCCAGCGAAGGCGTGCACTGGTCGTCCAAGGGCGAAGGCGAATTCGACGTCGCCACCGTCGATAAGGAAGACCGCGGTACGCGCATCGTCCTGCACCTGAAGTCCGCTGAAGACGAATTCGCCGATGGCTGGCGTCTGCGCAACATCATCAAGAAGTACTCCGATCACATCGCTTTGCCGATCGAACTGCCGAAAGAAGTGACGGCTGCCGAAGGCGAAGAGACTCCTGCCGTTGAATGGGAAACCGTCAACCGCGCCAGCGCGCTGTGGACCCGTCCGCGTACTGAAGTAAAAGACGAGGAATACCAGGAGTTCTACAAACACATCGCTCACGATTTCGAGAACCCGCTGAGCTGGAGCCACAACAAGGTCGAAGGCAAGCTGGAGTACAACTCGCTACTTTACGTGCCGGCCCGTGCTCCGTTCGACCTGTATCAGCGTGAAGCGCCACGCGGCCTGAAGCTGTACGTGCAGCGCGTGTTCGTCATGGACCAGGCTGAGTCGTTCCTGCCGCTGTACCTGCGCTTCATCAAAGGTGTGGTCGACTCTAACGACCTGTCGCTGAACGTGTCGCGGGAAATCCTGCAGAAAGACCCGATCATCGATTCGATGAAGTCGGCACTGACCAAGCGCGTTCTGGACATGCTGGAAAAACTGGCGAAGAACGAGCCTGAGCAATACAAGGGCTTCTGGAAAAACTTCGGTCAGGTCATGAAAGAAGGCCCGGCTGAAGATTTCGCCAACAAAGAGAAAATCGCTGGCCTGCTGCGCTTCGCCTCCACCCAGGGTGAAGAGGGCGAGCAAGTGGTCGCACTGGCCGAATACCTGGCTCGCGCCAAGGAAGGTCAGGACAAGATCTACTACCTGACCGGCGAAACCTACGCACAGGTCAAGAACAGCCCGCACCTGGAAGTCTTCCGCAAGAAAGGCATCGAAGTGCTGCTGTTGACCGACCGTATCGACGAGTGGCTGATGAGCTACCTCAGCGAGTTCGACGGCAAGAGCTTTGTCGACGTGGCACGCGGTGACCTGGATCTGGGCAACCTGGACTCGGCAGAGGACAAGAAAGCCGCAGAAGAAGTCGCCAAGAGCAAAGAAGGCCTGGTTGAGCGGATCAAGACTGCGCTGGGTGAAACCGTCAGCGAAGTGCGGGTTTCTCACCGTCTGACCGATTCCCCGGCGATTCTGGCCATCGGTGAGCAGGATCTGGGCATGCAAATGCGTCAGATCCTCGAAGCCAGCGGTCAGAAGGTTCCGGATTCCAAGCCGATCTTCGAATTCAACCCGGCTCACCCGCTGATCGAAAAACTCGACGGTGAGCAGAGCGAAGAGCGTTTTGGCGACTTGTCGCACATCCTCTTCGATCAGGCAGCCCTGGCTGCCGGCGACAGCTTGAAAGACCCGGCCGCCTATGTGCGCCGTCTGAACAAGCTGCTGGTTGAACTGTCGGTTTAACCGCGTTAAATAAAAACCCGCTTCGGCGGGTTTTTTCATTCTGGTGTTTCTTTACGGGAGTTAGTCATGAGCCAGGTTACTGTGCGTTCCGTGGTCTATCAGGTTGATGGTCAGTCTTACGAAGGTCGTCTGGCGTTCGATGCCAGCCACACAGGTCCGCGTCCGGGCTTGCTGATGGCACCGAACTGGATGGGTGTCAGCGCCGGGGCCGAGAAAATTGCCCAGGAGGTCGCCGCCCAAGGTTATGTGGTGTTGATCGCTGACCTGTATGGGCAGACGGTTCGCCCGCAAAACGGCGATGAGGCGGGTGCGGCGATGATGCCGCTGAAGAATGACCGTGCGTTGCTGCGCAAGCGCATGCAGGCGGCATTCGCTGCCTTGCAGAGCCAGGGTGAAGCGGCAGTCGATACCTCGAAACTGGCGACATTCGGTTTCTGCTTCGGCGGTTGCTGTGCTCTGGAGCTGGCCCGTACCGGCGCGCCGCTCAAGGCTGCGGTGTCGTTCCATGGCACCTTGGACACACCGAATCCTGCCGATGCGAAAAACATCAAAGGCTCGGTGCTGGTATTGCACGGTGCATCCGACCCATTGGTTGCAAAAGAGCAGCTGCCGGCCTTCGAAGCTGAAATGAACGCTGCGGATGTGGATTGGCAATTGCTGAGCTACGGCGGCGCGGTGCATTCCTTTACCGACCCGCACGCCAAGGTGCCGGGCATGATGATGTACGACGCCAAGACCGCTAGGCGAGCCTTTGTGTCGATGCATAATTTGCTGGAAGAGGTGTTCAGCGGCTGATTGCTGTTTCTAGCCTTGGCGCTGTCGGTGTCAGGGCTGGCCTCATCGCGAGCAAGCTCGCTCCCACATTAGGTCTCCAGTGAGCACAGAATGTGTGCACGAATGCGATCCAGTGTGGGAGCGAGCTTGCTCGCGATGGCGGTGTAACTGACACCGAAGATCTTAAGGGAGTTCGATCCGCTCACTCTCACCCGGCACCGTCGGCCAATCCCTGGCCGCCCAGCGCCGGCGGGCCTCATCGATTACCGCTGGATCGCTGGCGACGAAATTCCAGTTGATCCGTCGCGGTCCGTCCATGGGCGCGCCGCCGAACAGCATGGCGTGGCAATCGCTTTCGGCGAACAGGTCCATTTCCTCCCCGGCGGGCAGCACCACCAGCGAGTGCGGTTCAATCGGCTCGCCATTGAGTTGGGCGTCACCGTCCAGCACGTAAAGTGCGCGTTCTTCATGTTCCGTGGGAATCAGCAACGTCGTCGCCGTTTTCAACTCAAGCTCTGCGTACAACGTAGGCGAGAGCACCGGCACCGGTGACTCCAGGCAGAACCCTTTCCCGGCAATCATCCTGATCTTCACCCCAAGATTCTCGCTGACCGGCAGGCTGGCGGCCGGGTGATGGCTGTAATGGCCCGGGCCTTGTTCGTGCTCTTTAGGCGAGGCCAGCCAGATTTGCAGGCCGTGCATCTTGAAATCGGTATCCAACAGCGCTTTCGGTGTGCGCTCGACGTGAGCAATCGCACTGCCTGCGGTCATCCAACTGACGTCACCCGGTTTTACGATCTGGTCGGAGCCCAGACTGTCCTTGTGCTGGAGTTCGCCTTCAAACAGGTAGGTGAGGGTGGACAGACCGATGTGCGGGTGCTGGCGGATGTTCATGCCACGACCTGCCGGATAGCGGGTTTCGAGCATGTGATCGAAAAACACGAAAGGCCCGACGCTGCGGCATTGGGCCGACGGCAACTGGCGCAGGATCGGTTGGCCTTCGACATCTTCGGTGCGTGGGCGGATCACGAGCGGACTGTTCATGGTGCATTCCAGGCTGTACGAGTGATGCCGTTGAGCATAACTCGCACAGCCTGTGCTTGCCGCTATTGGCTGAAGGCGCCTTCAGACAGGAGAGTCTCGATGGTCACTTCGCTGGTGGTCATCAGCTTGTGCACCGGGCAACGGTCGGCCACGCGGTGCAGCTCTTCACGCTGGGCGTCGGTGAGCACGCCTTTGAGGGTCAGTTTGACCTGCAGTGCGTATTTGCCTTTCTGCTCCTGGCTGTTGTCGCGTTTGACCTCGACCGTGACGCCGGTCAGCGGGATTTCCTTCTTCTGTGCGTAAAGCTTGAGGGTCAGTGCCTTGCACGCCCCCAGCGCCGCATCGAAGTAATCGTGGGGCTCTGGCGCGGAGCCTTCGCCGCCGAAGGCTTTGGGCACGTCGGCGAAAAGTTGATGGTCGTCGATCTGGATGCTGTGACGAAAACCTTCGCTGGATTCGGTATTGACGGTAATGGTCATGACAAACCTCATAAGCAGTAGGAAAGAGTACGCGTCAGGAAAAGACCTTGCAGTTATAGAACATCCGGCGATTCAGGCGTTCCACTGGCTTATCGATCGCCCAATAAAAAACGCCCCGAACCAGTCGGGGCGTTTTTATGTGCAGCGAAAGCAGCGGGGCGTTATTTGCCCTGCCAGCGCTTCAGGACCAGGGTGGCGTTGGTGCCGCCGAAGCCGAAGCTGTTGCTCATCACGGTGTTGATGGTGGCGTCTTCGCGAGTCTTGGTCAGGATTGGCATGTCAGCCACTTCCGGATCCAGTTCGTCGATGTTGGCAGAACCTGCCATGAAGTTGCCTTCCATCATCAGCATGCAGTAGATCGCTTCGTGAACGCCGGCGGCGCCCAGGGAGTGACCCGACAGGCTCTTGGTGGAGCTGATGGCCGGAGCCTTGTCGCCGAAGACTTCACGTACACCTTTCATTTCCGCGACGTCGCCGACCGGAGTCGAAGTGCCGTGGGTGTTCAGGTAGTCGATCGGCGTGTCGACGGTGGACATGGCCATCTGCATGCAGCGGATGGCACCTTCGCCGCTTGGAGCGACCATGTCGTAGCCGTCGGAGGTCGCGCCGTAGCCGACGATTTCCGCGTAGATCTTCGCGCCACGGGCCAGAGCGTGTTCCAGCTCTTCGACCACGACCATGCCGCCACCGCCGGCGATGACAAAACCGTCACGCTTGGCGTCGTAGGCACGGGAAGCTTTTTCCGGTGTCTCGTTGTACTGGCTGGACAGTGCGCCCATGGCGTCGAACAGGAACGATTGGCTCCAATGCTCTTCTTCACCGCCACCTGCGAACACGATGTCCTGCTTACCCATCTGGATCTGTTCCATGGCGGTACCGATGCAGTGAGCACTGGTGGCGCAGGCAGAAGCGATGGAGTAGTTCAGGCCCTTGATCTTGAATGGCGTGGCCAGGCAAGCGGAAACCGTGCTGCTCATGGTCCGCGTAACGCGGTATGGGCCAACGCGCTTGACGCCTTTTTCGCGCAGGATATCCAGCGCTTCCATCTGGTTCAGGGTCGATGCGCCACCGGAGCCGGCGATCAGGCCGGTGCGCGGGTTGGAAACCTGCTCGTCGGTCAGGCCGGAGTCAGTGATGGCGTCTTTCATGGCCAGGTAGGCGTAAGCCGCAGCGTGGCCGACGAAGCGATAGATCTTGCGATCGATCAGCTCTTCGAGTGGCAGGTCAATGGAGCCGGAAACCTGGCTACGCAGACCCATTTCGGCATATTCCGGGTTGAACCGGATGCCAGGGCGACTTGCACGCAGGTTAGCGGAGACGGTCTCTTTGTCATTGCCCAGGCACGAAACGATGCCCAGACCAGTGATAACGACGCGGCGCATGCGGATAACCCTTAGAAGTTGTCAGTGGATGTGAATACGCCGACCCGAAGGCCTTCGGCGGTGTAGATCTCGCGGCCGTCGACGCTGACCGAACCATCGGCGATGGCCAGGTTCAGCTTGCCCTTCAGAACGCGTTTGATCTGGATGTTATAGGTGACTTTTTTGGCGGTCGGCAGAACCTGGCCGAAGAATTTCACTTCGCCCGAGCCCAGGGCGCGGCCGCGGCCCGGCAGACCTTGCCAGCCGAGGAAGAAACCGACCAGTTGCCACATGGCGTCGAGGCCCAGGCAGCCTGGCATCACCGGGTCACCTTCGAAGTGGCAGGCGAAGAACCACAGGTCCGGAGTGATATCCAGCTCGGCGACCAATTCACCTTTGCCGTACTTGCCACCTTCTTCGCTGATATGAGTGATGCGATCCACCATCAGCATGTTCGGGGCGGGCAGTTGCGCGTTACCAGGGCCGAACAGCTCACCGCGACTGCAGCGCAGCAGGTCTTCCCGGGTAAAGGCGTTTTGTTTGGTCATGCGAGCTCCTCAATAATCCCATGCGGCAGGTGGGGCAAATCTTCCCGGCCGATCGAAGCATTCATGCTTCGAATTGGCAGCCTACTCATAGACTATTGCGTTGTGGTGAAAGTCACAGCACAAGGGACATGAATGTACACTTGTGCACTGAAATTATTTTTCAAGCCCAATTTCGAGCTGTCAAGGTGCCTAAGACTGCCGCACTTTCGCCTTTCACGCCAGTCGCAGATGGTCGATCACTCTGCACTAGCGTACCCAACGTTGCAGAATTTGCTGCAGATCAGTGCGTTTGAAAGGTTTGGCCAGATAATCATTCATCCCCACCGATAGACAGGCCTCGCGGTCACCCTGCAAAGCGTTGGCCGTCAGGGCGATAATCGGTAGATCGGCGCAGCCGGGCAGTTGGCGGATCTGCCGGGTGGCTTCGTAACCGTCGATGACCGGCAGCCGGCAATCCATCAGAATCGCCTCGAAAATCAGGCTCTCGGCGCTGCGTACCGCCTGTGCGCCGTCGGTGGCGACGCTGACAGTAAAGCCCAGGCTGCGCAGCATCGCTTCGATAACGGTCTGATTCACCGGGTTGTCTTCTACCAGCAGCACATTGCGCCCCTCTCCGTGGTCGTTGCCGGCCAGCGTGCGCGGTGTCAGGGCCGGCGGCGTCTGCCGGGACAGCGCCAGCGGAATCTCCAGAGTAAACACCGAGCCACGGCTTTCCTCGCTCTGGGCGCGCAGTGTGCCGCCCATCCGCTCGGCCAGCGTGCGCGCAATCGGCAGGCCCAGGCCGGTGCCGCCGTAGCGCCGGGAGATCGAGCTGTCGGCCTGCTGGAATGCGTTGAACATCAGCTCCAGGCTTTCGGCCGAAATGCCAATCCCGCTATCGCGCACGGTGCAGGTGAACCACAGCAGTTCGTGGTCCAGCGATTGCCACTGCGACTCGATCGTCACCCGACCTTTCTCGGTGAACTTCATGGCATTGCCGATCAGGTTGACCAGGATCTGCCGGATCCGTGTCGGGTCGCCCTGGACCTGCAGTGCCTGCATATCGTCGGGGATCTGCAGTTCCAGGCTCAGCCCCCGTTGCACCGCACTGTGCTGGAAGGCCTGGGCGCAGCTGCCGATCAGCTCGGCGAGGTTGAACGGGATGTGCTCCAGCTCCAGGGCCGAGCGTTCAATGCGCGAGAAGTCGAGAATGTCGTTGATGACCTTGAGCAAATGCTCGGTGGATTCCGACGCCAGTGCGGCGTACTCGATCTGTTCCTCGGTCATGTCGGTGGTTTCGAGCAGTTGCAGCATGCCCAGCACACCATTCATCGGCGTGCGCAATTCATGGCTCATCATCGCCAGGAAGTCGGACTTGGCGCTGTTGGCCTTTTCCGCTTCTTCGCGGGTCTGGATCAGTTGCGCCATGGCCTGATGCTGCTCGCGGCTGGCGAGTTCGAGGCCATCGGCGAGGTTGTTGATGTGGCGCGACAGGTTGCCCAGTTCGGCGTCATCGACGATGGGCAGCGGTGTTTTGAAATCGCCCTGCTGAATCGCCTTCACCGCATTACCCATGGCGCTGATGGGCTCTGACAGGCTGGCGGCCAGGCGCCGCGCGAGCAGGAAGGTAAAGAGCAGGGCGAACAGCGCAAGGATCGCGGCCTTGAGCAGGATTTCCTGTTGCCGCTGGCTGAAGGCATCGTTGGACATGCCGACGATGACCCGCCCCAGATAGTCTTCGGAGGGGCCAATGGCCGGTGGCGGCCCCTGCAGGAAATCGTCGCTGAGCTTGATCCGTTGCAAGCGCACCGGTGCCTGGAACTCTTCGATCTGTTGCGCGCGTTGGCGGCTTTGCGAGGGCTGCTCGACGTGTACCAGAACCTTGTTGGCGTTGTCCTGCACCTCCAGAAAACGCACATGCGGCGTTGTCAGCGACGCCTTCATCAAGCTTTCGAGCACCTCATTGTTACCGGAGATCACGCCGTACTCGGTGGCCGGGGCCAGTTGATTGGCGATCAGTTGGCCGGTGTGATTGAGCTCCTGGCGCAAGTCCTGGATTCGCACGATGGTAAAGAAGCTGATCAGCAGCAACGTCAGCAGCAGCGCCGGGCCGAGGCTGATGATCTGGGTGCGGGTATTGATGCCCCAATGGCGACGGAAGGTCATGGGCGGTTTTCTCCTTCGGCCAACTGTGTTGCAACAGCTGCGGGGTCAATCTGTTCGATGCCTAAGGAACGAGCGACTTGCGGATTACTTAACACCTTGAAGCGCTGCGGATAGAGCTCGCGCGGCCAACTGGCCGGTGAGCGGTCAAGCAAATCATCAAGGATGGCCAGCCAATCGCTCTGATCGCTGTAGCTGCTGGCCAGGCTGCCGGCCTTGACGAAGCCCGCGTTGGGACCGATCAACGCGAGCTGTCGGCCATAACTGGTGAGCAGCAGATTCTTGGCGGTTTTCGGGTTGTACAGGTCCGGGTCGTCGAGCCCCAGCAATACGTCGCTGTTCTTCAACAGGGTTTGCAGAGGCCGGCTGTCATTGGTGTTGTCCCAGCGTTCGGCGACGATCTCCAGCCCCAGTCGGTGCGCGGCGTAGTGCAGTTCCTTGAGCAGAAATTCGCTGTTCGCCCCGTACAGCACGCCGACTCGTCGCGCTTGTGGCAACAGGGCCTGGGTCAGGCGAAGCTGGCGGCTCAGCGGTGGGTCACTCCACAACAGACTCAGGTGCGGGGGCAGGGCATTACCCAAGCGCTGTTTGGCTTGCAGGCGGCTGATGCGCAGCACCAGAGTCACCGGCCCCTGGTTGTCTTGCAGGCGCCAGTCCAGGCTCGGCAGGTCGAGCAGGATCAGTCGGGTTGCGCTGGGTAGCCGGGACGGCGCGGGGAGGTCGGCAAGGCGTGTGAAGCGCACGCTGTCTTCGGGCCGCTGCTTGGCCAGGGCGCGGGTAAAGGCCTGCACGCCAGGACTGTCTTCGGCGCCGGTCAGCAACACCTCGGCAGCGCGCACGGGCAGACTGCTCAGGCAGACAAGCAACAGTCCCCAAACCCAAGGCCGGCGGCTTCGGGGGGAGAGGGTGCGAGTCTGGCTGTGGCGCATGTCAGAACTCTAACTCGGCGCTGAAGTAGAGCGCGTGGCGCGAGTCATAGTTGTTGTCGACGAAGGTGGTCGGCTGATTGTCGAGGCGTTGTTGCAGGATGCCGGCCAGTTCGAGGTTGGCCTTGCCCAGCGCAATGCGTTTGGCGATGCGCGTGTCGACACGTTCGAAGCGGTAGCCATTCAGTGCGTCGTCACCGTAGTAGAACAGCGCGCTATTCCAGCCGTCGCCCCAATCGCGCAGCCAACCGGCCGAGCCGCTGTTGCGCGCAGTGAATTGTGCATCCTGAGGGTTGCTGGCCTCGGCATCGACATAGGCGTAGGTCAGGCGCAGCCGGTCGGCGGCGCTGACGCGCCAGTCAAGCTGGGTTTCAGTGCCGCTGAAGCGCGAGGCATTGCTGTTGCTGGCAATGTACTGATTGTTGCGCAGCGGCTCGCTGATCATGTCGGTGATTTCGTCGTAGAACAGTTTCACGTCGACGTTCAGCCCAAGGTCAGCGAAGAAGCCGTTATACCCCAGTTCCCGCGAACGCATGTGTTCTTGATCGAGGTTGCCGGGACCACGGGTCTTGACGAAGTAACGGGCACTGGACTGACCGTAGGCAGCGGGACTGAGGTTGGTCACCTGGTAGCTCCAGTTGACGTTGTTCTCGAACATGTCGGGCGAGCGAATAGCCTCCGAATACACCGCACGCAGACCGTGACGAGGGTTGATCAGGTAATTGATCGCCACCCGTGGGGTTAGCGAATCGCCGATCAATTGGGTTTTTTCGTACATCGCACCGCCTTGCAGCAACCAGTGCTCGGTGGCACGCCACTCCAGTTGACCGAACAACCGCCAGATGGTGTCGTCTAGGGTGCCATTGAAGTACGTCTCTGAGTCGGCCCGGTCGTATCGATAGTTCATGCCACTGACCAATCGCAGACTGTCGGACAGGCTCAGGGTGTCCTGCAGTTCAAGGTCGTAACGCGACTCGCGGGTGCTCTGGTCGATGTCACCGCAGACCGTGCGTTTGGCGCCACCCTTCCATTGATCAAGCACCTGGTTGGCCAGCGTCTGCTCGGCGGGTGTGCCGCGCGGTGCCCCTGTGCCGGTATAGCTTTCCATGTGCCGCGCCAGTCGCTCGGAATAGTTGGGGTTGAGCTGCCAGAGTTCGGTGAGTTCAGGGCTGAAGGACACTTCGGCGTCGCAGGCGCGCCAGACCTGCTGACGATCCCAGTGCTGCGCCGAACCCTGGACGTAAAGACTGTGATCCGGATTGAGCTCCAGGTTCCAGCGCAACGAGCCGGCGTAATCCTTGGCTATCACGTCAGAGTTGTCGCCGGCCGAGGTAATCCCGGAAAACACCGGGCGGTAGGTATAAGGCCGCTGGTTGGTGCCGTCTTTGGCATTCAGTTGCCAATCGATGCTTTGCTGTTCGTTGAGCGTCTGGCTGACGGCCAGGTTGAAGCGGTTCAAGCGGCGACTGTCGCGGTAGTCCGCACCCCGGCGATCCGAGTCGAAACCGTGGTCTTCCTGACCGGACAGCGACAGGCGCAGGTCGCCGGTTTCCCAGCCGGTGCCCTGGCTGGCGTACCAGTCGTTGATGCCGCGTTCACCGCGGGTGACTTTCATCCGCGTGCCATGGCTGTTGGCCGGCGCGCGGGTGATGATATTAACCACTGCCATCAGCGCGTTGGCGCCATAGCTGACGGTGTTCGGGCCACGGAAAACCTCGATGCGCTCGATGTCCTCCATGGCCACCGGAATGTCGCTCCAGTCCACGGTCGCCAGGCCGGCGCGGTACACCGAGCGGCCGTCGATCAACACTTGCATGCGCCGTGCTTCGCTGGCATTGGTGCCGTGATAGTTCACCGCTGCCTGGTTGCCGCTGACGTTACCGACCATCATCCCCGGTACCAGCCGCAGCAATTCGCTGATGTCCCGGGCACCGCTGGCCTTGATCAACTCGCTGTCGATCACCGTCATGCTGCCGGGCACGGCGGCTGGCGACTGTTTCAGTCGGGTGGCGGTCAATACCTGGGGTAGCGGAGGGTTGTCGAGGAACAGGTCGTCGGCCAATAGCGGGTCGCTGAGCATCAACGCCAGAGCCAGCGATGAACGAAAGTGTGGGGGGCCAACAGACACGGAGCAGCCTTGATCGCGGTTGATTGCGGCGCATGTTAACCGAGCTGTTCGAGTTTTTCAGTCACGATGCCGGCATTTTCCTCGGATTTGGTGGTCTGCTTCCTACAAGTGCCGGTAATTGACACAGGGGCTGGCCGGCGCTGGACCGCTCCGTATAATGCGGTTATTGCCACTGGTATTGGATTAACGGATTACATATGACTGAACAGCGCCCGATTGCGGTCCTGGGAGGCGGAAGTTTTGGTACCGCCGTGGCTAATTTGTTGGCCGAGAACGGTCATCAGGTCCGGCAGTGGATGCGCGATCCTCAACAGGCCGAGGCCATTCGGGTCAACCGCGAGAATCCACGCTACCTCAAAGGCATCAAGGTTCACCCTGCGGTGGAGCCGGTCACCGACCTGCTGGCCACCCTGAATGATTGCGACCTGTGTTTCGTCGCACTGCCTTCCAATGCCCTGCGTTCGGTACTGGTGCCGTATGCCGAGCGCCTGAGTGGCAAGTTGCTGGTGAGCCTGACCAAAGGCATCGAAGCCCACACCTTCAAGCTGATGAGCGAAATTCTTCAGGAAATCGCCCCACAAGCGCGCATCGGCGTGTTGTCCGGGCCGAACCTGGCCCGTGAAGTGGCCGAACACGCGCTGACCGCCACGGTGGTCGCCAGTGAAGATGAAGAACTTTGTCAGCGGGTTCAGGCTGCGCTGCACGGTCGGACCTTTCGCGTGTACGCCAGTGCCGACCGTTATGGCGTGGAGCTGGGCGGGGCACTGAAAAACGTCTACGCGATCATCGCCGGGATGGCGGTGGCGTTGGGTATGGGCGAGAACACCAAGAGCATGCTGATCACCCGGGCATTGGCGGAAATGACCCGCTTCGCGGTGAATCAGGGCGCCAACCCGATGACTTTCCTCGGACTGGCCGGGGTAGGCGACCTGATCGTCACCTGTTCGTCACCGAAAAGCCGCAACTATCAAGTTGGTTTTGCTCTCGGCCAGGGCATGAGCCTGGAGGAGGCGGTGACGAGCCTTGGTGAAGTCGCCGAAGGCGTCAACACCCTCAAGGTGCTTAAGACCAAGGCACAGGAAGTCGGGGTTTACATGCCGTTGGTCGCTGGTTTGCATGCGATTCTGTTTGAAGGGCGCACGCTCAATCAGGTCATTGAACTGTTGATGCGCGGCGAGCCGAAAACCGATGTCGACTTTATCTCCACCAGCGGTTTCAACTGAGTAATCAATTCACAGGGGCAGGGAGCGAGACATGAACGATCCAAAAGTAGAAGCCAAGTACGAATCCATTCTGCTACGCGTGCTGTGGATGCTGGTGTATGTGCTGGTCTGGCAGGTCGCGCAATTTATCCTTGGCGCTGTGGTGCTGGTGCAGCTCATCTATCGGTTGATCTACGGCGCACCGAACGCCGGCCTGATGAACTTCGGTGACAGCCTCAGCCAGTTCCTGGCGCAGATCGGCCGTTTCGGCAGTTTCCACAGCGACCAGAAACCGTGGCCATTCGCCGACTGGCCAGCCCCGCGGACACCGGAAGGCGAGGCTCCGCACGCCGTACCGCCAGCGCCGCATCCGGCCCGTGATGAGGAGCCGAAGCTATGAAAGTCTGGGTGTTGCGCCACGGTGAAGCCGAGTCTCACGCCCGTAGCGACGCTGAGCGGGAGTTGACCGCGCAGGGTCGCGAAGAAGTGCTGCGCAGTGCCGCGCAACTGATCGGCCAGCCGATTCAGGCAATTATCGCCAGCCCGTATGTACGGGCGCAGCAGACTGCGCAATTGGTACGCGAGGCGCTGGGCTTCGAGCCGGAGATCCGCACCGAGGCATGGCTGGCGCCTGACAGCAATCCGTTGAGCGTCGTCGATCATCTCGACTCGGCGGATAACATCCTGTTGGTCAGCCATAACCCGCTGGTGGGGAGTTTGATCAGTTACTTGCAGCACGGCCATTTGCGTGAGCCGCAGCCGATGAGCACCGCCAGCCTGGCCGAGCTTGAGGCTGATTTACCGTTGGCCGGGGGCATGACGCTCAATAGCGTCAAGAACCCCTAGGTCAAAAGATCGCAGCCTGCGGATTGTGAGTACCACGTAGGAGCTGCCGCAGGCTGCGATCTTTTGATTTTGCCTGGTTGGACTACGCTTGCCGCCACACCGAACAAAAAGGAGCGCATCGCATGTCCGCCGCTTTTCGTTTGCCGCTGCAAGTGTTCTACGAGCGTGAAACTCGTCATCCCCGTCAGCGTTTTCTGGTCCAGCCAATTGGCGGTGGTCGGATTGAGACGCTGACCTGGGCCGACGTTGGCCACCAGGCGCGGTGCGCCGCTCACTGGCTGCGTGCCCGGGAGCTGCCCCAAGGCAGCCACATTGCCCTGATCTCGAAAAACTGCGCGCACTGGATCATCGCCGACCTGGCAATCTGGATGGCCGGGCATGTCTCCGTTCCGTTGTATCCCAACCTGACCGCCGACTCGGTGGCCCAGGTGCTTGAACACTCCGAAGCCGCGCTGGTGTTCATCGGCAAACTGGACGATTGGCCGGGCATGTCCCGGGGTGTCAAAGCTGATCTGCCGAGCATCAGCCTGCCGTTGTGTCCGGCGGGTGAATTCGATTTCAGTTGGGCCGACCTGCAGCGCAGTTCACCGATTCAGGATGATCCGACACCCGGCGCCGACCAGTTGGCGACGATTATCTACACCTCCGGCACCACCGGTTTGCCGAAAGGTGTGATGCACAGCTTCGGCAACCTGGGTTTCGCCACGACTCATGGCACGCAGCTGTTTGGTCTCGATGAGTCGGACCGCTTGTTGTCGTACCTGCCGCTGTGCCATGTCGCCGAACGGATGTTTGTCGAGCTGGCGTCGATCTACACCGGGCAAACGGTATTTTTTGCCGAAAGCCTCGACACCTTTCTCACCGATTTGCAGCGCGCGCGGCCGACGGCGTTGTTTGGCGTGCCGCGCATCTGGAGCAAATTTCAGATGGGCGTGTACAGCAAGATTCCGGCAAAGCGCCTCGACTTTCTCCTTGGCTTGCCGATCATCGGCAAGCGGATCGGGCACAAGGTGCTCGCAGGTTTGGGGCTGGATGCCTTGCGTATTGCCTTGTCGGGCGCTGCGCCGGTGCCGCCGGCCTTGTTGCACTGGTACAAGCGCCTTGGGCTGGAGGTGCTAGAGGTCTACGGCATGACCGAAAGCTGCGGTTACTCCCATATTTGCCTGCCGGGCCAGAACAAGCCTGGCTGGATCGGCAAACCGTGCCCGGAGGTGGAGGTGCGGATCGAGGACTCGGGTGAAGTGCTGGTGCGCAGTGGCGCGACCATGCTCGGCTATTTCAAGGAGCTGCAGAAAACTGCTGAGACGATCACCGAGGACGGCTTTCTGCGCACCGGTGACAAGGGCGAACAGGACGCCGAAGGCAACTTGCGTCTGACCGGGCGACTCAAGGAGATTTTCAAGACCAGCAAGGGCAAATACGTAGCACCGGCGCCGATTGAAAACCGTCTGGCGGTGCATTCACGCATCGAGCAGGTGTGTGTGGTCGGCGACGGTCTGAGTGCGCCACTGGGGCTGTGCGTGCTCTCGGCAGTGGGTTTGCGGGACGCCGCCAGCGTGGCGCGCAATGCCTTGCAGTCGAGCCTGGAAAGCTTGCTCGAAGAGGTCAACGGCGCCCTCGACAAACACGAACGCTTGCGCCAACTGGTGGTAGTCAAGGACAGTTGGGCGGTGGAAAACGGCTTTCTCACGCCGACCTTGAAGATCAAGCGCAACGTGATTGAAGCAGCGTATGGCGCACGGTTCGAAGAGTGGAGTGCACGCAGCGAAGCCGTGTTGTGGCAGGATTGACCTGAACTAAAACCAACGAAGGATGCAGCGATGAGTCTGTGGCGTACCGCTCCCAACATTGAACAGTTGAACGCGATTCAGAAAAACACTATCGGCGAAGTGCTGGATATACGCTTCGAGGCGTTTGATGATGAATCGTTGACCGCCAGCATGGTCGTCGACCATCGCACCCATCAGCCTTACGGTTTGTTGCATGGCGGCGCCTCGGTGGTGCTGGCCGAAACCGTCGGCTCCATGGCCAGCTTCCTGTGCATCGACACCAGCAAATTCTATTGCGTGGGCCTGGAAATCAACGCCAACCACTTGCGCGGCCTGCGCAGCGGTCGGGTGACGGCGGTGGCCAAGCCGATCCACATCGGCCGCACCACGCACGTCTGGGATATTCGCTTGAGCAGCGATGAAGGCAAGGCCAGTTGCGTGTCGCGGTTGACCATGGCGGTGGTGCCACTGGGTGAAACGCCGCCGGCTCGCTAAACCTGAAGATCAAAAGATCGCAGCCTTCGGCAGCTCCTACCACTCTTCTTGGCAGTTACGGTCATTGCTGTGAGCGTGCGTCTTACGGACAATCAACACCTGATTTCGTTTATGGACGCGCCGTTATGTCGCAGCAGATATTTTTCGCCCATGCCAATGGCTTTCCTTCAGGCACTTACGGCAAGTTGTTTGCCGCGCTGGCGCCGGAGTACCAGGTCGCGCATCTGCAGCAGCACGCCCATGACCCACGGTTCCCGGCCGACGATAACTGGTACAACCTGGTGGATGAACTGATCCATCACCTTCAGCTGCAACCCGAACCAGTGTGGGGCGTTGGCCATTCCTTTGGTGGCGTTTTGCACCTGCACGCGGCGCTGCGTTGCCCTGAACTGTATCGCGGCGTGGTGATGCTGGATTCACCGGTGCTGACCCGCCCCGATCAGTGGGTCATCCGCGCGGCCAAGCATTTTGGCTTTATCGATCGCTTGACCCCGGCTGGCCGCACCTTGGGGCGTCGCGAGGAGTTCGCGGACCTGGAATCGGCGCGCAGTTATTTCGCCGGTAAAACCCTGTTTCGCGGCTTCGACCCGGAATGCTTCGATGCCTATTTGCAACACGGCCTGCACAAGGTCGGTGATCGCCTGCGCCTGCGCTTCGATCCTGCCACCGAGATCAGCATCTACCGTGGCGTGCCGCACATCAGTCCAGGCCGTCCTCGCCAGTTGAAAGTGCCGCTGGCGGTGGTTCGTGGCCGGCAGAGCCGGGTGGTGATGCGCCATCACGCAAGCTTCGTGGGGCGTTTGCCGCAAGGCGAGTCGTTGACGATGCCCGGCGGCCACATGTTTCCCCTCGAACGTCCGCAAGACACCGCGACGTTGCTGAAAAGCCTGTTCAGCCGTTGGGAAGGGCGCAGCGAACGGAGTTGCGCATGAGCAACGTCGAAGAAGTTCGTTTGAGCCTGCCGCATATCGAGTTGGCCGCGCACTTGTTCGGCCCCGAAGATGGCCTGCCGGTGATTGCCTTGCACGGTTGGCTCGACAACGCCAACAGCTTTGCGCGCCTGGCGCCCAAACTTGAAGGTTTGCGGATTGTCGCGCTGGATATGGCCGGCCACGGGCATTCCGGGCATCGGCCGTTGGGCGCCGGTTATGCGTTGTGGGATTACGCTCACGACGTGCTGCAAGTCGCCGAGCAGATGGGCTGGAAGCGTTTTGCGCTGCTGGGTCACTCCATGGGCGCGATCGTTTCGGTGGTGCTCGCCGGTGCCCTGCCTGAGCGCGTGACGCACCTGGCGCTGATCGATGGGGTGATTCCGCCCACCGCCGCTCATGACAACGCCGCCGAACGCATGGGCATGGCCCTGCAAGCGCAGCTGGACCTGCAAGAAAAGCGCAAACCGGTTTACAACACCCTGGATCGAGCCATCGAAGCGCGCATGAAAGGCTTGGTCGCGGTCAGTCGTGAAGCCGCTGAATTACTCGCTCAGCGTGGATTGATGCCAGTGCCGGGCGGCTACACCTGGCGTACCGACAGTCGCCTGACGCTGGCGTCCCCACTGCGTCTGTCAGATGAACAGGCAATGTCCTTCGTTCAGCGCATCGGTTGTCCCACACAGCTAGTGATTGCCGCTGATGGCATGCTCGCCAAACATCCAGAATTGCTGGAGCGTCTACCCTTTAGCCGTGAACAGCTGCCTGGCGGCCATCATTTGCACCTGAATGACGAGCCCGGCGCCGCCCTTGTTGCAGACTGTTTCAATCGGTTCTTCGCCGTTCCTTGACTTGCAGCGGGCAACTGTCGAGGCTGTGCGGGTTGAAATGGGAGACAACCATGATAGATCTCTACACTGCTGCGACCCCGAATGGCCACAAGGTCTCTATCGTGCTCGAGGAACTCGGCATGCCCTACACGGTGCATGCCTTGAGTTTCGACAAGAAGGAACAAAAGGCTCCAGAGTTTCTCAAGATCAATCCCAATGGCCGGATCCCGGCGATTGTCGACCGTGCCAACGGTGATTTCACCGTATTCGAATCCGGCGCGATCCTCATCTATCTGGCAGAGCTGAGTGGAAAACTGCTGCCCAAAGACCCGAAAGGGCGCTCGGTGGCGATCCAGTGGCTGATGTTCCAGATGGGCGGCATTGGCCCGATGCAGGGCCAGGCCAACGTGTTTTTCCGTTACTTCCCGGAAAAGCTTCAGGGCGCCATCGACCGCTATCAGCATGAAACCCGGCGTTTGTATGAAGTGCTGAACACGCGTCTGGAAACCGTCGAGTACCTGGCCGATGAGTACAGCATTGCTGATATCGCCACGTATCCGTGGGTTCGTGGCTATGAATGGTCCGGTGTTTCGGTAGACGGTCTACCTGACTTGCAGCGCTGGATGGCCGCGATGGAGGCCCGTCCAGCGGTGCAGCGTGGCTTGCAGGTCCCGCCGCGTACCGAAGATGCCGATGTGGTCAAAGGCGCCCAGGCCATGCTGATCCGATGAGAGTACCTTCAAGGTTGAAAAGCATGCGTTTGATCGGTTTGTTGGGGCTGGGGTGTTTCAGTTCGCTGGTGTTTGCCGTCGATGTACCTGGAAGTCACGATTTGCCACTGGTGCCGCGTCTGGCCGATGCGCAGATCGTCGACTATCGCCCGGCGGCTGAGCTTGAACGGATCTATCCCGTTGGCTCGGTCCGCAAAATCAGCGGCCAGCTGCGTTTTGATGGTCAGGTCAGCGCCCGTGGAAAAGTAACGTCGGTGACCTACGAGTTGCCGCCGGAGCACTCATCCACCGAGGCCTTCACCGCCGCTCGCGAAGCCTTGCAGAAACAGGGCGCCGAGCTGTTGTTCTGGTGCCAGGCCCGCGATTGCGGCGAAAGCAGCCTGTGGGCCAATCAAGTGTTCGGCAACGCAAAACTCTATGGTGCCGACGATCAACAGGCTTATCTGCTGCTGCGACTCGCGGCACCGCAGGATAACTCGCTGGTGGCGCTTTACAGCATCACTCGCGGTAATCGAAAAGCCTATCTGCATGTCGAGCAATTCGAGGCCAGTACGCCGCTGGGCGAGTTGTTGCCGACTTCGGCGACCCTGTTGCGTCAACTCAAGGACACCGGCGTGCTGGATCTGCCGCGTCTGACGGGTGATCCGCAAGCGGTTTGGCTGACGTTGCTGTCGCGTGGCTTGAACCTCGATACCACCTTGCGCGTCAGTGTTTCCGGAATCAACGCCGAGGCCTGGCGTCAGGCGCTGGTCGGGCAGGGCGTGCGTGCGGCGCGGATGGAGCTTGGCAACGTGCCAGCAACCGGCCTGCACATCGAGTTCCTGCGCTAGGCTTTTCCCTTTGGCGAACGTGCCATTGGCCGTTCGCCTACTCTTTGTTGGTTGACCTTGCTCGAGACATTTCATGCTCAATAACGATCGACTGTTGGTGCAGATCCTGCTCCTGGTGTTGTTCGGTGCCAGCTTCTGGGTGATGGCGCCCTTCTGGTCGGCGCTGTTCTGGGGCGCGGTGCTGGCGTTTGCCAGTTGGCCGCTGATGCGCTTGCTGACCCGCTGGCTCCACGGTCGCGAATCCCTCGCGGCGGCGCTGCTGACGCTGGGCTGGATGGTGCTGGTGGCGGTGCCGTTGGTGTGGCTCGGTTTTAACCTGGCCGATCATGTGCGCGATGCCACGGTATTCATCAAGGACGTGCAGGTTGAAGGTTTGCCGGAAGCTCCGGTGTGGCTGGCCGGGATTCCGCTGGTGGGTGAGCGTCTGGTAGGACTCTGGAACAGCATTGACCAGCAAGGCGCAGCGCTGATGCTGGCGGTCAAACCCTATCTGGGGCAGGTCGGCAACTGGTTGCTGGCGCGCAGTGCGCAAATCGGCGGGGGGATTCTCGAGCTGACCTTGAGCATCGTTTTCGTGTTCTTTTTCTATCGGGACGGCCCGCGGCTGGCGACGTTCGTTCATCGTCTGCTGGAACGGCTGATCGGCGAGCGTGCCGGTTACTACATCGAACTGGTGGCCGGAACAGTGCAGCGGGTGGTCAATGGCGTCATCGGCACTGCCGCCGCCCAGGCGATCCTCGCGTTGATCGGCTTCCTGATTGCCGGTGTGCCCGGCGCGCTGGTGCTGGGTATCGTCACCTTCCTGCTCAGCCTGATTCCCATGGGCCCGCCGCTGGTGTGGATTCCGGCCACTGCCTGGCTGGCCTGGAAGGGCGAATACGGCCTGGCGGTGTTCCTCGGCATTTGGGGCACGTTCATCATCAGCGGTGTCGACAACGTGCTCAAACCTTACCTGATCAGCCGTGGCGGCAACTTGCCGCTGGTGATCGTGTTGCTTGGGGTGTTTGGCGGGTTGATCGCCTTTGGCTTTATCGGGTTGTTCATCGGCCCGACCCTGTTGGCCGTGGCGTACAGCCTGTTGATCGACTGGAGTAACAGTCAGGCGCGGATTGAAGAAAAGCGCTGATCACCTGTGGCGAGGGAGCTTGCTCCCGCTGGACTGCGTAGCAGTCCCATTTTTAGGGCCGCTTCGCGCCCCAGCGGGAGCAAGCTCCCTCGCCACAGGTTATGGGTTCAATAGCCTCAGGCTGCAGCGCTCAGGTTTTTGCTTGCGTTCAGCGAGTTGGTCTGTGAGTACTGCTGATTCATGCTGACGATCAACTTGCTCAGGGCCTCGGCGACGGCGCTTTGATCGATGGTGCCGCTGGTTTGGCTGCTGCCCGTTTGCAATGCCTTGAGCAGGGCTGCGCCATTGTCGGTGCTGCTGGTGGATGAGCTTGAAGCCAGGGCGCTGTTCAGTTCGCTGGCGCTGATACTGCCATCACCGTTTGTGTCGAGTTGACCAAACAAGGACTGGCTGGACAGTTGTTGCGGCGGCTGAGGCGGTGTGAGGGCGGCAACCAATTCGTCCTTGCTCACGGTCCCGTCGTTGTTCGTGTCCAGCGCGGCGAACAGGCTCTTGCTGTCGGCAGTGCTGCCGGCTTTCGTCAGGCCCGCGCTCAGCTCATCGCTGCTGATGCTGCCATTACCGTTGCTGTCCAGGAGACTGAGCATTGAGTCGGCCAGTTCCGTGCTGGGCGGCTGATCCTGATTGCTGCACTGTGACTGCGGGGTCATGGCGGCCATTTCAGTGCTGCTCAGGCCACCGCTGTTATCGGCATCCAGGCTGCTGAATTGCTGGCTCAGGCTGTTCAGTACGCGGCTGTCGCTTTTCTTCGCCAGGGCGGTGTTCAGTTCATCCTTGGAAACGGTTCCGTCGCCATTGGTGTCGAGCTTGGCGAACAGTTCTTTCTGACGCTGCTGGAGGCGGGCGGCATAGGCCGCACTGGTGGCGCTGGTATAGCTGGAGTTACTGCTGACGCTGCCGATCATGGGCTCACTCCCTGCGGATGGATAAAACCGGTGAAGGCACCGGCCCATGCAGCCTCGGGGGAGGAGTTGTCGTGGGTATGTGGAATTTGTACGAATCAGCACACAGAGGCTGTTCAGACCCTTGGCAGGCATACCACGGCGGTCAGACCGCCGCCCGGGGTTTCTTCCAGGCTTAACGCGCCGCCCAGCCGTTCGGCAGCTTCGCGCGCGATGGTCATGCCCAGGCCAACGCCGCCGGAGTTGCGATTGCGCGAGCCTTCCAGGCGATAGAAGGGTTCGAACACCGCTTCGCGTTTGTCGGCGGCGATACCGGGACCATGGTCGATCACTCGAATAATCAGCTGTTCGCGGCTGTCTTCAAGGTTGATCAGCGCCTGGCCGGCGTAACGCAAGGCATTGTCCAGCAAGTTGTTGATGCAGGACCGCAAGGCCATTGGCTGGACTTGCAAGGGCGCACAGTGCCCGCTGGCCAGCACGTCCGCGCCCTGGTCCTGGGCGTTTTCGCAGAGTGATTCGATCAGCGCCTGCACGTCCATCCACTGCAGGGCTTCGCTGGTACGTTGTTCGTGCAGGTAGCTGAGGGTTGCGTCGAGCATGCGAATCATGTCGTCGAGGTCCTGACGCATCTGCCCTTGCAGTTTGTCATCGTCGATCTGCTCCAGACGCAACTTGAGCCGCGAAAGGGGCGTGCGCAAATCATGGGAGACGGCGCCGAGCATGCGCGAGCGCTGCTGCACCTGTTCACGGATACGCTTTTGCATCAAGTTGAACGTGTGCGCCGCTTGCCGCGCTTCCCGTGGGCCGGATTCATCAAGCGGTGGGCTGTCGAGGTTTTCGCTGAGGCTCTCGGCGGCCGCGCTCAGGCGCTGAATCGGCCGGGAGAGCAGTTTCGCGCCGTACCAGGCGGCGATCACCAGCGAGATCATCTGAAAGGTCAGCGGTACGATCGGGCCGCCAAACCAGGGCCGCGGTGGTCTGTTTTTGAAGGGCGGCGGTTGCCCATTGAACCCGGCAGAAAACTCCGGCGGTGGAGGGGGCGGGGGATGGCCATAATGGTGGAACCAGAAGAACGCCAGCAGGTGCGCCAGGATAATCGCCAGCAACAGCACGCCAAACAGGCGGCCGAACAGCGTATCGAAGCGCGCACGCATCAGCCGATGTCTCGGGCGTCGAACAGGTAACCTTCGCCGCGAACGGTTTTGATCAGCGCAGGTGATTTGGGATCGTCACCCAGCTTTTGCCGCAAGCGCGAAACCAGCAAGTCGATACTGCGATCAAACGCTTCGATCGAGCGTCCACGGGCGGCATCCAGCAATTGTTCACGGCTGAGCACCCGTCGCGGGCGTTCGATGAAGACCCAGAGCAAGCGGAATTCGGCGTTCGACAGCGGCACCACCAGGCCATCGGCCGAGATCAACTGGCGCAGCACGCTGTTGAGGCGCCAGTTGTCGAAGCGGATGTTGGCGCGTTGTTCGGTACGGTCATCGCGCACACGGCGCAGGATGGTTTGAATCCGTGCGACCAGCTCCCGTGGCTCGAACGGCTTGGCCATGTAATCGTCGGCACCGAGTTCCAGGCCGATGATGCGGTCGGTGGGTTCGCAGCGGGCGGTGAGCATCAGGATCGGGATGTCCGATTCGGCGCGCAGCCAGCGGCACAGTGACAGACCGTCTTCGCCGGGCAGCATCAGGTCCAGCACCACTACGTCGTAATGCTCCGCTTGCAGCGCCAGGCGCATCGCGGCGCCATCGGTAACGCCACTGGCGTGGATGTTGAAACGGGCCAGGTAGTCGATCAGCAGTTCGCGGATCGGCACGTCATCGTCGACGATCAGTGCACGGGTGTTCCAGCGTTTGTCTTCGCCGGCTGCTGGGGCTTTTTGATCGTCGTTCAGAGGAGCGGGGCTATTATGCATGCGTACGTTCATCTGCCAGAGAGGCTGCCAACCACAAAAGATGGGCTGCGAGGTTGTGGCTTCAGCATAGGCGTCCGGCCGTGAGGCGGGAAGTGCTGTAGGAGGTCTTGCGGTTCGCGAGGCTAACCTTTGGCGGTGTTGAGGGCGTGTCGTGAGTGTATCGGACTCGACACAATTGCGCTGCCTGCGGGGTTTATCATCCGGTGTTCGGCACCGTTGAAGATGATTTACCGATCATCGGGTCCCGGACGGGCTCGCGTTCCGCTACAATGCGCGCCGATTTCGACTTGCCTGAGAGCCCACTCATGTCCGCCTGCCAGACTCCTATCATCGTCGCCCTGGATTTCCCTACCCGTGACGCCGCACTGAAGCTGGCCGACCAGTTGGACCCGAAACTGTGCCGGGTCAAAGTCGGTAAAGAACTGTTCACCAGTTGCGCTTCGGAAATCGTCGGGACCTTGCGTGACAAGGGTTTCGAGGTGTTTCTCGATCTTAAATTCCACGATATTCCGAACACCACCGCAATGGCCGTCAAGGCGGCTGCGGAAATGGGCGTGTGGATGGTCAACGTGCATTGCTCCGGCGGTCTGCGCATGATGGCAGCCTGTCGCGACGTGCTCGACCAGCGTAGCGGTCCAAAACCGCTGTTGATCGGTGTGACCGTGCTGACCAGTATGGAGCGTGAGGATCTGGCCGGGATTGGCCTGGACATCGAACCACAGGAGCAGGTATTGCGTCTGGCGGCACTGGCGGAAAAGGCCGGGATGGACGGTCTGGTGTGCTCGGCACTGGAAGCCAGGGCGTTGAAAACGGCGCATCCGTCGCTGCAACTGGTGACTCCGGGGATCCGTCCAGCCGGCAGTGCCCAGGACGATCAGCGCCGCATCCTGACGCCGCGCCAGGCACTGGATGCAGGTTCCGATTATCTGGTGATTGGTCGTCCGATCAGCCAGGCGGCTGATCCGGCCAAGGCCTTGGCCGACGTCGTGGCCGAACTGGCCTGATCAATCGCTGAAGATCCAAATGTGGGAGCGAGCTTGCTCGCGATGGGGCCATAACAGTCAGCATTGATGTTGAATGTCAGTCCGTCATCGCGAGCAAGCTCGCTCCCACAGGGTTTGCAGTATAAGTCAGGTGCTGGATTAAACCTTCAACACCAACTTGCCAAAGTTCTCCCCGCTGAACAGCTTCATCAGCGTTTCCGGGAACGTCTCCAGTCCTTCGACGATGTCTTCCTTGCTCTTGAGCTGCCCCTTGGCCATCCACCCGGCCATTTCCTGCCCGGCGGCGGCAAACTGCGCGGCATAGTCCATCACTACAAAGCCTTCCATTCGCGCACGGTTGACCAGCAGCGATAGATAATTGGCCGGACCTTTGACCGCTTCCTTGTTGTTGTACTGGCTGATGGCGCCGCAGATCACCACGCGAGCCTTCATGTTCAGACGGCTGAGCACGGCGTCGAGAATATCCCCGCCAACGTTATCGAAATACACATCTACCCCTTTCGGGCATTCGCGTTTGAGGCCGGCAACGACGTCTTCGTGCTTGTAGTCGATGGCACCGTCGAAACCCAGTTCATCGATCAGGAACTTGCACTTGTCCGCGCCGCCGGCGATACCCACCACGCGGCAGCCTTTGATCTTGGCAATCTGCCCGGCAACGCTGCCCACTGCGCCTGCCGCGCCCGACAGCACCACGGTGTCACCGGCTTTTGGAGCGCCAACGTCGAGCAGCGCGAAGTAAGCGGTCATGCCGGTCATGCCCAGCGCTGACAAATAGAGCGGCAATGGCGCCAGTTTCGGATCGACCTTGTAGAAACCTCGTGGCTCACCGAGGAAATAATCCTGCACACCCAGCGCACCGTTCACGTAGTCACCCACGGCAAAACCCGGGTTGTTCGAGGCAATCACCTTGCCCACGCCGAGCGCGCGCATGACTTCGCCGATGCCCACCGGCGGGATGTAGGACTTGCCTTCGTTCATCCAGCCACGCATGGCCGGGTCCAGCGACAGGTACTCGTTCTTGACCAGGATCTGGCCCGCCACCGGTTCGCCGACCGGGACTTGCTGATAGGTGAAGGTCTCGCGGTTCGCAGCTCCCACCGGGCGTTTGGCGAGCAGGAACTGACGGTTGGTCTGGGCGGTCATGGCGGGCACTCAAGGTTGAATGAAGTCTGATTGATAGACGCTCATGGCCGTTGTCGCAAGGTTTGCTGATGCAGCGAATACAGCCCGATCCAGCGGAGTGATAGTTGGATGGGGATATCCATCACTGCAACTCATAAGCAATCAACCGGCCCTCTGATAGTGCTGCCGCGTGACGGGGCCGGATGGCTAGACTGCGAAAACGCGATCACCCACATTTTTCGAGGACATAACAATGAGCATGACGTTTTCCGGCCAGGTAGCGTTGGTGACGGGTGCAGCCGCCGGTATTGGCCGCGCGACCGCCCAGGCGTTTGCCGCCGAAGGGTTGAAAGTGGTGGTCGCGGACCTCGATGTGGCGGGCGGCGAAGGCACCGTCGAGTTGATCCGGGCGGCCGGTGGCGAAGCGCTGTTCGTGCGTTGCAACGTGACCCTGGAAAGCGACGTACAAAATTTGATGGCCCAGGCGGTGAGCACTTACGGCCGCGTCGATTACGCCTTCAACAATGCCGGGATCGAAATCGAAAAGGGCAAGCTGGCCGAAGGCACCGTCGATGAGTTCGACGCGATCATGGGCGTCAACGTCAAAGGCGTCTGGCTGTGCATGAAGTACCAGCTGCCGCTGATGCTTGCCCAGGGTGGCGGCGCCATCGTCAATACCGCTTCGGTGGCGGGTCTCGGCGCGGCGCCGAAGATGAGCATCTACGCGGCGTCCAAGCATGCGGTCATCGGCCTGACCAAATCGGCGGCCATCGAATATGCGAAGAAGAAAATCCGCGTGAATGCGGTCTGTCCGGCGGTGATCGACACCGACATGTTCCGCCGCGCCTATGAGGCCGATCCGAAGAAAGCCGATTTCGCCGCCGCCATGCACCCGGTTGGACGTATCGGCAAGGTCGAGGAAATTGCCAGTGCGGTGCTGTACCTGTGCAGCGATGGTGCGGCGTTCACGACCGGTCACTCGCTGGCGGTGGACGGTGGGGTGACGGCGTTCTGATGGTTTGACGATAAGCCGTGCTTGCATGAGTGGAGCAGGCGGCAGTGACGTAGGAGAAAGCCCGCGCATTTAGGCGGGCTTTCTCATTGCGCGGTTTGCCTGCGGCGAATCACCGGACATTGTGTTTCAAAGGGTTAGAAGATCGCGTTTTGGCGGCGTTGTCGCACATCTTCATCAGAGCGCCTGTGCTTAACTGGCTCCAGAAAAACAGTTGGAGTTGGTCTCTCATGGAATTGAGAATCGATCGACAGGCGTTGGTGCCCGTCGTGCAGCAAATTGTTGACGCCCTGGCTGGCTGGATTCGCCAAAATGCCGTTGAGCCAGGAACGCGTTTGCCGTCTATTCGGCAATTGGCCCGGGATAACTTGCTCAGTCAGTCCAGTGTCATTGAAGCGTATGAACGCATGGTCGCCCAAGGCGTGCTTGCGTCGCGTCACGGCTCGGGCTTTTTCGTCGCCGGGCCTTTGGTTGCGACCTATCGTTGCGGTGATCAATCGGGCCCCGCGGGGGCTGACGCAAACAGCGTCTGGTTGGGCGATAGCCCGTTGGGCAAGCTGCCGCTAGGGCGCGGTGGTATGCCCGAAAGCTGGCGTGAAAGCGACGATCTCAGTTATGCCATTCGCCAGGTTTCTCGTACCGACATGGCTGGATTGTTCAACTACAGCACCTCGTATGGGTTGCCTGCCTTGCGCCAGCAGATTCTCAGGCGTCTGCAACAGATCAATATCTCCATCGATGAGAATCAGGTACTCACCACCGCGGGGGCCACTCACGGGCTTGACCTGATCGTACGGGCTCTGCTCAAGCCGGGTGATTGCGTGGTGGTCGAAAGTCCGGGCTATTCGAATCTGTTCGACCTGCTCAGGCTGCACGGCGTCAGAATGCTGGAGGTGCCACGCACCCCTCGCGGTCCGGACATTGAAGTCCTGGAGGCACTGTTGAGTGCGAATAATCCCCGCGCCTTGTTCATCAATAGCCTGTTCCACAATCCGACCGGCAGTAGCCTGGCACCCGCCGTTGCGCAACGGATTCTTGAGTTGGCGAAGCGTCATGAGCTCATCGTTATCGAAGATGACGTCTACGCTGATTTTCAGAGCAGTGTCGGTACTCGTCTGGCGGCGATGGACGCGGGGGAGAGCGTGGTCTATGTCGGCAGTTTTTCGAAAACCCTCAGCAGTTCGCTGCGGGTCGGTTATGTCGTGGCCAGCGCCGCAATCATTGCCCGCCTGGCAGAAGTGAAGATGATTACCAGCCTGGGGGCTTCGCGGTTTTGCGAGTCGGTGCTGAGCAGCCTGTTGGCCAATGGTGCCTATCGCAAACTGGTACAGCGTCAGCGTCAGCGTTTGAAGCGAGATATGGCGGCGACGTTGCTGGTGCTTGAAGACGCCGACTGGGAGGTGTTCGGCAAGCCCGCCGGTGGGTTGTACATTTGGGCCCGACCACGAGCGCACGAGCCGGCGCAGGTGCGCGCGCGGGCTCACGAATTCGGTATCGTGCTGTCCTCCCGAACGGCTTTCACTCCCGGTGGCGAGGCCAGCGACTGGTTACGCATCAATGTGGCTTATGCCAGTGATCCACGGGCACAGGCGTTTTTTCGGGCCTGCGGATTACCGGATCGACTTCGACCGTTCTGAAAACGACTTTTGCGTAGCTTTTTGCCATTATTGCGGCGGCAAAGACTTGTGCTTGAGTACGCCCCGTTGCGAACCTGCAACAACTGAAAATGGCCATGTTGCCATTGGGTATGGGAAGGGGGTTACGAGCAATGATTTCGGCCGTGCAAGGACGTTTTGCCAACCTCGGTATGGCAAAAAAACTGGGTGTCGGTTTTGTTCTGGTTCTGTTGTTGACGGCCCTGGTGGCCGCCATCGGCGTCTGGTCCTTGCAAACCATCAGTCAGCGCTTCGACGGGCTCAAGCAGATGTCGTCGCTCAACAGTGGTTTGCTCAAGGTACGTTTGCTGGAGCAGGAGTACGCCTTGCACAGTGATCCGAAAACCGTCGATGCCTTGCACAAGGGCGTTGATGCGTTGATCGCCCTCGCAACGCAACTCAAGGCTCAGTCGGCGGCTAACGTCCCGGTGATGAATGATGTCGAGCAATCGCTGGGGGCTTACCGCAAAGCCTTCGATGAGTTCGTTGAGCTGACCCAGTCCAAGGACCTGGCGCTGGAAATGGCCAGTTGGTCGGTGTCCAGCGTGGCGAATAACCTCGATGTGCTGCAGGCCGGTCTTGCCGACGATGGCGCTTATGCGCTCAAGGATTCGCAAGGCAAGGAGGGTGCAGAGTTTATCGAGCAGGCCAATCAGGTCAGTCAGGTGTCGCGACTGATGTTGCAGGCGATGAACGAGGCGCGGGTGCGCCTTGATCAAAGCCGCAAGGCCAGCGCCGAAAGCGCCGGGCAAGGCAAGATCGAGCAGGCCGATCAGGCGTTGACGCAGGCCGAGACGCTGAAGAACACGGTCAAGGATGCGGGCTACCAGACCGTGCTCAATGAAGTGACCGGGCATATCGCCAGTTTTAGCGAAAAACTTGCCGAGTACACGGGACTCCTTACTCAGGAAAAACAGGTTTATCAGCAGTTGCATGAGCGCGCCGCCGAAGTGGTGCAGCGGGTTGATCAGGCCTATGGCGCTGAGGACCAGTCGATGCAGGCAGAGCTGAAGAAGAATTCGCTGCTGATCATCGCTTCGTCGGCGCTGGCATTGCTGGTTGGGTTGATTGCAGCGTGGGTGATTACCCGCTTGATCGTTGCGCCACTGCGCAGTGTGATTCTCGTCGCTCAGCAAATTGCCTCGGGCGATCTGAGCGCGACCGTGCAGGTGACACGACGTGATGAAATCGGCCAGTTGATGCAGGCCATGCAGCAAATGGGTGCCGGGTTGAGCAGTATCGTCAGTGGTTTGCAGGCCGGCATCGAGCAGCTTGCGAGTTCCGCGCAATCACTCTCTGCGGTCACCGAGCAGACCAACCTGGAAGTCAGCAGCCAGAAGGAAGAAACCGAGCAAGTCGCCACCGCGATGAATCAGATGACCGCGACCGTACACGACGTTGCCCGCAACGCCGAGGAAGCGGCACTGGCGGCGCAGACGGCGGATGGCAAGGTCGAAACCGGTCAGCAGGTCGTGCGTCAGAGCATGCAGCGCATCGAACAGCTGGCTGATTCAGCGACGTCGGCCAGCTCCAGCATCGAAAGCCTCAGCGCGGAAATCCAGAACATTGGCACTGTACTGAGTGTGATCAAGAGCGTTGCCGAGCAAACCAACCTGCTGGCACTCAACGCGGCCATCGAGGCCGCACGAGCAGGTGAGCAGGGCAGGGGCTTTGCCGTGGTGGCAGATGAAGTTCGTGCCTTGGCCAAGCGTACTCAGCAATCCACCGAAGAAATCGAGCGTCTGGTGAGTGCCTTGCGTTCAGCTGCGCAGGCGTCGGTGCAGCAAATCCAGAGCAGCGGTGAGTTGGTCAAACTCGCCGTCAGTGATGCGCTACAGACTGAAAGTGCGCTGGGCAGTATCGCTGCGGCGGTATCGCTGATTCAGCAGATGAACCAGCAGATCGCTGCTGCGGCCGAACAACAGAGCTCGGTTGCCGAAGAGATCAATCGCAGCGTGACCAGCATCCGCGCCAGTGCCGATCAATCCTCGGTGGCCATGCAAGGCAATGCTACGTCGAGTATCGAGCTGGCGCAGTTGGGGGCTGAGCTGAAGGGGATGGTGGGGCATTTCAGGTTGTAAGCGTGAGAGAGCTCAGAGTCTGTGGCGAGCGAGTTTGCTCCCTCGCCACAGGTGTTGTGTCAGCCTTTAGAGCGGCCTTGCACAACATCGCTATCAGTCGTAGATAGCCTTCTTTTTCCAGTCAGCGTCGGCTTCCACGTCTTTGAGGCCTTCGGTCAACTCGTTAACTTCACCTTCCACCGGTGCAATGTTGGTCAGCACCATGGAGTTGGCGCGCGCCAGGAGTTTTTCCAGGTACTGCAACTGTTCGCTGTAAACCTGCGGGTCTTGCTGTTTACGCAAGTACTGCACGCCACGCTCGAACGCCAGGCGGGCTTGCCCCGGTTGTTCTTGTTGCAGCGCGTGTTGGCCGAGGTTGTTGAAGAACTCGATGTGCAGCAATACCAGGATGTGCCGAACTTCACGAATCCAGCGCTTGGCTTCGTTGGCTGGCAGGAAACCGTCCTGTGCCGCGCGAGTGATCTGGCCATGCAAGGCTTCAAGCAAAAAGCGTACGTCCTTGGCCTTGGCTTCGGTCTGGATCGGTGCCGGCGGGTTGTTGACCGGAATCGATTCGCCTTGTGCGACCAGCGCACTCAGTTCGTCAATGCGGGCTTTGGCCGCCGAATTGGCTTTATCCAGATTAAGCAGGCGTTGGCAGACGTTGAGTTCCAGTCGCGTCAGCAGCAGCTTGAGCGCCGGAGTCATCAGCTGGCCTGGGAAGGTCTCGGTGATTTCGCCACAGCGACGCAATCGATCATTGAGTTCGACCTTGGTGCGGGCCTTTTCCAGTTTATTGTTTTCCACCACATGGTTCATGTAGCCAATGGCGATCAATATTGCGATCCCGACTATTACTAGCAGGGTGATCATGAGTGGTGTCACCGTGAAGACCTCTTTATAGGGTTTGCGTGCGAGTGTAGTGGCTAAGCCAGAGAGCGCATAGGGTGGCGCGACGAGTTGAATCGAGCCTGTGCGCTGTCTATATAGGTAATGTGTGGATGGATGCACATTGCCATCATCTGCTGGTGAGGACTATAGCGTCTTGGCGAGTGACAGAATATAGGCGTCAAACCCTGGTCGGGCGAAAACCTCGAATTGCCCCTCAAAGGGCGGCGAAGTCATTGATTTAAATAAATTTATAGTTGGGGGTTGACGACCCCTCAATCCATCCATAGAATGCGCGCCACTTACAGCGTAAAGCACACAGCGAAACGCGGTAGGGAGTGAATGTTGTACGTGTGTCCCCTTCGTCTAGTGGCCTAGGACACCGCCCTTTCACGGCGGTAACAGGGGTTCGAGTCCCCTAGGGGACGCCAATGCGGGAATAGCTCAGTTGGTAGAGCACGACCTTGCCAAGGTCGGGGTCGCGAGTTCGAGTCTCGTTTCCCGCTCCATATTTAACAAAAACGCCGCTCATTGAGCGGAGTTTTTGTGTGCGCGTTAAAAAATACCTCAGCCGCCGAGGCTATGTACCAGGCTCTCGAGCACTTCGGCGGTTGTTTCATCCAACTCAGCGACTACCGACGCTCTAAGCTGGTGCGCCAAGCGGAATTCGCTCGGAGTGCAATTGGTGACCTGCTTGAAGGCACGAGCGAAGTAGGAAGGGTCCTTGAAACCGGCTTCATAGCCGATGCTGGTAATAGGCATCTGGCTGTTGTTGAGCAACTCCTTCGCGAAGCTCATCCGTTTGTTCAAAATGTAATCCATGAAGCCGAGTCCGTAGGCTTCCTTGAACAGGCGGCTGAAGCGAAAGGTCGTCATGCCGCAGCGCTTCGCCAATTCCCTCTGATCGATGTTGTCCCGAAAGTGCTGATCGATGTACAGCAGTACATTGCTGAGTGCCTGGTGTTTTTGGTGTCCTGAAGTCAGCCGGATGCTGTCCGGCAGGGTCGGTGAGTGGTCGATCAGCAACGTCTTGCGTTGGTCGTTGATATTGCGGCGCAACTCGTGCAGCTGAACGACAGCCGTCAGGTAGCGATTCTTTTCGGAGGCTGAAAGGGGCAGCACCATGTATTCCCAGACACAGGAACGCATCGCCCATACGGCCAGTTCTTCGGAGTGCTGCACGGTGAACATGGTGATCGGAATAGCCGGTGCGGTGCGTTTGATCTCCAGCAGCATCCTCAGGCCAGGTGTGTCGGGGCGATCAAAATGGATGCAGATCATGTCGGCCTGCATCCCGCTGGAAAATGCGGAGTCTTTCACCAGTTTGCAGTCGCAGGCGTGCTCGAACTGCGCCATGAGTTCTGGGGTGGACCGATCGTGGGTCCGATCGAACCAGAGTAGTGATGGTTTCCTGATCACGTTTGACGTCATGTGTTTGGCTCTGGCTTCTGAGGTTCTACGTGCCTCTCTCCGCTGAGTAGTATTGTCAATGTGATATCGCTTTGCAGACTAAATCCTGATAAGAAAAACCGAATTTAGTTCTATGCGCTCTATGGTTTGCTTGTCAGTCGGTGTCGGGCGGTTATTTATTGGCGCGTTGGCGGCGGATTTGCGATCAACCGTTCGTCGCTTGTGAATCAAGGGCAATGGCCTTTGCCCGCCGTTCCTTGTTTAGAGCCTTTCCTTTCCCTTCTTTTCCTTCTGCGGACAGCCACTACTCGCTAGTTGGCCGTGCCCGCAAAAAAGTCCTAGCGATGCGCAAAATCCTCCTAACCCCCTAGGGGATGCCCTGACTAAGGTAGCTACAAGCAGTGCAAAAAGTGCTGCTCCCCGGAAGAACAACATTCGAGTGAGGTGGGCAAAATGACTCTGCAAACTATCAAGGCTTCGGTACTGAAGTTCGCCAAAGATGAAGACGGTCTGACCATTGTGGAATACGCGGTGGCCGGTGGGCTGATTACGATAGCTGCGGTCGCAGCGTTCGGTCTTCTAGGTGGGGCAGTGAATACCAAGATCAGGGCGCTGTGCGGCGCGGTTACTAGTGCTGCTAATACTCCCTGCTGACAACAAACACTCACGGTGGGGGGACATGGCGATGTCCATGGAGTAACCGGTTGCTACTGTTTTGCTGATAGAGCTACCGGATAAATCAATGGACTTCGCGCTGTCCCTGCCAGTGGACGTTCTGAACGGTATGACCGCTGATGTGAGGTACGCAAAATGACTCTACAAACAATAAGAACTTCGATAGTGAAGTTCTCCAAAGATGAAAACGGCTTGACCATTGTGGAATATGCGGTGGCAGGTGGCTTGATTACGATTGCTGTTGTCGCAGCGTTTGTTGCTTTGGGCGGCGCAGTGGATACCAAAATCAGGGCACTGTGCGGCGCGGTTACTAGTGCTGCTAATACTCCCTGCTGACAACAAAAACTCACGGTAGGGAGGCACGCCATGTCCACGGAACTGCTGGTTTCTACCATTTTGCTAATAGGACTTTTGGGCGTGGCGGTGGTGAGCGATCTTCTTCGCCACCGTATTCCCAACACGCTGGTCCTATTGGGACTTGCCTTGGGATTGGCCGGTCAGATGTATTCAGGAGGGGTGAGCGGATTGGGTGACAGCCTGTTGGGCATCCTGATCTGTTTTGCACTGTTCCTGCCCATGTACGCCTTGGGTGGCATGGCTGCCGGTGACGTTAAGTTGATGGCCATGGTCGGCAGTTTCCTACCGTTCCATTACGCGTTATGGGCTGCTTTTTTCAGCCTGATCGCCGGTGGCGTGTGCGGTTTCCTGATAGTGCTGGTTCGCGGTCAGTTGTTACAGACCCTGGGGCGCTATTGGTTGATTCTGCGGGCGCAGTCTTATCTGGCGCCAACTTCAGACGAGGTGGCCGGGAAGCCTTTCCCTTATTCGGTTGCCATTTTGCTCGGTACTTTAAACGCCGTTTCCTGGCAACTCTTTGCCAGTGGATTGGGAGGTTAGCCATGCACGTCATTGTCGAGAGTGATACCTGCCACAATGAACGAGAGGCGGTGCAGCGTCTGGCTCCCCAACCTTGCACTATCAGCGAGACGGGTCTGACGGACAGTTTTCTCGGCGAGTTGGTGTGCAAACATTTGTACGATGCCGGCGTGCTGGACATGTCGCGGCTGGTAGAGCGCCTGGCGCTGACCGGAGCCGTATTGGAAGAGGTCCTGGTGTTTCTGCGCAAGGATGGTCGCGTCGAAGTACTTGGGCAGATGGGCGCGCAAACGGGAGGCGGGCAGTCGCTGCGTTATGGCCTGACTGAACGCGGTCGCAGTACCGCCCGTGATGCCCTGTCGCGTAGCGGCTATATCGGAGCGGCGCCGTTCCCGGTGAGTGCCTACCGTTCCCTGCTTAAGCTGCAGACCATTCACCATGGACGCATCAGCGCTCACGATATGCACACGGCGCTTAACGGCGTAGTGCTCTCGGAGGGGATGCTCGATCAGTTGGGTGTGGCACTGAACTCCGGGCGCGCGATCATGATTTATGGCCCCGCGGGGACCGGCAAGACCTATGTCAGCAGTCGGCTGATCCGCCTGTTCGCCGAGGCCATCTGGGTACCCCATGCCATCGTGATCAACGAGTCGGTGATCGAGATCTATGACCCGCAGGTACACCAGCGGCTGGATGATGGCAGTCAACAGAAAAATCTGATGCTCAACGAAGGGATCGACCGTCGACTGATTTGCTGCAAACGCCCGATTGTCATCACCGGTGGTGAGTTGAGCATGGAACAGCTGGACGTTCGCTATGACCCCTTCACCCGTCAGTACCAGGCCGCCTTGCAGCTCAAAGCCAGCAATGGCCTGTTCATCATCGACGACATGGGGCGCCAGCGCATGGCCCCCGCCGAGCTGCTGAATCGCTGGATCGTCCCGATGGAAGAGAAGCGCGACTTCCTTAACCTGGGGGGCGGGCGGCATTGCGAGCTGCCGTTCGATCTGATTCTGGTGTTTTCCACCAACCTCAATCCCCTGGAGTTGGCCGATGAAGCCTTTCTCCGCCGGATTGGCTACAAGCTGCAATTCGGTTACCTGAAACCCGAAGAGTACGAACGGATCTGGCAGCAGGAGTCCGAGCGTCTGGGCATTCGTTATGACCCGCTGCTGGTGCGTTATGTACTGCAGAGACTTTACGCCATTGAAGGCATGCCCCTGGTGCCTTGCCACCCCCGTGATCTCCTGAACATGGCGCTCGATCGTCAGCGCTACCTGGGCGGTTCCGGGTCACTATCGCCGCAGGAGCTTGAATGGGCGTGGCACAACTACTTCGTCCAGCTCGACTTTCTTTGAGTAGGAGATACAGACATGAGCTCTCGTACTGCAACGCTGATTGGTATTTCGTTGGTCATGGGCCTCGGCGCCGCGTGGATGGCCAATTCCTGGCTGAGCGCACGGCTCAATGCCAGCCCGGATGATCACCTTCGAAGCGTGGTAGTCGCCACGGTCGAGATTCCTTTCGGGCAGTTGGTCGAGGCCCAGCAGGTCACGACCGTGCGCATGCCCATGGATACGATCCCGGACGATGCCTTCGATTCCAGCGACAAGGCGGTGGGCAAGATCGCCACGTTCGACATCCTGCGGGGCGATATTGTGCGCGGCGCTCGCCTGAGTGAGCACCTGGGGGGCAGCACCCTGGCCTCGCTGATTGCCCCCGACAAACGCGCCATTTCGGTACGGGTGGATGATGTGGTCGGTGTCGGCGGGTTCCTGTTACCGGGTAACCGGGTCGATGTACTGGCAACCAAAACCACGAGTGCCGGCGGTAACAACGCTGTCTCCAGAACCATCCTCGAGAACTTGCGAGTATTGGCGGTGGATCAGACGGCGGGTACTGACAAGACCCAACCGGTGGTGGTGCGCGCAGTGACACTGGAGATGACGGCCACTGAGGCGGAAGCACTGGTCACGGCGCAGACGGAAGGGAAGTTGCAACTGGCGCTGCGCAATCCGCTGAACCTCACGAAAAAACCGACCGCCGCGCCTGCTGCGCCTGCGCCTGTTACACAGGTCATCGCGATGGCCACCGAAACTGCGCCAAGACGCGTAGTGCACCGGAGCGCCAGTGGCGGCGGGGCTGTCACCGTTATCCGTGGCATCGAAGCCCATGTCGTCAATGTGCGCTGACAGAGCGCCATAGTTTCCTGGGCACCTATGTAGTGGCGGAGCCGATCCGGGTCCGTATCGGTAAATGAGGGCTTGATGATGAATTCTCGAATTCAACGGCCGTTTCCGGTAACGCCAAGGCGCCAGCGGGGATCGGTGACCGTACTGATGGTGATCGCGTTGGCGGCGATTACCATGATGGCGGCATTGGCGCTGGATGGCAGCCACATGCTGCTGAACAAGACCCGCCTGCAAAATGCGGTGGACGCCGCGGCCCTGAGCGGCGCCAAAACCCTGAGTCAGGTCACCGGCGGTACCAGTATTGCCAGTACAACGCGCACTGCCGCACTGAATACGCTGACGCTCAATGCCAATGCCACGGGCAACACCGAACTGGCAACGGCCATCGCCAACAGCGCGGGCACCTTCGCGGTGGTGGAACTGGCCAGCAACGTCTACGGACCGTTCTCTTATCCAGGGCCGGCGAATGCCACTTACGTTCGGGTGACGGTACCAAGCTATCGCCTGACCGGTTTTTTCTGGAGTTTCGTCCAGTCATTGGGCACTGCCGGTCTGGGCAACAAGGCGGTGGCGGCGATGGCTACCGCCGGACCCAGCCCCACCAGCCCCTGTGATCTCGCGCCATTGATGGTCTGTGGTAACCCGACTCAATACAACCCGAGCACCGGGGTGTTCTGGGGCTATCACTTTGGCGATTTGCAGGATTTGAAAACGGGTTCTGGTACTACATCCGCCATTGGCCCAGGCAATTTTCAACTACTCGATTTTGGCTCGGGCGGCAGCACGGTCAGGGACGACCTGGCTGGAGGCGGCTCGGTATGCCGCAGCGTCGGGCAAAATGTCACGACCAAACCGGGCAACAACGTCGGCCCGGTGTCCCAAGGTTTGAATACCCGTTTCGGTCAGTACAGTGGAGGGCTCAAAATCGCGGATTATCCGCCAGACCTGATCGTCAGCTACAGCACGCCAGTGATCACCAACAGCTCAGGCACACTGCAATACAAGGGCCAGACCATCATTTCGAACAACGGCACACTCACTGCTGGCGGCAACGCGGTGCTTGGCTACAACGACTGGCTGGCGAGCTCCGCGGCGTGTATTGCCGGCTCAGGCACGGGTTGCCAGAACCCAGGAGTCTACGAACGACGGATGCTGAAAGTCGTGATTGGCAACTGCACCGGGCAAAATAATGGCGCGACCTCGATTCCGGTCCTGGGTTTTGGCTGCTATTTCGTGGTGCAGCCGGCCGGTAGCACGGGTAGTACCTCGGAGATCTTCGGGCAGTTCGTGCAGGAGTGTACAGGCGACAACGTGCCGGGTCCCAATCCTTCGGGTGATGCCGGCCCACGGATCATTCAGCTCTACAAAACCTATATCAATGGCAGCGGCACTCCGAGCTCTGACTCGTAGGAGGCGTCATGGAACTTCGCGCTTTTAAACAACCGCAGGGCCAGCGAGGAATGGCATTGGTGGAATTCACCATCGTCCTGCCGTTGTTGCTGCTGCTGTTGCTGGCCCTCGGCGAGTTCGGTCGAATGCTCTTTCAGTACAACACCCTGTTACAGGCCAGCCGTGATGCCGGCCGTTACGTTGCCAGCCAGGCCTGGAACTCGACGCTCGGCGCTGTCGCTCTGAGCAGCACGTTGCAGACCCAGACAAAAAACGTGGCGGTCTATGGCGTGCCTTCCAACACCGGTACCGCAGTGGTATCAGGGTTGACGACCGCTAACGTGGCTGTCACCGCGGTGGGCACCAACCCCCTCCAACCCGACCATGTGAAGGTTACCATCACCTATACCTTCTGCCCGGTGATTGGCGGCGGCAATTGTACCGGCTCGATTACTGGGCTCTTTGGTAATCCGATTGTGCTGAGTGTTCCGCTGGTCGCCACAACCGTCATGAGGGTTCTGTGATGAATCGCAAACATATGCGCGGCGTCTATGCGGTGGAGTTCGCCTTCATCGGCTTGCTGGTGTTCATTCTGTTGTTCGGCGTGCTGGAAATGGGCCGCCTGTACTTCACGGTGAATGCCCTCGATGAATCCGTGCGGCGCGGTGCGCGCCTGGCGGCGGTGTGCAATATCAGCGATCCGATCGTGTTGCAGCGGGCGATCTTCAATCCCGCGGGCAACACCGGCACCAGCCAGCTGATCACCAATCTGGGCACTGGCAACCTGACGCTGACCTACCTGGACGCGAACGGTGCAGTGGTGACGAACCCCACCGACACCGTCAGCGCCACGGGATTTCGTGCCATCCGTTATGTCCAGGTGAGCCTGCAAAGCTACGTTTTCAATCTGTTTATCCCCGGGTTTGGCGTGCCGATTACCCTGCCGGTCTTCAGGGCGACCTTGCCACGCGAAAGCCTTGGGCATCATTCCGAGTCAGGGGAGGTCACTCCATGCTGAATATAAAGGAAACATCGTTAAGCACCGCGACGACCGGCAAGCCCGGGCTGCGATTGCTGATCAGCAGCCGTGATGCCACGGCACTGCGTGATCTGCAAAGCGTTTGCCAGCGCATGCCGAGCCTGGAGGTGAGCACGCGCCTGGTGAGCAATGGGCATGTCGACCCGCTTTATGGTCTGGAGCGGATGCCCGATCTGTTGTTGGTGCGTGTCAGCCATCTATGGCGTGAGGAGCTGGCGGCACTGTTACAGCATCCGGCCCATGAGCGTCCGCCGCTGTTGGTGTGCGGCCTGTTGAACGAGCAGGAAGCCATGCGCCTGGCGATGCAGGCCGGCGCCCGTGATGTCTTGCCGGAACCGATAGCCGAGACGGAACTGGTTTCAGCCTTGAGTCGTCTGGTCACAGAGGTCCGGGTCAACAGTGGGGCGGAAGGGAAGCTGATTGCCGTGATGGGCGCCAAGGGCGGCTCCGGCAGTACCTTGCTGGCCTGTAACCTGGCTCACCAGCTCAGCGTCAAGGGCGGCAACACCCTGCTTTTGGACATGGACCTGCAATTCGGCAGCGTGACGCATTACCTCGATGTGGCGCAGTCGCACAGCCATCTGGAGGTGTTGCAGCAGGTCGAGGACATGGACAGCGTCGCGTTGCGCGGTTTTTGCAGCCACTTCAGCCCGACCTTGCATGTGCTCGGTGGCCGGGCCGGCGAGCTGTGCCTGCCGCAGGATGCCCAGCCCGAGCAACTTGACAGACTGTTGCAGTTGGCCCGTGCCAGTTATGACTGGGTGGTGGTCGATCTGCCGCGGCAAATCGACCACCTCACAGGTTCTGTACTGGAGCAGGCGGATCGAGTGTACGTCGTGGTGCAGCAGAGCGTCAGCCATCTTCGGGATGCCAGCTCCCTGACGCGGATTCTTCGCGAGGACCTGGGCGTGCGCGGGGATCAATTGCAGGTAGTGGTCAACCGCTATGACAAGGCGGCAGCCATCAGCCTCAAGGATATCGGCGAGGCGTTGCGTTGCGCGAATTTGTTGAAATTACCCAACGACTTCAACCTGGTCAGCCAGAGTCAGAACTCTGGCGTGCCGTTGGGGGTGCAAGCACCGCGGGCTCCGATCACCGTCGCCGTACGGCAGATGTCCGAGGCGTTGGTCGGTCACCAGATGACCGGGAACAAAGGCTTGTTCAAACGTGCCTTCAACCGTTTTTTCGGGGGATAACCCATGATCAGCGACTTTCGTAACCGCTTGCGCAAACAGTCCGCTAAACCCGCCGCATCATTGTCTGGTCAGCCGGGCGACGACCTGCTGGACCCGGCAGAGGAATTGATGGCGTGGGAACGTTCGGTTCCGGACGTCATTTACGAGACCCGGAGCCAGGTCACCCCGGTGGAGGCCGAGTGGCGGGAGAAAATCTACCAGCAGTTGCTCAAGGTCATGGACCTGTCCTTGCTCGATTCCCTTGAGCAGGCCGAGGCCACGCGGCAGATTCGCGAGATTTGCCAGCGCTTGCTGGATGAGCATTCAGCCCCCGTGAGTTCGGTCAGCCGTCAGTTGATCATCAAGCAGATCACCGATGAGGTGCTGGGCCTTGGCCCACTGGAGCCGTTACTGGCGGATCACACCGTGTCTGACATTCTGGTCAACGGCTTTGCTTCGGTGTATGTCGAACGTTTCGGCAAGTTGCAGAGGACCGATGTGCGCTTTCGTGACGATCAGCATTTGCTCAACATCATCGACCGCATCGTTTCCAGTCTGGGGCGGCGCATCGATGAGTCCTCGCCGTTGGTGGACGCCCGGCTCAAGGACGGTTCGCGGGTCAACGCGATTATTCCGCCGCTGGCCATCGACGGGCCGAGCGTGTCGATCCGTCGTTTTGCCGTGGACCTGCTCAATACCGATAGCCTGATCCAGGTCGGTACTTTGACCCCGGCCATTGCTTTGCTGCTCAAGGCGATTGTTCGCGGACGCTTGAACGTATTGATCTCCGGCGGCACCGGCAGCGGCAAGACCACCATGCTCAATGTGCTGTCCAGTTTCATTCCGCAAAACGAACGAATCGTCACCATCGAAGATTCGGCTGAACTGCAACTGCAGCAGCCCCATGTGGTGCGCCTGGAAACCCGTCCTTCGAACATCGAGGGGCGTGGCGAGGTGAGCCAGCGCGAATTGGTGCGTAACAGTCTGCGGATGCGCCCGGACCGCATTGTGATCGGCGAAGTACGGGGCGCCGAGGCGCTGGACATGCTGACGGCCATGAACACCGGCCACGACGGCTCGTTGACCACGATCCACGCCAATACCGCGCGCGATGCATTGGGGCGAATCGAGAACATGGTGTCGATGACTGGTGCCACTTTCCCGATCAAGGCCATGCGTCAGCAGATCGCTTCGGCCATTGATGTGGTGATCCAGCTGGAACGTCAGGAGGACGGCAAGCGGCGCCTGGTCAGCGTGCAGGAGATCAACGGCATGGAGGGCGAGATCATCACCATGACCGAAATCTTCTCGTTTGCACGCAGTGGCATGGGCGAACACGGTGAAGTGCTCGGTGATTACCGGCCCAGCGGCATGATCCCGTCCTTTCGCGACGTGTTGGCCAAACGTGGTATCGAGTTGCCCCTGACCTTGTTCAGGCCTGAATGGATGGAGGGACGGCAGTCATGAACCATATATCCGGTGAATTCATTCTGGTCTTTCTCGGTATGGTGTTTATCGCCGTCTTCCTCCTGTCCCAGGGCGTGGTGGTGCCGGTGTTCGGCGAGGCGGGCAAGATGCGCAAGCGTATTCGCGGCCGCCTGCATGTGCTGGAGAGAGCCAACAATTTGCCCAACATGCAAACCGTGCTGCGGCAGAAATACCTGACACGCTTGTCGCCATTGGAAGCCTGGCTTGAGCAACTGCCGTTTATGGCGAGCCTGACACAGCTGATCGAGCAGTCGGGGCACGAATATCGGGCCTATCGGGTGCTGTTCCTCGGGATCGCCATGGGAGTTGGTGCAGGAGCCCTGGTCTTCTTGCTCTCGTCACTCTGGTGGATGGCGTTGGCGGTGGCCTTTGCGGTGGCTTGGCTGCCGCTGCTGAAAATCCTCCGTGACCGCAACAAACGCTTTGCCGAGTTTGAGGAAGGTTTGCCGGATGCGCTGGATGCCATGTGCCGGGCCTTGCGCGCCGGGCATCCATTCAACGAAACCCTGCGTCTGGTGGCCGAGGAGCACAAGGGGCCGGTGGCGCATGAGTTCGGTCTGACCTTCGCCGATATCAACTATGGCAATGATGTGCGCCGGGCCATGCTTGGCCTGCTGGAGCGCATGCCGAGTATGACGGTGATGATGCTGGTGACGTCGATCCTCATCCATCGTGAAACCGGCGGCAATCTGACCGAGGTGCTCGAGCGTTTGAGTCGCTTGATTCGGGGGCGCTTCCGCTTTCAGCGCAAGATTAAGACTCTGTCAGCTGAAGGGCGAATGTCGGCCTGGGTGCTGGTGTCAATTCCCTTCGTGCTGGCGGCGGCGATCCTGATCACGACTCCCAGCTACCTGCCTGTGCTGACCAATGATCCACTCGGCCACAAGCTGATCATCGGGGCTTTCTGCGCGATGTTGGTCGGGATTGTCTGGATTCGAAAAATCATCCGGATTCAGGTTTAAGCGGTATTCGCTACGTGGAGGTGCAGGTCATGGACTATTTGCTCGGGTTGTTGGGTCGGGTGACGGGTAATGAGGCGCTGGCGCGCCTGTTGTTCGTCAGTGCGATAGGGGTGAGTACGGTGCTTGCGGTCGTCACCGTGGTATTACTGGTGTTGGGGCTTCAGGACCCGATGCAGCGTCGTCTTGCGCTGATCAAGCGGGGGCAATACGGGAGTGCAGGGGGGCCGGACGCGCCGGGTAATCTGCAACTGTTGCTGGAGCGCGTCGGCCAGCGTTTTGGCTCCGCCGAAACCGCTCAGGCATCCGAAACCCAGCTGCTGTTGATGCACGCAGGGTACCGCTCGTCTTCGGCGGTGCAGATGTACTGGGCGGTGCGCTTGCTGTTGCCGCTGATATTGGTCGGCATTTCGTTGCTGGTTTTGCCGCTGATTCCCCGACTTTCTCTGCCTCTGGGCCTGCTGCTGGTGCTCATGGCGGCCGCTGTCGGTTGGCTGCTGCCAGCGATGTATATCGGCAAGCGCAAACAGCTACGTCAGACCCGGCTGCGTGTCGCGTTTCCGGATGCCCTGGATCTGATGGTGGTCTGCGTGGAATCGGGGCTGGCCTTGCCCACGACCATCGAACGGGTGGCTGAAGAGATGTCGGTCAGTCAGGTCGAGCTGGCGGAGGAACTGGCGTTGGTCAATGCGCAAATCCGCGCCGGGATTACCAGTACCGAGGCGCTAAAACAATTGGCCGTGCGCACCGGGCTGGAAGACGTGCAAGGGTTGGTCAGCCTGCTGGGGCAGAGCATCCGCTTCGGTACCAGTGTGGCCGATACTCTGCGAATCTATGCTGATGAGTTCCGCGACCGGCGTACGCAGGCAGCCGAAGAGATGGGGGCGAAAATTGGTACCAAGCTGATATTCCCGTTGATCTTCTGTCTGTGGCCGAGCTTCTTCCTGGTCGCTATTGGGCCGGCTTTGATCGGGGTGCTCAAAGCATTCGGGTGAGATAAGAGGGAGGGGCTGCCGAGCAGGATGGCGGCTCCTTTCGGAGCACAGGGTGGAGCAAGTCTTATGTGGGTCAGGCCCGGTGCCTGATCCACTTTTTTTATCCCTTTACACTTTTACCCACGCACGTTATTGGCCCCGGCGCTCTCGCCAGGTATCTCTGGGCTACGCCAGAGGCTGATCGGCCTCTGACGTGTCTTATTTACCGCCGTTGCTCATGCTTCCCGATGCCTTCTGGTCAAAATGTTCAGGAATCGGGTGGGTGAAGCTATCCAGCCAGCGTTGCATGGACAGATCACGTTCGGTGGCCGAAACGCTTTGTAGTCGAGGGGAAGCCACTACGCCGCGAATCTGTAGTTGCATCCATTGTTCGGTGCCTTGTTGCGGCACCGACGAGGGGCCTGGCTCAATAGCCCAGGCGGTCGTGGACAGGCAAGCCATGCACACTATCAACAGCCTCTTGGTATTCATTTGCGACTCCTCGTTTTGTCTACTTGATCGCATTGGCTGAGGCATCGACTACCTCTGTCATGCCTTTACCCTCGGTAGCCACCACTTTTTTGGCCGGGGCCTTGAGTCTTTCCGCGCGAGCTTGAGCATCCGAGACTTGCTTGGAGCTCAGGCTGGCGCGGTTTGCGAGTTCGGCAGCCTGCTTCCAGTTGTCCTGATAGATCAGCAGTGTCACCAGATTGAGTGCCGCCAGTGAATCCGACTGCTTGAGCTCCATGGCGGTCATAAACTGAAAGCGTGCTTCATTGATCCGACGCTGATTGAGGTAGACGACCCCCAGGTCATTGCGGATTTTATCGTCGGTAGGGGCCATCCTCATCGCACGCTCAAGGTGATCCGCGGCGGCCGCATTATCATTTCTGGCCGCGGCCAACTGGCCCAGGCCATGCTCGCCTTCAGCGGCCATACACGTGCCGAGCAGGCTCTTGTACAACGGTTCGGCCTCGTTACGACCCAGCAGGCGCAGGACTCGAGCCTTGCGCAGGCGAACCTGCGGCAGGTCTTCGGGCAACCCCTCCAGATTCGCCAGGCTGGCATACAAACGGCCATCGTTGGTCATGTCGTCGGCCAGGTTCAGGGACAACTGTTGATCGGAACCTGGACTCGCGCAGCTACTCGGTCGCGAAGACAGGCCATTGGTGGCACAACCTGCGAGCATCACTGTCGCTGCTATTGCTATGACCGCTTTCATTGAGTGTCCTCTGGCTACAACACGTTGAAACGGGCTCATTGCGAGAGTCCCATGCGACTGTCGAAGTCGCCGCTGTCGAGGAAGTACATGCGGTAGAAGTTCGGGTCGTAATTGCGCAGCTGTTCGCCAGGCAATGTCGGCAGTTGTGCGTTGACCGCCAGCGGTTGAACCAGGTGCGGAGTGACGATCATCAACAGTTCGCGCTCTTCACGGTTGATGGAGTTATTGCGGAAGAACGCGCCGAGAATCGGGATATCGCCCAGCCCCGGAAACTTGTTCACCTGGGAGCTGTTGCTGGTGCTGATCAGACCGCTGATGACGAAACTTTCGCCATCGGCCAGGGAAATGCTGGTGTCGGTACGGCGCACGGTAAATGCCGGGACCACGGTGCCGGCGATCTGTATGGCCTTGGTGAAATCCAGCTCGCTGACCTCGGGTGCCACCTTCAGGGCAATGCGATTTTTCCCGATGATGGTCGGGGTCAGGGTCAGGCGGACACCGAATTCCTTGTACTCGATGGAGATGTTGTCGCTGCCTGAACTGGGCACCGGAATCGGCACTTCACCACCGGCCAGGAAGCTCGCACTCTGTCCGCTGAGGGCCACCAGGCTCGGCCGCGCCAGGGTGTAGGCAAAGCCACTGCCTTCCAGCGCATTGATCATCCCCAGCACATTACCGCCGCCAAAGCCGATATTGAACGTGCCGTTATTCAGCGGGATGTTTGGCGCCAGATTACCAATATGGCCGGGGGTCACAGTCACCCCGGGTACAGACCCTGGCGAGCCGAACAGAAAATTACCGCTCTTGCCGAAGATCGACGTGCTGGCTTCTTTCAACTTGGTGCGGCTGACTTCGACGAAGCGAATATCGGTCTGCACCTGGCTCGGCAGCAGCGGGTCTTCAGAAGGCACCGTCGACACGCTGGTCAGTGCTGCGGTGGCCCTGCCCTTGACGAATACCATGCTTTGGCGCGGCGTGGGTGAACAGGCGGTCCAGACCATCAGGCTGGTGGCGCCGGGAGCTACACCCGTGAGTATGAAGGAGTTGCTGCTACTGGTTTGCACATCGGCAACTTTCGGGTCGCCGACGGCCAACTGCTTGATCGGGACCGGCATGCGCAACTCATCCTGAAGTCCCTGACCGACCTCGAACACGGCGGGCAGATTTGCCAGTTGCGAGCAATTGTTCGCCGCGGCCTGAGCCGCGTCCACTCCAAGGCCCATCCACAACAGACCATGGATAATTCGTTTGAAAGCGGGCACGGTACGATAGCTCATTAAGTGCATCCTCGCTGAATAGGCCATCTACGGGCTGACCTGGTTGCCTTGGATCGCTTCAAGGGGCCCGGGTCGGCCCTCCACTTCGCCAGACCACTAACCATTAATGGTCCCGGCAATATTCCTTGGTGCTGCGCGCGAGCAGGCGCAATACGCAGGTCTTGATGACCGGCGAGCGACCTACGCTAAAACTGTCGTCAGTGATCCAGATACCTGGGCTCAGGACACGCGAGGTTTTTTTGCCAACCTTGTCTGGCTCGGACAGGCTACCGACCAGAGCAATAGGCACAGGCTCGACAGCAGCAGTGGCTATAGACAGCACTGTCAGCCGACGCGGTTCCCCCAATAAGTAACCGGCAATCAAGGCACAAAGCAGAAAAACGCCAGCCAGGATCATGGTGAGGTAACTCCTTGTGCCAATCCGCTATCTGATCGCTGAACAAAACGTGGACAACTCACGCCGGTATAACTTTTCCTTGTTTGAAAGTAGTTCAACCAAGGCAAAGCGCCATGAATTAGAAGAAAAACCTCAGTGAAAATGTGCGCGCGTTGCTATTTTTCGAATCGTGCACTCACCTGCGAGCTGGCCCCGCGACGGGGTATTTCCGCACGTAATGCGTCCTTTCAAATTGTTACCGGATGCACCAACACGACACAAAACGCGGCTCAGGTAACAGTCGCGAACGCTGCTCGACAACCCTCGAGAATTTTTTTGTCATCGCCAAAGCCCCGTTCCAGAGGCCTTCCTGTTGCTTTAAAAGCTTTCTTCAGCTCCCGTTCAGCGAGTTGGCTGGTTGATTGCATATGCTTGTATGTACAAGTAAATGTGTGTGCGTGGGAGTCGCCGGCAGGCGTTGACGCGCAGCATTGCTTTGAGGTTTTGGTTCAGGTTCACAGCGTCACACGCATTCCAGTAACAGCACCCATGCGCCATAAGCGCCCGTAGTGGTTTTAGGAATTGATAATAATGAAAAGAACATTGCTGACCCTTTCTGCTTTGACCTTGTGCATGGCCGCAGGTGTAGCCACGGCCAAAGAGTACAAAGAGCTGCGTTTTGGCGTTGATCCTTCTTACGCACCGTTCGAGTCCAAAGCGGCTGACGGTAGCCTGGTGGGCTTCGATATCGATCTGGGTAACGCGATTTGCGCCGAGCTGAAGGTCAAGTGCAAATGGGTCGAGAGCGATTTCGACGGCACGATTCCAGGCTTGAAGGCCAACAAGTTCGACGGCGTGATCTCTTCCATGACCGTGACTCCGGCCCGTGAGAAAGTCATCGACTTCTCCAGCGAACTGTTCTCCGGCCCGACCGCGCTGGTCTACAAGAAAGGCTCCAGCGTTTCAGACGTGGCCTCGCTCAAGGGCAAAAAAGTCGGCTACGAGCAAGGCACCATCCAGGAAGCCTACGCCAAGGCCGTACTGGACAAGGCCGGGGTAGAAACCAAGGCCTACGCCAACCAGGACCAGGTTTACGCTGACTTGATGTCCGGTCGCCTCGACGCCACGATCCAGGACATGCTGCAAGCCAAGCTGAGCTTTTTGAAGTCGCCGCAAGGGGCTGATTTCGAGGTCAGCCAACCGATCGACAGCGAGTTGTTGCCCGCTAAAACAGCGGTGGGTATCGCCAAAGGCAACACCGAGCTCAAGGCCCTTCTCGATAAAGGCATCAAGGCGATCCACGATGACGGCACCTACGACTCGATCCAGAAGAAACACTTCGGTGATCTGAGTCTCTACAGCGGCAAGTAAGGCCCCGGTGCCCGTCCTAGGGACGGGCGCTTTTTTATCGCTATAGGTTCCTGAATTATGTTCGAAGCACTTTTGCAGACACTCGGGCTCTCCGGATTCAGCTTGAAGGGGTTCGGCCCTCTGTTGCTGGAAGGCTCCTGGATGACCGTCAAGTTATCGATACTGTCGCTGTTGTTGAGCGTTCTGCTCGGCCTGATCGGCGCCAGTGCCAAACTGTCCAGCGTCAAACTGTTGCGGATTCCGGCCCAGCTCTACACCACGCTGATTCGCGGCGTGCCGGACCTGGTGCTGATGCTGCTGATTTTCTACAGCTTGCAAACCTGGTTGACCAGTTTCACCGAGGCGCTGGGCTGGGAATACATCGAGATCAATCCGTTCGCCGCCGGGATCATCACCCTGGGTTTCATCTACGGCGCGTACTTCACCGAGACCTTTCGCGGCGCGATCCTCGCGGTGCCTCGTGGGCAGATGGAAGCGGCCACGGCCTACGGCTTGAGCCGTGCTCAGCGCTTTCGCTACGTGGTGTTCCCGCAAATGATGCGCTTTGCCCTGCCAGGCATCGGTAACAACTGGATGGTGATCCTCAAGGCCACCGCGCTGGTGTCGATCATCGGCCTCGCTGACCTGGTCAAGGCCGCTCAGGACGCCGGTAAAAGCTCCTATCAACTGTTCTTTTTTCTGGTGTTGGCCGCGCTGATCTACCTGGTGATCACCAGCGCGTCGAACTATGTCCTGCGCTGGCTCGAACGGCATTACGCGGCAGGTTCCCGGGAGGCTGTACGATGATCGAATTACTGCAGGACTACTGGAAGCCCTTCCTCTATAGCGACGGCTACCACATCACCGGCCTGGCCATGACCCTGTGGTTGCTCAGCGCCTCGATTTTCATCGGTTTCCTGGTGTCGGTTCCGCTGTCCATTGCCCGGGTTTCCAGCAGGCTCTACGTGCGCTGGCCGGTGCAGTTCTACACCTACCTGTTTCGCGGCACGCCGCTGTATATCCAACTGTTGATTTGCTACACCGGGATCTACAGCCTGGCCGCGGTCCGTGCACAACCGGTGCTCGATGCGTTCTTTCGCGATGCGATGAACTGCACCATCCTCGCGTTTGCCTTGAACACCTGCGCCTACACCACAGAGATTTTCGCCGGGGCGATTCGCAGCATGAACCACGGCGAAGTCGAAGCCGCAAAAGCCTACGGTCTGACGGGCTGGAAGCTCTATGCCTACGTGATCATGCCGTCGGCCCTGCGTCGCTCGCTGCCGTACTACAGCAACGAAGTGATCCTCATGCTGCACTCGACCACCGTGGCCTTCACCGCCACCGTCCCGGACATTTTGAAAGTGGCGCGGGATGCCAACTCGGCGACCTTTTTGACCTTTCAATCGTTCGGTATTACCGCGCTGATTTACCTGTTGGTCACCTTTGCGCTGGTCGGTCTGTTCCGCATTGCCGAACGTCGTTGGCTGGCCTTTCTTGGCCCGGCTCACTAATCAGGCCACGGGCTTTGTCGCCGCTTGCGACGTCTACGCAGCGGCGACCCATTTTCCCTTAGAGGATGATTGCGCACATGTACAAATTGACTGTTGAAGAACTACACAAGAGTTACGGTAGCCACGAAGTGCTCAAGGGCGTTTCCCTGAAGGCCAAAACCGGTGACGTGATCAGCCTGATCGGCGCCAGCGGCTCGGGCAAAAGTACCTTTTTGCGCTGCATCAACTTTCTCGAAACACCGAACGACGGCGCGATGAGCCTGGATGGCAAGCAGATTCGCATGGTCAAAGATCACCATGGCATGCGCGTGGCCGACGATGCCGAACTGCAACGACTGCGCACCCGTTTGGCGATGGTGTTCCAGCACTTCAATCTGTGGGGCCACATGACCGTGCTGGAAAACATCACCATGGCTCCGCGCCGGGTGCTGGGTGTCAGCAAGAAAGACGCAGAAGATCGTGCCCGTCGTTATCTGGACAAGGTCGGCCTGCCGGCTCGCGTGGCGGATCAGTACCCGGCGTTCCTGTCGGGTGGCCAGCAACAGCGTGTCGCTATTGCTCGCGCGTTGGCGATGGAGCCGGAAGTCATGTTGTTCGACGAGCCGACCTCGGCGCTGGACCCGGAACTGGTGGGCGAAGTGCTCAAGGTAATCCAGGGCCTGGCCGAAGAAGGCCGGACCATGATCATGGTGACTCACGAAATGAGCTTCGCCCGCAAAGTGTCGAATCAGGTGCTGTTTCTGCATCAGGGGCGAGTGGAGGAAGAGGGCGCGCCAGAGGACGTGCTGGGCAATCCGAAGAGCGAGCGTTTGCAGCAGTTTCTCAGTGGCAATCTGAAGTAACCCCCCAAAACACTGTAGGAGCTGGCGAAGCCTGCGATCTTTTGACTGCTCTGGAAATGCCCCACGAGCGAAGATCAAAAGATCGCAGCCTGCGGCAGCTCCTACAGGGTGGGGACGCCTCTATGAGCGGGCACGATTCACATGGACAGAATCAGGCGTCCGGCGAAGAGGATCAGGATCACCCCCCATGGTGCGCGATCATAAGTGCCACTCAGTCGGTACATAAAAAAAACGGGCGATCCGAATAAGATCGCCCGTTTTTTACATCGAAGCCTGTACCTGCAATCGTCGCCCAACGACGTCCAGCAAATCACAACCGTCGCGCAATGACGTCACCAACACCCGCGATAATTCACTGTAATCGCCCTCGCTAAGCGCCAGACTCACTTAGCGTTATTTGATTAATGGAACTTCAAGCACGCCTTCGGGTAAGTCCAGATTGTCTAGCGCTCGATTGATCAACAACTCGCCCAGCACCGCCAGTTGCTGAATGGCCAACGCTACGTTGCGGCGCGAGCCTTCCAGTTCACCGGCAAGATCGGTGGTCATGACGTTCAGGGAGGCGAGGGTTTCACTGGCATGACAGAGCAGAGATTCGGTGTCGACATTCGGGACGATGGTGAAGACGTGGCTGATTGGGTCGGGGCGGTCTGGATTACGTAGACGGGGGCTGACTAGGCGTGCAGTGTTTTTGGAAAGCGTGGTTAGATCGACGGTGTCGGTTGGTGAAGCGTCTGGTGATTCTGGAGAGTGCGAGGTGGTCTTTTTCATGTCTTAGGTCCATCCATAGAGAATCATCGGGCCTGCGAGTGCAGGCTCCTGGCATCAGGCGATGTCGCGCAGTGAGCGCAGCATTGCCGAATGATTCAGCCCACCTCGTAGCGGACCGAAAGCGTGCCCTTCTTCTGTGAAAGGGCTGCGATAGTGACTGTGCCTAAATCCTGTAGGCGCCTTACATGGGTACCGCCGCAGCCGTAGGCGGGCAGTTCACCGAAGCCGATTTCACGCGAACCTTCGCGCAGCGAAGTCAGGCGTGGCAGATCGTTGGCGATCCACTGGGCGAGAGCTTGCTGGATCGTTTCGGCTTCCAGTTCCTGGGGCGTTTCACCGGGTGTGAAGGTGACCTTGCCTTCGCCCGGCCAATGATGGGCCTTGATCGGTGTCCAGCCTTTGGTTTCGAGGAAGTGCCCGATCAAGTGGCCGGCCGAATGCAGGCGGGTATTAAGTTGACGGCGTTGTTCGTCGATCTTGATTGAGGTCATGCCCGGGCTTACCGGTCGGTCGACGTAGTGCACGATACGATCCTGCTCCTGCACGACTCGCGTGACCTGGCTTTGGCCGATCCAGCCGGTATCACACGGCTGGCCACCGCCCTGGGGATGAAACAGCGTGGCGCGCAGGACTACGGCGAACTCGGTTTCACAGGGCGTGCACTCGAGGACTTCTACGTTGGCGCCGAGGTCATCACTATGGAAAAAGAGGCGAAGCGTCATATTTCATTCCCTATTGAAATTGATGTTTTGATTATATGAAGGCTGCCATTACGTGATAATCCGTTCAAACATCAAAGGACTGTTGCGCTGTGAGCATAAATCTTCCACTACTACTGTTGGGTGAAATGGCGATTTTCGTCAAGGTGGTTGAGACCGGCAGCTTCTCGGAGGCAGCACGACAGCTGGGTTCGTCGCCGTCAGCGGTTAGCCGCAGCATCTCGCGCCTGGAAAAGGCCCTGGCCACTCGGCTGTTGCAACGCACCACCCGCAAGCTGCGCTTGAGTGATGGCGGCGAAGAGGTGTTCAAGCGCTGCCAGGAGATGGTCAGCGCCGCCCGTTCGGTGATGGAAACCAGTGGGCAGTTCACTCAGGAGGCCGAAGGGCTGGTGCGGGTCAGCGTGCCGAAGGCGGTAGGGCGATTTGTGATCCATCCGCATATGCCGGAGTTTCTGCGCCGTTATCCCAAGGTCGATGTGACGCTGTTGCTGGAGGATCGCCAGGTCGATTTGATCGATGATCATGTCGACCTGGCGATCCGCATTACTGACCGCCCGCCGGTGGGGCTGGTGGGTCGTCAACTACTGACGATCGACCACATGCTCTGCGCGACCCCGCAATACCTGGCAGAGCACGGCACCCCGACTCATCCCCATGACCTGCTGAATCACAGCTGTATCTATCTGGGCGAAACACCAAGCGATGCGCGCTGGAAGTTCAAGAAAGGCACCAAAGCAGTGACCGTCGGTGTCCGCGGCCGGTATGCCGCCAACCACACGGGCGTGCGGCTGGGGGCGGTTTTGCAGCACATCGGGATTGGCAGCTTGCCGTACTTCACGGCACGTTATGCGCTTGAACAAGGGTTGATCGTGCAAGTCCTGCCGGACTGGACTTTTCTCGCGTCCTATCACGGCGGCGCCTGGCTACTGCATTCACCGACACGCTATCTTCCGCCCAAGCTTCGAGTGTTTATCGATTACCTGGTGGAGTGCCTGGAGAAAGAGCCGACGCTGAGCAAACCGGGCAAGTTGAGTGGTTCGGGCAAGGTCGCGGCGGAGTATGAGTTGCCGGAGAGTGATGGATTGCTCTGACAAGATCGCAGCCTGCGACAGCTCCTACGGAACCGATGTAGGAGCTGCCGCAGGCTGCGATCTTTTGATCTTTTGATCAGGATCAGTGCTTGCTGTCCTGGTTGGACAGGGCCAGCAGTTGTTTTTCCTGGTTCCAGTCGAACGGTTCGTCATTTTGCTCGGCTTCGAAGCGACGTTCTTCAAGGGCTTGATACAGGTCGATTTCGTCATCAGGCATGTAATGCAGGCAGTCGCCAGCGAAGTACCACAGCAGGTCGCGTGGAACCAGGTGGGCAATTTGCGGATAACGGGTGATGACCTGACAAAGAATGTCCTGACCCAGGTATTGGCTTTCGATCGGATCGATGGGTAGCGACGCGCGCAGTTCGTCGAAGCGCTCCAGGAACAAGGCATGACTTTCGTCTGGAACCTGCTCGGCTTCACCGACAGCGACCAGGATACTGCGCAGGAGGTCGAGCTGGACGAGAATTTGGTCGAGCATAACGGGAGTCCTCTAGAACTAAAGCAAAACGGGCGCTGGAGTATATAGCTCCAGCGCCCGCTTTTCATCATTGACCCGCCGGACGAACCGCCGCGTTAGCGGGTCTTGCCCTCAGCCAGCTGAAGCTGCTCCCTGGAAAAGTCATCGACGTCGATCACTTTGCGCCGTGCGGCTTCGGCCTCATGCAAGGTATAGGCTTCTGCTGCTTGCAGCACACCGGCCTCCAGGGCGGCGTCGATGACGTGCTCCCCGGCACTCGGTTTGAACTGCCCGCTCTTGAGCGCAATGTGCATTTTTTTCTGCAACGGTTGTGCTGCACTCAGCAGGTTGCAGGCATGTTGCAGGGCGCCGACCGGGTCATCGACCGATTGCGGGCGATAGCAACCCCCCAGCAACTCTTCAAGCGTCGGGTCGCCTTTGGCCCGGCCAATCACCGCAGCCACTTCGGCACCCAGTTTATCCGACGGCCCTTTGTGACGACGACCGAACGGGAACACGATCACCCGCAACAGGCAACCGAGCACCTTGCTCGGGAAGTTGCTCAGTAGTTCATCCAGCGCCCGTTCCGACTGGCCGAGACTCTCTTCCATGGCCCAGGCGAACAGCGGCGTCATGTGCTCCGGCGAGTCGAGGTCGTGGTAACGCTTGAGGGCGGCGGAGGCCAGGTACAGGTTGCTCAGTACATCGCCGAGTCGGGCCGACAGGCGTTCGCGACGTTTCAGTTCACCGCCCAGCAGCATCATGCTCAGGTCAGCGAGCAGGGCGAATGCCGCGGCCTGACGGTTGAGGGCGCGGAAGTAGCCCTGACTGAGTTTGTCCCCAGGTACATGTTCGAAGTGCCCGAAGCCGAGGTTCAGCACCAGGGTGCTGGCGGCGTTGCTCACGGCGAAACCGATGTGCTTGAGCAGCAGGCCGTCGAATTCCTTCAGTGCCTGGTCCTTGTCTTCACGGCCAGCGAGGGCCATTTCCTTGAGCACAAACGGATGGCAACGGATCGCGCCCTGACCAAAGATCATCAGGTTGCGTGAAAGGATGTTCGCGCCTTCCACAGTGATGAAGATCGGAGCACCTTGCCAGCTGCGCCCGAGGTAATTATTGGGCCCCATGATGATCGCCTTGCCGCCATGCACATCCATGGCGTGGCTGATGCATTCGCGACCACGTTCGGTGAGGTGATACTTGAGAATCGCCGAGAGCACCGAAGGTTTTTCGCCAAGATCCACCGCATTGGCGGTAAGCATCCGCGCGGCGTCCATCATCCAGGCGTTGCCGCCGATACGCGCCATGGCTTCCTGAATCCCTTCGAAGGCAGATAGCGGTACGTTGAATTGTTCGCGAACCTGAGCATACTGGCCGGTCACCAGACTGGTGAACTTGGCCGCGCCAGTGCCGACTGCCGGTAGCGAAATCGAACGTCCGACCGACAGGCAATTCATCAGCATCATCCAGCCTTTGCCGAGCATTTCCTGGCCGCCGATGAGGAAGTCCAGCGGCACGAATACGTCCTTGCCGGAGTTTGGGCCGTTCATGAACGCGGCGCCGAGGGGCAGGTGGCGGCGACCGATTTCGACCCCGGCGGTGTCGGTCGGGATCAACGCGAGGCTGATGCCAAGGTCTTCCTCGTCCCCCAGCAGATGGTCCGGGTCATAGGCCTTGAACGCCAGGCCGAGCAGGGTGGCGACCGGGCCCAGGGTGATGTAGCGTTTTTCCCAGTTCAGCCGAAGGCCCAGGGTTTCCTGGCCTTCCCATTCGCCTTTGCAGATCACCCCGGTGTCGGGCATGGCGCCCGCATCGGAGCCGGCCAGCGGGCCGGTCAACGCGAAGCAGGGGATATCGTCGCCACGCGCCAGGCGGGGCAGGTAATGGTTGCGTTGTTCATCGGTGCCGTAATGCAGCAACAGTTCGGCCGGGCCGAGGGAGTTGGGCACCATCACGGTGGAGGCCAGGTCGCCGCTGCGGGTGGCCAGTTTCATTGCGACTTGCGAGTGGGCGTAGGCAGAAAACCCCTTGCCACCAAACTCCTTGGGAATGATCAGGGCAAAAAAACCATTTTGCTTGATGTGCGTCCAGGCCTCGGCCGGCAAGTCCATCGCCTGGCCGATCTGCCAGTCGCTGACCATGGCGCAGAGTTCTTCGGTCGGGCCGTCGATGAATGCCTGTTCTTCTTCGCTCAACTGCGCTTTGGGATAGGACAGCAGTTTGTTCCAGTCCGGACGACCGCTGAACAGTTCGCCATCCCACCAGACGGTGCCGGCATCGATGGCGTCGCGTTCGGTTTGTGACATAGGCGGCAGGGTTTTCTGGAACCAGTTGAACAATGGCGCACTGAAATATTTGCGTCGCAGCTCGGGCAGCAGCAGGGGAACTGCCACGGCGGCCAGCACGATCCAGAAAATCAGCATCAACCAGCCTCGAGCATGGCTGAAGACACCCATCGCCAGCAGGTAGACAGCCACGATACCCAGGACGGGCAGGGGCGCAATGCGGCGGTGAGCCAGCCAGGCAATCCCGACCACCAGAACCAGTATCCACAACAGCAGCATATTCAATCCTCCGTGAAACCAGGGTCAAAACCACCTTCAGAGCTTAGACGGCATCTGTAAAACAGGGTGGTCAGAGCGATGTGTTTGAAATCGTGGGAAACAGCGGTGATTTTCGTGAGTGATAACGCTGACGAACGCCGTAAAAAGCTTCGCTGAGCGTGCGACAAGCTCTGATGTTTGGCCGAAACGTCGTTATCTCTGTGCTAGGTCTGTCGCTAGACTCGTGGCTTCCCCAGGAGATTGTTCTCATGCACGAGTATCTGAGTCCCGGCCGCTTCATCGATAGTGACCACCCGGCGGTGGTGGAGTTCGCTGAACAGCATCGCGGCAACAGCCGTGATCCGGTCGAGCAGGCGGTGAGTCTGTACTACGCCGTGCGTGAAGCGGTGCGCTACAACCCTTACACCTTCAGCCGCGATCCCGCGACCTTGCGCGGCAGTTATGCACTGGCCACTGGCGAGAGTTACTGCGTGCCCAAGGCCACGTTGCTGGCCGGTTGTGCGCGGCACTGTGGAATCGCGGCGCGGATCGGCTTGGCGGATGTGCGCAATCACCTGTCGACCCCGCGCTTGATCGAGTTGCTCAAGAGCGATGTGTTCGCCATGCACGGTTACACCGAGCTGTATTTGCAAGGCCGCTGGGTCAAGGCCACGCCGGCGTTCAACCAGAAACTCTGTGAGTTGTTCGATGTGCTGGCGCTGGAGTTCGACGGGGTCAACGACAGTGTGTTTCACCCGTTCAATCGCCAGGGGCAGCAGTCGATGGAGTACCTGGTCGATCACGGCCAGTTCGCCGATGTACCCGAAGCGTTCTTCTTCGAGTACCTGGAAAAACTCTACCCGCATTTGTTCGGTGAGCAGTCGCCAGCCCTGTTGGGCGACATGCAGAGCGATTTGAGTCGCGGCTGATCCGGGGCGTAGACTGCCCCGGCATTCATCCAATGAATCCATTGAGGGGCGGTCATGCTGAAGATCTGGGGTCGGAAAAATTCGTCGAATGTCAGAAAGGCACTGTGGTGCGCCGAGGAACTCGGGCTGAGCTACGAAACGCAGGATGCGGGCGGGGCGTTTGGTGTGGTCGACACACCAGAGTACCGGGCGATGAACCCCAATGGCCGCATTCCGGTGATTGAAGACGACGGTTTTGTGCTGTGGGAATCCAACGCCATCGTGCGTTACCTGGCTGCCCGTCACGCGGCGGGTTCGAACTGGTTCCCGGCCGATGTGCAGGCCCGGGCGAGCGCAGAAAAGTGGATGGACTGGACCACTTCGTCGTTTGCCGAACCCTTTCGCCAGGTGTTCTGGGGCGTATTGCGCACCCCGGCCGATCAACAGGATTGGGTCGCGATCAACGCGGCGCAGAAAACCTGTGAGCAATTGCTGTCGATGGTCGACCAGGCATTGGCGCAGAAGCCGTATTTGTCGGGCGACGAGATCGGAGTGGGCGATATTCCTCTGGGGAGCTTCATCTATGCCTGGTTCGAGATGCCCATCGAGCGAGCGCCAATGCCTCATCTGCAAGCCTGGTATGCGCGACTGAAGCAACGTCCGGCTTATCAAAAAGCGGTCATGACCGCGTTGACTTAATACTGACTATCAACACACTTGACTGTACTTGTGCGGCGTCGCCAAGCACCATTGCGTTCATGCGCCGCGGCTGCATGGCTCGCCGCCCGCTCTTATTTATTCCTGACTTCCCTTCTTGGTGTGTAAATCCGATATGAGTTCTGCTCTGTCCATCCGGCAGCTAACCAAAACCTACGGCAACGGTTTCCAGGCCTTGAGTGGTATCGATCTGGATGTCGCCGAAGGTGACTTTTTTGCCTTGCTCGGCCCCAACGGTGCCGGCAAATCCACGACCATCGGCATTCTCTCGACCCTGGTGAACAAGACCAGCGGAACGGTGAATATCTTTGGCCATGACCTGGACCGCAGCCCTGCCGCGCTCAAGCGCTGTATCGGTGTGGTGCCGCAGGAATTCAATTTCAACCAGTTTGAAAAGACCTTCGACATTGTCGTGACTCAGGCCGGTTACTACGGTATCCCGCCCAAAGTCGCCAAGGAACGCGCCGAGCAATACCTGACCCAGCTCGGCCTGTGGGACAAGCGCGATGTGCCGTCGCGTTCACTGTCGGGCGGCATGAAGCGTCGTCTGATGATCGCGCGTGCGTTGGTGCATGAACCGCGTCTGTTGATCCTCGACGAACCGACTGCTGGCGTGGACATCGAACTGCGTCGCTCGATGTGGACCTTCCTCACCGAGCTGAACCAGAAAGGCATCACCATCATCCTCACCACGCATTACCTGGAAGAGGCTGAGCAGTTGTGCCGCAACATCGGCATCATCGACCACGGCACGATTGTCGAAAACACCAGCATGCGTAACCTGCTCAGCCAGCTGCATGTCGAGACGTTCCTGCTGGACCTGAAGCACGACATGACGGTCGCGCCGCAGTTGAACGGTTATCCGACCCGCCTGCTCGACAGCCATACACTGGAAGTCCAGGTCGATAAGGCCGTCGGCATCACCGCGTTGTTCAGTCAGTTGGCCATGCAGAACATCGAAGTGCTGAGCCTGCGCAACAAAACCAATCGCCTCGAGGAGTTGTTCGTGTCTCTGGTGGAGAAAAATCTGGCGAAGGTGGCCGTATGAGTTCCGAATTGAAACCCAACCTCGTCGCGCTCAATACCATCGTTTACCGTGAAGTCCGGCGCTTTACCCGGATCTGGCCGCAAACCCTGCTGCCGCCGGCGATCACCATGGTTCTGTACTTCGTGATCTTCGGCAATCTGATTGGCCGGCAAATCGGTGATATGGGTGGCTTCACCTATATGGAATACATCGTACCGGGTCTGATCATGATGTCGGTGATCACCAACGCCTACGGCAACGTGGTCTCAAGCTTCTTCGGCAGCAAATTCCAGCGCTCTATCGAGGAACTGATGGTTTCACCGGTTTCGCCGCACACCATTCTGATCGGCTACACCGTGGGCGGGGTGCTGCGTGGTCTGGCGGTGGGCGTGATCGTGACGCTGCTTTCGCTGTTCTTCACGCACCTGCAAGTGCACCATTTGGGGATTACCCTGCTGGTGGTGTTGCTGACCGCGACGATTTTCTCGCTGCTGGGCTTCATCAACGCAGTGTTCGCGCGCAACTTCGACGACATCTCGATTATCCCGACGTTCGTGCTGACGCCGTTGACCTACCTGGGCGGAGTGTTCTACTCGATCAGCCTGCTGCCACCGTTCTGGCAGACGGTGTCACTGGCCAACCCGGTGTTGCACATGGTCAACGCTTTCCGTTACGGCATCCTCGGCGTCTCGGACATCAAGATCAGCATCGCCATTACCTTCATGCTGGTGGCGACCGTGGTGTTGTACATCGGTTGCGCGCGGTTGCTGGTCAGCGGTCGCGGGATGCGCACGTAACCTACGGCAAACTCGATCCTTGTGGGAGCGGGCTTGCTCGCGAAGGCGTCATTGCCAGCACTGCAAAAAATGGGTACTACACAAAAAAACGGCCTCCCAAGTGGAGGCCTTTTTTTGATCGTTCCCATGCTCTGCGTGGGAATGCCTCTAGGGACGCTCCGCGTCCAGTGACGCGGAGCGTCACGGGCTGCATTCCCACGCGGGAGCGTGGGAACGATCAGCGTGTTGGTGTGCTACTGCGGTGAGTCGGGTGGATCAAGGTGATCCAGCGCCCGATTCACCGCCAACTCGGCCAGAGAAATCATCTGCTGAATCGCCAGCGCGGTATTGCGCTTGGGGCCTTCGAGCTCAAACGCCAGATCGCTGGCCATGACATTCACCGAGGCGAGGGTTTCGCAGGCGTGGGCCAGCAGGGTTTCGCTGTCGACGTCGGGGGCGATGACAAAAATGCAGCCGGGACGTCGGTCGGCCAACAACTGCTTGGTCTCCGGTAGCACCAGATAGTGATCGAGCGCACGGTGCGCGGCGGCGTGGAGTTCTTTTGAATCGAGGGAGGCGTAGGGGGAAACCGGGTCGGTTTCGGGGGGATTGGGGGTGGCTTTGAACATGGTATTGGGTCCTTAAGGTTGGAGCTGCCACCGCTTCGCGACTAAACGAAGGGTGGCGGCTGTACGCAGGTTAGTCGACCGGGGACCCAAGGAAATCCGGCGCGCCGAAGCGCCCTGCGCACAGCCACCATCAAGTGCAGGAATAGGTAATACCTGACTGATTGTTGCGTGATGCGCCTTGGAGAACCGCGAGCGACTAAACCCGATCACTGATAAGCAGTGACACGGAAACAATAGAGGCGAGAGCCAAAGCGCACAAGCCGGCGGATTCTGGCGCAGGTGTAGGCCGTGACGCAAGGCGTTGTAGCCTCCGACGGAGGCTGAGTCGGCAAATATAAACGCGCGTAACGGAATCAATAACGGCACCTCAAAGGTGCCGTTTTTGCATTTCTATATCCGGCTTTGCCTGCGCCGCTTCCATTGCCGGCCTACCCACCAGCGCCAGTAGATCATGGTCAGGCAGTAGGCCAACGCGCCGAGCACCAGGCCAGTCACCACCGAGCCCAGTAGAAACGGTTGCCAAAGGGTCGACAGCTCACCGCTGATCCATTCCCAGGTCAGCTCATCCGGCAAGCTGCGGGCGGGGACATCCATCAGCCAGGCGCCGGTCTGATAGGTGCAGTAAAACACCACGGGCATGGTGATTGGGTTGGTCAGCCAGACCAGACTCACCGCGATCGGAATATTGCCTCGCACCCAAATGGCGAGCATTGCCGCCACCAGCATTTGCAACGGAATCGGTAGAAACGCGGCGAACACTCCAATCGCCATGGCGCGCGCAACCGAATGCCGATTGAGGTGCCAGAGGTTCGGGTCGTGCAGCAGCGTGCCAAGAAAGCGTAAGGATTTGTGTTCCCGAATGCTGGTCGGGTCTGGCATGTAACGTTTGAATAAGCGCCGGGGCATAAGGCTTCTCGGTCGGTTCAAGCGGCAAGTATGCCCGGATTCTACTGAGCGCCAGTTCAGACTTTGTGACAATTAATAAACGCGGACTTTGGTAACTCGGCTAATCCAAGAGAAGGGACTCTCAAGGACAGGCTAATGCGCACAGGGATGTTGGCGCTCGCGTTGGGTCTGTTGGCCTTGCGTTTTTTACCGGTGTTGCCACCGGTCGGGTTACTGCTGTTGCTGCCCGTACTGGCATTGATGCTGTTGCCATTTCGCACGTATCCACTGGCGTTTTTTCTGTTCGGTTTCAGCTGGGCGTGTGCCAGTGCGCACTGGGCTTTGGCAGATCGTTTGGCGCCGGACCTCGACGGGCAAACCCGCTGGGTCGAAGGACGAGTCGTCGGCTTGCCGCAGAACGCGCAAGGCGTGGCGCGTTTCGAATTGGCCGATGGCGAGGCGCGGCGCACACAATTGCCGAGGCTGATGCGGTTGGCCTGGTACGGCGGGCCGACCGTCAACAGCGGTGAGCGCTGGCGACTGGCGGTGAAATTGAAGCGCCCCACGGGCCTGCTCAATCCGCAGGCCTTTGATTACGACGCCTGGCTGTTGGCGCAACGCATCGGCGCGACGGGAAGCGTCAAGGACGGACAATTGCTCCGACCCGCACAGGGGGCCTGGCGTGATGCTATTCGTCAGCGCTTGCTGGCGGTCGATGCCCAGGGTCGTGCAGGGGCGTTGGCCGCATTGGTGTTGGGCGACGGATCCGGATTGAGCAGCGAAGACTGGCGTGTATTGCAAGACACCGGCACCGTGCATTTGCTGGTGATCTCCGGGCAGCACATCGGTTTGCTGGCCGGGATGGTTTACCTGCTGATTGCCGGGTTGGCGCGTTATGGCCTGTGGCCGCAAAGATTGCCCTGGCTGCCGTGGGCCTGCGGCATGGCATTCGCGGCGGCGCTCGGTTATGGACTGCTGGCGGGGTTTGAGGTGCCGGTGCGCAGAGCCTGCGTGATGATCGGTCTGGTGTTGTTATGGCGTCTGCGGTTTCGCCATCTGGGTGCCTGGTGGCCATTGCTGTTGGCGTTGAATGCAGTGCTATTGCTTGAGCCGCTGGCCAGTTTGCAACCGGGGTTCTGGTTGTCGTTTGCGGCCGTGGCGGTGCTGGTTTTCACCTTCGGCGGCCGCCTGGGCGCCTGGCGCTGGTGGCAAACCTGGACGCGCGCGCAATGGCTGATCGCAATTGGCTTGTGTCCGTTGCTGCTGATACTCGGTTTGCCCATCAGTCTCAGTGGCCCGTTGACCAATCTGCTGGCCGTGCCGTGGATCAGCCTGGTGGTGTTGCCCCCGGCCTTGCTGGGGACGTTGCTGTTGCCGCTGCCTTATGTCGGTGAGGGGCTGTTGTGGCTGGCCGGTGGCTTGCTCGATGTGCTGTTCAACGGCCTGGCGTTGGTGGCTGGGCAGATACCGGCATGGGTTGCCCCGGCGATTCCGCTCTGGGCCTGGGGGATAAGTGCTTTCGGCGCTTTTCTGCTTTTGCTGCCCAAAGGCTTGCCCATGCGGGTGTTGGGCTGGCCGATGTTGCTGTTGATGGTGTTCCCGCCACTCAGAACCGTGCCTGCGGGTATGGCCGAAATCTGGCAGCTGGACGTCGGGCAAGGCCTGGCCATAGTGGTCCGCACGCGTCATCACACGTTGCTCTACGACGCCGGTCCGCGTTTCGGTGATTTTGACTTGGGCGAGCGGGTGGTATTGCCGTCGTTGCGCAAGCTCGGAGTGCGCACGCTGGATGTGATGCTGATCAGTCACGCCGATGCCGATCACGCCGGTGGCGCGCGCTCGGTTTCAAATGGATTGCCGGTGACGCGGGTGCTCAGCGGTGATCCTCAAGCGCTGCCGGCCGAGTTGCATGCGCAAGCCTGTGAGAGCGGTCAACGCTGGGAGTGGGACGGTGTGGGTTTTGCGCTCTGGCAATGGTCCGGGGCGAGCGAGAGCAATCAGAAATCCTGCGTCCTGCAAGTCGAAGCCAATGGTGAACGCTTGCTGCTGACCGGCGACATTGACGCCCGCGCCGAGCACGCATTGCTGGAAAGTCCGCTGGCGGTCGCGACCGACTGGCTGCAGGCGCCGCATCATGGCAGTCGCAGCTCATCGTCGATGGTTTTTCTCACGGCGCTGGCTCCCAAAGGCGTGCTGATTTCTCGCGGGCACGACAATTCGTTCGGTCATCCCCATCCTCAAGTGCTGGCGCGTTATCGCAGGTTGGGCATGCAGGTCTATGACAGCGCCGAACAGGGCGCCTTGCGTTTGCGTCTGGGGGCGTTCGAGGCGCCCGAATCATTGCGTCAGCAATCGCGTTTCTGGCGTGACCCGCCGCCCGTCAGCCAATAGCCGCCAGTCATCGGCGCGGCGCGCCATGCGACACACGGTCTGTGGCGTGCCGGGTCGCTCTGTCGAGTCTGTATGTTAAAGTGGCGGACTTTTTCGAGGGGACTGTCACTGTGTGGGAATTGGTCAAATCCGGCGGCTGGATGATGCTGCCGATCATTCTGAGTTCCATCGCGGCAATGGCGATCGTTGCCGAACGTCTCTGGACCTTGCGAGCCAGCCGTGTAACCCCGGAGCATTTGCTCGGGCAGGTCTGGGTCTGGATCAAGGACAAGCAACTCAATAAGGAAAAACTCAAGGAATTGCGCGCCAACTCGCCGTTGGGCGAGATCCTTGCGGCGGGCCTGGCCAACTCCAAGCATGGTCGCGAGATCATGAAAGAGTGCATCGAAGAAGCCGCTGCCCGGGTGATCCACGAGCTGGAGCGCTACATCAACGCGCTGGGCACCATCGCCGCCATGGCGCCGTTGCTGGGGCTGCTCGGCACGGTGTTGGGCATGATCGATATCTTCAGTTCGTTCATGGGCACGGGCATGACCACCAACGCCGCGGTGCTGGCCGGGGGTATTTCCAAAGCCTTGATCACCACGGCTTCGGGCCTGATCGTCGGTATCCCGTCGGTGTTCTTCCACCGGTTCCTGCAACGGCGCATCGATGAACTTGTCGTGGGCATGGAGCAGGAAGCCATCAAGCTGGTTGAAGTGGTGCAGGGCGACCGTGACGTTGATCTGGCTGAGGGCAAAGCGTGAAGTTTCGCCGCAAGCAACGGGAGAACGTGGACATCAACCTCGTGTCGCTGATTGACGTGGTGTTTGTCCTGCTGCTGTTTTTCGTTGTGACCACCACCTTTACCCGTGAAACCCAATTGCGCGTCGACCTGCCGGAAGCCGTCAGCGGATCGCCTGCCGAAGACCAGCAGACCAAGCAGTTGGACATCGCCATCAGCGCCGACGGGGTGTTCTCGGTCAACAACCAATTGTTGCCGAAGAACGATCTGGCCAGTCTGATCGACGCCTTGAAGAAAGAGTCGAATGGCGACACCCACTTGCCGCTGGCCATCAGCGCCGATGGCAAAACCCAGCATCAGGCGGTCATCACCGCGATGGATGCTGCGGGCAAGCTGGGCTTCACGCACTTGCGCATGACCACCGTTGAGGCGGCGCCGACGCCCTGATGGCCATGTCCGATCGTTTGCTCGCCGCCTGGTACGCCGGTCATCCGGCGCTGAAGCTTTTGCAGCCACTGGAGTGGCTGTACCGGCGCGTGGTTACGGCCAAGCGCGAACGGTTTCTGGCAGGCCAAGGCGAGATCTACCAGCCACCCGTGCCGCTGATCGTCGTCGGCAACATTACTGTCGGTGGCACCGGCAAGACGCCATTGATTCTGTGGATGATCGAGCACTGCCAACGCAGTGGCCTGCGGGTGGGTGTGGTCAGTCGTGGTTATGGCGCCAAACCGCCGCAATTGCCCTGGCGGGTCGAAGCCGATCAGAGCGCAGCCGTCGCTGGCGATGAACCGCTGTTGATCGTCCAGCGCAACGGTGTGCCGTTGATGATCGATCCGGATCGCAGTCGCGCCGTGCAGGCACTGCTGGCCGCTGAGCCGCTGGATCTGATCCTGTCTGACGATGGCATGCAGCATTACCGTCTGGCGCGCGATCTTGAGTTGGTACTGATCGATGCCGCACGTGGACTGGGCAATAAACGCTGTCTGCCGGCGGGCCCTCTGCGTGAGCCGGTCGAACGCCTGCAAAGCGTCGATGCGCTGCTCTACAACGGTGCCTCGGCAGATCGTGAAGACGGCTTTGCCTTCCTGCTGCAACCGACCGCGCTGGTCAACCTGCTGACTGGCGAACGCCGCTCGCTTGAGCATTTCCCTGCCGGTCAGGCCCTGCACGCGGTGGCCGGAATCGGTAATCCGCAACGTTTCTTCAACACCCTTGAAACGCTACACTGGCAGCCTGTTGCACATGCTTTTGCCGACCACGCCGAGTACAGCGCGGCGGCCTTGAATTTCACGCCGTCACTGCCGTTGGTGATGACCGAGAAGGATGCGGTGAAATGCCGACCCTTCGCGGCCGCCGACTGGTGGTATCTGGCGGTCGATGCTGCGCCATCACCGGCCTTCGTGGCCTGGTTCGATACGCAGTTGATGCGGCTGTTGCCCGCGCGTCTTTTGCCTTAAAACGCTTTTATCCAGGGAATGCTCATGGACACCAAATTGCTCGACATCCTCGCTTGCCCGATCTGCAAAGGTCCGCTCAAGCTCAGCGCTGATAAAACCGAGCTGATCAGCAAAGGCGCCGGTCTGGCTTATCCGATTCGTGATGGCATTCCGGTGATGCTCGAAAGCGAAGCGCGCACCCTGACGGCCGACGAGCGTCTGGATAAATGAGCACTGCCTTCACCGTCGTGATTCCGTCGCGTTTTGCTTCCACCCGTCTGCCGGGCAAACCCCTGCAAATGATTGCCGGCAAGCCGATGATCCAGCACGTTTGGGAACAGGCGAGCAAAAGCAGCGCGCAACGGGTGGTCGTCGCCACTGACGATGCGCGCATCGTCGAGGCCTGCAAGGCATTTGGCGCTGAAGTGGTGATGACCCGCGAAGACCATAACTCGGGTACTGATCGTCTGGCTGAAGTCGCCACCCAACTGGGCCTGGCGCCGGACGCTATCGTGGTCAACGTGCAAGGCGACGAGCCGTTGATTCCGCCGAGCGTGATCGATCAGGTTGCAGCCAACCTCGCGGCCCATACCGAAGCGCGTATGGCGACCTTGGCCGAGCCGATCGAAGACGTTGAGACCCTGTTCAACCCGAACGTGGTCAAGGTTGTCAGCGATCTGAATGGCCTGGCGCTGACGTTCAGTCGCGCAACCTTGCCGTGGGCGCGGGACGATTTCGCCAAGAGCCGCGAGCAATTGCCGGCTGCATTGCCGGAGAAGGTTCCTTACCGCCGCCACATCGGCATCTATGCTTACCGCGCCGGTTTCCTGCATGACTTCGTCAGCTGGGGCCCGTGCTGGCTGGAAAATACCGAGTGCCTGGAGCAGCTGCGCGCGCTCTGGCACGGTGTGCGGATTCACGTCGCCGATGCGCTGATTGCACCGCCGCCGGGTGTCGACACGGCAGAAGACCTCGAGCGCGTTCGTCGCCTGCTGGAGGCCTGATGCGGGTTCTGTTTGTCTGCCTGGGCAACATCTGCCGTTCACCCACGGCTGAAGGTGTGCTGCGGCACAAACTGCGTGAAGCCGGTTTGGCCGATCAGGTCGAAGTGGCTTCTGCGGGCACCGGTGACTGGCACGTCGGCAAGGCGCCGGACAAACGCAGCCAGGCCGCTGCCCTGCGCCGTGGTTATGACCTGTCCGCGCAGCGTGCCCGGCAGGTCACGCGCGCCGACTTTTCCAGCTACGACCTGATCCTGGCCATGGACCACAGCAACCTGCGCAACCTCAAGGCGTTGCAACCGGCCAAGGGCAGGGCAGAGCTGGACTTGTTTCTGCGTCGCTATGAATCGAGCGTGGATGAAGTGCCGGATCCTTATTACGACGGCGATCAAGGCTTCGAGCAGGTGCTTGACCTGATCGAGCGCGCCAGTGATTTGCTGGTGATTGAATTGAAGGGACGTTTATGACTTTGCACCTGCAATCGCAGGTTTCGCTGAAGCCGTTCAACAGCTTTGGCGTGGACGTGCGTGCGCAATTGTTTGCGCAAGCGCACAGCGACGCCGATGTGCGCGAGGCGCTGGCTTATTCGGCAGCGCACGACGTGCCGCTGCTGGTAATCGGCGGTGGCAGCAACCTGTTGCTGACCGCAGATATTCCAGCGCTGGTGCTGCGCATGGCCACCCGTGGTATCCGGGTGTTGAGCGACAACGGCAGTCAGGTGGTGATCGAAGCCGAGGCCGGCGAAATCTGGCACCCGTTCGTGCAGTGGACCCTGGCGCAGGGCCTGTCGGGCCTTGAGAACCTCAGCCTGATCCCCGGCACGGTCGGAGCCGCGCCGATGCAGAATATCGGTGCCTATGGGGTCGAGATCAAGGATGTGTTCGCCGGGCTGACCGCGCTGGACCGCCAGACCGGTGAGCTGCGCGATTTCACCCTGGCCGAGTGCAACTTTGCCTACCGTGACAGCCTGTTCAAGCAGCAGGTCGGTCGCTGGTTGATCCTTCGGGTGCGTTTCGCTTTGGACCGCGTCGAGCATTTGCATCTGGAATACGGGCCGGTTCGTCAGCGTTTGACCGAGCAAGGCATCGATCATCCGACCGCAACCGATGTCAGTCAGGCGATTTGCAGCATTCGCAACGAGAAGCTCCCCGACCCGGCAGTGCTCGGGAATGCCGGCAGCTTCTTCAAGAACCCGTTGGTGTCGGCAGTGCTGGCAGATGAAATCCGGCTCGTCCATCCGGGCCTGGTCGGTTATCCACAAGCGGACGGCCGGGTCAAGCTGGCGGCCGGCTGGTTGATCGAACAGGCAGGCTGGAAAGGCTTTCGTGACGGTGACGCCGGCGTGCATCGCTTGCAGTCGCTGGTACTGGTCAACTACGGCACGGCCACCGGGCTTGAGCTGCTCAACCTGGCTCAACGGATCCAGAAAGATATTGCCGAACGTTTCAATGTCGAGCTGGAAATGGAGCCGAATCGGTATTGAAGCAGCTTCAAGCTTCAAGCTATAAGCTGCAAGCAGATCATGCTGTAGTTTTTGACTTGCAGCTTGCAGCTTGCAGCTTGCAGCTTGCAGCTAAAAGCCCTGCCCCAAGCAGGGCTTTTTTGTTAATACCGGGTTAACTTGGCTTCCTGACGATGCAGCTATTTGTTGCATAACCCTACACATATGCGGGCGTGCCCATGATTACCCTGAAGCTCAATGGTCAAGATCATCAGCTCGACGTCACGCTGAGCCAGAAGAAACCTTTGCTGGCGAAGGCTGACTCATGAGCGTGGGCGCGATCATTCTCGCGGCAGGGCAGGGCAGTCGTTATCGACAAATGGCCGGTGCCGATCAGGACAAGTTGCTGGCGATGTGTGAAGGGCGCGACGGCATTGTGCGACCGGTGATCGAACAGGTGCTGCGCAATTTGCCAGGTGGCGTTGAGGCGCGGTTGCTGGTGACGACACCGGATCGTCCAGAGGTCGCACGGCTGGCCCAGTCTTATGGCTGCCAGGTGCTGCTGTTGGCGTCGGCGGGCATGGGCGACAGCATTGCGGCGGCAGTTGCTGCATGTCCCGCGCTTGATGGCTGGTTGGTGGTGTTGGGGGATATGCCGTTTATCTTGCCGTCGAGTATTGAGCGGATTGCTGAGGGGGTTGAGGTCGATACCATCAGTGTGCCCGTGCAGGACGGCGAGTTTGGGCATCCCGTCGGGTTTGGGCGTTCATTTGGCACAGCGCTGATGGCGTTGTCCGGTGATCGCGGGGCGAAGCCGCTGTTTGCGTTGGCGAAAGTCGTTGAGGTGGCGGTGGACGATCCCGGGGTGTTGTGGGATGTGGATTTGCCGGTCGCGCTGGTCTTTCAATAATCGTCGATTGGTCGTGATACCTCGCGGGCCGAGGCCAACCCCCAGGCCTCTATAGGGCAGAGTACTGAACTCTGCCCCTTCTACTGCCTATTCGTATTTATCGATGGGTGCCAGATATAAAACTCGTTATTCATCCGGTTTTATCCGACATACGATCTTGTTGCATGCGGTGTTCACTGTTGCGGTGTATGCCCGGTTAGTACTCATCAAGATAGTAAAGAGCCTACATGATAAAGCAGTATATGGATGCGTCGGTTAGTGTTAGTCCTATTGAACTGGACAGTGAGGTCCAAACGTTGGGCGCCTTGGAGCGGGCGTTGAGTTTTGATGATGTTTATCAGCCGGTTCCCCGTTATGTCAACACGCTGCGTCAACTCAGAAAGGCTTCTCAAGCGATAAGTTGTCACCGTGACGAGATTAAGTTTGGTGTTACGTTTAGTGAACGCTTGCAAGTACTCTCTGATGACTTCGGTTTGTCAAAGGAGCACTTTTCGATCAATACCAGTGGCTCGCCATTGATTGTCAAGGAGCTGGTCGGGGAACACCTGATTTCGCCCACTCACTTTGAAAACGGTGCGTATTTCAGCCACCCCCATGCTGATCATCAACTCGATCACTCGGCGGATGAGTTGCCTTCGATCAAGATTGGCCAGTATGTGCGTTTTGGTCGTAATGCCGCAGTCAACGCCGGTGGCGATGTGGATATTGGCGACGGTGTCTGGCTGTCGCCGGGCAGTCAGTTGCTTCGTCAGGACCATGATCCTTATGGTCGGCTCTCCATCGGCTCGCGGACCGTTGCGATGACGCGCCTGCCCCCCCGTGAGGTTGTGCGATTACGCATGGGTCGGGCGTGAAGCGATCGTGGGCTGGAATGCGGATTATCTGGGCAAGGCCAGCATCGTCGGCATCCGCTCCTTTCTCAATACCTGGGTCGGCGACTATTCCATCGTTGGCGACCAGGGGAAAATCCTGCAATACCTGCCGTTCAAGGCTCACCTCATGGAAACGTATCAGCCGTCGATCGAGCAGACGCTGCAAGTCAGCGATTGGGCCGCGATCAATTCGGACTGGTTGATGATCTACCGTGATACCCCGAAGCGCGAGACATCACTATTGCCGGCATCCCTGGCGGAGTATCTGGACACACCGGGCAAGAAGTCGGTGTTGCTGATTGCGCCGACCGATAACGCCCAGCTTCAAGCGTTCGCCCGACACAGTCTCGATGTCATTTCCACTACCCGGCAGCAGTTTGCTCACCACTTGCAGTGGGCGCAGGACCACGGCCACAAGCAGCTCAGATTGCGTGCCGACCTGGATTTTTCGAGGCTGCCGTTTGCCTCGGCCGGCGATTTTCACTATCGCCGTCGATTGGGTTATTCACTCATTGTCGCAAACAGTTCGCCTGTCGAGGCCGAGCCTTGCCGAGTCTATGTCAATGAACTGGCCCGGGTGTTGGCGACAGAGGCACTTATGTTGGTGCCCATCACTGATGTGTTGCAGGCGCAATTGTCTGTGTATCAAGACGTGTTCCATCTGCTGGGGGAAGTCGAGTTCGACGGCGCCTCTTTCATGTTAATGAAGAAGATCTGACGAGGGTGCCAATGCCGTACTTACTACTTTCACTCGCTGCCGTGTTCTGGGGCGGTAATTATGTCGTCGGAAAATTGATGGTGGTGGATGTTGACCCCGTGCTGCTGTCGCAACTTCGATGGCTGATTACCAGTGCATTACTACTGGTGATTAACTATAAGTCTGTGGTCGCCAGTTTGCCGGCCGCGCGCAAATCATGGTTAACCCTGGTGATGTTGGCGGTCTGTGGGCAGGTTATATTTCCGCTGACGTTGTATATAGGTTTGCAATACACCAGTTCTTTGAATGCGGCGATTTACCTGTCGGCTACGCCATGTCTGGTACTGGCCCTCAATCGTTTCGTTTTCGGTGATTTCATCTCCAGGTCGAATATGCTTGGCGTGGTCATCAGTACGGTCGGTGTGTTCTGGCTGGTGACCATGGGGCACCTTTCCGATTTGAGTTTTCTGGAGGGTTTCAACAAAGGCGACTTCTGGACCATGGCCTCGGCCGCTAGTTGGGCTGTCTATTGTTCCTTTCTGCGGACAAAGCCCAAAACCATAGCTGGCAATGCCTTTGTGACGTATTGCGCGGTGGTGGGTGCGCTATGCCTGATTCCGTTCAGCCTGGGGGTTTGGGTCTTGCATCCTGACTTAACCTTCAACCTGGGGCAGGGCACAGCCCCCTGGCTCGGTCTGGCGTATCTGGTGATCTTCCCGTCCTGGTTGTCGTACTTGTTCTGGAGCAAAGGCATCGGTGAAATCGGTGCCACTCGTGGCGAGATCTTCACCCATCTGGTGCCACTGTCCGGGGGGCTGTTTAGCATTGTGTTCCTGGACGTACAAATGCATACCTATCACTTGGTCAGTCTGGTGCTGATTGTGTTTGGGGTGGTCCTCTGTTCCATTAAGCGACGGGCACCGGTTGCGCTACGTACGGAGGTCGCGTGATGGACAGAATCATCGATTCGGTCGATCGCCAGGGCGTTCGGTGGGTGGGCCTTGTACAGGGCAAGGGGGCATCGACTTCGGTCTGGCAGGTCGCAGGTGTCGAGACCTCTCAGGCGTTGGCCATGCGGTTCATGCGTAGCAAGCAATCCTGGGAGCGCTTCAGGAGCGGCTTGTCCCTTGCTGCGGTGCCGCTTGAGGCGCTTTCATCGATGACCTTTAACGTGCCGCTGCGACCCGTTCAAGATGCCGTATGCATGGTGAGCGGTTTCGGTTACACGCACCGCTCGGTCAATGGTCTGTCCATGCCTGAGCGATCCTCCCCGGACTGGTACTACAAAGGCAACGGCAAAGGGCTGGTTGCTGCTTCACAGGCGATTAAATCGCCGTGCCATGCCAGTGGCGCGGGAGTCGAAATCGAGTATGCCTGTGTATACCTCATCGACGACTGCCGAAACCCACGCTATATCGGCTACACCTTGGCAGTGGATTTCTCTGACCCGGTGCTGCGTCACGCTCAACCCGGGCTGGCCGGTCTTTCCAAGTTGCGCAATACCGCGTTGTGCCACGAACTGGTTATCGCTGAACCACCGCACCATTCGGTGGTGAGGAGTTCGATTGTCCGGCGTGGAGAAACTGTATGGAGCAAACAGTCGCTATTGGGGCTCGATCAACTGATGTTCGCCAAAAGCGAACTCGAAGCCTTGTTGTTCCAGCATGAAGAGCTCTGCGAGCCAGGTACGGTCCACTACGTTTTGCTCGGCGCTTCAATAAGTACTGACAAGGATGCCTTCGAGTTGCAGCACGGTGACGTGATTCAGGCGAGCAGCCAAGAGGAGGGGCTGCTACTGTCCAACCTTTTCGAAGATGAAGTGGTGCGTCAATCGTGTAACTGCTGACGAGTGCCCGGCCTGTTATATCGCTGTTGCCTTCAGCGGTAAGCGGGCCGACTTTTCGAAGTCCAGCACCCATTGCGCCAATGCCCTGGGGGCCGGTTTGCCAGGGTGATCGAAATACACGAATTCAGTGGTCAGCGACGCATATGGACCACTCAGGAAGTAAGTCTGCACCTGTTCACTGCGGCAGCACGAATCGACCAGTGACAAAGGCACCATGGCGACACCCACGCCGTTGATCACATTTGAAAACAGCAGCGGATAAGAACCGCACTCGATGATCTTTTCAGGAGTGATGTTGCCCATCATAAACAGTTCGTCGAGATTACGTTGCGAAGCGCTACGCCGGCTGTTGACGAGGAATACCTGACCGCTGAACGCTTTCAAGTCCTGGACAGCAGGCTGTGTCGCACTGTAGATCAGGGCCAGCGGATCGTTGAATAGTGTCACCCGGCGATAATGCGCAGGCGCAAAGCCGGCGCCGACAATTACCGCGTCGAGTTTACCGGCCTCAAGATCCTTGAGCAGTGACTGTGTGTTACCAATGCTGACATCCACCGCCAGGCCGTCGGGATTGGCAACGATGCTTTGCAGCAGATTCTGGCGAGTGATGGTGAGATTTTCGATGACTCCCAGGCGAACGCGTGTTTCGGTTTTTGCCTGATTCAGGCTGGCTTGAGCGAGAGCAACCAGATCGAGGATTTGTGAGGCGTAGGCATAGAGTTCCTTGCCTTGAGCCGTCATCGTGATGCCGCGACCGGAGCGTTCGAACAACTTGGTATCGAGTCGTGATTCGAGTGTCTTGATTCGGAAGGAAATACTGGATTGAGCGCGGTTTAATCTGATCGCGGCTTGCGTGACGCTTCCATAGTCAACAATCGCTTTGAAAGCGTCCAGTTCAGCAATTTCCATAGTCATGCGCTCTTTGCTCCATAACGGGCCGAAGGCTTTCGGGCCGTGGCAGGGTCTGCTTTTAGCCCTGCAACCGCTCTATTCTGCACGTTGCGTTGTTATTTTGTAAAAAAGTATTACAAGGTATTAAGCAAGTGTTTAACCGGGAGCGCAGGAACTTCGGTAATGAGCCATTGTTAAACCACGACGGGCTATCGGTATTCAAAGGCATAAAAAAGCCCCGCCTGGGTTACCAAGCGGGGCTTTTTAGTGGCTGATGGAATCAGGCGAGGGGTTTAGGCTCGTGTTCTTTTTCCAGGGCCTCAGGCTTTTGCTCTACCACTTCTTCGACGGAACGCAGGTTTTCGTCGAAGGTTGGGGTAGCAGGCTCGGCGGTCACTTCGGCAGCCGGGGCAGGGGCTGCCTCGACGACTTCAGCAACAACCGGGGCTGGCTCGGCAGCAACAGCCGGTGCAGCAGCGGCAGCCAGTTCGGCTTCCTTCTGCAAGCGCTCCTCTTCACGCTTGCGGCGACGCACTTCACGTGGGTCGTTTGGCGCGCGACCACTTGGCGTCAGGGCGCTGACCGGGGCGGCTTCGACAACTGGAGCTTCAACCACCGGAGCAGGCTCGGCAACAACAGCCGGGGCTTCAGCGACTGGTGCTGGAGCTTCGACAGCCGCAGTTTCTGCAACCCAGTTGAACGCAGTTTGCTCTTCACGAACCTCAGGCGCTTTTTCAACGACCGGGGCTTCAACCACAGGCTCAGCAGCGAATACTGGCTGTTCGGTAACTACGGCTGGTTCAACAGCAGCGTGAACTTCAGGCTGTGCTTCACGAGTTGGAGCTACTTCTACAGCTGGAGCGGCTGGCGCTTCGACTGGAGTAGTGGCTTCCACGATTGGCGCTTCAACTTGAGCAACTTCCTGAGCAACTTCTTCAGTCACGGCAGCAGTAGCGCGTTCAGCTTGCTGGTGAGCCTGGGCTTCAGCTGGAGCGCTGATCACAGTGCTGGCAACAGCAGCGGTAACGGCCAGGCCGGCAGCCAGTTCAGCGCCAGTTGGCTCTTCGCTGGTTTCGGACTCTTCCGAGCCTTCGATCACGTTGCCGTTGGCATCGCGTTGACGCTCGCGACGATTGCTGCGACGACGCTGACCACGGGAGCGGCGGCGTGGACGATCGCCTTCGGCGTTGTCCTGACCGTCTTCCTGCAGTTGCTCTTCGTTGGTCGGCAGCTCTTCTTCGGCAACAGCAGCGGCAGCCTGTTCGGCGCGTGGTTGACGCTCTTCACGCGGTGGACGTGGCGCGCGTTCTTCGCGCGGCTGGCGAGCCGGACGCTCTTCAGCTACGGCGGCAACAGCGGCGGCTGCTGCCGGGGCGGCATCCAGAGGTTCACGCAGTTCACGAACCGGGCGCTCTTCACGCTCGCCACGTGGCTTGCGATCTTCACGCGGGGCACGTGGTGCGCGTTCTTCACGCGGTGGACGTGGTGCGCGCTCTTCGCGAGCGACTGCTGGAGTCTCTTCGCGGGCTTCGCGTGGTTGACGCTCTTCACGAGGCTCGCGCGGTGCGCGCTCTTCACGAGGGGCGCGTTCTTCGCGCGGCTTGCGTTCTTCATCGCGGCGACCGTTACGGTTGCGGCTCTGTTGACGACCGTTGCGGCGCTCTTCGTTGCGTGCCGGACGCTCGGCGGCTGGTTTTTCAACCACAACCGGAGCAGCAGGCTCTTCCTTGGTGGCGAACAGGCTGACCAGCGACTTCACCAGGCCTTTGAACAGGCTTGGCTCAGGGGCGGCAACTGGAGCAGCAACCGGGGCGGCAGCGACTTCGGTCGGAACCGGAGCGTTGGCGCGGGCTGGAGCGGTTTTCACGGCAGCTTCCTGGCGAACCAGAGTGCGGGTGGCGGCGGCCGGTTGAACTTCTTCCACTTCAGCAGCGGCAGCAGCGATTTCGTAGCTGGACTGGTTGATGTGGGCTTCCGGGCTGTCATCGCGCAGACGCTGAACTTCGAAGTGCGGCGTTTCGAGGTGATCGTTCGGCAGAATGACGATGCGGGCACGGGTGCGCAGTTCGATCTTGGTGATCGAGTTGCGTTTTTCGTTCAGCAGGAACGCAGCGACCGGAATCGGCACTTGTGCGCGAACTTCGGCGGTGCGGTCTTTCAGGGCTTCTTCTTCGATCAGGCGCAGAATTGCCAGCGACAGTGATTCAACGTCACGGATGATGCCGGTGCCGTTGCAGCGCGGGCAGACGATGCCGCTGCTTTCGCCCAGCGATGGACGCAGGCGCTGACGGGACATTTCCAGCAGGCCGAAGCGCGAGATGCGGCCGACTTGCACGCGAGCGCGGTCGGCTTCCAGGCATTCGCGGACTTTCTCTTCCACGGCGCGCTGGTTCTTGGCAGGGGTCATGTCGATGAAGTCGATGACGATCAGGCCGCCGATGTCGCGCAGGCGCAACTGACGGGCGATTTCTTCGGCGGCTTCAAGGTTGGTCTGCAGAGCGGTTTCTTCGATGTCGCTGCCTTTGGTGGCGCGTGCCGAGTTGATGTCGATGGACACCAGGGCTTCGGTCGGATCGATAACGATGGAGCCGCCGGAAGGCAGTTCAACGACGCGCTGGAAGGCGGTCTCGATCTGGCTTTCGATCTGGAAACGGTTGAACAGCGGAACGCTGTCTTCGTACAGCTTGATCTTGCTGGCGTACTGCGGCATCACCTGGCGGATGAAGGTCAGGGCTTCGTCCTGGGCTTCAACGCTGTCGATCAGCACTTCGCCGATGTCCTGGCGCAGGTAATCGCGGATCGCACGGATGATCACGTTGCTTTCCTGGTAGATCAGGAATGGCGCGGAGCGGTCCAGCGAGGCTTCTTTGATGGCGGTCCACAGTTGCAGCAGGTAGTCGAGGTCCCACTGCATTTCTTCGCTGCTGCGGCCAAGGCCGGCAGTACGCACGATCAGACCCATGTCGGCCGGGGCTACCAGGCCATTCAGGGCTTCACGCAGTTCGTTGCGCTCCTCACCTTCGATGCGACGGGAGATACCGCCGGCACGCGGGTTATTAGGCATCAGAACCAGGTAACGACCGGCCAGGCTGATGAAGGTGGTCAGGGCGGCGCCCTTGTTGCCACGTTCTTCTTTTTCGACCTGAACGATGACTTCCTGGCCTTCGCTCAGGACGTCCTTGATGTTGACGCGGCCTTCAGGAGCTTTCTTGAAGTATTCGCGGGAGATTTCTTTGAGGGGCAGGAAGCCGTGGCGCTCAGAGCCGAAATCGACAAAGGCAGCCTCAAGGCTTGGTTCGATGCGAGTAATCCGGCCTTTATAGATGTTGGCCTTCTTCTGCTCGCGTGCACCGGATTCGATGTCCAGGTCGTAGAGGCGCTGGCCGTCTACCAGTGCAACACGCAACTCTTCGGGTTGAGTTGCGTTAATCAGCATTCTTTTCATGTAGTACCGTCGGTTTCCGGGCTGCCGGAAACGGCGTTCGGCACACACGACTTCTCACGGTCGGTGTCAGGTGCGTCAGGAGTGGTTGGCCACTCCCGTGTCTAGCGAAGTCCGGCCAATGTGGGCCTTCATCGCGACGTACGCGTCCTGCTTGCTGTGGCTACTTAAGCACTCAGTCAGGAGGAGGAATCAACCGGCGACTGTGGACGAGATGAAGCGTCTAAATATAAGCCTAGTGCTACACAGTCCGACGGTTGTGCATCTCCACCCTACACGTATCCCTGATAATTCGGGTGCTGCCGCGCGCAGAATCCGCAGCGGGTTGGCATTTACCGTGTTCTCCAATGGGGAGTTCACGCTCATGGCTACACAAGACTGGGTGATAGCTGTTTTGCTGGCACTCAGCTTGTAACAGGCGTTGTTTCCGAAGTATTCGCTTAAGGGCTGGTTCGAGACTGACTGCACTTTGTGAACTGGCCGTAAATATCGGCGCATCAGACGAGTGGTTACTCTGTTTGCTGCGCTCGCTTCAGGCCTCATGTCACCTGCGCTCGTTACAATCACGAACCTTCCAACGTAGCGAAAGCCCCGTAGGACGGCCTCGCGTCCTGATGAATTGCGTTGGTCAGGGCCGGCAATCTGCCGTTTGTCCTCTGTCCAGGCCGCTTTTGGCGGCGTTCGCGACTATAGCAGTAATGATTAAGTGCTTCAATTCCATAAAAAATTGATATCATTCGCGGCATGACGACTACTGCCCCCTCGACCCCTAGCGTACAACTGCTTGAGGTCTCGCCGGAATATGCCGGCCAACGTATTGATAACTTCCTTCTCGCTCGGCTCAAAGGCGTGCCCAAGACCTTGATTTATCGCATTTTGCGTAAAGGCGAAGTGCGTGTGAACAAAGGTCGGATCAAGCCCGAATACAAGCTGCAGGCGGGCGACATCGTGCGCGTGCCACCGGTGCGTGTGCCGGAGCGCGACGAACCTGTGCCGCTGGCGCAAGGTTTGTTGCAACGCCTCGAAGCCTCGATTGTCTTCGAAGACAAGGCGCTGATCGTGATCAACAAGCCTTGCGGCATCGCTGTTCACGGCGGCAGTGGCTTGAATTACGGGGTAATCGAAGCCTTTCGTCAGTTGCGTCCGGATTGCAAGGAGCTTGAGCTGGTTCACCGTCTCGACCGTGACACCTCCGGCCTGCTGATGATCGCCAAAAAGCGCAGCATGTTGCGTCACTTGCACACGGCATTGCGCGGCGATGGCGTTGACAAACGCTACATGGCGTTGGTCCGCGGTAACTGGGCGGCCTCGATCAAGCAAGTCCGTGCGCCGCTGGGCAAGAGCAACCTGCGCTCCGGCGAGCGCATGGTCGAGGTCGACGAGGAGGAGGGCAAGGAGTCTGTGACTGTGTTCAAGGTTCTGCGTCGCTTTGGCGACTTTGCCACCATGATCGAAGCCAAGCCGATCACTGGCCGGACTCACCAGATTCGTGTCCACACCCTGCACGTCGGGCACTGCATCGCCGGCGACACCAAGTACGGCGATGACGATTTCAGCAAGGAAATTCGCGATCTGGGTGGCAAACGCCTGTTCCTGCACGCTTACATGCTCACCGTACCGCTGCCTGATGGCGGCGAGTTGAAGCTTCAGGCCCCTGTCGATGAAATGTGGGCCAAGACTGTGGAGCGCCTGAGTGTCGCGCCTTGATTACAAACTGCTGATCTTCGATTGGGACGGTACTCTGGCTGATTCCATCGGTCGGATTGTCGAGGCGATGCATGTGGCATCGCAGCGCTCCGGTTTTCAGCTGCGCGATGATCTGGCCGTCAAGGGCATCATTGGTCTGGGGTTGCCGGAAGCGATTCGGACCTTGTATCCGGAGATTGGCGATGACGAGCTAGTGGCGTTTCGTCAGCACTATGCGGATCACTACATCGCGTCGGAGGCCGTGCCTTCGCCGTTGTTTGAAGGTGTGGTCGAGTCGCTTGAGGCGTTTCGTGCCGAGGGGTATCACCTGGCGGTGGCCACCGGAAAAGCGCGTCGCGGACTGGACCGTGTGCTGAAGTCCCACGGCTGGGAGGATTATTTCGATATCACCCGCGCCGCCGATGAAACCGCCAGCAAGCCGCATCCGCTGATGCTTGAACAGATTCTGGCCCATTGCGACGTCCGCCCGGAGCAGGCGTTGATGGTGGGGGATTCGTCGTTCGATCTGCAGATGGCGCGCAACGCCGGGATGGATTCGGTCGCCGTCAGCTATGGTGCTCAATCGATAGAGGCCTTGCGCGTGTTCGAGCCGTGTCTGGCCATCGATCATTTTTCGCAACTGCACGCCTGGCTGGGTCAGCGGGCCAATTAAGTTTTTTGTTGGGGTGGATGGAATGACCGACGAATGGAAGGCGCCAGCCAAGGCCAGTGCTGAAGGTGGCGACGACAAAAGCTGGAAGCTGCTGGAGAAAACCCTGCTTGCAGGCGTGCAAGAGCAGCGTCGTTCGCGGCGTTGGGGGATTTTCTTCAAGTTGCTGACCTTTGTTTATCTGTTCATCGCGTTGATCCTCTTTACGCCGCTGATGGATATTGAAAAAAGCGCGACTCGTGGGTCGGGCTACACGGCGTTGATCGAAGTGAATGGGATGATTGCCGACAAGGAATCGGCCAGCGCCGACAATATCGTCGGTGGTTTGCGCGCGGCGTTCGAGGATCCGAAGGTCAAGGGCATCGTGCTGCGAATCAACAGCCCGGGCGGCAGTCCGGTGCAGTCGGGTTATGTCTACGATGAAATCGGTCGTCTGCGTGCCCTGCATCCGGGTATCAAGGTTTACGCGGTGATTTCCGATCTTGGTGCTTCGGGGGCTTACTACATCGCCAGCGCGGCAGACCAGATCTACGCTGACAAGGCGAGTCTGGTGGGTTCGATTGGTGTGACGGCGGCCGGTTACGGGTTTGTCGGCACCATGGAGAAGCTCGGTGTCGAGCGTCGGACCTATACCTCGGGCGAGCACAAGTCGTTCCTCGATCCGTTCCAGCCACAAAAGCCTGACGAAACCGAGTTCTGGCAGGGCGTGCTGGACACCACGCATCAGCAGTTCATCGCCAGCGTCAAAAAAGGCCGTGGCGATCGCCTGAAAGACAAAGAGCATCCGGAGCTGTTCTCCGGGCTGGTCTGGTCAGGCGAGCAGGCGCTGCCATTGGGCTTGATCGATGGTTTGGGCAGTGCCAGCTCAGTGGCGCGTGATGTGATCGGCGAGAAAGAGCTGGTCGACTTCACGGTTCAAGAATCGACGTTCGACCGCTTCTCGAAAAAGCTCGGCGCCAGCGTGGCTGAGCAGTTGGCCATGTGGATGGGCTTTCAAGGCCCGACATTGCGCTGATTGCTGCACGACATAAAAAACCGGCCCGCGTGGCCGGTTTTTTTTTGATCAAAAGATCGCAGCCTTCGGGGCGCTTGTGTAGGAGCTGCCGCAGGCTGCGATCTTTTGACTCTTAGGGGATCTGCACGCTCTCCGCCAGCAGCATATCCACCAGGCGAATCAATGGCAGGCCGACCAGGCTGGTGGCGTCCGGGCCTTCGGTGCTTTGAAACAGGCTCACGCCCAACCCTTCGGCCTTGAAGCTGCCAGCGCAGTCGTAGGGCTGTTCGGTGCGCAGGTAGCGTTCGATGCGTGCCTGGTCGAGTGTGCGCATGTGTACGGTGAAAGGGATGCAGTCGAGCTGGTAGTGGCCAGTCTGGCTGTTGAGCAGTGCCAGGCCGGTCAGGAAGGTCACGCTGGCGCCGCTGGCGGCCAGTAGCTGCTCGCGGGCCTTCTCGAAGGTGTGGGGTTTGCCGATAATCCGTCCCTCGAGCACGGCGACCTGGTCCGAACCAATAATCAAATGGGCGGGATGACTGCCGGCCAGCGCTCGGGCTTTTTCATGTGCCAGGCGTTTTACCAGTTCGATGGCTGGCTCGCCCGGTTGGCGGCTTTCGTCGATATCCGGTGAGCTGCAGGTAAATGGCAGCTGCAAGCGGGCCAATAATTCGCGGCGATAAACCGAGCTTGAAGCAAGTAATAAAGGCAGCATACGGCTCTCCAAAAGTCAGTCGCAAATTCTAGCGGGGCTTCCAAGTGACGGACAGGGCTGAATTTCCTTTGACATGGCTGGGTGCATCCCTATAATGCTGCGCCTATGTTGAATGACCCGATTCCACCTCACGTTGACCCGCGCAAATTGGCTGATCGTGGCACCACCCTTCAAGGTGAAATGCTGCTGGCCGATTTGGAGAGACTCTGCGACCCGCTTTCCGACACTGTCGGTACGGTGCAGGCTAAATTCGTTTTTGAACGAGATGAACGTAAGTCTGTGGTCATCCACAGCTTTATCGACACCGAAGTCAAAATGGTTTGCCAGCGTTGTCTTGAGCTGGTCACCCTGCCGATTCACAGCGAATGCAGTTATGCTGTGGTGAAGGAGGGTGCGAATACCCAGTCGTTGCCGAAAGGTTATGACGTGCTGGAACTGGGCGAAGATCCTTTGGATCTGCAGTCACTGATCGAGGAGGAGCTTCTGCTCGCCTTGCCCATTGTGCCTGCTCATCATCCGGAAGAATGCCAGCAGCCGGCGGGTCTCGATGAGCCCGAACCGAGCGAGGACGAGGTAACGCGGTCCAACCCGTTCAGTGTATTGGCGCAGTTAAAGCGTGACCCAAACGTTTAGGAGTTAATCAATTATGGCTGTTCAGCAGAACAAAAAATCCCGCTCCGCCCGTGACATGCGTCGTTCGCACGATGCTCTCGAGGCAAGCACCCTGTCCGTAGAAAAGACCACTGGTGAAGTTCACCTGCGTCACCACGTATCGCCAGAAGGCGTATACCGTGGCCGTAAAGTGATCGACAAGGGCGCTGACGAGTAATCCTTGTCCGCTCAAGTCATCGCGATTGACGCAATGGGCGGGGACTTCGGTCCCCGCAGCATTGTTCAGGCCAGCCTTGCTTGTCTGTCTGCTACGCCCTCGCTGCATCTGACCCTTGTCGGTCAACCCTCCCTTTTAGAAGAATTGATTGCCAGCCAGTCGGCTGTGGATCGCGCGCGCCTGACGATTGTGCCGGCCAGCGATGTCATCGGCATGGACGAAAAGCCTTCCCAGGCCTTGCGCGGCAAGCCGGACTCCTCGATGCGGGTTGCGCTTGAGTTGTTGCGCGATGGCAAGGTTCAGGCGTGTGTCAGTGCCGGTAATACCGGTGCGCTGATGGCGTTGTCGCGTTATGTGCTCAAGACCTTGCCGGGTATCGATCGGCCGGCCATGGTGGCGGCGATCCCGACGCAGCGTGGTTATTGCCAGTTGCTCGATCTGGGCGCGAATGTCGATTGCAGTGCCGAGCACCTGTTCCAGTTTGCGGTGATGGGTTCGGTGGCGGCTGAAACCTTGGGCATTGTTCGCCCGAAGGTCGCGTTGCTGAACATCGGCACGGAAGACATCAAGGGCAATCAGCAGGTCAAGCTGGCGGCCACGCTGCTGCAAAACGCTCGCGGGCTGAATTACATCGGCTTCGTCGAGGGTGATGGCGTGTACCGCGGTGAGGCTGACGTGGTGGTCTGCGACGGTTTTGTCGGCAATATCCTGCTCAAGTCCAGCGAGGGGCTGGCGACCATGATTGCCGGTCGGATCGAGGCGTTGTTCAAGCAAAACCTGGCATCGAGAATGGTCGGGGCTTTGGCATTGCCGCTGATGAAGCGCCTGCAGGCCGATCTGGCGCCTGCGCGACATAATGGCGCAAGCTTCCTCGGTTTGCAGGGGATCGTCGTTAAAAGCCATGGCTCGGCCGGTGTGCAGGGCTTTCAGAGTGCCATTCAGCGCGCCTTGATCGAGATTCAGGAGAACCTGCCGCAGCGGCTTCACGGTCGTCTTGAGGATTTGTTGCTTTAGGCATTTTCGTCGGACAATGCTTAAATGTGACCGCTCAGTTCAATTGGCCATCCAACTGTCAGTTTCTTGCGTCCAGCCGTACAGGACGTCAATTCTCCGGCGACAAGATCATTAGGGGCTTGTTACATGTCTGCTTCCCTCGCATTCGTCTTTCCAGGACAGGGTTCGCAGTCCCTCGGCATGCTGGCCGAGTTGGGCGCGCAATATCCGTTGATCCTTGAAACTTTCAATGAAGCTTCCGAAGCTCTGGGTTACGACCTGTGGGCACTGACCCAGCAAGGGCCGGAAGAGCAACTCAATCAAACCGACAAAACTCAGCCGGCGATTCTCACCGCTTCGATTGCCTTGTGGCGTCTGTGGCTGGCTGAGGGCGGCGCACGTCCGGCTTACGTTGCCGGTCATAGCCTGGGCGAATACAGCGCGCTGGTCGCGGCTGGCAGCCTGAGTCTGGGTGATGCGGTGAAGCTGGTAGAGCGTCGCGGTCAGCTGATGCAGGAAGCGGTGCCGGCTGGGCAGGGCGGCATGGCCGCAATCCTCGGTCTGGACGATGCCGATGTGCTGGCTGCCTGTGCCGAAGCGGCGCAAGGCGAAGTCGTCAGCGCGGTCAACTTCAACTCGCCGGGCCAGGTAGTGATCGCCGGTGCCAAGGCTGCTGTCGAGCGCGCCATCGAAGGCTGCAAGGCGCGTGGTGCCAAGCGCGCCATGCCGCTGCCGGTCAGCGTGCCGTCGCACTGCGAGTTGATGCGCCCGGCTGCCGAGCGTTTCGCCGAGTCGATCGCTGCGATCAACTGGCAGGCTCCGCAAATCCCGCTGGTACAGAACGTCAGCGCCGATGTGGCGCCGGATCTGGAAACCCTCAAGCGCGATCTGCTCGAACAACTCTACAAGCCGGTTCGCTGGGTTGAGTCGGTCCAGGCGCTGGCCGCCAAAGGCGCTACTCAACTGGTTGAATGCGGTCCGGGCAAAGTCCTGGCTGGCCTGAACAAGCGCTGCGCCGAAGGCGTGTCGACCTCTAACCTGAACACCCCGGATGCTTTCGCTGCTGCTCGTGCAGCGTTGGCCTGAACTTAGGAGAAGCCTGCATGAGTCTGCAAGGTAAAGTTGCACTGGTTACCGGCGCCAGCCGTGGTATTGGCCAGGCTATCGCACTGGAACTGGGTCGTCAGGGCGCTATCGTGGTGGGTACCGCGACTTCGGCTTCGGGCGCTGAGCGCATCGCGGCAACCCTGAAAGAGAACGGTATTCAAGGTACCGGTCTTGAACTCAATGTCACCAGCGACGAGTCCGTAGCGGCTGTGCTGGCAAGCATTCAGGAGCAGTTTGGTGCGCCGGCGATTCTGGTGAATAACGCCGGTATCACCCGCGATAACCTGATGATGCGCATGAAAGATGACGAATGGCATGACGTCGTCGACACCAACCTGAACAGTCTGTTTCGCCTGTCCAAGGGTGTTTTGCGTGGCATGACCAAGGCGCGTTGGGGGCGAATTATCAGTATTGGTTCGGTTGTGGGTGCCATGGGCAACGCAGGCCAAGTAAACTATGCAGCCGCCAAGGCAGGTCTGGAAGGTTTCAGTCGCGCTCTGGCGCGTGAAGTGGGTTCGCGCTCGATTACGGTCAACTCGGTGGCCCCTGGGTTCATCGACACCGATATGACTCGCGAACTGCCAGAGGCGCAGCGTGAAGCCTTGCAGACACAAATTCCGCTGGGTCGTCTGGGGCAAGCTCAAGAGATCGCGTCTGTGGTCGCTTTTCTTGCGTCGGACGGTGCGGCTTACGTTACTGGGGCTACAATCCCGGTGAACGGCGGGATGTACATGAGTTAAATGTGACGGATTGATTCAAAAAAATGTCATACGAGCTGTCTAAAATCCGTTATAAAGCTGCAATCTATTTATAGGCAGATGGTCGTCAGGGTTTGAGGAGTGAAGCTTTCAGTTGAAAAACTGAAAAGCCTTTCTATACACTTACCCACTGGCCAGCTGCCTGAATTTGTCCATTAGGAGTGAAAACAAGGTATGAGCACCATCGAAGAGCGCGTCAAGAAAATCGTTGCTGAGCAACTGGGCGTTAAAGAAGAAGAAGTTGTGAACACTGCTTCCTTCGTTGAAGACCTGGGTGCCGACTCCCTTGACACCGTTGAGCTGGTGATGGCTCTGGAAGAGGAATTCGAGACCGAAATTCCTGACGAAGAAGCTGAGAAGATCACTACTGTACAAGCTGCCATCGACTACGTTACTAGCCATCAGGCGTAATAGTTTGTAGCCGTTGTTAGCTGTCATGGAAAAACCGCACTGCCATCACGGCGTGCGGTTTTTTCCTTTAGGCCTGATGCAAAGTCGTCATTTGAAAAAAGGAGAGTGCTGTGTCGCGTAGACGCGTCGTAGTCACCGGTATGGGTATGTTGTCGCCACTGGGCACGGATGTGCCGAGCAGCTGGCAGGGCATTCTGGCTGGCCGCAGTGGCATTGGTCTGATCGAACACACCGACCTTTCTGCCTATTCCACCCGTTTTGGCGGCTCGGTAAAGGGCTTCAATGTCGAGGAATATCTGTCGGTCAAGGAAGCTCGCAAACTCGACCTGTTCATTCAATACGGTCTGGCAGCAGGGTTTCAGGCAGTGCGTAACGCAGGCCTGGAAGTCACCGACGCCAATCGTGAACGCATCGGCGTGGCCATGGGCTCGGGTATTGGCGGTCTGACCAATATCGAAGAAACCAGCCGCACGCTGCATGATTCGGGGCCACGGCGGATTTCTCCGTTTTTTGTGCCGGGCTCGATCATCAATATGATTTCCGGTTTCCTGTCCATCCATCTGGGGACGCAGGGGCCTAACTACGCCATTTCGACAGCCTGTACCACCGGTACGCACTGCATCGGTATGGCGGCGCGCAACATTGCCTACGGCGAAGCCGACGTGATGATTGCCGGTGGTGCCGAGATGGCCGCTTGTGGACTTGGCATGGGCGGCTTTGGTGCTGCTCGAGCACTGTCGACCCGCAATGACGAACCGACTCGTGCCAGCCGTCCATGGGACAAGGGCCGTGATGGCTTTGTGTTGTCCGACGGTGCCGGTGCATTGGTGCTTGAGGAGCTGGAGCACGCCAAGGCACGTGGCGCGACCATTTACGCCGAGCTGATCGGCTTTGGCATGAGTGGCGATGCGTACCACATGACTTCGCCACCGGCCGATGGCGCAGGCGCCGCACGTTGCATCGTCAACGCGCTGCGTGACGCCAAGCTGAATGTCGAGCAAGTGCAGTACATCAACGCCCACGGTACTTCGACCTCCGCCGGTGACCTCGCCGAAGTCTGCGCGATCAAGTCGGTGTTTGGCGATCACGCCTACAAGCTGGCCGTCAGTTCGACCAAGTCCATGACCGGTCACCTGCTGGGTGCGGCGGGCGCAGTCGAAGCGATCTTCAGTGTGTTGGCAATCAATGGCCAGGTGGCGCCACCGACCATTAACCTCGATGAGCCGGATGAAGGTTGCGACCTCGATTTCGTGCCGCACACTGCACGCGATATGAATATCGATGTGGTGTTGTCCAACTCGTTCGGTTTTGGCGGTACCAACGGCTCGCTGGTGTTCCGTCGGTTCGTTGATTGATGGAAAGCTGGGTCGACGGTCAGCCGGCTGACGCTCTGTCGCTAAAAGACCGCGGCCTGGCGTATGGCGATGGTCTGTTCGAGACCATTGCGGTCAAGGGCGGGCAGCCGCTGCTGCTGGATCGACATTTGAGTCGTCTGGCCGATGGCTGCTCGCGTTTGGCGATTAACGCGGATCACGCGTTGATTCGCAGTGAGCTACTGACATACGCCGCCGCACTTGGCGAAGGCGTGCTCAAACTTATTCTCACTCGCGGCGACAGCCAGCGTGGTTATGCGGCCGATCCTTCGGTGGCGCCGCGACGAATTCTGCAAGGCAATCCGCCAGCTGCTTATCCTGCTGTCCATGCGCAGCACGGTATTCGGCTGTTTCCCTGTGCCACACGACTTTCCGAGCAACCCTTGCTCGCCGGCCTCAAGCACCTCAATCGTCTCGAACAGGTCATTGCCCGTTCGGAATGGCAGGATACCGAGCATGCCGAAGGATTGATGCTGGATCTTCAGGGCAGGGTGATCGAAGGCGTTTTCAGCAATCTGTTCCTGGTGCGCGATGGCGCGTTGCTGACGGCTGATCTGAGTCGTTGCGGCGTGGCCGGAGTGATGCGCGCCGAACTCTTGTTTCAAGCCGAGAGTCTGGGGATTGCCACACATATCACTGACATCAGCCTTGATCAGCTGCAACAGGCTGATGAAATTTTTGTTTGCAACAGCGTGTACGGTATCTGGCCGGTACACGCTTATGCTGCGCTGAGCTGGCCGGTTGGGCCGCTCACCCGTAAACTGCAAGGCATTGCCCGCGCGCTACTGGATGCTTGATTCGTGAGACGTAAACTCTTGCTGCTGCTGGAAACCGGACTGGTTCTGGCGGGGCTACTGCTGGGCGCTTCGGCCTGGAAGATCAACTCGGCGCTGGAGCAGCCACTCAAGATTACTCAGGAAGAGTTGCTGGATGTGCCGAACGGCTCGACGCCGTCCGGGACTTTCAATCGCCTTGAAACCGACGGTGTGCTTCAGGACGCCTTCTGGTTGCGCCTGTACTGGCGCTTCAACCTTGCCGCGCAGCCGTTGCACAGCGGTGAATACCGCATGCTGCCAGGTATGAGTGCGCAGGGCCTGATCGGTCTTTGGCAGCGCGGTGAAGTGGTTCAGTACAGCCTGACCTTGGTCGAGGGCTGGAACTTTCGTCAGGTCCGTGCGGCGCTGGCAAAAAGTGACAAGCTCGAACAAACCCTTGCGGGTCTGAGCGACAGCGACGTGATGAACAAGCTTGGTCACGCTGGAGTGTTTCCGGAAGGCCGGTTTTTTCCAGACACTTATCGTTTTGTGCGTGGCATGACCGACGCCGAGCTGCTGGAAAAAGCTTACGAGCGCCTCGACGAAGTCCTTGCGAAAGAGTGGAGCAAACGCTCTCCCGACGCGCCCTATACCGAGCCCTATCAGGCACTGATCATGGCTTCGCTGGTGGAGAAAGAGACCGGTGTGCCGCAAGAGCGTGGGCAGATTGCCGGGGTGTTCGTACGACGGATGCAGATCGGCATGTTGCTGCAAACCGATCCGACCGTGATCTATGGCCTGGGTGAGCGCTACAACGGCAAGTTGACCCGTGCCCACCTGAAAGAACCGACGCCCTACAATACTTACATGATCTCTGGGCTGCCGCCGACGCCGATTGCCATGGTCGGTCGTGAAGCGATTCATGCGGCGCTGAATCCGGTGTCCGGTACCAGTTTGTATTTCGTGGCGCGCGGTGACGGCAGTCACGTGTTCTCCGACGATCTGGATGCCCACAACAGTGCTGTGCGCGAGTTCCAGATCAAGCGACGCGCCGATTACCGTTCCAGCCCGGCGCCGGCCAATGGAGCTGCGGCGCCTGATGCGCAGGCGCCGACTGCTCCAGCGTCGCCCGACACGGCTCCAGAGGCGACGCCGCAACTGCCGCCATCGCAACCGGCTCCAGCTCCAGCTCCAGCACCGAGTGCCGATGAGCCGCAAAGCCCGCAATGACTCTGACTAAGGACTGCCTGTGACTGGCTTGTTTATTACCCTGGAAGGCCCGGAAGGCGCCGGCAAGAGCACCAATCGTGAATACCTGGCCGAGCGTTTGCGCGCCGAGGGTATCGAAGTCGTGTTGACTCGAGAGCCGGGTGGTACACCGCTGGCCGAGCGAATCCGCGACGTGCTGCTGGCCCCGGTCGACGAGGTCATGAACCCGGATACCGAGTTGTTGCTGGTGTTCGCAGCTCGGGCCCAGCATTTGGCCGAAGTGATTCGCCCGGCGCTGGCGCGGGGTGCGGTGGTGTTGTGCGACCGCTTTACCGATTCGACGTACGCCTATCAGGGCGGTGGTCGCGGATTGTCGCTTGAGCGTATCGCGACCCTGGAAACCTTCGTTCAAGGCGACTTGCGCCCGGACCTGACACTGGTGTTCGACTTGCCGATTGAAATCGGCATGGCGCGGGCCAGCGCTCGCGGTCGACTGGACCGTTTCGAGCTTGAGGGTCGAGTGTTTTTTGAGGCGGTGCGCAGCGCGTTCTTGAAGCGCGCCGAGGCTGATCCAGCGCGTTACCTGTTGGTGGACGCCTCGCAGCCGTTGGCACAGGTTCAGCAGTCGCTGGATGCCTTGATGCCACGATTGCTGGAGCGTCACCGTGGCTGAGGCCTATCCGTGGCAAGACAGCCTTTGGCAGCAACTGGCCGGTCGGGCACAGCACGCGCACGCCTATTTGCTGCATGGCCCGGCCGGGATCGGCAAGCGTGCGCTGGCCGAGCGGTTGATGGCCAGTTTGCTCTGCCAGCGTCCGACCGCCCAGGACGCCTGTGGCGAGTGCAAATCCTGCCTGCTGCTCAAAGCCGGCAGTCACCCCGACAACTACATCCTGGAACCGGAAGAAGCCGACAAGGCGATCAAGGTCGATCAGGTTCGTGATCTGGTCAGCTTCGTGGTCCAGACCGCGCAGATGGGCGGCCGCAAAGTCGTGTTGATCGAGCCAGCCGAGTCGATGAACATCAACGCCGCCAACGCCTTGCTGAAAAGCCTCGAAGAACCGTCAGGCGATACGGTATTGCTGTTGGTCAGTCACCAGACCAGTCGTCTGCTGCCGACCATCAAGAGTCGTTGTGTGCAACAGGCCTGTCCGTTGCCGAGCGAAGCCATGAGCCTGCAATGGCTGGCCAAGGCCTTGCCCGATTGCGCCGAAGAAGAGCGTATCGAGCTGCTGACCCTGGCTGCCGGTTCGCCGCTGGCGGCTGTCAAGCTGCAAGGGCAGGGCGTGCGCGAGCAGCGTGCGCTGGTAGTCGAGGGCGTGAAGAAGTTGCTCAAGCAGCAACAGTCGCCGACGCAACTGGCCGAAGAGTGGAAATCCATTCCGATGTTGCAGCTGTTCGACTGGTTCTGCGACTGGTCAAGTCTGATTCTGCGCTACCAGTTGACCCAGGATGAAGAGGGGTTGGGGTTGGCGGACATGCGCAAAGTGGTTCAGTACCTGGCGCAGAAAACCGCTCAGGAAAAAGTCTTGAATATTCAGGACTGGATTCTCGCCCAGCGGCAGAAAGTGATGAGTAAGGCGAACCTTAATCCGGCGTTGTTGCTGGAAGCGCTGTTGGTGCAATGGGTGTCCTTGCCCACCCAGAAGTGAGCGTCTGCGCCTAGACTCTGATCATCAGCCATGGAGGTCAGCATGAATGAACCCGTCAGCCCGGGCCCGCGCAACGGCATCTTGTCCCTGACCATCAAGGACAAATCAGTGCTTTATGCGGCCTATATGCCGTTCATCAAAAACGGCGGCCTGTTTATCCCGACCAACAAAAGCTACAAGTTGGGTGACGAGGTATTCATGCTGCTGCATCTGATGGATGAGCCGGAAAAGATTCCGGTGGCCGGTAAAGTGACCTGGGTGACCCCCAAGGGCGCTCAGGGTAATCGTGCCGCCGGTGTCGGCGTGCAGTTCAACGAAGGCGATGACACCGCTCGAAGCCGAATCGAAACCTATCTGGTCGGAGCCCTGAAGTCCGACCGTCCCACTCATACGATGTAGTTGCAGCCTTTTATGCTCGTAGATTCCCATTGTCACCTTGACCGTCTCGACCTTGCCGCACACGACGGCTCGCTGGATGCTGCGCTCGCAGCCGCTCGTCAGTGCGGGGTAGGGCATTTCCTCTGTATTGGCGTCAGCGTCGACAACGCCAAGGACGTCAAAGCCCTCGCCGAGCGTTACGACGACGTTGATTGTTCGGTGGGCGTGCATCCGCTGGATGTTCAGCCGGGCGCCGCTCCGGCGCTGGACTGGCTGCTGCAGGAGCTCAATCACCCGCGGGTGGTGGCGATCGGCGAAACCGGTCTGGATTACCACTACGAACCAGAAGCCGCCGAGTTGCAGCAGGAGTCCTTCCGTTTGCACCTGCAAGCGGCCCAGCAGACCGGCAAACCGGTGATCGTCCACACCCGTGGCGCCCGCGCCGATACGCTGAGGCTATTGCGTGAAGCAGCATTGCCGCAGGCCGGGGTGTTGCATTGCTTCACCGAAGACTGGGACATGGCCAAGGCTGCGCTGGATCTGGGGTTCTATATATCGTTGTCGGGGATCGTGACTTTCCGCAATGCCGACGCCTTGCGTGATGTGGCCCGGCAAGTGCCGGCGGATCGCCTGCTGGTGGAAACCGATTCGCCGTACCTGGCGCCGATCCCACATCGCGGCAAGCCGAACCTTCCGCAATACGTACGGGATGTCGCGGAGTTTCTGGCCATGTTGCGCGGCGAATCCTACGAGCGCTTTGCCGAGCAGACTACGGAGAACTTCAAGCGGCTGTTTCCGTTGGCACACGTCAAGTCGATTTGACAGGGTCGAGCCGGAGCCTCAAATCGCAGGCAAAAAAAACCCGGGTTCTGGGGGGTGAATCCGGGTTAAGACCATTAGGAGTAAAACAAAGGTACGCGGTCCTTTGGTACCTTCATCGGCGCAACACTTGGGGGAGATGCCGCGCCGACAGTTCAAGTATTGATCACTATTGCGCCGAGTCCAGTTTGCCCCAGCTGTTTCTTAAACATATTTGGAATACAGGCGCTTCGCTTGAGTTCTCACTGCCTGGCGATCGACGCAACAATGGCAGCAGTTTCGTCGATCACGCGCTTTTCGGTGTAGAAGTGCGGTGAAAAACGAACGCCTGGGCCGCGCGGGATGCAAATCACCTGCTGGGCTTTCAGGGCCTCGTAAACGGCCTGGTTATCGATGCAATCGATACTGAACGAAAGAATCCCCCCGCGCCGGGCTGGATTAAGCGGGCTGTGCAGTTGTACGCCGGGAATCGCGCTGAGGCCATCCTGCAGCCATTTCACTCGCTCGGCGATCAGTGCAGCGACTTGCTCCATGCCGACTTCTTCCAATAACGACAGGCTGGCTTCCAGCGCCATCGCTCCGAGCATGTTCGGGCTGCCGCATTCAAAACGCCGTGCACTCTTGGCCGGTTCCCATTCAGTGCGGTTGTAATCGCCCATGTGTTCGAGCATGTGCCAGCCGAATTCGTGCAGTTTCAGCTGTTCACGCAGTTCGCTGCGCACATAGAGCACCCCCAGGCCTTCTGGCCCGAGCAGCCATTTATGGCCGTCGGCCATGGCGAAGTCGCATTGATAGCTCTGCACATCGAAGGGCAGGGCGCCGAGTTGCTGGATGGCGTCGATGCAGAACAGCACGTTCTGTTGTTTGCAGCCAGCACCCAGGCGTTGCAGGTCCAGGCGCAGACCGCTGGCGAATTGCACTGCACTCACTGACATCAAGCGGGTGCGCGGTCCGCAGGCCGCCAACAGGGCGCCTTCCGGGTCATCGCCCTTGAGGCTGGCCTGAATCACTTCCACGCCTTGGGAGGCTAAAGCTTCCCAGACGATGCGGTTGGAAGGAAATTCTTCATCGCTGATGACGATCTGGTCGCCGCTTTGCCACGACAGTCCAAAGGCGACAAAAGACAATGCTTCAGAAGTATTTTTGACCAGTGCCACGTCATCCGTCGACGGTGCGTTAAGCAGGCGCATCAGGCGTTCACGCAAGCGTTGTTCAAGCGCCATCCAGTCCGAATAGTCCCTTGCGCCCAGTAAAACGTTCTCCTGGGCGAAGCGTGACACCGCCGTGGCAGCGCGATTTGGCCAGGGTGCAACGGCCGCATGATTCAAATAACGCAGGCCCGGTGCCTGTACAAATTCATCAAGAAACGTAGTCATGGTCGGATGATCCGTGCAATTTGGCGCAAGTTAGGCATAATACGCGGCTTCGAATTTTGACCCCTACAGACCTTTTCTTATGCATAAAGAACCTCGTAAGGTCCGTGAGTTTCGTCGCCGCGAGCAAGAAATTCTCGACACCGCGCTCAAGCTGTTCCTCGAACAAGGTGAAGACAGTGTCACCGTCGAGATGATCGCTGATGCCGTGGGTATCGGCAAAGGCACCATCTACAAGCATTTCAAGTCCAAGGCGGAGATCTATCTGCGCCTGATGCTCGATTACGAGCGTGACCTGAACGAGCTGCTGCACTCTGCCGATGTCGACAAGGATAAGGAAGCCCTGTCCCGGGCCTACTTCGAATTCCGCATGCGCGATCCGCAACGTTACCGGCTGTTCGATCGTCTGGAAGAGAAGGTGGTCAAGGGCAATCAGGTGCCGGAGATGGTCGAGGAGTTGCACAGGATTCGCGCCTCCAACTTCGAACGCCTGACCTTGTTGATCAAGGGCCGCATCAGCGAAGGCAAGCTTGAAGACGTGCCGCCGTACTTCCACTACTGCGCGTCCTGGGCGTTGGTGCACGGCGCTGTCGCGCTGTATCACTCGCCGTTCTGGAGCAATGTGCTGGAAGATCAGGAAGGTTTCTTCCAGTTCCTGATGGACATCGGCGTGCGCATGGGCAACAAGCGCAAGCGCGATACTGACACCCCGAGCAGCTGATTCATTCAGATGCCTTATTGCGCCATGTTTTCCCTGTATGGCGCAGTGCCCCAGGAATATACTCAGGCTTAGGTATTGCTAAAACTTGATTTGTGAGTCAAGTTTTAGCGCTTCCGAATCTACTTCCGCCGGAGTGATCCATGATCGTTGACCGACAAGGCAGGCGTTTCCGCAATTTGCGGGTCAGTCTGACCTCCGCCTGCAACTACGCCTGTACCTACTGCGTGCCCAATGGCAAGCGATTGGTGGCAGCGCAGGATGAACTGTCGGCCGAGGCCATGGCGCGCGGTGTTGCCTACCTGATCGAAGCCGCGGGTATCGAGCGTTTGCGCATCACCGGTGGTGAGCCGCTGGTGAGCCCGAAGCTGGAAGCCTTCATGACCGCCGTCGGGAAGATGGGCCTTGCCGACATCAGCCTGACCACCAATGGCCAATTGCTGGCGAAGAAACTGCCCTTGCTGGTGGACGCCGGCATTCGGCGGATCAACGTTTCCCTCGATACCCTGGACGCCGATGCGTTCCGCAGCATTGCGCGCGGCGGCGATCTGGCAACGGTGCTCAATGGCATGGACCAGGCACACGCTGCGGGCATGAAGATCAAGGTCAACATGGTGCCGTTGCGCGGGCAGAACCTCGATCAGGTGATGCCGCTGCTCGATTACTGTCTGGAACGCGGTTATGAGCTGCGGTTCATCGAGCTGATGCGCATGGGCCATCTGGCCAGTGATTCGAACGCATTCCTGCAGCAGTTCGTCAGCCTCAAGCAGTTGCTGAGCCTAATTGGCGATCGCTACGAGTACCTGCAGGCCGACGCGCCAGTGGATGCCACGGCGGTGCGTTACGAAATTCCGGGGCACGGCTATTTCGGCGTGATCGCCAATGAAAGCGTGCCGTTCTGCCGTACGTGCTCGCGTTTGCGCCTGTCGTCCACTGGCTGGCTGCATGGCTGCCTGTCGTCGAGTAACCGCCACTATGTCGGCGACTTGCTGGACAAGCCGCGCCATGAAGCGTTGCCGGCGCTCCAGCGGTTGCTGGTGAAGGCGTTGGGTGACAAACAGGAAGTGGCGTTTTCCGGTGGTGCGACCGTGATGAAAATCATCGGCGGCTGACCCGGCTTTTTGTAGCAGCTGCCGAAGGCTGCGTTCGAGGGCGCAGCCCTCGCAAAAAAACAAGCGACTTGCATTCGTCATTCAATCTATATCTCGTGCTCAGGTTTACGACTGCTGCGCAGCCGGACGCAGCATTCGGCAGCTGCTACAAATGGGTGTCGCATTGAGCTGGCGCGGAAGCTGCATCTTGCGGACATTCGCCGGTTTTCCGTCACCGGCCTCTGGAGGGTAGGATGCGTAGCCTGGTTTTGCTGCTGGCCTTTTTGGCGCTTGGCGGCTGCATGAATGTCAGCGATATGGGCGAAGGGGTTCGCTACCACATGAGCGACGCAGGTCTGCTCGATCACAGCGACAGCCGTCGTGTGAATAATCTGCGCATTCAGCCGGACTCGTTTATCTACATCGCTCAAGGCGCTTTTGCGCCTCCGGGCAGTGCCTATCCGCGGCCGAACGTGGTCGCTGAAGAAGCCTTCAACGGCTTCATCGAATATTTCCCGATGGTTCGCCGCGCTCGCGCGCCTGAAGGTCTCGACACCGCCATGGGCGAGGCGCGTGCGGCGGGCGCGCATTACCTGCTCTACACCCGCTTTGCCAAGGCCGACGACCGTATCGGCAATTCGGATGAGTTGATCGATCAGGGCGCCGTGGATCGCCTGGGGCTCGACAGTGGAGTGATTCAGATCATGCTGATCGAGACCAGCACCCAGTATTTGATCGATACTGCACGAATCAAGAGCCGTGGCGGTTTACTGACGTTCCACGACAACAAGCCAGAAGACCTGATCGCTCAGCCGCTGCAGCAATACGCTCGTAGCCTGTTGGGCATGAGCGATCAGTAACTCACCAGGAGAGCAGCATGAGTGGTCCGCAAAAAGCTAACGATCTGTTGGGGCAAATCCCCAAGTCCAAAGGCTTGCCGCCGGTCCATTTGTGGAACCCCGACTTCTGTGGCGACATCGACATGCGCATCGCCCGCGACGGTACCTGGTATTACCTCGGCACGCCGATCGGGCGCAAGCCGATGGTCAAGCTGTTCTCCACCATCATTCGCCGCGACGGTGATGATTATTTCCTGATTACCCCGGTCGAAAAGGTTGGGATCAAGGTCGATGACGCGCCGTTTGTGGCGGTTGCACTGGAGGTTGAAGGCGAGGGCGAAGCGCAGGTTTTGCGTTTTATCACCAACGTCGAAGAGCAGGCCGAGGCAGGTGCCGAGCATCCGTTGCGCGTGGTGATCGATCCGCTGACCCAGGAACCAGCGCCTTACGTGCACGTACGCACCAATCTTGAAGCGCTGATCCATCGCAACGTGTTTTATCAACTGGTCGAACTGGCCGTGACCCGCGAGATCGATGGCCAGCAATGGTTGGGCGTGTGGAGTGGTGGCGAGTTTTTCCCCATCGGGCTTGAGCCGTAACACGCTGTGCTGCTGTGTTCTGGAAAACGGCCCGGTGTTTAAACCGGGCCATTGCCAATGGGTTTACAAACCCTTGCTCTTGAGCCGAGCGGCATGTTCCAGATAGAGACTGACCGGGCTCACGTTCCAACTGGTGATCCCGGCCATTTGATTGACGGCGTCAAAATGGTCCATGGGGTAATCCGAGCGAATCACTTTCCCCAGGTGCGAGCTGTATCGTCCGACCAGCCCGTCGTTGGCGTGTTTCTCTTTATAAAATAACTTCGACAGCACGATGCAGTTGATATGGGTCGGATCGAGTATTTGCGGGGTTTGAAAGTTTTGCAGAATCCCGCTCCAGGAGTAGTAATACACGCCGTTTTCAATTTCGTTGCCTTCACCGCCCCAGTGTTTCGGCACCCCTTGCGGGTACTTGCGATTGAATTCAGCCAACCCTGCGCTGGTCAGCGATTCGAACGCTGCTTGAGGGTCCACAGGGTTCTGTGGATGGCCGCTGATCAATGAAATGAAGGTGCCGACTGCGCTCAACAGGGCCAGTACGAGCGCTTCGGGCAACTCACCGGGCGTCAGGGCCTTATGCAACTGGTCGGCAATCTCGGAGCCGTGATTGGGGCAACTGACAGAGGTGACCGACGCGACCTTCTCCGGGTGCAGTGCCGCTACATAGCGTGCTGCCAGGGGGCCTTGGCTATGGCCTATCAGATTGACCTTGTCGGCGCCCGTTTCGCGCAAAATGCGGTTGACCTGTTCGAGCAGTTTTTCACCGCGTTCCTCATTGCCGTTGACGGCTGGAATGTTGACTGCAAACACCTGAGCGCCAGCGTGTTCGAGGGCTTCCTTGATATCGAAGAAGTACGGATAACCGGCAATCGTATCGAAGCCGAAAAGGCCGTGAACCAAAACAATCGGGTATTGCGTAGACGCATCCATGTTCATGCTTATACCTGTCGATAGCGGATTCAAGTGGAACAGATGCTATTGACTGCTTGATCTGTCGCGGCTAACCGTAGTTTACAAAACGGGTTGGTACAAATCGCTTCGGGCAGGGTACCGGTCTATGCCTCTTGCGGCACATTGCTGGCGATTGCCCAACGCCACAGCAAGCGGCCAACGGCGATCGACCAATTCAGTAGCGCCACCGCCAACACTATGAGTAACAGCGTCGGCAGACCTTGCTCGACGATGATCTTGCCAGCCAGTAAGGGAAAGCCAAACACGCCCACGAAGTACCCAAGGCTGAACAGCAACAAGGCTTGGGAAGTGCTGCCCGCCGGCGCTTCATTGGCGGCCAGGCCGTTGATCACCGAGTAGGTCAATCCGTAACCGACGCCCAGAACAGCGGCGGCGATCAGGTAAGTGAGGGCGCCGTCGACGACGAAGCGGAACATCAGAATCGACACCACCATCAGTCCCGACAGAATGCAGGATGCCCAATAGGGATCGCGCTTGACCACAAAGCTGGCGATCAGCATGCGGCTGGTGATCGCAGCGCTCATGAAGCCAAGAAAGAACAGCGAGTAATCCAGTGAGCGGGACGCAGCGTAGCTGGTCTGGAAGCTCGACAGACCGCCAAACACGCAGCCACCAAGGCCGACCATGACGATGGGAAACAGTGCTTTGGATGACATCACCCGCGCTACGGCAGCCCAGGAGATCCGTGAAACCGCCGCCGCGCCCAACTGATTCGGGCGCTGTTTGAGTGCGACACCCAAACGCCAGAACAGCACCGCGCCGATCAGGCTCGCCAGTGCGGCGAGGTAAAATGCGCTGGTTACAGGGTAACCCAGCGCGCTGGCCGCCCGCCCGAGCAACGGCCCTGAGCCGATGCCAGTCATCATGCTGCCAGAGAGCAGCGCGAAGTATTTGGCGCGTTGTGCGGGCGTGACCAGCATCGCCACGATGATCGGCCCCAAAGTGTAAAACACGCCCCAGCCGAGCCCCAGCGTCAGGCCGAAAAACAGTAAGGTGCTACCGAAACCCGGGGTCAGGGCAAAGCCCAGGCTGGCGAGTACCAGCAAGCCGCCAAACACGGCAATCGAACGGGCCGCACCGAGCGCGTCCGACAAATGCCCCGACAGGATCACCGTCGCGAACGTGCTGAGCATCGCCGCCGAAATCACGCTACCGGCATCATGCTCGTTACCGCCGCGTGAGCTGATCAGCAGCGAGAGCAAAAAGGTCGAGCCGTAGGACAGCGAAAGCAGGTAGCTGGCGAGGCAGAACAGGCCAAACAGTTTTCCTGAAGCGGCGGTGTCTGGGGTGCTGCGGCTGGGCATGGATAAGTCTCTTTATCTATTGGTTTTATAGGCGACTTATCTAACACAGGCAGTCGTGGCGTATGTTCTGTGGTTAGCGGTTTCAGGGTTAGCAATTGGCGGAGTAATGGCTTCAGACGACGCTGGGTGGTAAACCGATCTCCTCAATGAACTCGTCCATGAAGCGCTTCAGACGCTCGTGGCGTAGTTGCGCAAGGCGCTTGCCAGTCGGCGTCTGGAAGCCGTTGGCCAAGTGCAAAAGCTTGGTCTGGAAGTGGTCGAGGCAAAAGCGTTTGTCGTCGTACTCGCGGGATGTTGCCGTGGGATCCTGCGGATCATAAAGCGTGCTGCCCATGCGTCCGGCGATGTAAAACGTGCGGGCAACGCCGAGCATACCGAGGGAGTCGAGACGGTCGGCGTCCTGGAGAATTCTTGCTTCCAGGGTTGTCGGCTGAATGTTTGCCGAAAAACTGTGGGCTTCGATGGCGTGAGCGACTGCTGCGCTTTTGTGCTTGGGCCAATTCAACTGGCTCAGGATTGCCGAGGCTTTTTCCGCCGCCAGCCGCGAGGCCTGAGAGCGCAGCGGCGAGTTTTTTTCCACTGCCACACAGTCGTGCAGCAATACGGCCGCCAGCAGCACTTCAAGGTCACCGCCTTCTTCGGTTTGAATCCGCTGAACGTTGCGCCATACCCGTTGCAAGTGCGACAGATCGTGGGCGCCATCCTCGGACGGCTCCAGCGCGTGGGGCAACAGGGTCGAGGCGAGGGCCTGCAGTGGGGCGAAGGCGGCGAGGCTCATAACAATCCTTTTGTGCGGAGCACTTTTGTGGCGGCGCCCGTAGATTAAGTTTTGAAGTGACATGTGACGAGCGCTGATCGCCGACATAGTATGGCGGTTTCAACTGTTCACAAGGCACGTCCATGTCGATCGAAATCCGCCCGGCCACTCCCAGCGATGCGCCACAAATTCTTGCGTTCATCACCGAGCTGGCCGACTACGAGCGCGCCCGGCATGAAGTCATCGCCAGTGTCGCCGATATCGAGCGCAGCCTGTTCAGCGAAGGTGCCACCGCCCATGGCCTGATCTGCCTGCGCGACGGTTTGCCGATTGGTTTCGCGGTTTTTTTCTTCAGCTACTCGACCTGGCTGGGCAGCAACTGCCTGTACCTTGAAGACCTCTACATCACTCCCGAACAACGCGGTGGCGGCGCCGGCAAACAACTGCTGCGCCACCTCGCCAAAATCGCCTGCGCGAACGACTGCGGTCGCTTCGAATGGAGCGTGCTGGAATGGAACACCCCAGCCATCGACTTCTACAAATCTCTCGGCGCCCAGCCGCAGGAAGAGTGGGTGCGTTATCGCATGGATGGCAATGTGTTGCGTGAGTTTGCCGAAGGCAACTGATCGCTAGCAGCGTCTGTTAAAGATCGCAGCCTGCGGCAGCGCCTACACCGATTCGTAGGAGCTGCCGCAGGCTGCGATCTTTTTTTTAGCCAGGAAAAACCTGAATCATCTTTCAATCCAAGCCGTCCCAATATGTGGGAGTTGTATTTATATATTGAGATATTTCTGCGTCCGGATTTATAGTCCTGCTCACTCACTGCCAAAAACAAATTCAGGTGAAGCGATGCAGGCGCAATTGATCGCGCTCGATTGGGGGACCACCTCCCTTCGTGCTTACAAACTCGGCTCCAATGGCCAGGTACTCGACCAGCGTTCGCTGGCGTCGGGGATCATGCAGTTGCCGAAAGCGCCGCGGGTGATCGCCGGCCAGTTGTGCACCGACGGATTTGAACTGGCGTTCGATGAGGCCTGCGGTGACTGGCTCGATGCGCAGCCCGGTCTTCCGGTGATCGCCTGCGGCATGGTCGGCAGTGCGCAGGGCTGGCGTGAAGCGGCTTACTGCGATACGCCGGCGAATGTCGCCAACCTCGGCACTTCCCTGCAAACCGTGCGCAGCCTGCGCGGCGTCGATGTGCATATCGTGCCCGGCGTCATCCAGCATTCGCGTTTGCCGAATGTGATGCGTGGCGAAGAAACCCAGGTTCTTGGCGTGCTGCAAAACCTGCCAGTCGGGGTAGGGGACAACCTGTTGATCGGCCTGCCGGGCAGCCATTCGAAATGGGTCGAAGTGGTCGAAGGCTGTATCACTCATTTCGACACTTTCATGACTGGCGAACTGTTCGCTGTGCTCAGCGAGCACAGCATTCTCGGTCGTACCCAGCAACGCACGTCGGCCTTCGATTGCGCGGCGTTTGATCGCGGCGTGCAGGTGGCGTTGTCGGCGGACGGCGAGATCGGGCCACTGTCGACGTTGTTCAGCACCCGCAGTCTCGGCCTGACCGGCGAGCTCAGTGCCACAGCGCAACCGGACTATCTGTCTGGCCTGTTGATTGGCCATGAGTTGTCCGCGCTGGCAACGGTGCATCGCCATCGCCGCCACAGCGCAAAGCTTCCTTCGATCATCCTGATCGGCAATGCCCAACTCTGTGCACGCTATCAACGAGCCCTCGACACCTGCGGCTTCACTCAAGTGACCGTGGCCGAGCAGGCCACTGAACGCGGGTTGTGGCAGCTGGCGGTCGCGGCGGGGCTGCTCGGCAAAACCGCTCCCGTTCAACCTGACTGGAGGTCTGACATGCTCAAGCAAGCGCTGGCAAAAAACGGTTTGATCGCGATCCTTCGTGGCCTGCGTCCGCAAGAAGCGGCAGCCATCGGTGAGGTTTTGTACCAGGCCGGTTTCCGGGTTATCGAAGTGCCGCTCAATTCCCCTGAGCCCTATGAAAGCATCCGCATCCTGCGCAGCACCTTGCCCGCCGATTGCCTGATCGGCGCCGGTACGGTGCTGACTCCGGAGCAGGTCGCCCAGGTGAAAGCCGCCGGTGGCCAGGTGATTGTCATGCCCCACAGCGATGCCAAGGTTTTGCGTGCGGCGAAGGCTGCCGGTTTGTACCTGTCGCCGGGTGTGGCGACACCGACCGAGGCGTTCGCGGCACTGGCCGAAGGCGCGGACGTGCTGAAGATGTTCCCGGCCGAGCAGATGGGCCCGGCGGTAGTGAAGGCCTGGCTCGCAGTGTTGCCGGCCGGGACCGTGCTGCTGCCGGTGGGCGGGATTACTCCGGACAACATGCAGGCGTTTGTCGAGGCAGGCGTTAAAGGCTTTGGTCTGGGTTCCGGGTTGTTCAAGCCGGGCCTCACGCCTGAGGAAGTGGCCGTTCGGGCCAGGGCGTACGTCACGGCATGGAACGCGCTGCACTTCGAGTTGTAGTGGCGGCACACGGGCAACCATAATGCTGCCCGTTCACTCGCTCAACGGTAAGACTGGACTATGCAGGAAGAGCTCTCGAAAAATGCCGCGCCAACCGGCACCCAAACGTTGCTGCGCGGTTTGGCGGTGGTGCATGCCGTGGCCGGCGGCGCTCGTGACCTCAAGGAAATCGCCCGGCTGATCGGCACCACGCGGAGCACAACGCACCGCCTGGCCAGTTGTCTGGTAGACGAACGCTATCTGCGAGTAGTGCCGCAGGTGGGTTACCTGCTCGGACCGAAGCTGATCGAGTTGGGTTTTCAGGCGCGTGAAGAGCTGCCATTGGTGACCCTTGCCGGACCGTATCTGGACGAGTTGTCGGCGTTGACTGGCGACACCATCCATCTGGCAATCCGTGAAGGCGATGAGGTGCTGTACCTGCACAAGAATCCGGGGCGCAATGGCCCGGAAATGCGCTCGCGGGTCGGTCATCGCATGCCGTTGGCGCGCACCGGGATCGGTAAGGCGCTGATGCTCGATGACTCACAGCAGGAATGGCAGCGGCTGTATCAAGTCAGCTTGCCGGCGGGTGGGAATAGTCAGTTCTGGCCGCAGCGCCCGGAGCAAGCCTGGGAGCAGTTTCAGCAGCGCATGCTGGAATATGTGGCGGGTGGCTACGCTTTCGATCTGGAGGACAACGAACCGTCGATCCGCTGTGTGGCTGCTCCGGTTCGCGATGCCAGTCGGCGGATCGTCGCCGGTATCAGTATCGCCAGCACCGTACCGTACATGCCGCTGGAAAAAATGGCCGAGCTGATTCCCCTGATCAAAGGGGTCACGGCTCGGCTGTCGGCGGAGCTAGGGGCGAAGGTATAAGCCGCTAGCTGATCAGACTTTCAAGGTCGCCATGTCGATGACGAAACGATACTTCACATCACCGGCGATCATGCGGCTGTAAGCCTCGTTGATCTGGCGGATGTCGAGCATTTCGATGTCGCAGGTGATGTTGTGTTCGGCGCAGAAATCCAGCACTTCCTGGGTTTCTGCGATACCGCCGATCAACGAACCGGCCAGCACCCGACGCCCCAGCACCAGTTTGGCCGCGTGGACGGGCGGATCGATCGGCTCGATCAAACCGACCAGGATGTGCACGCCGTCGAAGCGCAGCGTATCGAGGTAGGGGTTGAGGTCGTGCTGCACCGGAATGGTGTCGAGCAAAAAGTCGAACTGTCCTGCAGCGGCTGCCATCTGCTCTGTATCGGTGGAGACGATCACGTGGTCCGCGCCCTGGCGACGACCTTCTTCGGCCTTGCTCGCAGAGCGTGTGAACAAGGTGACTTCGGCGCCCATGGCCTTGGCAAACTTGATACCCATGTGGCCGAGGCCGCCCATGCCGAGAATGCCGACCTTGTCACCGGCCTTCAGGCCGTAGTGCTTGAGCGGCGAGTAGGTGGTGATGCCGGCGCAGAGGATCGGTGCAGCGCTGGCCGGATCGAGTTTCTCGGGAATGCGTACGACGAAATGCTCGCTGACCACGATGCTGTCGGAGTAACCGCCCATGGTGTTGCTACCGTCGACCCGGTCCGGGGTCGCGTAGGTCAAGGTCGGACCTTCCAGGCAATATTGCTCAAGGTCGGCCTGGCAGGCTTCGCAGTGGCGGCACGAGTCGACCATGCAACCAACCCCGACCAGATCACCCACCTTATGGGCGGTGACATTGGCGCCGATGGCGGTGACTTTGCCGACAATCTCGTGGCCCGGCATTAGTGGGTAAACCGCGATGCCCCATTCGTTGCGAGCCTGGTGGATGTCGGAATGGCAGACGCCGCAGTAGAGGATTTCGATCGCAACATCGTCGGCGCGTGGGCTGCGACGTTCGAAGGTCATCGGGGCGAGGGGAGTGGTGGCCGACTGGGCGGCGTAACCGATGGCGGTGTACATGGTGAACCTCGCAAAAGCAGTGACGGGTGAGGTGGGCCATTTTCCGCGTCGTCCGCTGGGGCGGCCATGACGATTCCTCCGCGTCTTTTGCCTATTCCTCCGGCATCCGCGGTGGATCGGTCGCATTGGCGCTCAGACCTGCGATGATGCTTTCATCCCTTTTTTCGCGAAGTTTTTGCCATGTTGTTGACCCGTCATCTCGATGCCAATGCCGCGCTGGTTGCGCTGATACAGCCGCTGGCGACCCGTGATGGTTTCGTGCCGACACGCTTGCCCGGCGTACACGTGCTCAGAGCCAGTTGCGATGTGGCGCGTGGCCCGCAGATCTATGAGCCGAGCCTGATGATCATCGCTCAGGGCAGTAAAGTCGCCTATCTAGGGGCGCGCACTCTGGAGTATGGTGCCGGGCATTACCTGATTCAGGCGCTGCCGGTGCCTTTCGAATGCGAAACCTTTGCCATGGCCGATGCACCATTGCTCGGGGTTTCGATTGCTATCGACCGGGCGCTGCTGGGCGAACTGGTGTTGGCCATGGGGCTGGTGCATGGGCGCAATACGCCGGCGCAAACACCCGAATCCATGACCTCGGCAGTACTCGACGACAGCATGCGCGGCTGTGTCGAACGCTTGTTGCACTGCCTGCACGATCCGCTGGAATGTCAGGTCATGGGGCTGGCGCGGTTGCGGGAGTTGTTGTTCGTGGCGTTGCGCGGTCCACAGGCTGATGTATTGCGAGCACTGGTCGAACAGCAGGGGCAATTTGCCCGGGTTGCCGCATCCTTGAGTCACTTGCACGCGCATTTCACCGAGCCGCTGAACGTCGAGACTCTGGCCAGCTGCGCGAACATGAGCACGTCGACCTTTCACGAGCATTTCAAGCGCAGCACCTTGTTGTCGCCGGTGCAGTATTTGAAGCGCCTGCGATTGCTCAAGGCGCAGCAGTTGTTGCTGTCGGAAGGGCTGGGAGTGGCGCAGGTCGCGCATCGGGTGGGCTATCAGAGCACGTCGCAGTTCAGTCGCGAGTACAAACGCTATTTCGAACGCAACCCGGGGGAGGAGCGTGTGGTTTAGATTTCAGACGCTGCGCGGTCTCTGTCGCAGCTGGCGGTGTCGTTTTCTCCAGGCAACAAAAAGGCCCCCGTTCGGGAGCCTTGATGTTCAAGCGTACGACTTACATGTTCGGGTAAGTCGGGCCGCCAGCACCTTCCGGTGTTACCCAGGTGATGTTCTGCGCAGGGTCCTTGATGTCACAGGTCTTGCAGTGCACGCAGTTCTGGGCGTTGATCTGGAAGCGCTTCTCGCCGTCTTCCTTGGTGATTACTTCATACACGCCAGCCGGGCAGTAGCGCTGAGCAGGCTCATCATACAGCGGCAGGTTCTTGCTGATCGGGATGCTCGCGTCGGCCAGCTTCAGGTGGCAAGGCTGTTCTTCTTCGTGGTTGGTACCGGAGATGAACACCGAGCTGAGCTTGTCGAAGCTCAGTTTGCCGTCCGGTTTCGGGTAGTCGATCTTCTTGCTGTCGGCCGCCAGCTTGAGGCAGGCGTAGTCCGGCTTGGTATCGTGCAAGGTGAACGGCAGTTTGCCGCCGAAGATGTTCTGATCGAGCCAGTTGAAGCCACCGCCGACGATCGCGCCGTACTTGTGGATCGCCGGGCCGAAGTTACGGCTGGCGAACAGTTCTTCGTAGAGCCAGCTGGCTTTGAACGATTCAACGTAGCTGTTCAACTCATCAGCGCCTTCGGAGCCTGCGAACAGGGCGTCGGCCACGGCGTCAGCGGCGAGCATGCCGGACTTCATCGCGGTGTGGCTGCCTTTGATCTTCGCGAAGTTCAGGGTGCCGAGGTCGCAACCGATCAGCGCGCCGCCCTTGAAGACCATCTTCGGCAGCGAGTTCAGGCCACCTTTGCAGATTGCGCGCGCGCCGTAGCTGATGCGCTTACCGCCTTCCAGGTACTGCTTGAGCACCGGGTGATGCTTGAGGCGCTGGAACTCGTCGAACGGCGACAGGTAAGTGTTGCTGTAGGACAGGTCAACGATCAGGCCAACCACCACCTGATTGTTTTCCAGGTGATAGAGGAACGAGCCACCGGTGTTTTCGGTGCCCATGATGTCCAGCGGCCAACCGGCGGTGTGCACCACCAGGCCTGGCTGATGTTTGGCCGGATCGATTTCCCAGATTTCTTTCAGGCCGATGCCGTAGTGCTGAGCGTCGGCGTCGGTGTCGAGGTTGAAGCGCTTGATCAACTGCTTGCCGATGTGGCCACGGCAGCCTTCGGCGAACAGCGTGTACTTGCCACGCAGTTCCATGCCTGGGGTGTACAGGCCTTCTTTCGGATTGCCTTCACGGTCAACGCCCAGGTCGCCGGTGATGATCCCGCGAACCACGCCGTTTTCGTCGAACAGCGCTTCCTGAGCGGCGAAGCCTGGGTAGATCTCTACGCCCAGGTTCTCGGCCTGCTGAGCCAGCCAGCGGCACAGGTTGCCCAGGGATATGATGTAGTTGCCTTCGTTGTGCATGGTCTTGGGCACAAAGAGGTCTGGAATCTTGATCGCGCCATCGGCGTTCTTGAGAACGAAGATGTCATCGCGAGTGACCGGAGTGTTCAGCGGTGCGCCGAGTTCTTTCCAGTCAGGGAACAATTCATTCAGGGCCCGAGGTTCGAACACCGCGCCAGAAAGAATGTGAGCGCCGACTTCGGAGCCTTTTTCGACCACGCAGACGCTAATTTCCTTACCGGCTTCGGCGGCCTTCTGCTTCAATCGGCAGGCGGCGGAAAGACCAGCGGGGCCGGCACCGACGATGACCACGTCGAATTCCATGTATTCGCGTTCCACAGGTTATCTCCTACTCAAGGCTCAACAGTTTTTTTCTAATTGGAGGTTTGGTGTCGCATCCATGAATTCCCACGACAGGCGGGGGAAGGGACAATCGATGAACCACCTTTCTCTCTAGGTGGCGCATTATATCTACACCACTCTCAGCGTCCAATACAAACGTTTGTTTGAATTTGCTCGAGGCCAGAGAAATCAAAGAAGCGCGGCTTATAACTGGCCATTTTGGCGTATTGACCGGAATAGGCGTTCCGGTCAAGATACGGGCGGTTTTGCGCTCGCCGTAGGCTGACTGTTGGTTTCAAGAGCACCTCTAAAGACAGGGCGAAGGCAGTACAAGGTGACGCGCAGCGCAGGTTTGGCGCGAAGTTTACACGCCGCGACAAAGAATGACTCGTTAGTCACCACTGACGAACGGTCATCACGCCTCGTGAGCGGGGTCACCCATTACAAATGCCGGCGTTTTTAGAGGTGCCCTTGTGCCCGATGAGCATCAACCGCCAGGTTCGCCTAGGCGACTTTCTTTTCACCGGAGAGTAACGAGGAATCCATGAAGGTTCTTGTAGCTGTCAAACGAGTAGTCGACTATAACGTCAAGGTTCGCGTCAAAGCGGACAACTCCGGCGTCGATCTCGCTAACGTCAAGATGTCGATGAACCCTTTCTGCGAAATCGCAGTGGAAGAAGCCGTACGCCTGAAAGAGAAAGGTGTTGCGACTGAAATCGTCGTCGTCTCCATCGGCCCGTCCACCGCTCAAGAGCAACTGCGCACCGCGCTGGCTCTGGGTGCCGACCGCGCCATCCTCGTCGAATCCGCCGAAGACCTGACTTCCCTGGCCGTTGCCAAGCTGCTCAAGGCTGTTGTCGACAAGGAACAGCCTTCGTTGGTGATCCTTGGCAAACAAGCCATCGACAGCGACAACAACCAGACTGGCCAGATGCTCGCTGCACTGAGCGGTTACGGTCAGGGCACCTTCGCCTCGAAAGTCGAAGTCACTGGCGACAAAGTTGCCGTGACCCGCGAAATCGACGGCGGCGCGCAGACTGTTTCGCTGAAACTGCCGGCCATCGTCACCACCGACCTGCGTTTGAACGAGCCGCGCTACGCGTCCCTGCCAAACATCATGAAAGCCAAGAAGAAGCCTCTCGAAGTGCTGACTCCGGACGCTTTGGGCGTTTCCACCGCCTCCACCAACAAAACCCTGAAAGTCGAAGCGCCGGCTGCACGCAGCGCGGGCATCAAGGTCAAGTCGGTGGCTGAACTGGTCGAGAAACTGAAAAACGAAGCGAAGGTAATCTAAATGACTATCTTGGTTATTGCTGAACACGACAACAAAGTAGTGGCCCCGGCCACGCTGAACACTGTGGCCGCTGCCGCTAAAATCGGTGGTGACATCCACGTTCTGGTCGCAGGTCAGGGCGTTGGCGCTGTAGCTGAAGCTGCCGCGAAAATCGCTGGCGTGGCCAAAGTGCTGGTCGCCGACAACGCTGCTTACGCTCACCAGCTGCCGGAAAACGTAGCGCCTCTGGTTGCAGAGTTGGGCAAGGGCTACAGCCACATTCTGGCTGCCGCTACCTCCAACGGCAAAAACATCCTGCCGCGCGTTGCCGCTCAGCTGGACGTTGACCAAATCTCCGAGATCATCTCGGTTGAAAGCGCTGACACCTTCAAGCGCCCAATCTATGCCGGTAACGCCATCGCTACCGTTCAGTCCAACGCTTCGGTAAAAGTGATCACCGTGCGTGCTACCGGTTTCGACCCGGTGGCAGCTGCTGGTGGTTCGGCTGCCGTTGAAGCGGTTGCTGCTGCTCACGACGCTGGCACTTCCAGCTTCGTTGGCGAAGAGCTGGCCAAGTCCGATCGTCCGGAACTGACCGCTGCCAAGATCGTCGTATCCGGCGGCCGCGGCATGCAGAACGGCGATAACTTCAAACACCTGTACGCTCTGGCCGACAAGCTGGGCGCTGCTGTTGGCGCTTCTCGCGCCGCGGTCGACGCAGGTTTCGTACCGAACGACATGCAGGTTGGTCAGACCGGCAAGATCGTTGCGCCACAGCTGTACATCGCCGTCGGTATCTCCGGCGCGATCCAGCACCTGGCCGGCATGAAAGACTCCAAAGTGATCGTTGCGATCAACAAGGACGAAGAAGCGCCGATCTTCCAGGTGGCCGATTACGGCCTGGTGGCGGACTTGTTCGAAGCCATCCCCGAGTTTGAGAAGCTGGTCTAATCCAGCGGCTTAACTTATAAAGAGCCCGGCCTTTTGGCCGGGTTTTTTATTGTCTGCGATTTGAGTGTGGGAGAAATGCGCCATGGATTTGCGTCGCTGGAGCGGCTTGTGGCTGCTGCTGAGCCTGTCGGCTTTGCCCTTATTCTCAGTTGCCGCGGGCAAATGCGAGCGTCTGGTGGTGACCGGCAGCCCGGATGCACCACCGTATCTATGGCAAGACCCGCAAGATCCGGTGCACTTGATCGGTACCAGCGCCGACTTGTTGCAGCAGATGGCGGGGGAGTTGGGGATCAAGGTTGAGCTGCTGTACGCCGGCAAACGCTCCCAGGCGCTGGATGAAGTGCGCAGCGGGCGCATCGACATGCTGGCTGATGCGCCTCTGATGGAGAATCAACTCGAGTCACTGGACTACATCCAGCCGCCGCTGGTGGAAAACGACTATCTGGTCTGGACCCGCAAGGGCTCGGCACTGGTCTACAACGAGGCGCAGGACCTGCGTGGGTATGTTGGTGCAGTCTCGGCAAAGGCTCGTTTAACACAACCTTTCGAGACCTATGCACAAGAGCAATTGACCTTGATGAGTCTGCCAAACCTGACACAGGCTTTTCAGAAGTTGCTGCTGGGTGAAGCGGATTATGTGCTCGCCGGGCGTTATACCGGGATGGCCATGGCACAGACATTGGGTATGGCCAATGACGTAAAGACGTATCCGCAACCGATCGACCAACCGGGGCTGTTCCTCGCCATTTCCCGCAACTCTGCCTGCAACGATCCATGGTTACGCGGACAGTTGTCGAAAAAGATGACAGAATTGCCCGCGTCCGGCCTGACGGAGGCCGTGCTGCAGCGCAATCTGGAGCGCTGGAAAGCACACTTGCAGCAACCCGTCAGCACCCCAAAACAGTAGGGATTTTTAGTGACTCTTCGACCTCTTTTCGCTGCCCTGGCCGTTCTGGCTCTGGCGGGTTGTGCAGCCGATCCGGCGCCGAATGAACAATTGCGTTTGACCGAACGGACCCTGGAACAGGCCGCCGCCGTTGGGGCAACTACTGAAGATGTGCCCGAGCTGAAACTCGCTGAAGGCAAGTTCGCTCAGGCTCAGGCCGACATGAGCCATCAATCGTTCAAGGATGCGCGCATGCAGGCCGAACAGGCGGAGCTGGACGCGCGCTTGGCCGAGGCCAAGGTTCTGACGTTGAAAAGTCAGGAGAAACTGAACGTGCTCAATACCCGCATCACTCGCCTGCGCAAGCAACTGGGAGATGCCCAATGAACCTGAAAAACACATTCCTGGGCGGCTTGCTGCTGGTCGGTTGCGCAGGGCTTGCCGGCTGCGCAGGTCAACACAGCGCGGCGGCTTTGCAACAAGCCGGCGCCGACTTTCAGAAGGTCAAGGAAGATTCGAATGTACTGCGCATTGCGCCCAAGGACGTGATTCGGGCCGGTGAATCCCTTGCCCGAGCTGATCGCCTGTCGACCTACTGGGGCAGCGGCGCGGATGTTCAGCATTACGCTTACCTGAGTCAGCGTTACAGCGAAATTGCCCGTCAACACACAGAGCAAGCGCTGAATGATGAGCGTGCGGTGAAGCTTGAGTTGGAGCGTCAGCGCCTGCAACTGGCATTGCGCGAGAACAAACTGCTCAGCGTGCAGCAACAGGGTAAATGGCTCGAAGAACAAATCATCAATCTGGCCACGACCCAGACCGATCGGGGTCTGGTCATGACCCTCGGCGATGTATTGTTCGACACGGGGGAAGCCGAGCTGAAAAACTCGGCAAACCGCACCGTACTGAAAATCGTCCAGTTCCTTCAGCTCAACCCCAAGCGTGTGGTGCGTATCGAAGGCTATACCGACAGCACCGGCGGCAAGCAGGACAATCTCCATTTGTCTCGCGACCGTGCCCAGTCAGTGGCTGACATGCTGATCGATCTGGGAATCGACGATAAACGTATTCAGGTCGAAGGCTACGGTGATGAGTATCCGGTAGAGGCCAACGCTTCCGAGCGGGGGCGCGCGCAAAACCGCCGGGTCGAAATTGTGTTCTCCGACGAAAAAGGCCAGCTTGGCGCTGCCCGCTAAGGTCAGCGTTATTGGAAAACCCGGCCCCTCAGTGGTGCCGGGTTTTTTTTGCCTGCGAATTGGATCGCGCCCATACCCATAAAAGCAGTACAGTTTTTGCTGTCACTGCACTGTACGGTCGACTATTGTGGCAACTGTCCCAGTACACTTCTAAACTGTTCCGGTATTGTTTCACACAAGAATAAAATGCCCGTGAAATCGAGTGCTGCGTCATGACCAATCTCTTGCTCTATCAACGTATCGCTCAGCAGTTGGCTGAGGATATCCGGCGTGGTGTCTATCAGCCTGGCGAGCGCGTGCCTTCAGTGCGCAAGATGAGCTCGCAGCTGAATGTCAGCCATGCGACGGTGCTTCAGGCGTATGCCAATCTTGAAGATCAGGGGCTGATTCGCGCGCGTCCGCAATCGGGTTACTACGTCCACCAGACCCCGGCACTGACCGCGCCGACACCGGATATCGCGCGTGTCGAGCGTCCTGGCCTGGTCACGCGCAGCAGTATCATTCAGCAAGTGTTGGTCGAGTCGCGTCGTGAAGGGGTGTTCCCGCTAGGCGCGGCGGTGCCCAGTGTCGACTACCTGCCGGTACGGGCGTTGCACCAGCAATTGGCCAAGGTCACACGGTTCCACAGCCCGCGGGCGTTCAGTTACATGTTCAGCCCGGGGTTTGAGCCGCTGCGTCGTCAGGTGGCAATCCGCATGCGTGATGCCGGCGTAGTGGTCGATCCTTCAGAAGTGGTCATCACCCATGGTTGTGTCGATGCGCTGCAAATGTCGTTGCGCGTCCTGACGCGTCCCGGCGATCTGATCGCAGCGGAGTCGCCGACCTACTACGGTCTGTTGCAACTCGCCGATTTACTGGGTTTGAAAGTCATCGAGATTCCCAGCGACCCGGCGACGGGAATGAGCCTGGAAGCCTTGCAGTTGGCCGCCAACCAATGGTCGATCAAGGCGTTGGTGCTGACCACCCGCCTGAGCAACCCGCTGGGTGGCACCATGCCGGAAGAGCGGCAAAAGCAGCTGCTGCGCCTGGCTTCGGACTTCGATATCCAGATTGTCGAAGACGATATTTACGGCGAGTTGATGTTCGAGCAGGGCCGCACCAAATCGTTGAAAGCCTATGACCGGCTGGATCGGGTCATCTATTGCTCAAGTTTCTCCAAGACCCTGTCGCCCGGTGTGCGTATCGGCTGGATGATTGCCGGCAAGTACCAGCAGGAAATCCAGCGTTTGCAGACCTTCAGCACCCATTCGGCGTGCAGCGTGACGCAGATGGGGATTGCAGCTTATCTGGAGAATGGCGGCTACGATCGCCACTTGCGCTACATCCGTCAGGAATACCGCAAAAATCTCAGCGCTTTCCAGTTGGCGGTGCAGCAGTATTTCCCAGAAGGAACGCAGATGAGCCGGCCCACAGGCGGCTTCATTCTATGGGTCAGCCTGCCGGGACGGGTCAATACGCAGGAATTGCATGTACGGGCGTTGCAGCAGGGCATCAGTATCGCGCCGGGGCTTATTTTCAGTAACACCGAGCAGTTCAATCACTGCATTCGCTTGAACTGCGGCACGCCGTGGAATCGTGAAGCCGAGCGGGCGCTGATGACACTCGGGATGCTCGCTACTCAGCTGTGTCAGGAGACCGCTAGCGGCTTTTGACGCGGACTCGAGGGCTGGATTGCTATGTGAGCTTGTCAGGGGCTTTACAACAAGCGAGCATATGGCCCTCTGCCGTTAGCGCTGTAGTGTTTATGAAAGCGATTTTCCCTGCGGGATTGATGTTGGCGTGCCTTTTGAGTGTCTTCATTCCGGGCAGCGCGATGGCTGCGGCTGCTCCAGATAAAGGGGCAGTCAGCACGTCTGAGGTGAAGGCGAAGCCCGCTGCGCCGGCGAAAAACCATGCCCCTGTCAAAAAGACCGAAGCGTCGAAGAAGCCGACACCCCAAAAAAAACGCCCACCTGTTGCCTCAAAATCGAAATCCGCGAGTGAGGTGGTTAGAACCACGTACTTGCCACCGGCCAAGCTGGATTTGAGTCTGCCACCGGATATGGTCAAGCAGTTGCAACCTGTCGGGAGTGTCCCGCTAGTCAAACACGCGCCTTTGCTGCCGCCCATGTTTGGTGAAAAGCCCAAAGATGACAGCCCGTTTCAGCTCAACGGGCGCCTGCTCAGCAACGAAATGCAGTTGCAAATGCGCAAAGAAGAGCACCGAGAAGTAGAAGGCGCGGCACTTGAGTTCGAGTTCAAGCACTAAATCACTCGCAGATCCGTGACTCCCGAACCAGACGCTTTGTCGGAGACTGGTCAGTCACGCGTATTTGAATGAAAAAACCGCTGTCCGGCCAATTTCAAACGGCTGTTTTAGCGGGTACTCTAGTCCACGTTATTCAACACACTACCCGTCGCGAGGAGCGTGTCGTCATGAACTGCCGTGAAGGCTGTGGCGCCTGTTGCATTGCCCCTTCCATCAGCACACCTATCCCCGGAATGCCCAACGGCAAAGCGGCGGGAGAGCGTTGTGTGCAACTTTCTGTCGACAATCTGTGCAGTATCTTCGGCAAACCTGAACGTCCGGCAGTATGTAGCGCGTTTCAGGCGGATATCGAGGTCTGCGGCAACAGTCGGGAAGAAGCCATCAAGTTGATCGGTTGGTGGGAGGAAATGACCGCGGCGTAGTGTGTTCAACGAACGGAACTTCAACAATAAGGAATAAGACTATGGGTTCGCTGCATCGTATCGCTGTGTTGTGTGGTTTGACCGTTCTGCTGGCCACGACAGCCCAGGCTGAAGACTGGAAAACTGCCAAGGATGAGGACGGTATCAAGGTTTCCCTGAGTGAAGTCGCCGGGTCTCAATACAAGGCCTATCGCGGTGTGACTGTGATGAAGACCACCGTGGCCAAGCTGCGCGCTCTTCAGGAAGACGTGGTCGGTGCGTGTGCCTGGATTCACGAGTGCAAATCGCAGAAGTTGCTCAAGCACGAAGGCGATCAAAGCTGGACCTACACTCAGTTCAATACCCCATGGCCGGTGACTGCACGTGATTCGGTGCTGCACGTGACCACCGTCGCAGGTGCCGATGGCAGCCTGACCCGTAAGCTTGAAGGTGTGCCGACCTACCTTCCTGAAGAAAAAGGTTTTGTGCGTGTCACCCAGGTTCAAGGCTTCTGGAAGTTCATTCCAAAAGGCGCTGACCAGGTCGAAGTGACCTATCAGGTTCACACTGAGCCGGGTGGCAGCGTGCCGTCCTGGCTGGCCAACAAGTTCGTTGTCGACGCGCCATTCGATACCTTGAAAGCACTGAAAGAACGCGCCGAGAAGTAATCCCGCGCGCGTTGCAGAGAGGTCGCCAACAGGCGGCCTTTTTTCGTGCTAAAGCATTGGTTTGCGCGGGAACGATTGCTCGGCGTTCGGGGTCGAGATGTTGTAAGCCCATCAATGGGTTTTATCGAGGAGGCACCAATGCAAAAGTGGGAAGTCACCTTCGTTGATGATCATGGTGTGCAGACCGTGGAGCAATTCGATTGCGATCAAGAACCCACGATGGAGCGGGCCGCGCAATTGATTCGTGCAAAACTCCTCCCTGTTCCGGCCGAGCTCGATCTCAATGATCTGGAGGGTCGAACCGATGATCCGACAGTCAAAAGTCTGAAAGATCAGAACAGCATTGAAATTCTTAGTATCACTCCAATTGCATAACCTCTTGATGCGACTCGCAACCAGGCCTTGGCAGCAGCTCTGACTTGGGGCTACTCTGCAATCGAGATCAGCGAATGGATCGCTAAGGTCTGGTCTTGTCAGCTACATGCTTGTTTCCCGGCGGCAATCTGATTGCCGTATCGCCCTCACCATTCGGTTGCGGGCGCAGGGAGTACGGAAAGTCTATCCATCAGTTTGAGGAGGACGTTTCATGAGCACAGCCTATCAAGAAGACATCAGCAGCAGCGTGCTGCGCCGCATGAAAGAGGGCGGTTTTGACTTTTCACGGTTCCATCCCATCGAGTTCTACGCCATTTTCCCGGATGAGGAGCGGGCACGCAGGGCGGCAGGGCATTTTCGCGGTGAGTCCTTGAATGCGCAGATCAGCGTGCGTGATGACGGTGCCTGGCATCTGGAGTTGAGCAAGGTGATGTACGCCACTTACGGCGGCATCGGTGACTTCGAACAGGACTTTGAGGCGGTGGTCGAGCCTTTGGGTGGGATTATCGAAGGATGGGGCGTCAAGCAGGAGGTACGAGGGCTACTCGCATAACACTATGAACAGCGACAACACTCAGCAACGGCTGACCTCAGGGTTGGCCGTTTTCGTTTGTGTTCATTAAACATCAGAGAATTGCAGCCGCACGCGAGCAGTGAAATCAACTCTGGCTATGCTGGTAATAGCCATGAGCATTGCTTCGCAATGAAGCGGGGGCGATCAGGTTGGGGCATTTGCCGCACAGGATTGGTGCGGTGTGCATTGGGCGATTATCCAACCGATTGATAATAAAGCGTTTATGCCGCTGGCACGGGCCTTGCGAAGCCTAGGTGTCCGGGTGACAAGGAGTACGGCATGATCCGCACCTATTTTGATGAGATGTACGACGCCGGCGGCCTGGTCCGCCCGCATTATCGGGAGTTTGCCCGTTGGTTAGCTGAAACGCCTGACGAGCTTTTGGCACAACGGCGACGCGAGGCCGATCTGTTATTTCATCGCGCCGGGATAACCTTCACGCTCTATGGTGATGAGCAGGGGACAGAGCGCCTGATTCCCTTCGACACCATTCCCCGCAGCATCCCCGCCAGTGAATGGCGGATCGTCGAGCGCGGCTGTATTCAACGGGTCAAGGCACTGAACATGTTTCTTGCCGACCTGTATCACGAGCAGCGCATCATCAAGGCCGGCATCATCCCGGCCGAACAAGTGCTGGCCAACGAGCAATACCAGCTGGCCATGCAAGGGCTGGATCTGCATCGCGATATCTATTCGCATATCTCAGGCGTCGATCTGGTGCGCGATGGCGACGGCACGTACTACGTGCTCGAAGACAATTTGCGCACGCCCAGTGGCGTCAGCTACATGCTCGAAGACCGCAAGATGATGATGCGGCTTTTCCCCGAGTTGTTCGCCGCCCAGCGCATCGCGCCCATCGATCATTACCCGAACCTGTTGCTCGACACCCTGAAAAGCTCGAGCCCGCTGGACAACCCGAGTGTCGTGGTACTGACCCCCGGGCGCTTCAACAGTGCGTTCTTCGAGCATGCGTTTCTGGCGCGCGAGATGGGCGTGGAACTGGTGGAGGGCGCGGACCTGTTCGTACGTGATGACAAGGTGTTCATGCGCACCACCGATGGGCCGAAAGCCGTCGATGTGATCTACCGTCGCCTCGATGATGCCTTCCTCGATCCGTTGGCGTTCAATCCGGATTCGATGCTCGGCGTTCCAGGGCTGCTGTCGTCCTATCGCTCTGGCAATGTGGTGTTGGCGAATGCCATCGGCACCGGTGTCGCGGACGACAAGTCGGTTTATCCGTTCGTGACCGACATGATTCGTTTCTACCTGGACGAAGAACCGATCCTGAAAAACGTGCCGACCTGGCAGTGTCGCAACCCGTCAGAGTTGTCTCACGTCTTGGCGAACCTGCCTGAACTGGTGGTCAAGGAAACCCAGGGTTCCGGTGGTTACGGAATGCTGGTCGGACCCGCGGCCTCTGCGGCAGAGATCGAATCGTTTCGCGCACGCATCAAGGCCAAGCCCCACGCGTATATCGCACAACCGACGTTGTCCCTGTCGACCTGCCCGACGTTTGTCGAAAACGGCATCGCCCCACGGCACATCGACTTGCGCCCGTTTGTCCTGTCTGGCCGCGAAACCCGGGTCGTACCCGGCGGCCTCACCCGTGTAGCCCTGCGCGAAGGATCCCTGGTGGTCAATTCGTCCCAGGGGGGCGGAACCAAGGACACCTGGGTGGTCGAGGATTGAAGGAAGCCTGCCATGTTAAGTAGAACTGCCTCGGATTTGTATTGGATGTCGCGTTACCTGGAGCGGGCGGAAAACCTCGCACGGATGCTCGATATCAGTTATTCGCTGTCATTGATGCCGCAGGATGGCCGCGGTGACGGTCTGCACGAATTGGCGATGCCCTTGCTGATCACCGGTACGCTGGACGATTACCTGGAGCGTCATGGCGAATTGCACGCCGAACGATTGCTGCACTTCTTTGCCCTGGATGCGGCCAACCCGGCCAGCATCTACAGCTGTCTCGGTGCTGCGCGGGCCAGTGCTCACGCGGTACGTGGGCGGATCACCGCCGACATGTGGGAAAACATCAACTCTACCTGGCTGGAGATTCGCGGTATTGCCGAACAGGGCCTCAGCCGTTATGGCATGAGCCGTTTCTGCGAGTGGATCAAAGAACGCTCCCACCTGTTTCGGGGCGCGTCCTACGGCACCATCATGCGCAACGATGCCTTTCGCTTCATTCGTCTGGGGACGTTCATCGAAAGGGCTGACAACACGTTGCGCCTGCTCGATGCCCGCTACGAAATGGCCGGCGATCAGGCCGAGGCTGTCAGCGATGGCACCGCCCACGCCTATTACCAATGGAGCGCATTGCTGCGCGCCTTGTCGTCGTTCGAGGCGTACACCGAGATCTACCGCGACGCGCCTGGCGCTCGGCATGTCGCCGAGCTGTTGCTGTTGCGTGCCGACGTACCGCGTTCGCTGCGTGCCTGCACTGAAGAAATCGATCAGATCCTCGCCCAACTGCCGGGGGCCAACGGCCGTCCTGCACAACGTTTGGCAGCGGAAATGGACGCGCGGCTGCGTTATACCGGTATCAACGAAATCCTCGACGAAGGCCTGCACGCCTGGCTGACCGAATTCATCCCGCTGGTGCGCCAGTTGGGCAACGCCATACACAGTTCCTATCTGGAGGCTGCATGAGACTTTCCATTAGCCACGAGACCACCTATCACTACGAAGATCAGGTGCGGGCGAGCATCCAGTATTTGCGACTGACACCGCACGACAGTGAGCGTCAGCACGTGCTCAGCTGGCAACTCGACCTGCCACGTCCGGTGCGCGCGCAACTCGATCCGTTCGGCAACATCCTGCACGTGCTGACGATGGACGAGCCCCACGAGGCGATCATCATCGGAGCGCGGGGCCAGGTGGACATCGATGAACTGCGTGAGGCCGAACATGAAAGCCAGTCGGCGCTGCCGTTCTTGCGTTTCACTCGACTGACCGAGGCGGATGAGGCGCTACGTGCGTTCGCCGAGAAGGAATGTCGTCAACGCCGTGATCGCACAGCGCTGATCGACTTGATGCATGGCCTTAACCAGCACATGACCTACACGCCGGGGTCCACTGAAGTCGAAACCAGCGCCGCTCAAGCCTTCGCCGGGCGCGCGGGCGTCTGTCAGGATCACGCTCATGCGTTTCTCGCCTGCACGCGCAGCCTGGGGATTCCAGCGCGGTATGTGTCGGGTTACCTGTACAGCGAAAACAGCGAGCACCTGGCCAGTCACGCCTGGGCCGAAGCCTGGCTCGACGACGCGTGGTACAGCTTCGATGTCACCAACGAACTGGCCAGGCCCGAGCGTCATCTGAAACTGGCGGTAGGCCTCGACTATCTCGATGCCTGCCCGGTACGCGGCATGCGCCGTGGCGGTGGGTGTGAACAGATGCACGCCAAGGTGTTCGTCTCGCCGACGCCGGTGATTTCGGTGCAACAGCAGTAAGATTGGGGATACCTCATCGCGAGCAAGCTCGCTCCCACATTGGATCTCCAGTGTGCCGGAAATCCTGTGGGAGCGAGCTTGCTCGCGATGAGGCCCTTACTAACACCACATCTCTCAAACTATCAGGGCTGCTGCTTACGCCCCGCCATATGCTTCAAATACCCCACCAGCAACGTCAGCTCCTCATCCGACAATACCGCCGTCGAGAACCCCGGCATCTTCGCCTGTGGCCACTGGCGCAAGCTTTGCGGGTCGCGGATATAGCGCTTGAGGAATTCGGCGCCAAAGTACTCGGTTGGGCTGAAGGGAATGTTCAGGTCAGGACCAAACTGCGCATCGCCCGCGCCATTCACACGGTGGCACGCCAGGCAGTTTTTCTGGAACAGCGCGTAGCCCAGATTCACCGGGTCATTGGCTGCGAGCGCCGGGTCTGGAAGCAGGGCAGGGAAGCGTACGCCTACCGCTGCCAGGCGTTTGATACTGGCGACCTGGAAAGGCCATTGCTCGGGACTGATGTGCCCGGCCTGAGGGTTGGTCCACACCAGATAAAACGGTCCGGCGCTGGGTTTACCCTCCGCCAGCGCTGGCCAAGGCTTGGCCGGGTCTTCAATGGCCAACCACGCCTGCGCGCCCTCCGTGTTGAGCAAAGGCGCGGCAGCCAGCTCGGCAGCGAAACCGTCCAGGGCCACGGCTTGCAAGTGGTCGTCGGCTTTTATTCCGGTCAACAACGCCGCCAGCGGTACAGCGCGATAACTCATGTCCCGTTTATAGGACACATCGTCGGTGATCTGAATAGTCTGAACCTGAGGATGTTTGAGCAACTCCTCGGTCCGCCAGGTTTGGCTGCCGCTGCCCAGATCGAGCACCAGTTGCGCAGCATACAAGGGTGTGCTGAGCAACAAGGCCCAGAGCAAAAGTAGACTTTTCAAGTGATCGCCATCCTGTCGTGGGTATGCCGTAAAGGTTGGCACACGCACGCTGACCCGGGTAGCGAGCGAGTCAGATTTTTAGTGAGGCGTCGTAAACAACCACGCTTGATTATCCGATCATTTTTGTAAGGTTCGGCAAAATCAGTATCAGCGTAGTGGCGAATAGAATGAGCCCGGCTTGACGTACCTTCGAATGTTTGAACATGGCTGTCTGCCTTTTTTTGTTATTTCCTGAGCGTCGAATGCTTGCCTGCATTTCTCCATGACGGCAAAGCGCTGTAGTTCCCTTCTCACGAGCGCCTCGGCAAAACCCGACGACAACCTCGTAAGGTTTACCTTAGGGGCCCCGCAGGCTGTGGTTTAGATCCATTTCGTATCAAATAAGAACAAACAGCTACTAAAAAGGCATGAGGCGTATTGCCAGCTGCTTTGCCGGCCTTTTGCTAGACAGTTCGCTGACCTGAACCGGTTAATCCGATAGCTCACTACCGTCCGTCTGAGCGTGACCGTCAAGGCCGTTGAGCGCTTCGGTCATTGAATCCGCCGCTGCTGAGCCTAAGGTGAGAACTCGCTCATTATTCATCTGCCAGCGGTACGAGGATGTCATGACCCAAGCTTTGATTTTCGATGCGTTACGCACGCCCCGTGGCCGAGGCAAGGCCGATGGCGCCTTGCACAGCGTCAAGCCGGTGAACCTGCTGGCAGGCTTGCTCGGCGCTTTGCAGCAGCGTACGCAGCTCGACACCAGCCAGGTCGATGACATCGTGATCGGCTGTGTCACGCCGATTGGTGATCAGGGCGCCGATATCGCCAAAACCGCAGCGCTGGTGGCCGACTGGGACGTCAGCGTCGCGGGCGTGCAAATCAACCGGTTTTGCGCGTCCGGGCTGGAGGCGGTGAATCTCGGTGCGATGAAGGTTCGCTCCGGCTTCGAGGACCTGGTGGTGGTCGGCGGCGTCGAGTCCATGTCGCGGGTGCCGATGGGCAGCGATGGCGGCGCCTGGGCGCTTGACCCGCAGACCAACCTGCACAGCCATTTCACTCCACAAGGCGTCGGCGCCGACCTGATCGCCACGATCGAGGGATTCAGCCGTCAGGACGTCGATGCGTACGCGCTGCACTCCCAGCAGAAGGCTGCACGGGCACGGGCGGATGGTTCGTTTAAAAAGTCCCTGGTGCCGGTGCAGGATCAGAACGGTATCGTCCTGCTCGATCATGACGAGTTCATTCGCGCCGAGTCGACGCTGGAAGGTCTGGGCAAGCTCAAGCCGAGCTTCGAGATGATCGGGCAAATGGGTTTCGACGCCACCGCGCTGCGGGTCTATAGCCACATCGAACGCATCAACCACGTTCACACACCGGGCAACAGCTCGGGGATCGTCGACGGCGCGGCGCTGATGTTGATCGGCTCCGCCGCTCGTGGTCGAGAGTTGGGTTTGCAGCCACGGGCGCGGATCGTCGCCACTGCAGTCACCAGCACCGATCCGACCATCATGCTGACCGGACCTGCGCCGGCCACTCGCAAGGCCTTGGCCAGGGCCGGGCTGCGCGTCGAGGACATCGATCTGTTCGAGGTCAACGAAGCGTTTGCCTCGGTGGTGCTCAAGTTCATCAAGGACATGGCCATCGATCCGACCAAGGTCAACGTCAACGGCGGCTCCATCGCCATGGGCCACCCGCTGGGCGCCACCGGTTGCGCGATTCTCGGCACCTTGCTCGATGAACTGGAAGTGCGGCAGTTGCGCTACGGTTTGGCGACCCTTTGCGTCGGCGGCGGCATGGGCATTGCCACCATCATTGAACGCCTCTGAGCCCCGACTTCAAGGAAGCACCTTTATGACTGATGCCATTCGTTACGAAAAAGGTCAGGACCAGATTGTCGTCCTGACCATCGACATGCCGGGCCAGAGCGCCAACACCATGAACGCGGTGTACCGCGACGCCATGGCTGGCTGCGTTGCGCGCCTGGTGGCCGACAAGGATTCGATCGCCGGAGTGATCATCACCTCCGCGAAAAAAACCTTCTTCGCTGGCGGCGATCTCAACGAGTTGATCAAGGTCGGCAAGCCCCAAGCCAAAGCCTTCTACGATATGGTGCTGACACTCAAAGCTCAGCTTCGGACGCTGGAAACACTCGGCAAACCAGTGGTTGCGGCGATCAATGGTGCGGCACTGGGCGGCGGCTGGGAAATCTGCCTGGCCTGCCATCACCGCGTTGCGCTGGACAATTCGTCGGTGCAGATCGGTTTGCCGGAAGTCACGCTGGGGCTGCTGCCGGGCGGCGGCGGGGTGGTGCGCATGGTGCGCATGCTAGGTCTGGAGAAGGCACTGCCGTATTTGCTCGAAGGCAAGAAAGTTCGGCCGCAGCCAGCACTGCAAGCCGGTTTGGTCGATGAGCTGGCGGCGGATCGTGATGAACTGCTGGCGAAGGCGCGCGCGTGGATTGTTGCCAACCCTGCGGTCAAACAGCCTTGGGATATGAGCGGTTACCAGATTCCCGGTGGTACACCGTCGCACCCGAAAGTCGCGCAGATGCTGGCCATCGCGCCGTCGATTTTGCGCAGTAAAACTCAGGGTTGCATGCCGGCACCGGAGAAGATCCTCTGCGCCGCGGTTGAGGGTGCTCAAGTCGATTTCGACACGGCGCAACTGATCGAAACCCGCTACTTCACCGAGCTGACTACCGGCCAGGTGGCGAAAAACATGATCGGCACCTTCTGGTTCCAGCTTAACGAGATCAATGCCGGAGGTTCGCGGCCTGTAGGTTTCGCACCTTACGTGACCAAGAAAGTCGGGGTGCTCGGTGCGGGGATGATGGGCGCGGGCATTGCCTACGTCAGCGCCGTGGCCGGTATCGACGTGGTGCTCAAGGACATCAACCTGACGGCAGCCGAAAAGGGCAAGGCCCATTCGGCAGCACTGCTGGACAAAAAAGTCGCCCGTGGCCAGTTAAGCGCAGCGCAACGGGAAGCCACGCTGGCGCGGATCAAAACCACCGAGCAGGACGCCGATCTGGCGGGTTGTGACCTGATCATCGAAGCCGTATTCGAAGACCGCGAGCTGAAAGCCAAAGTCTCGTCAGCCGCGCAAAAAATCGTCGGCGTGGATGCGGTTATCGCTTCCAACACCTCGACCTTGCCGATCAGTGGCCTGGCGACAGCGGTGCCGGATCAGTCGAAATTTATCGGTCTGCACTTCTTCAGCCCGGTCGATAAAATGCCGCTGGTGGAGATCATCAAAGGCGCCAATACCAGCGATGAAACCCTGGCCCGTGGTTTCGATTTCGTCCTGCAAATCAAGAAAACCCCGATTGTGGTCAACGACAGTCGGGGATTCTTCACCTCGCGGGTGTTCGGCACCTTCACCAATGAAGGCATCGCCATGCTCGGCGAGGGCATCTCGGCGCCGATGATCGAAACCGAGGCACGCAAGGCCGGAATGCCGATTGGTCCGCTGGCGATTTCCGACGAGGTTTCCCTGAGCCTGATGAGCCATATCCGCCAGCAAGCCGCCAAGGACCTGCAAGCCGAAGGCAAACCGCTGACAGTGCATCCGGCCTTTGCCGTGATCGACCTGCTGCTCAACGAATACAAACGTCCTGGTAAAGCCGCTGGCGGTGGTTTCTATGAGTATCCGGCTGGAGGGCAAAAACATTTGTGGCCAGGGCTGAAAACGCGTTTCGAGAAGGCTGACGGGCAGATATCACCACAGGACGTACGCGATCGCTTGCTGTTTGTGCAAGCCATCGAAACCGTGCGCTGCGTGGAGGAGGGCGTGCTGCAGTCGACGGCCGACGCCAACATCGGTTCGATCTTCGGCATTGGCTTCGCTGCCTGGACGGGTGGGGCGTTGCAGTTCATCAACCAATATGGCGTGAAAGACTTCGTCGCCCGCGCCCAGTACCTGGCCGAGCAGTACGGCGAGCGTTTCACGCCGCCGGCTTTGTTGTTGGAAAAGGCCGCGAAGGGAGCGTTGTTCTGAGGGAGTCGCTCTGACGGATTGGCGGTGCGCACCGGGCTTGCCTGACCCAACGTTTCAAGGCAGGCTCTGGGTGTGCACTATCGCCTCTATCGTGTCAGGTATTTTTTATGTCGTTACGCATCTGCATTCTGGAAACCGACATCCTGCGCCCAGAACTGGTCGATCAGTATCAGGGTTACGGGCAGATGTTCCAGCGTCTGTTTTCGCAGCAACCCATCGCTGCCGAGTTCACCGTCTACAACGTGATGCAAGGCGAGTACCCGAGCGATGAGTTGAGCTTCGATGCCTATCTGGTGACCGGCAGCAAGGCTGATTCGTTCGGCACCGATCCGTGGATTCAAACCCTCAAGACTTACCTGTTGGCGCGCTATGAGCGCGGCGACAAGCTGCTGGGCGTGTGCTTCGGCCATCAATTGCTGGCGCTGCTGTTGGGCGGCAAAAGCGAGCGCGCGACGCAGGGCTGGGGCGTCGGCACCCACAAGTACAAACTCGCCGCCAAAGCGCCGTGGATGAGCCCGGTGCGGGAAGAACTGACCTTGTTGATCAGCCACCAGGATCAGGTCACCGCGCTACCGGAAAACGCTACGGTGATCGCTTCCAGCGATTTTTGCCCGTACGCCGCGTACCACATCAACGACCAGGTACTGTGCTTCCAGGGCCACCCGGAGTTCATTCACGATTACTCGCGGGCGTTACTGGAATTTCGCCAGCAACATCTTGGCGAACAGGTCTATCAGAAAGGCGTGGCCAGCCTGGCGCATGAGCACCACGGCACCACTGTTGCGGAATGGATGATGCGGTTTGTGGCCCACAAACCCCAGACCAAATCCGTATAGATGCCCGTAGGAGCTGCCGCAGGCTGCGATCTTTAAAGTTCAAGATCAAAAGATCGCAGCCTGCGGCAGCTCCTACAGGATAAGGCGTTACAACCACCCCGACCGCTTGAAGCTCACCCACAACCCGAAACAGCCCACAGTCATAAACCCCATCACCACGAAATAGCCGTAGTGCCAACTCAGTTCCGGCATGTTCTGAAAGTTCATCCCATAGATCCCGGCCACCGCTGTCGGGAACGCCAGAATTGCCGCCCAGGCCGCAAACTTGCGTTGCACCACACTTTGTCGGGCTGCTTCCAGCAACACGCCGATCTCGATGGTCTGGCTGGCGATGTCGCGTAACGTCGTCAGGTCTTCCATCTGCCGTGTGACATGGATCTGCACATCGCGAAAGTACGGTCGCATGTTCTTGTCGATAAACGGGAAGCTCAGCTTCTGCAGCTCCTCGCTGATTTCCACCATTGGCGCTGCATAACGGCGCAGGCGCAACACGTCGCGACGCAAACCATGGAGGTTCTGAATGTCCTTTTCGTTGAGTGTGCTACGCAGCACGTTGCGCTCCAGTTCATCGATCTCGTTATGGATCGCTTCGCCCACTGGCTGATAGTTTTCGATGACGAAATCGAGCAGGGCGTACAGGACGAAATCTTCGCCGTGCTCAAGCAACAGCGGGCGCGCCTCACAGCGTTGGCGCACATGCGCGTAGGATGCCGAGTGACCATTACGGCAGGTGATGATGTAACCCTTGCCGGCAAAGATGTGGGTTTCGATGAACTCCAGTTTGCCCTCATGGCGCACCGGCGAGTACGTGACGATAAACAGCGCATCGCCGAAGGTTTCCAGCTTCGGTCGGCTGTGTTTACCCAGGGCGTCCTCAATTGCCAGTTCGTGCAGGCCGAACTGACGTTGCAGGTTGGCCAGCTCCTGGGCGTTCGGCTCCTCAAGGCCGATCCAAACAAAGTGGCCTGGTTTTGCAGCCCAGGCGGCGCCCTCATCGAGGGTGATATTGGCGACTCTCTTACCGGCACTGTAGACCGCAGACGCAACGACTCTACCCATGATTTTTATTCACTTCTTCTTGGCAAATGACAATGACAGGTAACGTTCAGCTTATCCTGCTCTGAGGCTTGAGAGTCAGCAAAATCGGCGAAGTTCGCCGGCAAAAAGAAGCCCGCACAGGGCGGGCTTCATTCAGGCAGCTTGCAGCTGTCGATCCATCGACTCGATGCACTCGCGCATCTGTTCGCGGCACTGGGCGATCAGCATCGGCATGTCGTCCATGCTCAAAGCGGCGGTAGGAATTGCCGGTAGCGAGCGGATCAGGATCTTCCCACTGCGCCAGCGGTTCAGGCGCATATGATTGATGTAGCTGCTGACGCACACGGGCACGATCGGCACCCCGGCGGCGATAGCCATCTGGAATGCGCCTTTCTTGAACGGCAGCAACTCTTCACCAAGGTTGCGCGTACCTTCCGGGAATACCCAGATCGAGGTGTCTTTGTGCTGCAAGGTGTTGGTGGTGGTGAGCATCGATTGCCGAGCCTTGTGCGCATTACCACGGTCGATCAACACATTACCCGCCAGCCAGAACAGCTGTCCGAACAACGGCACCCACTTCAGGCTCTTCTTGCCGATGCACACGGTGCGGTGTGGTACCACATTACCCAGCACAAACAGATCGTAGTTCGACTGATGGTTGGCGATCACCACGCAGCTTTGCGTCTTGTTCGTTAGCCCGTCGACATCGGTCTTCACTCGCAAACGCAAAATACACATCGCCGGCCAGGCATAAAGGCGCGCGCACAAACGGCTGTTATCCGGATTGAACGGTCGGCACAGACCAAGCACTACACCGAGCACGCCCGCTACCACAAAATGCAGACCCATCAATAACATGCGAAACAGATACAGCATTTACAGGCCCACCGGGACAAAAGGTGGCGCAGTGTACGGATGTGCACTGTTTTCGGCAATTGCCGCTATAGAGGTAGGAGATAGGCGATGTTTTAGCGCATGTTTCTGACTATAGCGTCAGATGCAGCCTAGAGCGGCTGAGGGACGGTAAACAGATCGGACAAGAAAAAGCCCGACTCGGCGGTCGGGCTTTTCGTTGCAGCGCTTTCGGGCTTCTTAAACCAAATGTTCCTGATCCTGGATGATCGCGTTGTCCAGCGTCTCCAGCAGGGCCTTGCGTACTTTCAGCTTGGTGTTCTTGTGAGCGGTCATGTTGATCTTCTTCAACTGGCGCGCCATGGCCAGTGCTGCACCTTGCAGTTCTTCAGCAGAGACGACCTTGTCAAGGAAGCCAGCATCCACCGCGCTTTGCGGATCGAACATCTCAGCGTTGATCACCGAACGGTGGAACGCCGATTTGCGCAGACGATCACGGGCCAACTCGATACCGGCGTGGTGCATGGTCATGCCGATCTGCACTTCGTTCAGACCAATGCTGAACGGGCCGTCGACACCAATCCGGTAATCGGCCGACAACAGAATGAACGCGCCCTTGGCCACCGCGTGCCCAGGGCACGCGACAATCACCGGGAAAGGGTGCGACAACAGACGACGGGCAAGGGTCGAACCGGCAGTCACCAGGCTCACCGCTTCTTTAGGGCCGGCCGTCATCACCTTCAAGTCATAACCGCCCGACAGAATGCCCGGCTGACCGGTGATGATCACCACCGCCCGATCCGTCACCGCCTGATCCAGCGCAGTATTAAACGCGGCAATCACGTCCGGCGAGATGGCATTGACCTTGCCATTGCTCAAGGTCAGGGTCGCGATACCGTCTTCGAGATGGTAGGAAATCAACTCACTCATGACGCTATTCCTTGTATTGAAGTGGGGCAGACGTTACCCACCGCCGTAGGCCAGGTAAAGCACCAAGACTGACCGACCAGTCAGCCAACTCGCGCCCGCCAAGCGTAGCCGGCCATACGCACCGCGCATTGCCCTCTATATAGAAGCATTCACCCAGCCGAAGATTGGCAGGTTTGCCCTGTCTCCAAACCCGCCCGAACGCATAAATCTCTTAACCGCATGAAAATTCTGAAAAAATGTTTGCCATCGGAAAAGCTTTCGACTACATTAGCGCGCCTCGACAGACAGAACATGTTTGAAGAGATACGGTGAAGTGTCCGAGTGGCTTAAGGAGCACGCCTGGAAAGTGTGTATACAAGAAATTGTATCGAGAGTTCGAATCTCTCCTTCACCGCCACATTCGATACACACAAAACCCCTGATTTCGAAAGAAGTCAGGGGTTTTGTGGTTTCTGGCGTCTAAAAAAAAGCGAACATCCCAACAGATGGGGTACCTAGGAGAAACCGAAAATGTGACCGCATCATTCCAGATGGCCGTATCACCAGTAGCAACCGGTATAGTCGGCATGCCGTAGCCTTAGACGACGCCACGAGTGAATCCGAGTTTCATATGACCCCTGAAGAAATTGCCATTGAAGAGGCAGCCTTTGAGTTTGCAAAAGCGAATCGGACGTCGCTCGCCAGAACAATTGCGGACACGAGTATTTTCGCGGCGGAAGCTTCTCCGCTTACCGTTTTCATGGCTGGGTCACCAGGGGCAGGGAAAACAGAGATTTCCAAGGCTATGGTCGAAACCTTGGAGGAGGGGATACCAGGTGTGCCTGCGCAGAGAGTTTTACGCATTGATCCCGACGACTTCAGGTGCTTGATTCCTGGGTATGCTGGCGATAATTCATACCTCTATCAGCGTGCGGTGACCAAAATTTTGGAGAGGGTGCTTGATCGGGCGTTCAACAAGCACCTTTCATTTCTTCTTGATGGGACCTTGGCAAATATTGACGTGGCAAGACGGAACATCGACAGGGTCCTGAGAAGTCAACGAGTGGCTCAGGTGATCTATGTTTATCAAAGGCCTGAGCTAGCTTGGCAGTTTGTTAAAGCTAGGGAGATCACTGAGGGGCGCAATATCCCAATGGATGCATTTGTCAGTCAGTATTTGGCTGCGCGCCGAAACGTTGTGGAGCTGAGGAAATCTTACGGTGAACATTTTTCTGTGGATTTGATCATAAAAAATACGGATCGTACGGCTATGGCCTTCGAGGGCGACGTTTCCGTAGAGCAAATTGACGCTTTGATTCCTGAGACCTATGATCAAAACGAGCTCGTTGAGCTATTAACCGAGGTGGAACAGTCATGAGTGCCGTTAAGGCCGGAAAAAACAGCCCATTGGCTGATTTTTTCTCCAATGCTTCTGCGGAAACGAAGCGAGGAGTGTTTGAAGAAGTGATCAGCAAGGCTATCGCTTCTCAGCTAGAAGTCATAGAAAGGGCTGAAGCGATCAAAAAGACGCGAAAATCGTCGAAGGCACCCGTATAACAATATTTCCTCGATTCCGAAGCCCAGCCTAGTGCTGGGCTTTTTCATTGGACCCCTACGGGGCTTCCGAAATTGCTGTAGGGCAAATGATGGAGGTGTGGGAAGCAACGCTGCAAAGCCAGGTGCTTGAGCACTTCCATGGGTTTCAGCGCTTCACACGAAGCAAGTCGGGAAGGGCTATTCATTTCGCACCTTTAGGGTAGAAAATGAATCAAAGCGCAGCACACCCGACCCACCACCCGAAAGGATGAGCGTTATGCAGGAGCTGACCCTGCAACAGGCCGAACTGGAAAAGGTTCACGTGGAAATCGTCAAGCTGATGGCTGAGCAGCGCAAGCTGAATGCCGAGGCTGGCAAGATGACCCGTGAAACTTTTTGGTATCCGGTAGCCGTTGCGACTGGCCTGATCGGCACGGTGGCCGCCGTCACTGCGGTGTTGATCAAGCTTCTCTAATCCCTTCAAGCCGATCAATATTAATTTGAAATAATGGTCCTGTTTCTCCCGTTGGATTTGGCGATGTATAGCGCTTTGTCGGCGGTATCCACCAGGTTTTCGGGAGTGCCAATTTCCTCTTCGGAGAGTGCGCTAATGCCAATGCTGATAGTGATCACTCCCAGCGGAGACTTGATGTGTTCTATTTTAATTTTTTCTAGATCGAATCGTATCTTTTCAGCCAGCAGGAAAGCGCCAACATAATCTGTATTTGAGAGCACAATGGCAAATTCTTCTCCACCGTATCGGGCGGCAAGATCGCCGACCCGGTTGACATGGTTTTTAATTATTGCCGCCACCGTCTTCAGGCACTCGTCACCCTGTACGTGTCCGTAGTGGTCGTTGTAGTCTTTGAAGAAGTCAATGTCGATCATGATGAGCGCTGTGCCGTCTAACTTGCGTTTCTTTCGGCTAATTTCAGCTTCTATAAATAAGTCAAAATGACGGCGGTTGGCAATTTTTGTAAGCCCGTCTTCGAGTGCCATTAATCCAAGTGCTTTGTTTACTTCGATATAGTTCTTTTGGGAGGCCTGTAACTCTCTTTGCGCTTGAATTTGCTGGCTCATCAGTTTGATCAGTCGATAACCTATGAAGCTAAGGATTATCAGCAGTATGGAGGATATGATTAAGCTGGCAAGAGACTCGCTTCGCCAGTCCGCGAGGAGTTCATTTCTGTCAAAGGCCGCGATGACTACCAGCGGGTATCCATCGACGCGTCGAAAGCCGATGACCCGCTCCACGCCGTCTATAAACGACCTTATGGTTGCAGTGCCAGAATTGACATCAGGCTTTAGCAGGGCGAACACTTCACCCGTTGATATGTTAATGCCGATGTCTGAGTCGTGAAATGGTTTGCGTACCAGAATATTACCGCGTGATGTCACTAGATTGATGATTCCGTTTGTTCCCATGTCTACGTCGTCGTAGAGGCTGAGAAAATAATTAAGATAAATGGTAGCAATCGTTACCCCGGCAAAACTCCCGTCAGGATGGTTGATCCTGCGAGATATAGTCATTATCCATTCATTGGTCGAGCGACTGCGTATTGAAGGGCCAAGATAAGGGCCGGAGTCGGGGTGGTCGCGATGGTAAATGAAGTAGTCGCGGTCTGAGTTGTTTGCGCCGACGGGGAGTATGCCGTTTGAGTTAAGTAGCCAGCGCCCCTGCTCATCATAGATAAAGAAGCCATGTATTTGAGGTAGACGCTTTTGTTGTACTTTAAGTAGTTCACCCAACCTTTTTAAATTTTCTGTATCTTCACCTTCAGCTTCCAGACGCTCCTTAACACCTAAAAGCACTGTGTCGGCCTGAGTTAGAGTGGCCTCAATGTTGGATGATAGCGTCTTGGAAAGATTTGACATCTCGGTTTCTTTGTCGTGCAGGTGGTACTCCAGGGAGCTGAATACGCCCCAGATGCTTATCGCTATCAATGAGATGCATACGACTGCAACGAAAAGGACTACATGACCGACCTTCAGTTTGGCATCCGTCCACTCAGTGGCAAAAATTGAGGCCTTTTTTATTAGCATTGATGTCTGCCGTCATCCTTGGGTAGTAGCGTTTAGCGTATTCTAGTTTTTTTACATCGTTGAGATTTTTTCGGCTGAGGTTCCGGCCATTCTGGCCATATGCTCGTTTTGATTTTTGAATGACGACAGTGCAGGTAACCGTCTACAGGTGCGCGTCGCCCTTGCTCACTACAATGAAAAGCCCCTTGCCGGTTTCCCGGCAAGGGGCAGGGCTGTCACCGGCTCATTCGGTTTTGATCGGTACGATCTTTTCCGGCTTTATGGCTTCGGGTTTTTTCGGCAGCGATAGGCTCAGCACACCGTTGCTGAATTTTGCTTCAATCTTGTCGGCATCAACCCCTTTTGGCAGGTTGAACACCCGCTCGAAGGAACCGTAGTGACGCTCGGAAAGGTGATAGCCCTTTCTGTTCTCTTCCTTATCCTCTCTCTTTTCGCCTTTGATGATCAGGCTACCGTTGGACAGTTTGATCTCGATGTTCTTCTGATCCATGCCGGGTAATTCGGCAGTGATTTCGAAGCTTTTTTCCTTCTCGGCAATATCCACGGCAGGTAAGCCGCGACCGATAAATTCCCGCCGCCAGAACGGCTCGACATCAAACAGTCCGCGGCTGAACGGCGACAATCCTGAGCCTCGATTGAAGTCTTCGAACAGGTGATCGACCTGTTGCCGCAGTTTTTCCAGGGGGCGCCAAAGGTCAGTCGTTACCGGGTGCTGACTGGCTTTGTCTTCGGTATGGATCGGCATTTTTTTCACGGAGTTGGCCATTTTCACCTCTCCTCTTGGTAATGACTGGAGGTGGGCTGCGAGCATCCCGGACGCTTGCCCACTCCAAAAAAATATACCGTCTTACCAAGCCCTACAAGGCCGGTTTCCCCAACCACACACTCCGAAACGGTCTAACAGGCGGCTACTCAAGGCGTAGACTGAAACTGCCGTCACCCTCGCCAAGTGGTTTGAGGGGCGGTGTTCAGGCGTTAATGCTTCTGGACCCATCAAGACCATCAAGCAAGAGCACCTTGGCTGGCTCCTGCCCTGAACGGGGTCATCATGTTATCTACGCTCGAGTTGCGTCACCTCATCGAATCAGCATTCCTGCCTCTTTCCTGCCAATGTCGAGTTGACCCCGGCGGATCGCTGCAAGCTCAGATTTTCGAGCCAGTCACAGGCCGAGTGGAGTTGCTGGTGACAGGGATTCCTGCTTCCAGCCTGAGTGGCAATCTGGCGATAACCAAGCTCATCGGCGAGATTCGACACGATCTCAAGGCCACCCATGAACGGCGGGGATTGCACAGGATCAGGTAGGGCCAGAATGTAAAGGGCCGGCGCTGTTCAAGCGTCCGGCCGAAGGTTGTGCGTCATTTTTGCTTGTGCAGGTATTGCTGTATTGCGTCCACTTCAAGCTTGCCGGGTTTTGCGCCATTATCAGCTTTGAAGCTGGCCCCGCTCCAGTGTGGCATGGGGGCTTTCAGGGGCTTTCCATGGTCGTCGACACCGTTCAATACGGCCCGCTCAAATACCTTTGCTTTCCACTCGCTGGCATCTCCCGCCAATTTAGGTGCCGAGCCCCCCATGCCTCGAGGCCCATGGCAGGCACTGCAGTTCTCCTGGAAAAGCGCTTCCCCATCGGGCGGTAACGCCATGGCCGATGAGCAAAACAGCAGAGTCATCAGGGTAAAAAAAGCGCACTTCATTTCAGACTCCTTGGCCGGCCAGCCGTTACGCGGGTATAGGCCGGCATGACCCCTGCCTTAATAACCACCACCACCGCCCATGCCTCCCATACTGCCGGACGGCTCTCGGGCCTTTTGCTGCACGCGACTCCATTCCGCGCACGTCATAAAGCTCTTATGGTCTACCTTGCCGGTCCTGTCGAAGCTGACATTGAACGTATGCCTCTGGCCAGCCTGCGTGAGCATGTAGTCAAAGCAGGTGCCGGGTTCGACGGTGCGATCACTGATCGATAAAGGTTTACCGCCGATTTGCTGAACCTGATCCTTGCTCATGCCCATCTCGACCTTTGCGACCAGCGGTTGCTCTCGATAGACCTGTGAATCAGAGCTGCATCCAGCCACCGCAGACAACACGGCGACCAGTGCGAATAAAGGGGTGTTCATGACTGGGCTCCCGGTAGTGAGTGTCGTGAAGAAACTCTTGGGTGCATCAGTAAAATTAAAGTCGAGTTCGACGGTGCGCGCCAAATATCCTCAGGGTCGACTTTCAGAGGCGCGCGCAAACGCTCCCTTTCGATAGATTTGTGCTCAATTCTGCAACAGTGTGTTGCACTGCTGACCCCCTAATTACACTGGATGTCTACTCGGGCCCGCGTTACATTTGCCACATTTTATTGCAGGGAACAATTATGCGAATTTTGATAGGCGCGCTTGCTGTTGCGGCGTTGGCGGGGTGCTCTTTACCGGCGTCCCTGGTGCCGGGTGAACCGAATGTCAGCGAGATCACTGCCAAGGCGCCCAAAGACTATGCCCAGTGCGTTTTGCCGGCCTGGCAGCGCGAGATCCCTAAAACCACTCAGGCTGCGATAGCTAACGGCTACAGGATCACTGCGCCAAGCGTTGTGACTGCCGATGAGACGCTGGATATCGTGAAGTACAAGAATGGGAGTCGCATATCGCTGTATCAAGGCCCGCCGTGGGCCAAGTCCCGCGCTCTGATGAAGTCCGTGCACGACTGTTTGTAATTCATACCTTATGAATCGACGTTGGAGTGATGCCGGATGCGTGCACCAGTAGGTTCAATCGTGGGGCTTTGCTCCGCCTCTGCGACGATGTTTGCCATGGGCATGGCGTTTCTCGGCTATTGGGGCGTGCATGAACCTCACCCGTGGCGCTGGCACGAAATCCTCGTGGTGGTGTTGGCTCTGGGTGGATTCGCGATGCTCGGAGCGGTGACCTGGATCGCCACAACACCTGTCGAGGATGAAACGCTGGAGAGGGTTTTGCCAGCCAGACGAGCATTTGCGTCGGGTGTTGTGCTGCTTTGGCTGTCCGTCCTGGTCACGGTTGTGTATTGATTGCTTGTGCCTGTTCAACAAGAGGCAAGGTGGAGGAGCGATGACTTGATGTCGCCCCCCGCCAAAAGCTTATATATGTAACCACGCCAGCGAACCCAGCACGATGCTAACGCCCGCCGCACTGTACGCGACCCTTTTCAGCCACTCTTTGCGCGTCAACAAGGTGATTGCCGCCAGCGAAATAGCGATCTGAATCGCCGTCATTGCCTGGGCCCAGCGATGATGCTGGTGCAATACCAATTCTGATTTTTCATCCCACTCGCGAGCCTCTGCTTCGAGTACTTCGGCTTTCTTGCGTACCTCTTCTTTTTCGGTCTTGTAGCGTTGCGCTTCGGCAGTGTAGTGCGCGGCATCGAGGCCAGGGATGTGAATCGCCAGTTCAGACAGGTTTTGCCGGCTGGATTTTGCCTGGTAGTAATTCCACTCGTTGGAGGCTTCGGTTTTCTTGATGGCAGCGTTGTTTTTGTCCATTGCCGCTTCGCTTTCCGTGGAGCCCGCCTGATAGCTGAGCATGGCGCCGATGGTCGCCATGATCGCCGTCATCACCGCGATCTTGCTGGCGAAACTGTCCCCACGGGCCTGGGCGTGTTCGGTAGCGTGTTCCAGATGTTTTTCGTGCGGGCTAGGGACTTCGAAGTCTTCAGTCATGGACTTTGGTCTGCGCGGAGTGAATAAGTGTCAAATTGTAACGGTAGTATTTGTCAAAGGCGCTACCTCAATGAGGCGCTTTTGGACTTTTATTCCTGGATAACATGAAGTTTTCACCTTTATCCGACGGTAACCCTACAACCCCAAGTCCAAGCTCTGCGGCGCCACGGCTGACAGTGAGGAGGACCAGGCAAAGGGCAGGACTCAAAGGGTAACGTTGGCGCAAATCGCATTAACGATTCACGCGTGTGCAATCCACTCATTCAGGAGTTACCTATGTCCATCGGAGCAATCTCGGCTTCCAACCCAGTGACTATTAACGGGCTCAGTTCTGCCCAAAGTCAGCCCAAGGCGCAAGCGGATCAGGCAACTGCATCCACAAGCGTCACCGCCGTTGCCAGCAACGTTGCGGCGGCATTGAAAGAAGCAACCGAAACCGCTGCACAAACCGCTCAAGAAGCTGGGCATGGTGATCATCAAGCTCAGCTATTGATGCAAAAACAGCATCACCACCACGTAGGCGCTGCAACGCCGTCCAAGGCGCCAGCTACTGGCGTTGTGAATGGCAATGGGCAGATAACCGGCGAGCTTATCAACACTAAAGCTTAAGCCGTTTGATGAAGTGCTGAAGGCTGGTGAATCCTGCGCGAGCAGGCTTTGCCAGTTGCGATTTGAAGCGCGCCAGTAATGCCCGCATTCACAGACAACTCTCCCATTTCAAAAGCAGCGCCTGATAAGCCATCTTCCTTTGGCAACTCAATCACCCAGAGCATCCTGATCGGCATAGTGCTGCAACCCTTCAACCAACGCGTCGAAGGTCGTTCGGCAGCGCGGGCTGTTGCGCAAGTCCTCGTGCATGGTGACCCAGGTTTCCATTCCCAGCGAAAACGAACTCGTCAGCACACGCTGCAGCGCAACGTCACGCTTGGCCAGCGGAACCTGGCAGACACCGATGCCCGCTCCCGCTCGTATCAGCGCTAACTGTGCGAGATCGCTGTCGCTGCTCAGTGAGAAGAGCTTACGGTCAATGTCTTTGATGGATTTCCCGATACTGCGGATAAAGGCGTTCGGTTGGTCGTAACCGATGATCGAATGACCAGTCAGTTCGTTGAGGTCGCGCGGTATTCCATGTTGGCTCAAGTACTCGGTGCGCGCATGTAGCCCAAGTTCGATTTGACCGATCCGGCGTGCCACAAGCTGCTCTTGGCGGGGGCGCATCATGCGCACGGCGATATCGGCTTCGAGCTGCAAGAGATCCACCACTCGGTTAGTCAGTACGAGTTCTACTTTCAACGCCGGGTGTTGTTGGCGAAGCCTCGCGATGATGGGTGGCAACACCTCGACGCCAATTACGTCGCTGGCTGAAATACGGACAATCCCCTGTACTGCCGTGCCCCGGCTTGAAGCTGCTCGCTCGATGGCGGCCGCTGTGCTTTCCATGGTGTGTGCGTGGGCGCGCAGGGTCAGTGCCACTTCGGTGGGTATCAGTCCTGTTTGTGAGCGTGTAAACAAGGCAACGCCCAGCGCCTTTTCGAGCGCGGCGATGTGCCGGCCGACCGTTGGCTGTGTAATGCCGAGCAAGCGCGCCGCGCCCGACAGCGATCCTTCGTTGAGTACACCCAGGAAGGATCGATAGAGCTCCCAACCAATATTCGATGCCATGCATAAATGTATAGCGTCACGCCGATCTTCGGCAATTTATCTATAGCGCCCATTCGCCCACGATCAAGCCCTCTATAACCTTGAGGTGTCGGGTATGAACAGCAACAAGGCGCTGGTACTGGGAGCGACAGGTGGGATTGGCAGGGAAGTGGCGAGTCAATTGAGAGGCGCCGGCTGGGAGGTTTGTGCGCTAACGCGTCATCTCGAAAACGGCATTGATCAACCATCGGGTATCACCTGGCTGCGTGGTGATGCGTTGAATCGGCAGGACGTTATCGAGGCTGCGAAGGGTTGCTCGGTGATCGTTCATGCGGTCAATCCACCAGGCTATCGTCGATGGTCGGAGCTGGTGCTGCCGATGCTCGATAACACCATCACTGCGGCCCTGGTCGAAGGTGCAACCATCGTGCTGCCCGGCACGGTTTATAACTTTGGTCCTGATGCCTTTCCGGTCCTGCGAGAGAATTCACCACAGCATCCGCAAACCCGAAAAGGCGCTATTCGGGTGGAGATGGAACAGCGTCTGCGCAACGCCGCCGGCAATGGCGCTCGTGTGCTGATCGTTCGCGCCGGAGATTTTTTTGGGCCCAGAGCCGGCAACAACTGGTTTTCCCAAGGGCTGATCAAACCGGGAAAGCCCGTCAAAGTGCTGAGTTACCCAGGTGAGCGGGGCGTTGCTCACCAGTGGGCCTACCTGCCGGATGTTGCGCGGACCATGGTCGAGTTGCTGGAGCGTCGCACCACACTCGACGCCTTTGAAAGTTTTCATATGGCCGGTCATCTGGACACTGACGGTACTCGGATGAACCGTGCTATCCAGCGTGCTGTCTATCAGCACACGGGCAAGGAACCGCGTGTGACCGCTTTCCCATGGTGGTTGTTGAAAGTGGCTTCGCCCTTTGTCGTCACGTTCCGCGAAGTGCTGGAGATGCGTTATTTGTGGCGCACGCCGGTGCAGATGGACAATGCGCGATTGATTGAAGTGCTGGGACACGAGCCGCATACGCCTTTGGATGAGGCAGTTGAAGCGGCGCTGGTGGGAATGGGGTGTATCAGTCGGGACGGGTTAGCGACGTGTTCCTGAAATAGCGGCTACGACTTCCGAAAATAAAGCTGCCCTCATTGACTATCACTGGCTGACTTGAGTTTCACAGACAAAGTAATTGGTCTTACGATTCTTGGCCGTGAGATCTACCGTTAGCTTCTTGGCGGCAGCGATGCATTGCTTGTAAGCGTTCGCCTGTACCCAGTGTTCGACGGGTATCACCTGGCATTCGGTGCGGGAGGCGTCAGTGCACAGGTACAGCAGTAAAAATACCGTCATACAACCTCCTGCGTGCCCAACACCAAAACCCCGGCTGAACCCGGATGGCAACAATCCTTAGTATGTACGTCTCTCCAGCTTCAGCCAGCAGCATGGCTGATACCCAGTCAATAAAGGAATGCCACATGATCATGACCACTACTCAATCCATCGAGGGCCGCCAAATCGCAGCGTACCTGGACATCGTCAGCGCCGAATCCGTGCAGGGCATCAACGTAGTGCGGGATATGTTTGCCGGGATGCGGGATTTCTTCGGTGGGCGTTCCCAGACGCTGGAAAGGGCGTTGAAGGAGGCTCGCGCCCAGGCAACGGATGAGCTCAAGGAGCGTGCACACAGCCTTCAGGCGGACGCGGTGGTCGGGGTGGACTTCGAAATCAGTATGCCCTCAGGCAGGGGCAGCATGCTGGTGGTGTTTGTGACCGGGACGGCGGTGAAGCTCAAGTAAGCTGATTGGCGTTTTATCTGTCGGAAAGAGGTTGGTGAGGTCATGGAGTTTTCTTGGCCGTTCGTCGGGTGTTTCGCATTTGAATCATTGGTCTGGGAATGACCGGCTAGTCTCAAAATCCTTGAAGGTCGGTATTTTTTTTAGGCAATCAGTTGCTTGCCGGTATCGATCTGTCTGGAGGGACTGATTAGATGAGCAATCCTTACGTTGAAGATGATGGCGCTGAGTACCCGATCAACAATTGTGTGCAGTGTGGCCAGACGGATTATGTGGCTGGGTTTGGTGAAACGCCGACCAAGCCGGGCAAGGCCAGGCTTCCAGCGGTGACAAAAACCACCGCAAAACCGTTTATGCCGAAGGTCGCAGCGCCTGTACGCAAGTAACCGAAAAGTATGCCGACCCCGCCATTGAGCGGGGTTTTTTGTGAGTGCTGCCTGGACGTATGGCAGGTGAGTGGTGGCGGTCTAGAGACGCGTCATACGCGGTATCAAAGTTATTGATCGTTTGGTGTTTCTTTCACGCTTCTTTCACAAGCACGCCAGTAGGCTCAGCTCATCCGTTAAAAAGCAATTCCATTAGCCCGTCTCCCCGCGGGCTTTTTTTTGTCTGCGATAAAACTCTTTGCGTATAAACTGTCCAACCTTCGCGCTCGGGAGGGTTGAGCTGGTTCATTGACTGATCCGGCTGCCTTTTACAGCATCCAATTTATTACTGTTCAGCACCCTTTTTGAGGTTCATGTCATGCGTTTAACTTTGCCTGCTCTGGTTCTGGGTCTTCTGGTCGCTCAAGGCGCAATGGCTGGTGATGGCTCCGCAGCGCTCGGCGGCGGCCTGGGCGGTGCGCTGGGTAATGTGGTCGGTCAGAAGCTCGGTGGCAGCACCGGCGCGGCGATTGGTGCGGGCGTTGCAGGCGCGGCAGGCAGTGCTGCCGGCGCACGCAAAGGTCACCGAGCCAAAGCTGCAATCGGCGGTGGTGTAGGCGCGGCGGGTGGTTCGGTCATCGGCAACTCGCTGGGCGGCAAGACCGGCTCCGCCATCGGTGCAGGCCTTGGCGGCGCAGCGGGCGGTGCGCTCATGGGCAAGTAAGGGCACTGATTCCAGCGGTACGATTTGAAACAGCCCGGCTAATTGCCGGGCTTTTTCATTCTGGGGCACTCGACCCCAAGCCCCTCATGCTAGTGCGCTACCTGAGCCCACAGCCGGCAATGACTCTGACTTCACAACTCCAACTGATCAGCCCTGATCCCGAACGCCATGGCAATCTTTTCCCGAGTGGCGCGGCGTGGTTTGTTCACCGCCTCCTGCTGGGCGAACGCAGGTTGTGAAATCCCCATCCGCTTTGCCACTTCCTCCTGCGTCAGGTTCAAGTGTTCGCGCCAGGCGCGGATTGGGGTGGCACCGTCGACGATACGACTGACCACTTGATGAGGAATCAGCTCGGTGCCGCCGTGTTGAGCGACATACTGCTGGTAGGGGATGACCACAAAGGCCGGTTCACCGTCCGGGCCGTTGATGATTTGTACGTCAGTAGGTGCGTTCGTCACGTTTTTTGACCTCTTGAATGCTGACTACCTGGACCGAGCCGTCCCAGTCAAACAGAACCCGGTAGTTACCGACTCTCAGACGATACCCGCAATTGTGCAGGGCCAGCGCCTTGACGTTGATTGCGTCGGGCATGCGCTCCAGCTGCGTTACGGCATCGCGGATTTGGGCCCGGTGCTCCGTGTGTACTCTGAGCAGTTGCTTTACGGCTTTGCGGGTCCAGTAGATTTCGTTCATGAGATCTTAATAAGCCTTCCATAAGTCATGCAATGATTTTCTTATATTTCTATAAGTAACCGTGCGCGCTTTCCTTGCGCTCACTCCATACCCTAGGCCGTGATCGACGCGTGGGAGCGGCAAACAGTTGCTGCATGTGAACCGCGCTCGCTATGCTGCTGACCCCTTTGATCGATCCCTCTTCGATCGATCAAGGCACTGGCCGTACCTGAGCCGCCTCCCGGAATGTTGTGTTGATAACGGATCAGATGCGATGAATGCACCGCTCGACTGCGGCCCGATCAAGGCCGTGATTTTCGATATGGATGGTTTGCTGCTCGATACCGAGGGTATTTACACCGAGGTCACGCAAATCATTGCCGAACGCTACGGCCGAACCTTCGACTGGAACATCAAGCAGAACATCATCGGCCGCGGTGCTGGCGATCTGGCGCGCTATGTCGTCGAGGCGCTGGACCTGCCGATCAGCGCCGAGGAGTTTCTGCTGATCCGCGAGCCTTTGATGCGTGAACGCTTTCCGCGTGCGCTGGCGATGCCGGGTGCACAGGAGCTGGTTCAGCATCTGAAAGCGAACAACATTCCGATTGCCGTGGGCACGAGTTCTTCGAGTCAGTCCTTCGGGCAAAAAACCACATTGCATGGCGATTGGTTTGCGCTGTTCGACACCATCGTGACTGCTGATGACCCTGAGGTGGGCGCGGCGAAACCAGCGCCGGATATCTTCCTCACCGCCGCGCGACGTTTGGGTGTAGCGCCGCAGGATTGCCTGGTGTTTGAAGACTCGCCGTTTGGCGTCACTGCGGCAAAAGCCGCGGGGATGACCGCGATTGCTGTGCCGGATGCGGCCATGGCTGATGAAAAGTATGCGCATGCCGACAGCATTCTTCGCACGTTAAAGGCCTTCCAGCCGCACGCGTACGGCTTGCCGGCACTCGAGCTGAGATAACGGGCAAACGCTGAACGACAAAACGCCGGGCAACCTGATCAAAGGTTACCCGGCGTTTTGTTTTTACGGTGCGAGGGCGGTGAATCAGGCGCCAAAACCACCGTCGATGCTAAGGCTGGCACCGGTGATGTAGCCGGCTTCCGGGCCGGCCAGGTAGGCGACGAAACTGGCGATCTCGGAGGCGGTGCCATAACGACCAACGGCCATCAGCGGGATCAGGCTCTCGGCGAACTCACCGTGGGCCGGGTTCATGTCGGTATCGACCGGGCCAGGCTGCACGTTATTGATGGTGATGCCTCGCGGGCCCAGGTCGCGGGACAGGCCTTTGGTCAGGCCGACCAGCGCCGCCTTGCTCATGGCGTAAGGGCCGCCACCGGCGAAGGGCATGCGGTCGGCGTTGGTGCTGCCGATGTTGATGATGCGACCGCCTTCGGTCATGTGTTTGGCGGCTTCTTGAGTTGCGATGAACACACTGCGTACGTTGATCGCGAGGGTTTGGTCGAAGTCTTCGAGTTTGAAATCTTCAAGCGGCGCAACGGCCAGCACACCTGCGTTGTTGACCAGAATATCCAACCGACCAAAGGTTTTGACGGTGGCGTTGACGGCGTTGCGAATGGCGACTGCATCAGCGCTGTCGGCCTTGATCGCCAGAGCTTTGCCGCCGGAAGCGGTGATGCTGTTCTGCAACTCTTCAGCCTTGGCGGCGGAGCTGACGTAAGTGAAGGCAACCGCTGCGCCTTCAGCGGCCAGGCGTTTGACGATGGCGGCGCCGATGCCGCGGGAGCCGCCCTGGATGAGCGCTACTTTACCGCTGAGATTTTGAGTGGTCATGTCGTTCTCCAAAAGTACAAGGCGGACTGCCTTGTTGTTGGAGCCGAGTATCGGCCTCGGATTACCCGCTGTGTAGACGGTAATTACTATAGTCTGTGTAAACCAAAAGTTTATAGTGGCGACCATGGAAACCTTCAGTAGTATCGAATGCTTCGTCCGCAGCGCCGAGGTTGGCAGCTTCGCCGAAGCCGCGCGGCGCCTGAGTCTGACTCCGGCAGCGGTGGGCAAAAGTGTCGCCAAGCTTGAGGCACGCCTGGGTGTGCGGCTGTTTCAGCGCAGCACGCGCAGCCTGACCTTGACCGAAGCCGGTCAGCTGTTTCTCGGTGAGGTCAGTGCCAGTCTGCACACCATTCAAAATGCCGTGGCCAATCTGGCCAGCGCCGAAGGACGTCCGGCCGGGACGCTGAAAGTCAGCATGGGCACGGTGTTTGGGCGGCTGTACATCGTGCCGCTGCTGGGCGAGTTTCTGCGGCGTTTTCCGGCGATCAACCCGGATTGGCATTTCGATAACCGCCAGGTCGATCTGATCGGCCAAGGCTTCGACGCGGCGATTGGTGGCGGCTTTGAACTGCCGCAAGGCGTGGTCGCGCGCAAGCTGACGCCGGCCCACCGAGTGCTGGTGGCATCCAGCGATTATCTGGCGCAACGCGAGGCGATTAGTGAGCCGGATGATTTAAGTGACTGCGACGGGATTCTGATTCGTTCACCGCAGACGGGTCGCGTGCGCTCCTGGCAACTGACCAGTCGTCGTCAGGAACACAGCCCGCTGAACCTCAAGGCGCGGATGACCATGAGTGACTCCGAAGCCGCTTGCGCCACCGCCGTGCAAGGCTTGGGGATTGCGCTGGTGAGCATGCCGTTCGCCGTCGGCTACCTGAATGCCGGTACGTTGCAGCGCGTGCTGCCGGACTGGTACGTCGATGATGGCAACATCTCGATCTACTACGCCGAACACAAGCTGCTGCCGGGCAAGACGCGGGCGTTCGTGGATTTCATCATCGAGCAATTCGCCGAGCAGCAATGGGCGCAGCGATTCAGCGCCGTCTGAGCAGGTCTCCTGGCCGAGTGCAGATCCTGTGGGAGCGAGCTTGCTCGCGATGACGGACTGACATTCAACATTGATGTTGATTGTTACACCGCTATCGCGAGCAAGCTCGCTCCCACAGGGGGATTTCGCAGGGCAGGGGATCAGGCTTTCTGGATGATGTTGCCCGCGTGCAAGCCGCACTCTTTCTGTGTGGCTTCTTCCCACCACCAGCGACCTTCGCGTTCGTGCTGGTTCGGCAGCACCGGGCGGGTGCACGGCTCGCAGCCAATGCTGATGAAGCCGCGCTCATGCAGGCTGTTGTACGGCAGCTCCAGCATGCGGATGTAGCCCCAGATCTCTTCGCTGGTCATTTGTGCCAGCGGGTTGAATTTGTACAGGGTGCGTTCCGGCGTCGAGAACGCGCTGTCGACTTCCAGTACGGCAACCTGGCTGCGGGTGCCCGGGCTCTGGTCGCGGCGCTGGCCGGTGGCCCAGGCGCTGACGGTGAACAGCTTGCGACGCAGCGGTTCGATCTTGCGGATGCCGCAGCATTCGCCATGGCCGTCCTTGTAGAAGCTGAACAGGCCTTTTTCCTTGACGAATGGTTCGAGCTTTGTATGGTCCGGCGAGACCAGTTCAATCTCGATCTTGTAGTGCTCGCGCACCTGATCGATGAAGCGATAGGTTTCCGGGTGCAGGCGTCCGGTGTCGAGGCTGAAGACTTTGACGTTTTTGTTGATCTTCCAGGCCATGTCCACCAGCACCACGTCTTCGGCGCCGCTGAAGGAGATCCAAAGATCATCCCCGAACTCGGCAAAAGCCAGTTTGAGAATGTCCTGGGCGGATTTGGTGGCATAGGTCGCGGCGAGTTCAGCGACGTCGAACGATGGGCTCATCAGGGCGGTTTCCTACAGGTCGGTGGCGCTAAGCGCTCTATATAGTGGCGATGGTAGCAAAAACCCGAGGCAACAGGGGCGCTCGTCTGCGTTGCGTCGGTCGGTACGACTCGCTAGAGTTCGGCAGTCCTTTTGCTCGCTCAACTCAATAATCAGTACAAATGGGAGTGTCTTGTGGAAATTGCCTGTCTCGATCTGGAAGGTGTCCTGGTCCCGGAAATCTGGATCGCCTTTGCCGAAAAAACCGGGATTGAATCCCTCAAGGCAACCACCCGGGATATTCCCGATTACGACGTGCTGATGCGGCAGCGCCTGCGCATCCTCGACGAGCACGGCCTGAAGCTGTCCGACATCCAGGAAGTGATCGCCACCCTGAAGCCGCTGGACGGTGCCATCGAGTTCGTCAACTGGCTGCGCGAGCGCTTCCAGGTGGTGATTCTTTCCGACACGTTCTACGAATTTTCCCAGCCGCTGATGCGTCAACTGGGCTTCCCGACCTTGCTCTGCCATCGTCTGATTACGGATGTCACGGGGCGGGTGACGGGCTACCAACTGCGTCAGAAAGATCCCAAGCGTCAGTCGGTATTGTCCTTCAAGAGCCTCTACTATCGGGTGATCGCGGCCGGTGATTCGTACAACGACACCAGCATGCTGGGCGAGGCGGACGCAGGGATCCTGTTCCACGCGCCAGACAACGTGATCCGCGAATTCCCGCAGTTTCCAGCGGTGCACAGCTTTGCCGAGTTGAAGCAGGAATTCCTCAAGGCCTCGAACCGCGAACTGAGTCTGTAAACACGCCCCCCTACGGGGGCAATACACTGGGTTACAGGTTTTGCAGGGTTTCCAGCAATACCTTCACCTTGGTGATGGACTCCTGATACTCGGCCTGCCAGTCCGAATCGGCGACGATCCCTCCACCCCCCCAGCAGCAGACCTGACCATCCTTGACCAGCAAGCTGCGGATGGCGATCGAGCTGTCCATCTCTCCGCGTACGTCCAGATACAGCAACGAACCACAGTACAAACCACGGCGGGTCGGTTCCAGTTCGTCGATGATCTGCATGGCACGGATCTTCGGCGCGCCGGTGATCGAGCCGCCGGGGAAGCTACCGGCGATCAGATCCAGGGCGTCTTTTTTGTCAGCCAATTCGCCGGTGACGCTGCTCACCAGGTGATGCACGTTCGGGTAGCTTTCCAGGCTGAACAACTCTGGCACGCGCACCGAGCCAATGCGGCAGGTGCGGCCGAGATCGTTACGCAACAGGTCGACGATCATCAGGTTTTCCGCGCGATCCTTGGGGCTGGCCAACAGTTCGGCGGCGTTGGCCGCGTCTTCGGCGGCGTTCTGTCCACGCGGGCGGGTGCCCTTGATCGGCCGGGTTTCCACATGGCCGTCGCTGACTTTGACGAAACGCTCCGGCGACAAGCTCAGTATTGCGCCGCCGTCGGGCAAGCTCTGGAAGCCGGAGAACGGTGTTGGGCAGGCTGCCCGCAACGCGCAATACGCGGCCCATGGATCGCCCTGACACTGTGCGCGGAAGCGTTGTGCAAAGTTGACCTGATAGCAGTCGCCGGCCTGAATGTACTGCTGGATACGCACGAACGCCTGCTGATAGTCGCTGGCACTGAGGTCGGGGCTCATGGCGCCGTTCAGGGCGAACGTCTCGGTGGACGCAATCGTGGGCTGGCTGAACAGTTCGATCAGACGCTGGCGCTCGGTTTCAATCAGGTGTGGATGAAACACCAACTGGCTGCTGCCGGTCAGGTGATCGCTGATCAATGCCCAGTCATACAGGCCGAAGCGCGCGTCGGGCAGTTGCAGGTCATCGTAAGCCTGAGAGGGCAGGGCTTCCAGGTGACGACCGAAATCGTAACTGAGGTAGCCGATCAAGCCGCCCGCGAACGGCAGCTCGTAGGGTTCTGGTATCGCTGCATCGCCGAGTCGGGCCAGCGTGTCGCGCAGGCGTTGCAGGAACGCGCTGCCACGTTCGTCAGGGGAAACGGCCAGCGTTGTCAGCGGCCAGGCGCTGAGCAGGTCATAACGCCCGCGCTCGGCACTCGGCCGGCCGCTGTCGAGCAGCACACTGCCCGGGGCATGACGAATCGCCGCGAAATACTCGGCGGGGTTGGCGCGATAGGGAAGCGGATATACGGAACAGGTCAACATGAGCGGGGCAGATCAGCCATCGAGGCGGGGTGGCGATTGTAGTCCTCTGCGGGAGTTGCTCCTAGAGGGGATGTCGGTGATTGGCAGGTTGGAGGCAGGGTTGAAGGCTTTGGTGGCTGTCAGGCCGCCATCGCGAGCAGGCTCGCTCCCACATTAGATATTCGGTGCGACACAGATCCAGTGTGGGAGCGAGCCTGCTCGCGATGGGCGCACCTCGGTCTCGAATCAGCCCTCAATCGGAGGAATATGCCCGAACATGTGCTGAACAAACTCCACCCGTTCTTGCGGCGTTTCGGTAATTCCTCTGGCCTTCAGTTCTTCCAGGCGAGCCTCGACGGCATGAGTACGCTGAGTCAACCCGCAGTCATTGGCAATCTGAATATTCAGCCCAGGCCGCGCGTTGAGTTCGAGAATCAGCGGGCCTTTCTCCTGGTCCAGCACCATGTCGACGCCAATGTAGCCCAGGCCACACAGCTCATAACAACTGGCGGCGAGCTTCATGAAACCGTCCCAGTAGGGCAGTTGCACGTCATCCACCGGGTTGGCGGTGTCCGGGTGTTTGGCGATGAATTTGTTCAGCCAGGTGCCGCGCAAGGTCAGGCCGGTGGCCAGGTCGACACCGACGCCGATAGCGCCCTGGTGCAGGTTGGCCTTGCCGTTGGACTGCCGGGTTGGCAAACGCAGCATGGCCATTACCGGGTAGCCCATCAGCACAATGATGCGGATGTCCGGCACGCCTTCAAAACTGATGCTTTGGAAAATCTGGTCGGGAATCACCCGATACTCGATCAGCGCACGGTCGCGGTGACCACCCAGGGAATACAGGCCGGTCAGAATGCTGGAAATCTGATGTTCGATTTCCTCATGGCTGATGATCTTTCCGGAAACTGTGCGGTACTGGCCTTCGAAGCGGTCGGCGATCACCAGGATGCCGTCACCGCCGGCACCCTGCGCCGGTTTGATCACGAAGTCGCTGTGGTTGCCGATGATCTCGCCGAGCTTGTCGATTTCCTTCTCGGTGGAGATCACCCCGTACATTTCCGGCACATGAATGCCGGCCTTGATCGCACGTTCCTTGGTGATGATCTTGTCATCGACAATCGGGTACAGGCTGCGCTTGTTGTACTTGAGTACGTAGTCCGCGTTGCGCCGATTGATGCCCATGATGCCCCGGGCTTCCAGGGCCTTCCAGGTCTTCCAGAAACCGAACATTACGACTCAGCCTTGACGAAGGCTTTGAAGCGCATGAGTTCGGTCAGGCGGTAGCCGCGATAACGACCCATGGCCAGCATGAAACCCACCAGGACCAACAGGATCGCCGGGAAGGTGAACACGAAGTAGATCAGTTCCGGAATGCTCATGATCAGGTGCCCCAGGGATGCTGCGAACAGCGTGCCGATCGCGACTTTCAGCGCATGGCCGGCGCCGCGTTCTTCCCAGGTGATCGACAGGCGTTCGATGGTCATGGTCAGAATCACCATCGGGAACAGTGCCACCGACATGCCGCGCTCCAGTCCCAGTTTGTGGCTGAACAGGCTGATGGCGGCAATCAGCACCACGACGAAGGTCAGTACTACCGACAGCCTCGGTAACATTTGCAGTTTCAGGTGTTCAAGGTAGGAGCGCAAGGACAGGCCCAGCGCCGTGATCACCGTAAACAGCGCGATACCGAAGCCCAGCTGGGTTTCCCGGAAGGCCAGGGCGATCAGTACCGGAGTAAAGGTGCCCAGGGTCTGCAAGCCGACCAGGTTGCGCAGGATCAGGATCACCAGCACGCCGATCGGGATCATCACCATGATCATGAAGGTTTGCTGGGTCTGTAGCGGCAGGCCATACAGCGAGTAATCGAGGAAGCTGGCGTCGGTGTTCTCGTCGGTCAGCTTGGCCAGGCGAATGGCGTTCATTTCGCTGTTGTTCAGGCTGAAGGTGACGTTGGCTTTCTTGCCGCCCTCGACGGTGATCAGGTTGTCATCGCCGGTCCACCACAGCAGGCGGTCGGTCGGCAGGCCTTGCTCACCGGTTTCCGGGTTGAAGTACAGCCAGTCGGTGCCATTGAAGCTGCGCAGCCAGAGTTCCGGGATTTGTGGCTGATCGGCTACCAGGCGGATGGTGTGGACCTTTTCCATCGGTACGTGGGCGATGGACAGCAGCAGTTCGATGATTTTCGCCTTGTGCGCGGGCGAAGGATCGCCTGCCAGGAGCATTTTGGCGTTGTCGTCGTTGGTGTTGTTGACCCGTTTGATCGCTTCGCTGATGAACGTTTCAACATCCGCAGAGTGCTGGCGAATCGGCGCGAGCAGGGCATCGGCGGCGATTTTTTCCGGGCCTTCGACGGCGATGCTGTCACGGAAGGTCGGGCCTTTGACTTTGGATTTTTCACCGGTGTAGCGCTTGGTCAGCACCAGGCGGTAGTAAAGCGTCTGGTTGCCCTTGGCCCGACGTGCCGACCAGGTGACTTTGCGGTTGCCGTCGACGCGGTTGACCGAAACGCCATAGTTGTTGGAGATGAAACTTTCATTGAGGCTGACGTAATCGCGGCTCAGCGGTGGCACGAACATCTGGATCTTGACCGGATCTTTGGCACTGGCGACGAACTCGACCTTGGCGTCGATGTTCCACAAGTCGTCGGTGGCGTCTTCGGTCACCGGAATGCCCAGCACGAAAATCTGATAGGCCGTAACGGAAATGCCCAGCACCATCAATATGGCGATCAGGATTTTCAGGTGGAGGGTAAGAGAGCGCATGGGTATTACTCTGCGGTATGTGCGTCGGTGGCGCAGGCAGGTTTGCCAGCAGCGTATTTAAGACTGGGGTCGACCAGCGCATCAAAGCGTTTCAAGGCTTCGGAGCCGATCAAGAGCGGGAATTGGAATGCACTACGGTCGGTCAGGTTCACTTCTATGCTGCGCAGCGCCGTGCCCATGCAGATATCCAGTTCGATCACCGGGCGAGCGGTGTACTGCTTGCCTTCCTCGGGATCGAAGTCGCCAGCACGGCGTTTGATTTTGCTCACGCGTGCCAAAGGGCGTTCGATCGGGTGCGAGTGGGCGGTGTCGATAGCCAGATAGAAGCGCACCCAGGATTCGCCATTGCGTTTGAAGCGCTTGATGTCGCGGGCACTGAGGGAGGCAGTTTTGGCCCCGGTGTCGAGTTTGGCCGCGACTTCCAGGTCGATCCCTGCCAGCTGCGCGTATTCGTTGAGGCCGTACACAGTCTTTTCGCCCGCGATAGCGAGACCTGGCAGGCAGAGTAGGCAGAACAACAGGGTGAAGGGCTTGAGTCTCATAGATCCTGGCGCGGTGCCGTCCGTTCTTCAGTTCAAGGCGACTGGCATTGCTGCACAAGCTCCTTCTCTTGCCTGCCATAAAAAGATGACAGACAAATGCGGGCGGCATTCTAGCACGGTGGTTTTATGGCGCCAGCCGCGGGGCTGTCCTTTACTTAGGTTTTACCAAAGGCGTTTATTAGACGATTGTCGACAATAGATCTATTTCCTTTGACTGATCGCCTGTTATTGGTTAGTTTTTGGCGCATTGACTTGCAAGGTGTCGACAATATGCTGGATCAACTCGATCCCCCAGTGATGGCGTCAGACGATTCGGAAACCCTTTCCGAAAATGTCTTCCGACGCATTCAGGCGGCCATCGTCAAAGGCGAGATCGCCCCGGGCAGCAAGATCTCCGAGCCTGAGCTGGCGCGCACCTACGGCATCAGCCGTGGGCCATTGCGTGAGGCGATCCATCGCCTGGAAGGTCAGCGCCTGCTGGTGCGCGTCCCGCATGTGGGGGCAAGGGTGGTGTCGCTGAGCCACGCCGAGTTGCTCGAACTCTATGAAATTCGCGAGTCCCTGGAAGGCATGGCCTGCCGCCTGGCTGCCGAGCGCATGACCAGCGAAGAAATCGATGAGCTACGCCGGGTGCTGGAAACCCACGAGCGCGATGCGGCGTTTCAGGCAGGTGTCGGCTATTACCAGCAGGAAGGCGATTTCGACTTTCACTACCGGATCATTCAGGGCAGTGGCAACCGCACGCTGACGCAAATGCTCTGCGGCGAGCTGTATCAACTGGTGCGCATGTACCGCATCCAGTTTTCCGCCACGCCCAATCGGCCGCGCCAGGCGTTCGCCGAGCACCACCGGATTCTCGACGCCATCGCCGACCGTGACGGTGAATTGGCCGAGTTGTTGATGCGTCGTCACATCGGCGCTTCAAAACGCAATATCGCCCGTCACTATCAGGACGGCGCCCATCAGACAGCCACTCCACGAGGTGAGTCATGAGTTCCAACAAGAGCACACCAGGCCAGCGTTTCCGCGATGCGGTTGCCAGCGAGCAACCTTTGCAAGTGGTCGGCGCGATCAACGCCAACCATGCGCTGCTGGCCAAGCGCGCCGGTTTCAAGGCTATCTATCTGTCCGGTGGCGGGGTCGCTGCCGGTTCTCTCGGTGTGCCGGATTTGGGCATTACCGGCCTCGATGATGTGCTGACCGACGTACGCCGGATCACCGACGTCTGCGATCTGCCGCTGTTGGTGGACGTGGACACCGGTTTTGGTTCCTCGGCGTTCAACGTTGCGCGCACCGTGAAGTCGATGATCAAGTTTGGCGCGGCGGCGATTCACATCGAAGACCAGGTCGGCGCCAAGCGCTGCGGTCACCGTCCGAACAAAGAGATCGTTTCCCAGCAGGAAATGGTCGATCGGATCAAAGCCGCTGTCGATGCGCGCACCGATGACAGCTTCGTGATCATGGCCCGCACCGACGCCCTGGCGGTGGAAGGTCTGGAGTCGGCACTGGATCGCGCCGCGGCGTGCATTGAAGCCGGCGCCGACATGGTGTTCCCGGAAGCCATCACCGAGCTTGAGATGTACAAGCTGTTCGCCAGCCGCGTCAAAGCGCCGATTCTGGCCAACATCACCGAGTTCGGCTCGACGCCGCTGTACACCGTCGAGCAACTGAGAGCCGCCGATGTGTCGCTGGTGCTGTACCCGCTGTCGGCCTTCCGTGCCATGAACAAAGCCGCGGAAAACGTCTACACCGCGATCCGCCGCGACGGTACGCAACAGAACGTCATCGACACCATGCAAACCCGCATGGAGCTTTACGATCGCATCGATTACCACACCTTCGAGCAGAAGCTCGATGCGTTGTTTGCTGCGAAGAAGTAAAGATCAAAAGATCGCAGCCTCGTTTCACTCGACAGCTCCTACAGATTCCCTGACAAATTCAAGATTGGAGACAGCAATGGCCGAAGCAAAAGTATTGAGTGGCGCCGGGCTGCGTGGCCAGGTGGCCGGGCAAACCGCATTGTCCACTGTGGGACAAGAAGGCGCAGGCCTGACCTATCGCGGCTATGACGTTCGCGAACTGGCGGCGCAAGCGCATTTCGAAGAAGTGGCGTACATGCTGCTTTACGGCGAGCTGCCGAACAAGGCGCAACTGGCCGCCTACATCAGCAAACTGAGCAAGCTGCGTGACCTGCCGCAAGCGCTCAAGGAAGTGCTCGAACGCATCCCGGCCGACGCCCATCCGATGGACGTGATGCGCACCGGTTGCTCGTTCCTCGGCAACCTTGAACCGGAGAAAGACTTCTCCGAGCAACACGATAAAACCGACCGGCTGCTGGCCGCGTTCCCGGCGATCATGTGCTACTGGTATCGCTTCAGCCACGACGGTAAACGCATCAACTGCGTGACCGATGAAGAGTCGATCGGCGGGCATTTCCTGCACCTGCTGCACGACAGGAAGCCGAGCGAGTTGCACGTCAAGGTGATGAACGTTTCGCTGATCCTTTACGCGGAACACGAGTTCAACGCGTCGACCTTCACCGCCCGCGTTTGCGCATCGACCTTGTCCGACCTGTTCTCCTGCGTTACTGCGGCCATCGGTTCCCTGCGCGGCCCGCTGCATGGTGGCGCCAACGAGGCAGCGATGGAAATGATTCAGCGCTTCGCATCGCCGGAGGAGGCAATCAAAGGCACCCTCGGCATGCTTGAGCGCAAAGACAAGATCATGGGCTTCGGTCACGCGATCTACAAAGACAACGACCCGCGTAATGAAGTGATCAAGGGCTGGTCGAAAAAGCTCGCTGACGAAGTCGGTGACACTGTGTTATTCCCTGTGTCCGAAGCCATCGACAAGACCATGTGGGAACAGAAGAAACTGTTCCCCAACGCCGACTTCTACCATGCCTCGGCGTACCACTTCATGGGCATTCCGACCAAGCTGTTCACGCCGATTTTCGTCTGCTCGCGCCTGACCGGCTGGGCGGCGCATGTGTTCGAACAGCGTGCCAACAACCGCATCATCCGCCCGAGCGCCGAGTACGTCGGCGTCGAACAGCGCAAGTTCGTGCCAATCGAACAACGCTGACCGGTGGGCACCGACGCTGGTTGCTGAATGAACCGAAAACCCTGTGGGAGTGAGCTTGCTCGCGATAGCGGTGGGTCAGTCGACATCAATGTTGGATGTGACTCAGTCATCGCGAGCAAGCTCGCTCCCACAGTAAACCGAGTTCACTTCAAACCGGTGCCAGGCGCGCCCCCTCTGAAACTACCGTGACCGAGTCCTGACGATGAACACAGAATTTCGCAAACCGCTGCCCGGCACCCATCTGGATTACTTCGACGTCCGTGCGGCAGTCGAGGCTATCCAGCCCGGCGCCTACGACACCCTGCCGTACACCTCCCGCGTGCTGGCGGAAAACCTGGTACGCCGTTGCGACCCGGCCACGCTCACCGAATCCCTGAAGCAGTTCATCGAGCGCAAGCGCGACCTCGACTTTCCGTGGTTCCCGGCGCGCGTGGTGTGCCACGATATTCTTGGCCAGACCGCCCTGGTTGACCTCGCCGGCCTGCGTGACGCCATCGCCCTGCAAGGCGGCGATCCTGCGCAGGTGAACCCGGTGGTGCCAACGCAACTGATCGTCGACCACTCCCTGGCCGTTGAGCGCGGTGGCTTCGATCCGGAGGCGTTCGAAAAGAACCGCGCCATCGAGGACCGTCGCAACGAAGACCGCTTCCACTTCATCAACTGGACCAAGAAGGCCTTCAAGAACGTCGACGTGATTCCGCCGGGCAATGGCATCATGCACCAGATCAACCTGGAGAAAATGTCTCCGGTGATTCAGGTGCGCGACGGCGTGGCGTTCCCGGATACCTGCGTCGGCACTGACAGCCACACGCCTCACGTCGATGCGCTGGGCGTGATCGCCATCGGTGTCGGCGGTCTGGAAGCCGAAAGCGTGATGCTCGGCCGCGCGTCCTGGATGCGCCTGCCAGAAAGCGTCGGCGTTGAACTGACCGGCAAGCTGCAACCGGGCATCACCGCCACCGATATGGTGCTGGCGCTGACCGAGTTCCTGCGTCAGCAAAAAGTCGTCGGCGCCTGGCTGGAATTCTTCGGCGAAGGCGCCTCGGCACTGACTCTCGGCGACCGCGCAACCATTTCCAACATGGCTCCGGAATACGGCGCCACCGCGGCGATGTTCTACATCGATCAGCAAACCATCGACTACCTGAAACTCACTGGCCGTGAAGACGAGCAGGTGCAGTTGGTCGAGAGCTACGCCAGGCAGACCGGTCTGTGGGCCGACAGCCTGAAGGGCGCGCAATACGAGCGCGGGTTGAGCTTCGATCTGTCTACGGTGGTGCGCAACATGGCGGGGCCGAGCAATCCCCACGCCCGTGTCGCCACCTCGGACCTCGCCGCTCAAGGCATCTCTGGCCAGTGGGACGATGTGCCCGGTCAGATGCCGGATGGTGCGGTGATCATTGCCGCCATCACCAGTTGCACCAACACCAGCAACCCGCGCAACGTCATCGCCGCCGGCCTGTTGGCACGCAACGCCAACAAGCTCGGGTTGACCCGCAAGCCATGGGTCAAATCGTCCCTCGCACCGGGTTCGAAAACCGTGGCGCTGTACCTGGATGAAGCCGGCCTGACCACTGAACTGGAACAGCTTGGTTTCGGCGTGGTGGCGTTCGCTTGCACCACCTGCAACGGTATGTCCGGTGCGCTGGACCCGGTGATCCAGCAAGAAATCATCGACCGTGACCTGTACGCCACCGCCGTGTTGTCGGGTAACCGCAACTTCGACGGTCGGATTCACCCGTACGCCAAGCAGGCGTTCCTCGCGTCGCCGCCGCTGGTGGTGGCGTACGCCATTGCCGGGACCATTCGTTTCGACATCGAAAAAGACGTGTTGGGCCTGACGGCCGACGGCAAGGACATCCGCCTGAAGGACATCTGGCCGAGTGATGAAGAGATCGACGCGGTGGTCAAGGCGTCGGTCAAGCCGGAGCAGTTCCGTCAGGTTTACATTCCGATGTTCGCCATCCACGAAGACACCGGCCCGAAAGTCAAACCGCTGTACGACTGGCGCGAGATGAGCACCTACATCCGCCGTCCGCCGTACTGGGAAGGCGCGCTGGCCGGGGCCCGTCCGCTCAAGGGTATGCGCCCGCTGGCAGTGCTGCCGGACAACATCACCACCGATCACCTGTCGCCGTCCAACGCCATCATGCTCGACAGCGCCGCCGGCGAATACCTGGCGAAAATGGGCCTGCCGGAAGAGGACTTCAACTCTTACGCGACGCACCGCGGTGACCACTTGACCGCACAACGCGCGACCTTCGCCAACCCGAAACTGTTCAACGAAATGGTTCAGGAAAGCGGCAAGGTCAAGCAGGGTTCGCTGGCGCGTGTCGAGCCGGAAGGCCAGGTCATGCGCATGTGGGAAGCCATCGAAACCTATATGGAGCGCAAGCAGCCGCTGATCATCATCGCAGGTCAAGACTACGGTCAGGGTTCGTCCCGCGACTGGGCCGCCAAGGGTGTGCGACTGGCCGGGGTCGAGGCTATTGCAGCCGAAGGTTTCGAACGCATCCACCGTACCAACCTGGTGGGCATGGGCGTGTTGCCGCTGGAGTTCAAGCCGGGTACTGATCGCAAGACCCTGGGCATTGACGGTACTGAGACCTTCGACGTGATCGGCGAGCGCACTCCGCGCGCCACACTGACGCTGGTCATCACCCGCAAGAACGGTGAACAGGTGTCGGTGCCGGTCACTTGCCGTCTCGATACTGCTGAAGAAGTCTCGATCTATGAAGCTGGTGGCGTGTTACAGCGTTTCGCCCAGGACTTCCTTGAATCGGCTGTTGCCGTCTAACGCGACTTGCCGGGGCGGGGCTTCGAGTCCTGCTCCGGCACATAAGGAACACCATGGCTCACGTACCTCAAATCAAGATCCCCGCCACCTACATGCGGGGCGGCACCAGCAAAGGCGTGTTCTTCAGCTTGCAGGATTTGCCTGAATCGGCACAGGTTCCGGGCCCGTCCCGCGATGCGTTGCTGTTGCGTGTGATCGGCAGCCCTGACCCGTACGAAAAGCAAATCGACGGCATGGGCGCGGCGACCTCGAGCACCAGCAAAACGGTGATCGTGTCCAAGAGCATCAAGGCCGATCACGATGTCGATTACCTGTTCGGTCAGGTCTCCATCGACAAGCCTTTTGTCGATTGGAGCGGCAACTGCGGCAACCTCTCGGCGGCGGTCGGTTCGTTCGCCATCAGCAGCGGTCTGGTAGAGGCCAGTCGCATCCCGCACAACGGTGTGACGGTGGTGCGCATCTGGCAGGCCAATATCGGCAAGACCATCATCGCCCACGTGCCGATTACCAACGGCGCGGTGCAGGAAACCGGTGATTTCGAACTCGATGGCGTGACCTTTCCGGCCGCGGAAGTGCAGCTTGAATTCATGAACCCGGCGGCCGAAGAGGAGGGCGCCGGTGGTTCGATGTTCCCGACCGGCAACCTGGTCGATGACCTGGAAGTGCCAGGCGTTGGCACCCTCAAGGTGACGATGATCAATGCTGGTATCCCGACCATTTTCCTCAACGCGGACGCCATCGGTTACACCGGCACCGAGTTGCAGGGCGACATCAACGGCGACCCGAAAGCGCTGGCGATGTTCGAGACCATCCGGGCGTACGGTGCGCTGCGTATGGGGTTGATTTCGAACCTCGACGACGCCGCCAAGCGTCAGCACACCCCCAAGGTTGCGTTCGTCGCACGGCCTGCCGATTACCTCGCCTCCAGTGGTAAGCCGGTGGCCGCGGGTGATGTCGACCTGCTGGTCCGGGCGCTGTCCATGGGCAAGCTGCACCACGCGATGATGGGCACCGCTGCCGTCGCCATCGGCACCGCTGCGGCGATTGACGGCACGCTGGTCAACCTCGCTGCCGGTGGTATTCCACGCAACGCCGTGCGTTTCGGGCATCCGTCGGGCACCTTGCGTGTCGGCGCCGAAGCTCATCTGGTCGACGGCGAATGGACCGTGACCAAAGCCATCATGAGCCGCAGTGCGCGGGTGTTGATGGAAGGCTGGGTGCGCGTGCCGGGTGACGCTTTCTGAGGTAATACAAACCTCACGTGAACCCTGTGGGAGCGAGCTTGCTCGCGATGAGGCCATAACATTCAGTATCTATGTTGGCTGTCACACCGCCATCGCGAGCAAGCTCGCTCCCACAATTGACCGTTTTTCAACAATAAGAATGATGTAACCGACTGAGATTGCCCCTGAACCGAGGTCCCATCTACGAACCACTGCCAGAGTGAATCGAACATGAGCGCCAACGTCGACCTGAACAACCGTCCCGACTACGACAAGGTCCTGCAGGACATTGCCGACTACGTCCTGAACTTCAAGATAGAGTCCAAAGAGGCGTTGGACACCGCCCGCAATTGCCTGATGGACACCCTCGGCTGCGGCCTGCTGGCCCTGCGTTTTCCCGAATGCACCAAACACCTGGGTCCCATCGTCGAAGGCACGGTCGTACCCTTCGGCGCACGTGTTCCCGGCACCCGCTTGCGCCTCGATCCGGTCAAAGCTGCGTGGGACATTGGCTGCATCGTCCGTTGGCTCGACTACAACGACACCTGGCTGGCCGCCGAGTGGGGGCATCCGTCCGACAACCTCGGCGGGATCCTCGCGGTTGCCGATCACCTGTCGCAGAAACGCGTGGCCAATGGCGATGCACCGCTGACCGTGCGAGCGGTGCTGGACGCGATGATCATGGCCCACGAGATTCAGGGCGTGATTGCCCTGGAAAACTCTTTCAATCGGGTCGGTCTGGACCATGTCCTGCTGGTCAAAGTCGCCTCGACGGCCGTTACCGCGAAACTGATGGGCGCCAATCGCGAGCAACTGTTGGCGGCGCTGTCCCACGCTTTTGTCGACGGCCAGGCACTGCGCACTTACCGTCACGCGCCGAACGCCGGTTCGCGCAAGTCCTGGGCGGCGGGTGATGCATCCAGTCGTGGCGTGCGGCTGGCGGACATCGCCATGCGTGGCGAGATGGGCATTCCGGGCGTATTGACAGCGCCGCAATGGGGTTTCTACGACGTGCTGTTCAGCCACACGAACAAGGATCTGGCGCTCAAGCCTGAAGATAAACGCACCTTCAGTCTCTCGCAGAAGTACGGCACCTACGTGATGGAAAACGTGCTGTTCAAGATCAGCTTCCCGGCCGAGTTCCACGCGCAGACCGCCTGCGAGGCAGCGGTGACCCTGCACCCGCAGGTGAGCAATCGTCTGCATGAAATCGACAAGATCGTCATCACCACCCACGAGTCGGCGATTCGCATCATTTCCAAGGTCGGCCAACTGGCCAACGCCGCAGACCGCGACCACTGCATCCAGTACATGACGGCGGTACCGCTGGCCTTCGGCAATCTGCTGGCTGAACAGTACGAAGACGAGTTTCACGCGGCGCACCCGATCATCGATGTGCTGCGCGAGAAGATGGTCATCGTCGAAGACCCGCGCTACACCCGCGAGTATCTGGAGGCCGACAAGCGCTCCATCGCCAACGCCCTGCAAGTGTTCTTCAAGGACGGCTCAAGCACCGAACAAGTGGTGGTCGAATACCCGATTGGTCATCGTCGTCGCCGCGCCGATGGCATTCCCTTGCTGGAGGACAAATTCAAGGCCAATCTGGCAACCCGATTCACTGCGCAACGCTCGGCGCAGATATTTGCCCTGTGCAAGGATCAGGCAAAACTTGAGGCAACTCCGGTTAACCGTTTTGTCGATTTGTGGGTGATCTAGCCAGACCGCGTAATCGTTCATCGCGAGCAGGCTCGCTCCCACATTGTTTCTTCGTCGTACACAATACCGTGTTCACTGAAGATCAACTGTGGGAGCGAGCCTGCTCGCGATGGCGGTAGATCAGGCGCTGAAAACCTACTTGAAGCGCCGCTCAACCCCCTTCTCCACCAGAATCTTCGCCGAAATCTCTTCCACGGAAAAATGCGTGGAGTTGATGTGCGCGATGTTCTCGCGGCGGAACAGGTTCTCGACTTCGCGCACTTCGAACTCGCACTGGGCGTAGCTCGAGTAGCGGCTATTGGGCTTGCGTTCGTTGCGGATCGCGGTGAGGCGGTCCGGATCGATGGTCAGGCCAAACAGCTTGTGCTTGTGGGCACGCAATGCCGTTGGCAGTTGCAGGCGCTCCATGTCGTCTTCGGTCAGCGGGTAGTTTGCCGCGCGAATCCCGAATTGCATGGCCATGTACAGGCAGGTCGGGGTTTTGCCGCAGCGCGACACGCCGACCAGGATCAGGTCTGCGCTGTCGTAATAGTGCGTACGGGCGCCGTCGTCGTTGTCGAGGGCGAAGTTCACCGCCTCGATACGCTCCATGTAATTGGAGTTGTGGCCAATGGAATGGGATTTGCCGACCGAGTACGACGAGTGTTCGCTCAACTCCTGCTCGAGCGGCGCGAGGAAGGTCGAGAAAATGTCGATCATGAAACCATTGGAGGTCGCGAGGATCTCACGAATATCCTGGTTGACGATCGTGTCGAAGATGATTGGACGAAATCCGTCCTTTTCGGCGGCCATGTTGATTTGTTGTACCATGGCCCGCGCTTTGTCCACGTTGTCGATGTACGGTCGTATGACTTTGCTGAAGGTAATGTTTTCGAACTGCGCCAACAGGCTTTGACCCAGGGTTTCGGCTGTAATGCCCGTGCCATCGGAGATAAAGAAAGCAGATCGTTTCATTTGCGCCTTGGGCCTTAAGCTGGTGACGATTCTTGGATATGATAGGCGCGGTTTGTCGGCCTGGATTGGCCCGCATTCTCACTTATTTTCCAGGTCCAGGCCATATCGCTGGCAAATGCTCCTGATGAGCCGCCAGCGCCCTGAGCTTTTCCAACACAGTTAGTGGAGAGATCACCTTGGTAGAGTACGTAGTTTCCCTCGATAAGCTCGGCGTCCATGATGTAGAGCATGTGGGGGGCAAGAACGCATCCCTGGGCGAGATGATCAGTAATCTTGCGGGGGCCGGTGTATCGGTCCCGGGTGGCTTTGCCACGACGGCTCAGGCTTATCGTGATTTTCTCGAATTAAGTGGTTTGAACGACCAGATCCACGCAGCCCTCGATGCGCTGGACGTAGACGACGTGAACGCCCTGGCGAAAACCGGTGCGCAAATTCGTCAATGGATCATGGAAGCCGAATTCCCGGAGAAGCTCAACGCCGAAATCCGCACCGCGTTCGCCACACTGTCGGCCGGTAACCCGGACATGGCCGTGGCCGTGCGCTCCTCGGCGACCGCCGAAGACTTGCCGGACGCTTCCTTCGCCGGCCAGCAGGAAACCTTCCTGAACATCCGTGGCGTCGAAAACGTCATTCGCGCCGCCAAGGAAGTGTTTGCTTCCCTCTTCAACGACCGCGCCATTTCCTACCGCGTGCATCAGGGCTTCGACCATAAACTGGTTGCCCTGTCGGCTGGCGTGCAGCGCATGGTCCGTTCGGAAACCGGCACTGCCGGCGTAATGTTTACCCTCGATACCGAATCCGGCTTCCGTGACGTGGTGTTTATCACCGGCGCCTACGGCCTGGGCGAAACCGTCGTACAAGGCGCGGTGAACCCGGATGAGTTCTACGTCCACAAAGGCACGCTGGCAGCAGGTCGTCCGGCTATCCTGCGCCGCAACCTGGGCAGCAAAGCCATCAAGATGATCTACGGCGACGAAGCCAAGGCCGGTCGTTCGGTCAAGACTGTCGATGTCGACAAGGCCGAGCGCGCGCGTTTCTGCCTGAGCGATGCTGAAGTCAGCGAACTGGCCAAACAGGCGATGATCATCGAGAAGCACTACAAGTGCCCGATGGACATCGAATGGGCCAAAGACGGCGACGACGGCAAGCTGTACATCGTTCAGGCTCGCCCTGAAACCGTGAAGAGCCGCACCCAGGCCAACGTCATGGAACGTTACCTGTTGAAAGAAACCGGCACCGTGCTGGTTGAAGGTCGCGCCATTGGCCAGCGCATCGGCGCCGGTAAAGTGCGCATCATCAAAGACGTTTCCGAGATGGACAAAGTCCAGCCGGGCGACGTTCTGGTTTCCGACATGACCGACCCGGACTGGGAACCGGTCATGAAGCGCGCCAGCGCCATCGTCACCAACCGTGGCGGCCGTACCTGCCACGCGGCGATTATCGCCCGCGAGCTGGGCATTCCGGCCGTCGTCGGTTGCGGTAACGCCACCCAACTGTTGAAAGACGGGCAGGGCGTGACGGTTTCCTGCGCTGAAGGCGACACTGGTTTCATCTTCGAAGGCGAGTTGGGCTTCGACATCAAGAAAAATTCCGTCGACGCCATGCCGGAACTGCCGTTCAAAATCATGATGAACGTCGGTAACCCGGATCGCGCTTTCGATTTCGCGCAGTTGCCGAACGCCGGTGTGGGCCTGGCCCGTCTGGAGTTCATCATCAACCGCATGATCGGTGTGCATCCTAAAGCACTGCTGAACTACGACGGTCTGCCGTCGGAAATCAAGGAAAGCGTCGACAAGCGCATCGCCGGTTACAACGATCCGGTTGGTTTCTACGTCGAGAAACTGGTCGAGGGCATCAGCACCCTGGCCGCCGCGTTCTGGCCGAAAAAGGTCATCGTGCGTCTGTCGGACTTCAAGTCCAACGAATACGCCAACCTGATCGGCGGCAAGCTCTACGAGCCGGAAGAAGAAAACCCGATGCTGGGCTTCCGTGGCGCTTCGCGTTATATCAGCGAGTCGTTCCGTGATTGCTTCGAACTCGAATGCCGCGCGCTGAAACGCGTGCGCAACGATATGGGCCTGACCAACGTCGAAATCATGGTGCCGTTCGTCCGTACTCTGGGCGAAGCCAGCCAGGTCGTGGACCTGTTGGCCGAGAACGGCCTGGCGCGTGGCGAAAACGGTCTGCGCGTCATCATGATGTGTGAACTGCCGTCCAACGCGATCCTCGCTGAAGAGTTCCTCGAGTTCTTCGACGGTTTCTCCATCGGCTCCAACGACCTGACCCAGCTGACTCTGGGCCTGGACCGTGACTCAGGGATCATCGCGCACCTGTTCGACGAGCGTAATCCGGCGGTCAAGAAATTGCTGTCCAACGCGATTCAGGCCTGTAACAAGGCTGGCAAATACATCGGTATTTGCGGTCAGGGTCCTTCCGATCACCCGGACCTGGCCAAGTGGCTGATGGAGCAGGGTATCGAAAGCGTTTCGTTGAACCCGGATTCCGTACTGGAAACCTGGTTCTTCCTGGCTGAAGGTCAGGCTGCGGTCTGATGTGTTGAGTGAAGGGGCTGATTGATGATCGGCTCCTTTAGGATTCAAGTAGGGCGGCATCCAGATGGACCCCGCCCTTTTTTGTGCAAGAGCATTATGCAAAGCAGCAGCAACCTGTTTCCTGTCGCCTTGATCAGCGCCGAGCGTCGCGGCGATCTGAGCGAGGACGTCTATCGCTTGAAACCCGGCAACAGCCCGGATGGCACCGTCGAGCTGGCGGTCACCCGCCTGGGTATGGCCGATGAACCTTCCGTGCGTGGCGTTCCGGTGATTTTGCTGCATGGCAGCTTTTCCAATCGGCGTTTCTGGTTTTCCCCCAAAGGCCTTGGTCTGGGCGCCTACCTGGCGCGCGCTGGTTTTGATGTGTGGATCCCGGAAATGCGCGGTCACGGCTTGTCTCAGCGCAATCAGAACTATCGAAAGAACCGCGTTGCCGACTACGCCCGTTACGATCTGCCGGCGATTGCAGCGTTCGTTCGCGAGCAAAGCGGACAGATTCCGCACTGGATTGGTCATTCACTGGGCGGTATCACCCTCGCGGCAGCGCTGGGTGGTCAGTACCTGGGTGAGCCGGCAGTCGCCTCCGCTGCGTTCTTTGGTACGCAGGTCAGTCGAACCTACTGGCCGCTGAAATTTCCGCCGGTGGAGTGGAGCGGGCGGTTCATCCTGAAGCGTTTCGCGCAGATTTCGGGTTCTCGCCTCAAGCGTGGTCCGGAGGACGAGCCGATAGGCCTGGCCCTGGAAGGCATGCGCTGGTACGGCTTGTTCGGACGCTTCGGCGATGCCGAAAAAGATTGGTGGGCGGGGCTTGCCGAGGTTCAGGTGCCGGTCCTGGGTGTTAGCGCGACCAGTGATCATCAGGACCCCGATTGGGCGTGTCGCAAGCTGTTCGATCAGATCGGCTCTGCGCACAAACAGTTCATCTGTCTGGGGCGCGAGCAGGGCTTTTCGGACAATTTTGGGCATGTTGAAATGCTGGTCAGCAAAGCTGCACAGGCCGAAGTCTGGCCGTTGGTGCAGCGCTGGCTGACTGATCAGCAGACGCCATTACTGGCTGACAAGCCGGATTTGGCTACAGCAGTCTGAGTACGAATGCTCTGACAAGAGCGTTTCGTTCCGATCAGCTAACGGCTAAGATATGACGCATTGAGCTGTTCTGGTCACAATCGGTTGCTGAGTCAGCCTTATGTTCGTGCCACTTGAGCGTCTGGTCAATCTGGATGAAGGTTATCGGCGGACGTTCCAGGTCGAAGGGCGTAGCCTGCTGTTGTTGGTGCTGGATAATCAGCCGTTGTTGCTGATAGACAGCTGCCCACATAAAGGTGCGTCGTTGAGCGTCGCGACACTCTCGGGAAATATCCTGCGTTGTCAGCGCCATGGCATTGAGTTTCAGTTGCCCAGCGGCATTCCGGTACAGGCACCATGCCCTGGCTTGAGCATGTTGGAGGTGGCTTACGAGGGTGATTGCATCGGGATCGATGTTTAATCTCTTTGCGACTACTCGTTTCAGTACTGCAACCCTGGCGATTTTCGACAGCCCACAATCGTGTTCTTTCTCTTACAGGAGTTTCTCGATGAACCATTACCTCACTCCCGACCTGTGTGATGCCTACCCGGAACTGGTGCAGGTGCTGGAACCGATGTTCAGCAATTTTGGCGGCCGTGATTCCTTCGGCGGCGAAATCGTTACCATCAAGTGCTTCGAAGACAACTCGCGGGTCAAGGAGCAGGTCGAGCTCAAAGGGAATGGCAAGGTGCTGGTGGTCGATGGCGGTGGTTCGCTACGCCGCGCCCTGCTGGGCGACATGATCGCCGAGAAAGCCGCAAAAAACGGTTGGGAAGGGCTGGTGATCTACGGCTGCATCCGTGACGTCGACGTTATTGCGCAGACCGATCTGGGCGTGCAGGCGCTGGCCAGCCATCCGATGAAAACCGACAGGCGTGGCCTCGGTGACCTGAACGTTGCGGTAACCTTCGCTGGCGTGACTTTCCGTCCGGGTGAATACATCTATGCGGACAACAATGGCGTGATCATTTCGCCAAGTCCGTTGAAAATGCCAGAATAAATAACTGATTCAAGCCAGGGGTGAGGATGTTCGAGGAAGAAAACGCGCAGTGGGGGCTGGTGCATGCCCTGGTGCTGGATGGTAAAGGCGGTGCGCGTTGGCTTGCCCGGACTGAACTTGATGACCTGCAACTGCAACCCCATGAAAGCCTCTGGCTGCACTGGGACCGTAGTCACCCGCAAACTCAGACCTGGTTGCGTAAATCCAGCGGTCTGAATGAGTTCAGCTGCGATCTGTTGCTCGAAGAAAACACCCGGCCGCGCCTGTTGGCGCTACCGGACTCCGAGCTGTTGCTGTTTTTGCGTGGAATCAACCTCAATCCGGGTGCCGAGCCTGAAGACATGGTCTCGGTGCGGATCTTCGCCTCTGCTCAGCGGGTCATTTCCCTGCGATTGCGACCGTTGCGCGCGACCGATGAGTTGCTGGTGCAGCTGAACGAGGGCAAGGGGCCGAAAACCACCTCCGAACTGATCCTGTATATGGCTCAGTACCTCACCCATAAAGTGCAGGATCTGGTCAGCGATCTCTCCGAAATCGTCGATGACGAGGAAGAAAAGCTGGATGCCGACGAACGGTATACTCCGGAACATGGCGCTGTTTTGCAGATCCGTCGGCGAGCGGCAGGACTGAAGCGTTTCCTTGCTCCGCAGCGGGATATCTTCGGTCAATTGACCAAGATAAAACTGCCGTGGTTTGTCGACGATGATGGCGACTACTGGAACGAATTGAACAACAGCCTGACGCGCTATCTGGAAGAGCTGGAATTGACCCGGGAGCGCGTGGGGCTGGTGCTGGAGAGCGAAGACCGGCGATTGAACGTACGCATGAATCGCATCATGTACCGCTTCGGGATCATCACCGGGATCTTCCTGCCGATGAGTTTTCTGACCGGTTTACTCGGTATAAACGTCGGCGGAGTTCCTTTTTCCGGAAACCCTTATGGCTTCGTGATTGCCTGCCTGATGATGGTGACAGTAGGGGTGGGGCAGTGGTGGTTGTTCCGGCGTTTGCGCTGGGTATGAGGGAGAGCCATGTGACCCGGAGAATTTTGATCGCGTCTTTCACAGATATCACGAGAGGTGCGTATGCACGATCCGTTTGAACAGTCCTTGCGCGACATGCTCAAGGCATCACCGTCCACCCGTGACGACGATGCCTGTCTGGGGCGTGTACTGAAAACCGCCAACCGCCAGGTCGGCGCCGGTGACCTGTTCAGCCTGCTGGGCCGCTGGCTGCCCGCGCTGATGATCGCCCTGAATAACGGATCGGCCCATGTCTCGCCGGTTTCCCGTCGTAAACCTACTGCTCGCACTGCTGATAAGGCTGATTGAATATGGAACTTGATCTCTGGACTCAGAGCCTCGTCACGGCAATGACAGCGTTGTGGACCAAGGTAGCGAACTTCATTCCGAACCTGTTCGGCGCACTGGTAGTGCTTTTGCTGGGTTTTGTCGTGGCCAAGCTGCTCGACACCCTGCTTTCCAAATTACTCGCAAAACTGGGCCTGGATCGCTTGATGGGCGGTACCGGTTTGACCAAGCTGCTGGCTCGCGCAGGCCTGCAGGTGCCGATCTCGACCCTGATCGGAAAGATCGTTTATTGGTTCGTTTTGCTGATTTTTCTGGTTTCTGCTGCAGAATCCCTTGGCTTGGAGCGAGTTTCGGCTACGCTCGATATGTTGGCGTTGTATGTGCCGAAAGTATTCGGCGCCGCGCTGGTGTTGCTGGTGGGCGTGCTGCTCGCGCAATTGGCCAATGGGCTGGTGCGCGGCGCCGCAGAAGGTGTAGGACTGGATTACGCATCGGGCCTGGGGCGTATCGCTCAAGGCTTGGTGATCATCATCAGTATTTCGGTCGCGATCAGTCAGTTGGAGGTCAAAACCGACCTGCTGAACCATGTGATCGTGATTGTTTTGATTACCGTTGGTCTGGCAGTTGCCTTGGCCATGGGGTTGGGAAGCCGGGAAATTGCCGGCCAGATTCTTGCGGGAATCTATGTGCGTGAGTTGTATCAGGTTGGGCAACAAGTGCGTGTTGGTGAGGTCGAAGGCCAGATCGAAGAGATCGGCACGGTTAAAACTACATTGCTGACCGACGAGGGTGAGCTAGTCTCACTTTCCAATCGGATCCTCCTGGAACAGCATGTTAGTAGCCGCTAACCCGGCAAACCCTGCTAATGTATGCCGCCGCTAAATACCCGATACCCTGGGTTGCGGCGGACATTGACCTGACTGTCGGCCCGACTTGTTTTGAATAAAGCCCAATCGCTATCCATGCGCTACGACCCCCGCGAGCTCTCTGATGAGGAGTTGGTCGCGCGCTCGCACACGGAGCTGTTTCACGTGACGCGCGCCTACGAAGAGCTGATGCGGCGTTATCAGAGAACATTATTTAACGTTTGTGCACGGTATCTTGGGAACGATCGTGACGCAGATGATGTCTGTCAGGAAGTGATGTTGAAGGTGTTGTACGGTTTGAAGAACTTCGAAGGCAAATCGAAGTTCAAAACCTGGCTCTACAGCATCACGTACAACGAATGCATCACACAGTATCGGAAGGAACGGCGTAAGCGTCGCTTGATGGACGCTTTGAGTCTGGACCCCCTTGAGGAAGCGTCTGAAGAGAAGACGCCGAAACCTGAGGAAAAGGGTGGACTTGATCGCTGGTTAGTGTATGTGAACCCGATTGACCGAGAAATTCTAGTGCTACGATTTGTCGCAGAGTTGGAGTTTCAGGAGATCGCAGACATCATGCACATGGGTTTGAGTGCAACGAAAATGCGGTACAAACGCGCTCTTGACAAATTGCGTGAGAAATTTGCAGGCATCGCTGAAACTTAGTTCGGCGCAAATATCTCTTACGTGTAGGCAAGTTCTGATAGACTTGCCGCCGAGTTGTCCCCCGGTTTGCGGGACTGCTTTACAATCACCAGATGGGGATTTAACGGATGAAACTGAAAAACACCTTGGGCTTGGCCATTGGTTCTCTTATTGCCGCTACTTCGTTCGGCGCTCTGGCACAAGGCCAAGGCGCGGTCGAAGGTGAGGCGTTCTGGGGTAAAACCTGGAACCACAGCGTCGATTCCTACCAGAACGGCCGCACTCCTGGCGTCTCGATCGGCTACTTCCTGACCGACGACGTTTCGATCAACGCGACCTACCGCAAAGACGAATACACCCGTTCGGACACCGACACTGGCAACCAGCGGATCAAAGGCGATCACTTCGGCCTGAAGTCCCAGTACCACTTCGGTACCGTAGGCGACGCTATCCGTCCTTACGTTGAAGGCGGTGTATCTCACGGCAGCATGACCAACGTCGCTGCTGACGGTCACACTGGTCGTGACAAGTCCACCTACCTGACCACTGGTGCTGGCGCCAAGTGGTACATCACCGACAACTTGTACGCTCGTGCCGGCCTTGAAGCTGACTACAAGCTGGACAACGGTCGTTGGGACTACCAGGCTCTAGTTGGCCTGGGCGTTAACTTCGGCGGCACTGGCGGCAAAGTTGCTCCAGCTCCAGTAGCTGCAGCACCGGCTCCAGAGCCAGAGCCAGAAGCTCCAGTTGCTGAAGTTGTTCGCGTTCAACTGGACGTGAAATTCGACTTCAACAAGGCTGTTGTCAAGCCAAACAGCTACGGCGACGTGAAGAACCTGGCTGACTTCATGAAGCAGTACCCGAACACCACCACCGTTGTTGAAGGTCACACCGACAACGTCGGTCCTGACGCTTACAACCAGAAGCTGTCCCAGCGTCGTGCCGACGCTGTGAAACAAGTTCTGGTCAAGGATGGTGTTGAAGCTAACCGCGTTCACTCGGTTGGTTACGGCAAGTCCCGCCCAATTGCTGACAACAGCACTGACGCTGGCCGCGCTGCAAACCGTCGCGTAGAAGCGCAGGTTGAAGCTACTGCTAAGTAATTAGCGTGTAGTTTGGAAAAGCCCGGCTTAGGCCGGGCTTTTCTTTGCCTGCGATTTGGTCTTGAGCGAAAAGTTGCAATGGCGTTTACGCAAACTTGGCGCTCCGGCGCTCCTCTGTAGGAGCTGCCGAAGGCTGCGATCTTTTAGCATTGTCACAGGCTGCCACCGCACCGATCACCAGGATAGCCGGGCTTTTCAACTGGAAGCTGTGGGCGTCTTCCTGCATCGCTGTGAGGTTGCTCCGACATTCCCTCTGGTGCGGCAATGAAGCATTTTCAATCATCGCCACGGGCGTATCAGTCGCCATCCCGCCGGCCAGCAATTGCTCGCCAATTGAGCTCAATTTCGCCACGCCCATGTAAATCACCAGCGTCGTACCGCTTTGGGCCAAGGCTCGCCAATTGAGCTCGCTGTCGTCCTGCGTATGCGCTGTCACCAGGGTTACGCCGCGGGCGATGCCGCGCAGGGTCAGGGAAATATCGCATTGCGTTGCGCCGGCCAGGCCTGCGGTGATGCCATTGACCAGCTCGACCTCAATTTCACGTTCGCGCAACCACTGTGCCTCTTCACCGCCGCGTCCGAAAATGCACGGATCGCCACCCTTGAGCCGCACCACACACTTGCCCTGGCGGGCATAACGCAGCATCAAGCGATGAATGAACGCTTGCGGAGTAGAGCGGCAGCCTCCGCGTTTGCCGACCGCAATGATTCGCGCCTGTGGGCAATGCACCAGCACTGCTTCGTTGACCAGATCATCGATCAGCACCACATCGGCTTCGTTCAGCGCCCGTACGGCTTTGAGGGTCAGCAATTCAGGGTCGCCGGGACCTGCACCTACCAACCAGACTTTTGCGCTCATGTTCTATTCCTCACGACGTGATTGCGATGGGCTGCACGTTGGCCGCCAACAGACGCTTGATTTCCGGGACACAGGAGCCGCATTGCGTGCCGCAACCGAGTTGTTGTTTCAGGCCCTGCAAGTCCAGCCCGCTGCGAATACCGGCGCACACCGCGCCTTCGCTGACGTTTTTGCAGTTGCACAGGGTTTTGTTGGCGCTGACGGATGCACCTGCACTGCCGGGTGGCGTGCTCAACGGCGCCAAGAGCCAGCGCCGCAGTTGTTCGTCGGCACGACCTTCCAGCCAGAGGTTTTGCAGCCAGTGCTGTGCAAGGGTTTCACCTGCCAGGCGAATGGCGGTAATCCGGCCCTGTTCGATGCGTACGCGTTTGCCAATGGCGCGCCGTGGATCGTCGTACGCTAGGACCGGGCCATCGTTGAGCCCCAGCAGTTGATCGATGTCATGCAGCCGTTGTGGGTCGGGCGCCTGGGCGCTGGCAGCGCGAATCAGCAGCGCTGGGCGTTCACGGCCAGCCAGGCTGAGGCTGACGTAGGCAAAGTCCTCGCAGAGCGGTCGTAAGGTCTCGAAATGCTGCTGAACATCGCCCTCAACCAGTGCGAACAAATGCCATGGCAGCTTTACCGGTTCGATACGCACGCCGCTGTGCTTGAGTTCGGGTTGTTTCGACAGGGGATCGAACGCCGGCTGCGTGACGGCATTCACCCCGCCCTTGAGAAAGCGGTCCCCCCAGTGCATTGGCAGAAATGCCTGACCCGGGCGCACGCTGTCATCGCTGCCGACGGCGACGATCAGGCTGCCTCGACGGCTTTTGAGGCTGACCAGATCAGCGTTTTTCAGCCGATACCGACGCAGTTCATCAGGGTGCAGGCTCAACAGGGCTTCGCTGACGTGGCCGAACAATTGCGCTGAAGTGCCGGTGCGGCTCATGCCATGCCATTGATCGCGCAGACGTCCGGTGATCAGGGTCAGCGGAAAGCGTGCATCGCGTTGCTCCTTGGCGGCGCGATAAGGGTCGGCGACAAACTGTGCACGGCCGCTCTCGGTAGGGAAAATCCCGTCCACATAAAGCCGTGGCGTTCCGCTCAAGGCGCCATCCGGGAACGGCCATTGCTGTGGGCCGAGGCGGTCGAGCAGCGCATGGCTGATCCCGCATAGGTCCAGATCCCGTCCGCGCGTCAGTTGTTTGTATTCATCAAAGACCTGGGCCGGTTGTTCGAAGGCAAACAGGCTGGGCTGTCCTGGACGCAGACGTCGTTCCAGGCGTTGCGCGAAATCCACGGTGATCGCCCAGTCCGGGCGTGCTTCACCCGGTGCGCTGATGGCGCGGCGAACGTGGGAAATCCGCCGTTCAGAGTTGGTCACCGTGCCTTCCTTCTCGCCCCAACTGGCGGCAGGCAGCAGCAGGTCGGCGAAGGGCGCGGTTTCGGTGGTACGAAAGGCTTCTTGCAGCACCACGAACGGGCAAGCCTGCAACGCCGCACGCACGGTTTGCTGATCTGGCAGCGACTGCGCCGGGTTGGTGCAGGCGATCCACAATGCCTTGATCTTGCCGCTCTGCACCTGTTCGAACAATTCGATGGCCGTTAACCCGGTCGTGTCAGGTAGTTTTTCGACACCCCAGTAAGCCGCCACTTCAGCGCGATGTTCCGCTTTGGCCGCTTCGCGATGACCTGGCAGCAAGTTCGACAAGCTGCCGGTTTCGCGTCCTCCCATGGCATTCGGCTGACCGGTGAGGGAGAAGGGGCCTGCACCTGGGCGGCCGATTTGCCCGGTGGCCAGGTGCAGATTGATCAGTGCGCTGTTTTTTGCGCTACCGGCGGTGGACTGATTCAGCCCCATGCACCACAGCGAAAGAAAACTTGGCGAGGTGCCGACCCACTCGGCGCATTGCTGCAGTTGTTCAGCGCTGATCCCGCAGAGTTGCGCGACCATTTGCGGGGTGTAGTCGCGGACCAGGTTTTTCAGCTCGGCCAAGCCTTCGGTGTGAGCTTTGATGAACTCCCGGTCGACCCAGTCTTCCCACAGCAGCAGATGCAATATCCCATGGAACAGCGCGACATCGGTGCCGGGCAGAATGGCCAGATGCAGGTCGGCGAGGTCGCAGGTGTCCGTGCGTCGAGGGTCGATGACGATGACTTTCATCTGTGGTCGGCGGGATTTGGCTTCTTCCAGTCGGCGAAACAGCACGGGATGGGCGTAAGCCATGTTACTGCCGACAATCATCACGCAATCGCTCAGCTCAAGGTCTTCATAACTGCACGGCGGGGCGTCGGCGCCCAGGCTGCGCTTGTAGCCGACCACCGCCGAGGACATGCAAAGTCGCGAATTACTGTCGATGTTGTTGGTGCCGACCAGCGCTCGGGCCAACTTGTTGAAGGCGTAGTAGTCCTCGGTCAGCAGTTGCCCGGAGATATAGAACGCCACGCTGTCCGGGCCGTGCTCGGCGATGGTGTCGGCGAAAACGCTGGCGGCGTGATCGAGGGCGGTGTCCCAATCGGTACGGCTGCGGGCCATACCTTTGCCGAGGCGCAGTTCCGGGTACAGCGCCCGAGCCGCGAGGTCGCCGGTGAGGTGCAGCGTCGAGCCTTTGCTGCACAGTTTGCCGAAGTTGGCCGGGTGCGTCGGGTCGCCGCTGACGCCGAGGATCTGCTCGCCGTCATGCTCGATCAGCACGCCGCAACCCACCCCGCAGTAACAGCAGGTCGAGGCGGTCGTCTGGCGGCTCATCAGCCTGCGTCCCGCAGAGCGAGCATGACCCGACCGTTCTCCACCCGCGCCGGATGGTGATGGGCGCAGCCAACGTCGGGCGCCAGGGCCTGACCGGACTCCAGTTCGATCTGCCAATTGTGTAATGGGCAAGCGACACGTTTGCCGTAGATCAGTCCCTGGGACAGCGGCCCGCCCTTGTGCGGGCAGCGGTCGTCGAGGGCGAAAACCTCATCGTCGCTGGTGCGAAAAATCGCGATGTCACCTTTTGGCCCGCTGACGATGCGTGAGCCCAAGGCGTTGATTTCTTCCAGTGCGCAGATATCCAGCCAGTTCATGCCGGCACCTCCAGGTTTTTCACGGGGATGACATCGAACTCCTTCTTCAGCAGCGGCTGCTCAAGACGTTCTTTCCACGGGTCCTGCTCGAACGACAGGGAGAATTGCAGGCGATCGTTGAGCGCTTTGCGGCGCTCCGGGTCTTCCAGCACGGCTTTCTTGATGTGTTCCATGCCGACGCGTTGCAGGTAGTGCACGGTGCGCTCGAGGTAGAAGGCTTCTTCGCGGTACAGCTGCAGGAAGGCGCCGTTGTACTCGCGCACTTCTTCGGCGGTTTTCAGTTTGACGAAGAACTCCGCGACTTCGGTTTTGATCCCGCCGTTGCCGCCGATGTACATCTCCCAGCCAGAGTCGACGCCGATGATTCCTACGTCTTTGATCCCGGCTTCCGAGCAGTTGCGCGGGCAACCAGAGACCGCCAGCTTGACCTTGTGCGGCGACCACATGTTGAACAGGTCATGCTCCAGTTCAATGCCCAGTTGCGTGGAGTTTTGCGTGCCGAAGCGGCAGAACTCGCTGCCGACGCAGGTTTTGACCGTGCGAATCGATTTGCCGTAGGCATGCCCGGAAGGCATGTCCAGGTCCTTCCAGACGCCGGGCAGATCCTGCTTCTTGATCCCCAGCAAGTCGATACGCTGGCCGCCCGTGACCTTGACCATGGGCACGTTGTACTTGTCGGCCACATCGGCAATGCGCCGCAGCTCCGCAGGATTGGTCACACCGCCCCACATCCGTGGGACTACCGAGTAGGTGCCGTCTTTCTGAATGTTGGCGTGGGCCCGTTCGTTGATCAGTCGCGATTGCGGATCGTCCTTGGCCTCGCCTGGCCAAGTGGAAATCAGGTAGTAGTTGAGCGCCGGACGGCAGGTGGCGCAGCCATTCGGGGTGCGCCAGTTCAGGTAGCTCATGGTCCCGGCGATGGTCAGCAGATGCTCTTCGCGGATCGCTTGGCGGATCTGTCCGTGGTTGAGGTCGCTACAACCGCAGATGGCTTTTTCGCTCTTCGGTTTGACGTCCGCCGCACCGCCGACGGTGTTGATCAGGATCTGCTCCACCAAACCGGCGCAGGAACCGCAGGAGCTGGCCGCTTTGGTGTGCTTCTTGACCTCGTCGACGCTGAACAGCCCGTGTTCCTGAATCGCCTTGACGATGGTGCCCTTGCAGACGCCATTGCAACCGCAGACTTCGGCGTTGTCAGCCATGCTCATGGCTTTGTCCTGGCCTTGGTGGCCTACATCACCCAAGGCGTTTTCGCCGAACATCAGGTGATCGCGGATTTCGCCGATGGCGTGATTCTCACGAATCTGCCGGAAATACCAGCCGCCATCCGCTGTGTCGCCGTACAGACAGGCACCGACCAGCACGTCATCCTTGATCACCAATTTTTTGTAGACCCCGCCGATGGGGTCGGAAAGGGTGATGGTTTCGGTGCCTTCGCCGCCCATGAAGTCGCCGGCGGAGAACAGGTCGATGCCGGTGACTTTCAATTTGGTCGAGGTCACCGAACCCGAATAGCGGGCAAACCCCAGTTGCGCCAGGTGGTTGGCGCAGACCTTGGCTTGCTCGAACAGCGGTGCCACCAGACCGTAGGCGATGCCACGGTGGCTGGCGCATTCGCCGATCGCATAGATGCGCGGGTCATAGGTTTGCAGGGTGTCGTTGACCAGAATCCCGCGATTGCACGGGATGCCGGATTTTTCCGCGAGCTCGGTGTTGGGGCGAATGCCGGCCGCCATCACTACGAGGTCGGCAGGAATAATGTCGCCGTTCTTGAACTGCACCGAGCCGACCCGGCCATTACCGGCGTCGTGCAGGGCCTGGGTCTGTTCGCACAGGCGAAAGTGCAAGCCGCGACCTTCCAGGGCGGTTTGCAGCAACTGGCCGCTGGTTTTGTCCAGTTGCCGTTCCAGCAACCACTCGCCAAGGTGCACCACGGTCACGTGCATGCCGCGCAGCATCAGCCCATTGGCCGCTTCAAGGCCCAGCAGGCCGCCGCCGATGACCACCGCGTGCTTGTGGGTTTTGGCGGTGTCGATCATGGCCTGGGTGTCGGCAATGTCGCGGTAACCGATGACGCCTTCCAGGGTATTGCCAGGAATCGGCAGGATGAATGGCGTCGAACCGGTGGCGATCAGCAGACGGTCGTATTCGGCTTCGCTGCCGTCTTCGGCGATGACCCGGCGTTTGACCCGGTCGATCTCCACCACTTTGCGGTTGAGCAACAGTTTGATGTTGTTGTCCAGGTACCAATCAAGATCGTTGAGCACGATTTCGTCGAAGGTCTGCTCACCCGCCAGCACCGGCGAAAGAAGAATGCGGTTGTAGTTGGTATGGGGTTCGGCGCCGAAGACCGTGATGTCGTACAGCTCGCTGCTCAGCTTGAGCAATTCTTCCAGGGTGCGAACCCCGGCCATGCCGTTGCCGATCATCACCAGTTTTAGTTTTTTCATCAGGTTCTCCGGGGAGCTCAGACTTGCCTCATCAGGGTGGTCAGGCTGGCTCGAGGTATTTTGCGCAAACAAAAAAAGGCGTCCCGCTAGTTACCTAGCGAGGACGCCTTTGTCCTGGTCCCGTTCTCTCGGGAAGCACACCCTTCGTCGTTGAAGGCTGGGCTTTATGTATGGTGAAAAAGGTAATGCAGTGGTCGTGCCAAGTGGCGGGAGGGCCGTATCTACGGACGTTCCCTATGAGTAACTGGCTTTTTAATGCACCGGATAAAGGCGCAATGCCCGATTTTGAAGCAAAAAATCAAAAGATCGCATACACCTGTAGGAGCTGCCGAAGGCTGCGATCTTTTCGGATCAACGAAAAACTCAGCCATGAAATGCCAGATACAACAGCACCAGATTGATCAGCAACGACACCAGCGCCAAGGTCCGCCAGACCTTCAACGGTTCACGTTCCAGCAACGGCCTGGGTCGCACACTCAAACTGCGCCGTTCACCTTGCTCCAGCACCAGCAACCATTCTTCCGCCGTCTCATAACGTTGCGCCGGGTCGGCGCATACCGCGCGTTCCAGGCTTTGCCCGAGCCAGTCCGGCAAATCCGGCCGATAACGATTGGCGTTGATTGGCAGGCCAAAGCGCGGCCGTTGAAAGGCTTCGATTTCCCCGTAGGGATAATGCCCGGTAGCCAGGTAATAGAGCGTCACTCCGACCGCGTACAGATCCTGTTGCGGTGTCGGTGAAATCCCGTTGAACGCTTCCGGGGCAATGTAGCTCGGGGTGCCCGGCAGCGCGTTCGATTGGTTTTCGGATAAACCGGTGCAGTACGCCAAACCGAAATCCAGCAGCCGTAATTCACCGTCTTCAGCCAGCAGCAGATTTTCCGGTTTGATGTCGCGATGGAAGATCTGCCGCCGATGCAGCATGCCCACGGCTCGCAGCAGACGCTCGGCCAGTTGTTGCCATTGGGGCAGCGGCAACGGACCGTTTTGCGCGAACAGTTCGGCCAAGGTCACACCCGGATACTCGCGCATCACGTAATACAGGTGCTGACGTTGCGCCGCCGGGTGAATTTCCGGAAAGCTGCGACCGGCGACACGCTTGAGAAACCACTCCTCGGAGAGCAGTGCCTGTGCGGCGGCGGTGTCGTTGTTCAACGGCAAAGGGAGTGTTTTCAGAAGCCAGGGCTGTTGCTGCCCATCATGTACACGGTAAATCAGCGATTGCTGGCTCTGCCCAAGCAGCCTCTCGACATGCCAGCCCTCGAAGATTTGGCCGGGTCTGAGCGGCGGCGGCAATGGCCATTGCTGCAATTGGATCAGCGCATCGCCGATGCTCGTTTCGCCGAGGGTGTCGACCCGCACCAGCAGCGCGCTGGCGTTGTCCTGACTGCCGGCCAGGTGGGCCGCGTTGACCAGGGTTTGTGCGGCGCTGTCGAGGTCGGGCTGATCGCGCAGAATGGCCGCGATGGCCGTGTCGCCCAGCGTCGCCCAAACGCCATCGCTCAGCAGGACGAAACTCTCGCCGGTGCGAAGCTCGCCGTCGAGAAAGTCCAGCACCAGGTGCTGATCCAGTCCCAATGCGCGCTTGAGCACATGCTGCATGCCCGGTTGTTCCCAGACGTGGTCCTCGCTGATGCGCTGCAACTGGTCGGCGTGCCAACGATACACCCGACAATCGCCGACATGCGCCAAGGTGAAGCGTCGACCGCGCAGCACCAGCGCGCTGACGGTGGTGAGCAACGGCTGGCCACCGCCGTTGGCCTGCAGCCAGCGATTCTGCGCCAGCAGCAGGCGGTCCAGCGCTTGCGCCACCGCCCAGGTTTGCGGCGTGGCGTAGTAATCGAGGGCCAGAGCCTGCAAGGTTGCCCGGGCTGCGAGCCCGCCATCGGCGCATTGACTGACGCCGTCGGCGATGGCGAACAGAAACCCCTTGCTCGCCGCCAGTTCGGCGGCGGGCGTGACCAGGCGCAGGGCGTCCTGATTCTCGTCTCGTGGGCCGATGGCGCTGGCCTCGGCGAAGCTCAATTGCAGGCTCATTGACGCATCATACTCGCGCGGCGGTCACGGCGGCCGAACCCCATGTGGTTCTCCAGCGGCGTTTGACCCCGTGCAAGCCGAACCAGGCCAGAACACCGAGGCTGGCGAACAACCACAAGGCCAACTGATAGCTGCCGGTGCTCTGTTTGATCGCCCCCATGCCCGCCGCGAGGGCGAAGCCGCCGATGCCGCCTGCCATGCCGATCAGCCCGGTCATCACGCCGATTTCGCGCCGAAAGCGCTGCGGCACCAACTGGAACACCGCGCCATTACCCGCGCCAAGGCCGAGCATGGTGCAGACGAACAGCGCCAGAGCAGCGTAGGAACTCGGTAGGTTGAAACCCACGGCAGAAATGCAGATCGCCGCGACGGTATACATGATCAGCAAGGTGCGAATACCACCGAAACGATCCGCCAGTGCGCCACCGAGAGGTCGCATCAAACTGCCGCCGAACACGCAGGCCGCAGTGTAGTAACCGGCGGTGACCGGGCTCAGGCCGTATTGGTCGTTGAAGTAGCCGGGCAGGGCGCTGGCCAGGCCGATGAAACCACCGAAGGTCACGCTGTAGAAAAACATGAACCACCAACTGTCGCGGTCACCGAGAGCCTTGAAGTAGTCGCTCATGGACTTGGCTTTCGGCCGTTCCGGTGCATTTTTCGCCAGCCAGGCGAAGATGATCAGCGTCAGGATCAGCGGGATCAGCGCGAAGCCGAAGACGTTGCTCCAGCCAAATGAGGCAGCCAATATCGGGGCGATCAGCGCAGCGAACACCGTGCCTGAGTTGCCCGCGCCGGCGATGCCCATGGCTTTACCTTGATGCTGCGGCGGATACCACTGCGAAGCCAGGGGCAGGGCTACGGCGAACGAAGCACCAGCCATGCCGAGGAACAGGCCCAGCAGCAGCGCTTGTTCGTAGCTGTGGATGCCGAGTTTCCAGGCGCCGAACAGCGCGCAGATCACAATCACTTGGCCGATCAACCCTGCAGTTTTCGGCGACAGGCGATCCGCCAGCAAGCCCATCACGAAGCGCAAGAAGGCCCCGGCCAGAATCGGTGTGGCCACCACGAGTCCGCGTTGCTGGGTCGTCAGGTGCAGGTCAGCGGCGATTTGCACCGCCAGCGGGCCGAGCAGGTACCAGACCATGAAGCTCAGGTCGAAATACAGAAAGGCCGAGAAGAGTGTCGGGGTATGGCCGGATTTCCAGAAGCTTGAATTCATCGCGCACCTCAGCTGTGAAGAGTCTCGAAGGGAGTCATAAGCTTTGCGGTGGGGCGCCGCGACGGCCGCACCACCGGCCCCGGGCTGTGGGGCCAAAACGAAAAAACGCCGCAACCCGCTGCGCTTGCGCGAAAGGGGTGTGCGACGTCTTTGTCGTAGGTGGGGCAACCGCCGTTGGTTACCTGTGTGGTTTAAGTAGCGAGATCTGTGCCAACAGGTGAAACCGCGTCGCGGCCAATCGCGAGCAGGCTCGCTCCCACAGTTGATTTGTGTACGACGCAATTCCCCTGTGGGAGCGAGCTTGCTCGCGATGGCGTCTTCGCAGGCACCGCAAGGGCTTCAGCCCAGCAACTCACTCATGGCAATGATCTGCTCGGCCACCTGGATCAGCTTCTGCTGGCGGCTCATGGCCTGGCGGCGCATCAGGGTGTAGGCCTGTTCTTCATTGCAGTCCTTCATTTTCATCAGCAAGCCCTTGGCCAGCTCGATCCGCTTGCGCTCGGCCAGTTGCTGGTCGCGGGCCTGGAGTTGGGCGCGCAGGGCCTGATCGCTTTCGAAGCGCGCCATGGCCACGTCAAGGATCGGTTGCAGGCGCGCGGCATGAATGCCTTCGACGATGTAGGCGCTGACGCCGGACTTGATCGCCTGACGCATCACGCCGGGGTCGTGCTCGTCGGTGAACATCACGATCGGCCGAGGCTGGTCGCGGCTGACCAGCACGACTTGCTCCAGCACATCGCGGCTCGGTGACTCGGTATCGATCAGGATCACGTCCGGACGCACCGTTTCGACGCGCGCAGGCAGGTCGATGGTCAAGCCCGACTCGTCGATCACCTCAAACCCGGCTTCGGTCAGTGCCGCTTTTAGACGCCCAACCTTTTTCGCCGTGTCGTTGATCAGCAGGATACGCAGCATGTTTGCAGGCTCCTGTCAGCGGCGGGCGAAAAGGGTGGGGGTGTCGGCCATGGCGTGCAGCCTGAAACTGCGGGCATACGCCGCCGGGTCCGAACCATTCCATATTTTACCGTCGATCAACTGGCTGCTGCGCATTTCCTGACCCCGGGCCGCGATGCCCAGCGCACTGGCTGCGTCGCGGTAGACGTCGAGTTGCTGGACCTGACGCGCCACTTGCAGATAGTCCGGGTCTTCGCGCAGCAAGCCCCAGCGGCGGAATTGGGTCATGAACCACATGCCGTCGGAAAGGTACGGCAAGTTGACGTCGCCGCCAGCGTGAAAGCGCAGCGCGTGAGGGTCCTGCCAGCGATTGCCGAGGCCGTCGGCATAGTCGCCCAGTAAGCGCGGTTCGATGCAGTCCAGCGGCGCGTCGAGGTATTCGGCAGCGCTCAACAGCTGCGCAGTGCTGCGGCGATTTTCCACGCTTTGTTCGATGAAGCGGCTGGCCTCCAGAATTGCCATGACCAGCGCCCGAGCGGTGTTCGGGTATTGCTCGACGAAGGCGCGGGTGCAGCCAAGGACTTTTTCCGGGTGGTCGGGCCAGATGGTTTGGGTCGTCGCCATTGTGAAACCGAGGTTCTGCTTCACCGCACTGGCGCTCCAGGGTTCGCCGACGCAGAAACCGTCGATCCGTCCGGCCTGCAAGTGCGCGACCATTTGTGGCGGTGGTACCACGACGCTGTCGACATCCAGCAACGGATGGATGCCCTGGCTCGCCAGCCAGTAATACAACCACATGGCGTGGGTGCCGGTGGGGAAGGTCTGGGCGAAGGTGAGTTTTGGGCGACTTTGGTGCACGTGGCGGTCCAGCGCTTCAGGACTGGTCACGCCCAGCCCTTGCAGGCCATGAGAAAGGTTGATGCTCTGACCGTTCTGGTTCAGCCCCATGAGCACGGCCATGTCCGTCGCCGCGACGCCGCCGATCCCCAGATGCACCGCATAGATCAAACCGTACAGGCTGTGGGCGGCATCGAGTTCGCCGCTGACGAGTTTGTCCCGCAGGTTGGCCCAGGACGATTGGCGCTTGAGGTTCAGGGTCAACCCGTAGGGTTGGGCGAAGCCCTGGGTCGCTGCAACCACCACTGACGCGCAGTCGCTCAGGGCCATGAAGCCAAGGTTGATCGCGGTTTTTTCCGGGGCATCGCTGCCGTTGACCCAGGCCAGCGGTCCTGCTTCAGGTTCTGTCATCACATAAGCACCTTGCATGAAAAAGCGCCGTACCCAGGCCCATGTGCACACCTTGCCAGGTGACGACGCCGTTGTCCTTTCGATTCGCAACCCGGCACTCATCCCGCCATTGGCATGGGTGCACATACCAAGCTGGTGCAAGGCATATGCCATGCAGGCCGTGTGAAAACTACTACGCTCGACAATCCTGCGTTAAAAACAGGCTCGGAATGCTCATTTACAACCCGTAAACTCCGCTTCCTCGCCTGTTTTTGCCTTGTCTTGCCTTCGCTCGCTACGTTTTCACACGGCCTGCATCGACAGCTGATTTCATCGTGCGCCTCGCTTGCGGCCCCGATGCACGGCTATAATCGCCGCCTTATTTCGCCGCCAACCGAGTCAAACCCGCCCATGTATACCCTGGCCCGCCAACTGCTGTTCAAACTCTCCCCGGAAACCTCCCACGATCTGTCCCTGGACCTGATCGGCGCAGGTGGGCGTTTGGGCCTCAATGGCTTGCTGTGCAAGGCGCCAGCGCAGATGCCGGTGAATGTCATGGGCCTGGACTTCCCTAACCCGGTGGGTCTGGCGGCCGGCCTGGACAAGAACGGTGCGGCCATCGACGGGTTTGCCCAATTGGGTTTCGGCTTCGTCGAAATCGGCACCATTACCCCGCGTCCGCAACCGGGCAATCCAAAACCACGGATTTTCCGCTTGCCGCAGGCCGAAGCGATCATCAACCGCATGGGGTTCAACAACCTCGGCGTCGATCATTTGCTGGCGCGTGTGGCGGCTGCCAAATACAAGGGCGTGCTGGGGATCAACATCGGCAAGAACTTCGACACGCCGGTAGAACGTGCGGTCGACGACTACCTGATCTGCCTGGACAAGGTCTATGCCCACGCCAGTTACGTGACGGTCAACGTCAGCTCGCCGAACACCCCGGGCCTGCGCAGCCTGCAATTTGGTGATTCGCTCAAGCAATTGCTCGCGGACCTGGCTCAGCGCCGGGAAGAACTGGCGCTACGTCATGGCAAGCGTGTACCGCTGGCGATCAAGATCGCTCCGGACATGACCGACGAAGAAACCGCTCAGGTGGCGCAGGCACTGATCGAAACCGGCATGGACGCGGTGATCGCGACCAACACCACCCTGAGCCGCGTAGGCGTCGAAGGCATGGAGCACGGTGACGAGGCGGGTGGTTTGTCCGGTGCACCGGTGCGCGACAAGAGCACTCACACAGTCAAGGTGCTGGCGGCCGAGCTGGCCGGGCGTTTGCCGATCATCGCGGTCGGCGGCATTACCGAAGGCAAGCACGCGGCTGAGAAAATCGCTGCGGGCGCCAGTCTGGTGCAGCTGTATTCGGGCTTCATCTATAAGGGCCCGGCGCTGATTCGTGAGTCTGTAGACGCGATCGCGGCCTTGCGCTGATCCCTGTGGGAGCGAGCCTGCTCGCGATGACGGGTTTACAGGCAACATCATTGTTGAATGTTGAACCGCTATCGCGAGCAGGCTCGCTCCCACAGTCGTGTTTACAACTTGAGTTTCTCGCAGGCATAAAAAAGGGCTCCTCGAAGGAGCCCCTGGGCCGAAGCCCGCCGTCCGGAGAGGACGTGCGTGGTTAAGTCGTTACATAATCAGATTGTCGTGTCGGAGTGTGTGCCCTGTTTAGCCGACGGCGTGAAGTTCGTTGAGTCTATGGATTCCCGCAGTGCCGGTCATACCGTCCCAGTTGTCGCCGCGTCCTTCTCGCCAGCCGTTGATCCAGGCTTGACGTACCGACGGTAGAGTAAAGGGGCAAAGCTCACGGGATTTTCCACCAACGCCATATTGATATCCGCGCAAAAATGCTCTTTCCAACGGATCACGCTTAAGTCTTCTCATAGGGTGTTTCCCTCACTTGTTGACTGTATTTGTCGCGTCGACCTCTATCGAGGTCAGGCAGAAAAATTTCTGCCGTTGGTGGCTCGCTGCCGGCGTCACGAGCCAAGGTGTTGACGTCGTTGCGGCGTCAACCTGTATTGAGTTCTAACCAATGCGTCACATCGAGGGAATGATCGTTTTGTCATAAGGACGTAACGATAATGATGCTAAGGCCATAAGTAACACGATGTAATTCCCGTGTTCATTGACCAAAGCTCGCTATGATCAGCCTTTCACTGGATGATGAGGCTAATCCTTTCGTGAGAATGTCCACCCGTTGCACTCGGGTACTATTCGACGAAGGGTCGAGTTATGACATTTTGTTGCATAGAATTTCTTATCTGCCTGGGCATCTAAGCTCATTCAACCGGTTGGTTGGCTGTGCGGCCAGGGTGGGACGGCACACTTTCGTGCCACGCGAGCGCTCTTCAAGAAAAGCGCTTGATTGAAAAACGAGCGGTCAATGCGTTGCCCGTTCACTTATTGCTAAAGGCCCTGGAACTCCCATGTCGGATCGTTACGAACTCTTCCTCACTTGCCCAAAAGGCCTCGAAGGTCTGCTTATCGAGGAAGCCGTCGGGCTTGGCCTTGAGGAAGCGCGCGAGCACACTTCTGCCGTGCGCGGCATGGCCGACATGGAAACGGCTTATCGCCTGTGCCTGTGGTCACGTCTGGCTAACCGGGTGCTGCTGGTGCTCAAGCGTTTCCCGATGAAGGACGCCGAAGACCTGTACCACGGCGTACTGGATATCGAGTGGCAAGACCACATGCTTAATGACGGCACCCTGGCCGTTGAATTCAGCGGTCACGGCTCGGGCATCGACAACACCCACTTCGGCGCCCTGAAAGTGAAGGACGCCATCGTCGACAAACTGCGCACCCCGTCGGGCGAGCGTCCGTCCATCGACAAGCTCAACCCGGACCTGCGCATTCACCTGCGTCTGGACCGTGGCGAAGCAATCCTCTCCCTCGACTTGTCTGGCCACAGCCTGCACCAGCGCGGCTATCGCCTGCAGCAAGGTGCGGCGCCGCTGAAGGAAAACCTCGCGGCGGCGATTCTGATTCGTTCCGGCTGGCCACGGATTGCGGCTGAAGGCGGCGCTCTGGCTGACCCGATGTGCGGTGTCGGTACGTTCCTCGTCGAAGCGGCGATGATCGCCGCCGACATGGCGCCGAACCTGCGCCGTGAGCAGTGGGGCTTCACCGCCTGGCTCGGTCACGTGCCGGCGTTGTGGAAAAAACTTCACGAAGAAGCCACCGCCCGCGCCGCTGCCGGTCTGGCCAAGCCGCCGCTGTGGATTCGCGGTTACGAAGCCGACCCACGGCTGATTCAACCGGGCCGCAACAACGTCGAGCGCGCAGGCCTGAGCGAGTGGATCAAGATCTACCAGGGCGAAGTCGCAACCTTCGAGCCGCGTCCGGACCAGAACCAGAAAGGCCTGGTGATCTGCAACCCTCCGTACGGCGAGCGTCTGGGCGACGAGGCAAGCTTGCTTTATCTCTACCAGAACCTCGGCGAGCGTCTGCGTCAGGCTTGCCTGAACTGGGAAGCGGCGGTGTTCACCGGCGCGCCGGATCTGGGCAAGCGCATGGGGATTCGCAGCCACAAACAGTATTCGTTCTGGAACGGCGCCTTGCCGTGCAAATTGCTGTTGATCAAAGTGCTGCCGGATCAGTTCGTCACCGGTGAGCGTCGTACCCCGGAACAGCGTCAGGCTGAGCGTGAACAGGCTGCCTACGATCAGTCGCCGGTCGAGCCGCAAGAGCGTCAGTACAACAAGAACGGCAATCCGATCAAACCTGTACCGGCGCCGGCTCCTGTTGTTGAACAGGCACGCCTGAGCGAAGGCGGGCAGATGTTTGCCAACCGCCTGCAAAAGAACCTCAAGGCCATGGGCAAGTGGATCAAGCGCGAGGGTATCGACTGCTACCGTGTCTACGATGCCGACATGCCGGAATACTCCATGGCCATCGACCTCTATCACGACTGGGTCCATGTTCAGGAATACGCGGCACCGAAGTCGATCGATCCGGAAAAAGCCTCGGCGCGTATGTTCGACGCGCTGGCAGCCATTCCGCAGGCCTTGAACATCGACAAGAGCCGTGTGGTCGTGAAACGTCGCGAGCGTCAGAGCGGCACCAAGCAGTACGAACGCCAGAGCGCGCAGGGCAAGTTCACCGAGGTGAACGAAGGTGGCGTGAAGTTGCTGGTCAACCTGACCGACTACCTCGACACCGGCCTGTTTCTGGACCACCGCCCAATGCGTCTGCGGATTCAGAAAGAGGCGGCCGGCAAGCGCTTCCTCAATCTGTATTGCTACACCGCGACGGCCAGCGTCCATGCGGCCAAGGGCGGCGCGCGTAGCACCACCAGCGTCGACCTGTCGAAAACCTATCTGGATTGGGCACGCCGCAACCTGTCGCTGAACGGTTTCTCTGACAAGAACCGCTTGGAGCAGGGCGATGTGATGGCCTGGCTGGAAGCCAATCGTGACGAGTTCGACATGATCTTTATCGATCCACCGACCTTCTCCAACTCCAAGCGCATGGAAGGGATTTTCGACGTCCAGCGCGACCACGTGCAGTTGCTGGACCTGGCCATGGCCCGTCTGGCGCCGGGTGGCGTGTTGTATTTCTCCAACAACTTCCGCAAGTTCCAGCTCGAAGAAAACCTCACGGCGCGCTATGCCGTCGAGGAGATCACCGCACAAACCATCGACCCGGACTTTGCCCGTAACGGCAAGATCCATCGCGCCTGGAAAATCATGGCGCGCTGAGGTCTGATTGGATCCATAGAGCCTTGATTTTTCGAGGCTCTGTGGTCTTTTGGCGCTGGCTAATCTAGTGGCTAATAGCTATAACTTCACTCAAAGCCAAGGTGACACCAAAGCACGCCGGCGTTTTGAGTTTTGCTTATGCCGTTGCACGCCGTACGACCCAAGATCCTGGGCTTCATCAGCGAAGAGGTTTCGGCCTCGCTAGTTGCGCTGCTGGTTCTACTGGCTGGCGGCGTGCTGACGGGGCTGCTCGCCTGGGCCAGCCTCAATGCGCACCATCAACAGATGGCGCAGAACTTTCAATTGCTGGTCAACGAGCGCAAAAGCCGGATTACCGAGCGTTTCGACGATCAGGAACAGCGCCTCGATAGCCTGCGGCGATTTTTCGTCAACTCCGAATCGGTTTCCCGTAAAGAGTTCGACGGTTTTACCAAAGCACTGTTGCAAAGAACTCAGGCCTACGCCTGGGCGCCGTCGGTTGCCCGCAGTGAGCGTGCCGCGTTCGAACTGCGGGTGCGCGAGCAGGGTAAAACAGGGTTTTCCATCCGCGACCTGACGCCTTCCGCAGAGTTGCAACCTGCCACCGAACGTGATGAGTACGCTCCGGTGTTGTACAGCCAGACGCAAAGCTCAAAAGGCGCGCCGCTGGGTTTTGATTTGCTCTCGGAACCGCTACGTCGCGCAACCCTGCAAAGGGCCCGTAACCTGAACGCGATGGCGGTGTCCGAGCCCACGCACCTGCTGGGTGTCGATCCTGAATACGCCCGTGGCGTGCTGCTGGTCGAGCCGGTTTTGCGCAATGCCACAGCGTCTGCTCATGATGCCGCGCCCCTTGGTTACGTGCTGGCAGTGATCAGCATGCGTCAGTTGGTGGCCGATGGTTTTCCGATGCCAGCTCAGGACAACCTTGTGGTGCAGATTCGCGGTCAGGCGCAGGGAGGTCAGGCAGAAGCGCTCTACGAATCCACTAACCCAGTGGCGAATCAACCGTTGCATTACAGCTCGATGTTGCGCCTGGGCGATCATGTCTACGATCTCGACATCCGCACCAGCGCGGTGTTTGAGCGTGCCAATCATTCGGCGGTTACCAGCCTGATCGTGATGGGGACGCTGTTGAGCGTGCTGCTCAGTGCCTTGCTCTACATTCTGGTCAGTCAACGGCAACGAGCGCTGGCGCTGGTTGAGCAGAGTACCCGCGAGTTGCGCCTGCGTGAGCAGGAGTTGAACAGCGCTCATGGGCAGTTACGCGGAGTGCTGGACGCTGCGACCCAGGTGGCGGTGATTGCCACTAACCTGCGCGGTGTGATCACGACCTTCAATGCCGGTGCCGAGCACATGCTCGGTTATCGCAGCGGCGATGCGCTGGGGCATATGACTCTGGAAAGCCTGCACCTGCCCCTTGAGCTGGAGGCGCGAGCGGTGGAGCTCAGTCAGCGTTACGGCAAGCCGGTGCCGAGCTGTCAGGCGATGCTGGTGGAAGGAGGCGATGCGGGTGGGCACGAAGCGCGTGAATGGACCTTGGTGCGTCAGGACGGCAGCCATCTGACGGTGAACATGCTCGCCACCGCCGTGCTTGATGAACAAGGGCTTTGGGTCGGGCATCTGGCGATCTGCATCGACATCACCGAGCGCAAGCGCGTGCATGAAGCGTTGGCGGCGCGCGATTTGTTGCTCAAGAAACTCAGCGCGCATGTGCCGGGCGGTATTTATCAGTTCAAGATGGCGGCGGACGGGCGCTTCAGTGTGATCTACGCCAGTGACGGCATCCGTGATATTTACGAGATCGATCCAGACGTGCTGCAACAGAATGCCGAGGCTATTTTCGAGCGAATTTATCCGCAGGATGTGGCTCGGGTGCGCGCCTCGATCCGGATCTCTTCGCAAAAGCTCAGCCCGTGGCGCGAAGAATACCGTGTGCAGTTACCCGTACGTGGCCTGCGTTGGGTGCGCGGTGAGGCAACGCCGGAAGAACTGCCCGGCGGTGGAGTGCTGTGGCATGGCTATATTTCGGATATCTCCGACCTCAAGCGGGTCGAGGAAGAGCTGCGCGCGTTGTCGGTGACCGACGCGCTGACCGGGATTCACAATCGGCGCTATTTCCAGGAGCGGCTGACCACGGAAATGGCTCGGGTCGAGCGCGGTACCGGGGAATTGGCGGTGATCATGCTCGATATCGATCACTTCAAACGCATCAATGACGTGTACGGCCACGCGGCAGGCGATCGGGTGTTGCAGGCGATCTGTCAGCGCATCCGCCACCGCTTGCGGCGTACCGATGTGTTCTGTCGCCTGGGGGGCGAGGAGTTTATGGTGTTGTGTCCCGACACCGACGGGCAGCACGCCCATACGTTGGCCATCGAGCTATGGCAGAGCTTGCGCAATACGCCGATCGACGGGCTGGGGACGGTGACTGCGAGTTTCGGTATCGCCAGCTGGCGTTCCGGAGAAGGTGCCGATGCCTTGCTGTTGCGCGCTGACTCAGGGGTTTATGCGGCGAAGCAGGCCGGGCGGGATCGGGTTGAGATGGAGTTGGCCTAGGCGGGTTGCGCACAAGCTTTTGTGGGAGCGAGCCTGCTCGCGATGAACGATGACACGGTCATTCTGATACACCGCGTTGCCCGCATCGCGAGCAAGCTCGCTCCCACACTGGATCTGTGGCGTTTGATGGATCGGCTTAAAGCGCCGACTCGGCTGTCGCCATTTTCGGCTGGCGGTACAGATCCAGCAGCACCTGATCAAGCACCGTATGCGCGCCAAATGGCGCGGGATCGTTGAGGATCGCGACCACAGCCCAGGTATTGCCGTTGCTGTCGCGGCTGAAACCGGCAATAGCGCGCACGGTGTTCAGGGTGCCGGTCTTGACGTGTGCTTCACCCCTCATCGCGGTGGTCTTGAGGCGTTTGCGCATGGTGCCGTCCATGCCGCTGATCGGCAGCGAACTGACGAACTCGGCCGAGTACGGGCTTCTCCAGGCGGCTTGCAGCATGCTCGCCATCTCACGAGCGCTGACCCGTTCTGCACGCGACAGACCGGAGCCGTTCTCCATCACCAGGTGCGGCGCGGTGATGCCTTTCTTCGCCAGCCACTGCCGGACTACACGTTGTGCGGCTTTTGCATCGTCAGGATCAGCGTCGGTGCGGTATTTCGCGCCCAGGCTGAGGAACAGCTGCTGAGCCATGGTGTTGTTACTATATTTGTTGATGTCGCGGATGATTTCCGCCAGGTCAGGCGAGAACGCCCGGGCCAGTACCTTGGCATCTTTCGGCACGGCGGCGAGACGATCCTTGCCCTGAATGCTGCCACCCAGTTCCTGCCAGATCGCGCGTACGGCACCAGCGGTGTAGGTTGCGTGGTCGAGCAGCGAAAGGTAAGTCTGCGAGCTGCAACCGTCGGCCAACTGGCCCGCAACCGTCACGGACACGCTGCCGTCGGCCTGAGTCACCGGGTTGTAGCGCACGCCACCCGAGCACTGTTTGCCGCTGAGCGCTTTGACCTGGTTGTCGATGCGAATGCTGGCGATCGGAGGCTCGACCGATACCAATACCTTGCCCGAATCGTTACGAGCCACGAAGCGCAAGGCCTTGAGGTTGACCATCAGCGCGTCGGGCTTGACCAGGAACGGCTTGTTCTCGTCTTTACCATCGTCATTGAATTCAGGCAATTGCGGTTGGACGAAGAAGCTGCGGTCCAGCACCAGGTCACCGGTGACTTGCTGCACGCCATTGGCCCGCAGGTCACGCATCAGCAACCAGAGTTTTTCCATGTTCAGCTTCGGATCGCCGCCGCCCTTGAGGTACAGGTTGCCGTGCAGGATGCCGCCACTGAGGGTGCCGTCGGTGTAGAACTCGGTTTTCCACTGGTGATTCGGGCCAAGCATTTCCAGCGCGGCGTAGGTGGTCACAAGCTTCATGGTCGACGCCGGATTGACCGAAACGTCAGCGTTGAAAACGGTCGCTGTGCCGGGGCCGTTGAGTGGAATCATCACCAGCGACAGGGCGCTGTCCTTCAACTTGCTGGCTCTGAGAGCCTTTTCAACATTGGGTGACAGGGCTGTGTTGGTCGGGGCAGCGGAAACCGGGAAGGCCAGAGGCACAAGCAGGCTGGCGAGAAGCAATGGACGCAAAGATTTGATCATCTGAAGTAAAACCCTACAGCCGAGGGGAAAAAAGATGAGGGCATGAAGATAAATTCCCTCAGTGGTCACGAAAGTGTCGGCATTATGCCCCAAGGTATGGCGCCTTGTGCCGTACACAGAGGGCCGAATCCGCTATTTTTTTTACCGGCGGTAGGCACAAGTTCCCAGAGAGTCGGGCAAACAGCGGCTTAAACTGCTAAAGTGCCGCCCGTTATTACTTTTGAGGATTGTTCCAATGGCGACTAACCGTTCCCAGCGTCTGCGCAAAAAACTCTGCGTCGATGAATTTCAAGAGCTGGGTTTCGAACTGAACCTGGATTTCAAAGAAGATCTGGCTGATGAGGCTGTTGACGCTTTCCTCGACGCGTTTCTGAAAGAAGCCATGGAAGCAAACGGCCTCGGCTACGTTGGCGGCGACGACTTTGGTCTGGTTTGCCTGCAGAAACGTGGCTCGGTCAGCGCAGAACAACGCGCCGCCGTTGAAGCCTGGCTGAAAGCTCGCACCGAGCTGACCAGCGTAGAAGTCAGCCCGTTGCTGGACGTTTGGTACCCGGAAAAGCCGATCAATCCGGTAGCTTGATGTTCAAAAAAACGGCGACCTGAGGGTCGCCGTTTTTGCAAAGATCAAAAGATCAAAAGATCGCAGGCTTCGCCAGCTCCTACAGGGTGTACGCATGTAGGAGCTGCCGAAGGCTGCGATCTTTTGCTTTTCAGGCTTGTCGCCAATTCAGAATCATCAGCGTCACCACCCCCGCCACAATCCCCCAGAATGCCGAACCGATGGAAAACAGCGTCAACCCCGACGCAGTGACCATAAAGGTGATCAGCGCTGCTTCACGTTCTTTCACTTCGCTCATGGCGATGCTCAGACCATTGATGATCGAACCAAACAGCGCCAGTGCAGCAATCGACAGCACCAGCTCTTTCGGCAGGGCGGCGAACAATGCGGCCAGGGTTGCACCAAAGACTCCGGCAATCCCGTAGAAAATCCCGCACCAGACTGCTGCGGTGTAACGCTTGTTGCGGTCTTCATGGGCATGCGGCCCGGTGCAGATCGCGGCGCTGATGGCTGCAAGGTTGATCCCGTGGGAGCCAAAGGGTGCCAACAGCAGCGAAGCAATGCCGGTGGTGGTGATCAGCGGCGAGGCCGGCACGTTGTAGCCGTCGGCACGCAATACGGCGATGCCGGGCATGTTCTGCGAGGTCATGGCGACCACGAACAGTGGAATGCCGATGCTGATGGTCGCCGCGAGGGAAAAGTGCGGAGTAGTCCAGACCGGGGTTGCCACTTCGAGGTGGAAACCGCTGAAGTCTAGCAGGCCCATGAAGCCGGACAGTGCCGTGCCGATCAGCAGCGCTGCCAGCACCGCATAACGCGGCGACAGGCGCTTGACCACCAGATAGGTGAAAAACATCCCCAGCACCAGGCCGGTGCGATGCTGGGCGGCGACGAAGATTTCACTGCCGATTTTGAACAGGATCCCCGCCAGTAACGCGGCCGCCAGGGATGCCGGAATGCGTTTGATCAGACGTTCGAAGCTGCCAGTCATACCGCAAAGGGTGACGAGCACGGCGCAGGTGATGTAGGCGCCAATCGCCTCGCCGTAGGTCACGCCCGACAGGCTGGTGATCAGCAACGCCGCACCGGGCGTCGACCAGGCGATGGTGATCGGTGTGCGATAGCGCAAGGACAAACCGATCGAGCACACCGCCATGCCAATCGAAATCGCCCAGATCCACGATGAAATCTGCCCGCTGGTCAGGCCCGCCGCCTGGCCGGCCTGGAACATCAGCACCAGCGAGCTGGTGTAGCCGGTCATCATGGCGATGAACCCGGCGACGATGGCCGAAGGTGAAGTGTCGGCCAGTGGGCGAAGTTGCGCGTGAGTGGCGTCGGTCATGGCGCGGTGTTTCCTTGTTCTGTTGAAAATCTCGCTACCTGCGTAGGAGCTGCCGAAGGCTGCGATCTTTTGATTCTGGCTTTTGCGGTGTTGCCGAGAAAAAGATCGCAGCCTTCGGCAGCTCCTACGCAGGGGGCGTGCATAGGCCACGGGGGTTGTGTTCAAGCCTAAACTCAAACGTGACTGGGTGTTGCAATACAGCCGGGGGCGTATATGGCCGTACAGTCGTGTTGCCACCACCGGTTGTGTACAATGTGCTGTGTTTTTTACGCAATACTTGCCAGCGACCCACTGTGCCGTATTACAGTCACAGTTAATTCGCCGCAGTTCTCCCGACTCGAGTGCCCATGAACGAACAGTTGCAGCCCCTCAAGAAACAACCGCGAGCAGGTAAAGCCGGCCGCAGCGGAACCCAGGACGATATCGTCTATGCGCATATCTTCGAGGCCATCCTCGAACAGCGCCTGGCGCCCGGTACAAAATTGAGCGAAGAGGCGCTGGGAGAGATTTTCGGGGTCAGCCGCACCATCATTCGCCGTGCGCTGTCACGTCTGGCCCACGAAGGTGTGGTGCTGTTGCGTCCCAACCGTGGCGCCGTGGTTGCCAGTCCGAGTGTTGAAGAGGCCCGTCAGGTATTCATGGCACGGCGTCTGGTTGAGAAGGCGATCACCGAACTGGCAGTCGTACACGCGACCGCCGAACAAATTGCCGAGCTGCGGCAGATGGTCAACGACGAGCGCGACAGCTTCTCCCGTGGCGACCGCGGTGCCGGTATCCGTCTGTCTGGCGAATTCCACCTGAAACTGGCCGAAGCGGCGAAGAACGCCCCGCTGATCAGCTTCCAGCGCAGCCTGGTGTCGCAGACTTCCTTGATCATCGCCCAGTATGAAAGCGGTAACCGTTCGCACTGTTCCTACGATGAACACACGCAGCTGATCGATGCCATCGAGGCCCGCGACGCCGAACTGGCGGTGAACCTGATGATGCATCACATGGATCACATCGACAGCAAGCTCAACCTCGACGAAGAAAGCGCCTCGGACGATTTGCACGCGGTGTTCTCGCACCTGTTGCAGACCAAGAAGCCAGGGCGGTCGACCGCCAAGCTTTGAGTTGAATCAACGCCACCGAGTCGCGCCTATCGCGAGCAAGCTCGCTCCCACAGGGTTTTGTGCTGAATGCAAATTCTGTAACCACTGAAGATCAACTGTGGGAGCGAGCTTGCTCGCGATAGCGGTCTGACAGGCGATAAAAAATCCCCCGCAACCAACGATTGCGGGGGATTTTTCGTTTCAGAAGGGCTTAGCGCTGGTGAACGAGGTTGCCCGCCGCATAAGTCTGCAACACCGTCCGGTCATCACCCAATGTCATCAGCACAAACAACGTCTCGGCGATGGTGTTGGCCTGTTTCAGGCGATAGCTGAGCAGCGGCGTGGCGTTGTAGTCCAGTACCAGGAAGTCGGCGTCGGTGCCCGGTTGCAGGGTGCCGATCTTGTCTTCCAGGCGCAGTGCGCGGGCGCCGCCGAGGGTCGCCAGGTACAGCGACTTGAACGGGCTCAGGCGTGCGCCTTGCAACTGCATGACTTTGTAGGCTTCGTTCAGGGTTTGCAGCAGCGAGAAGCTGGTGCCGCCGCCGACGTCAGTGCCCAGGCCCACGTTCAGGTTGTGCTTCTCGGCCATCGGCAGGTTGAACAGACCGCTGCCGAGGAAGAAGTTCGAGGTCGGGCAGAAAGCGATGGCCGAGCCGGTTTCAGCCAGACGTGCGCACTCGTCGTCGCACAGGTGCACGCCGTGCGCGAATACCGAGCGCTCGCCGAGCAATTTGTAGTGGTCGTAGACGTCCAGGTAACCCTTGCGCTCCGGGAACAGCTCCTTGACCCATTCGACTTCCTGCAGGTTTTCACTGATGTGAGTCTGCATGTACAGGTCGGGGTATTCGCTGAGCAACTGGCCGGCGAGGGTCAACTGTTCCGGGGTGCTGGTCGGTGCGAAGCGCGGCGTCACCGCATAGTGCAGGCGACCCTTGCCGTGCCAGCGTTCGATCAGTGCCTTGCTTTCGACGTAGCTGGATTCAGCGGTGTCAGTCAGGTAGTCCGGCGCGTTGCGATCCATCATCACCTTGCCGGCGATCATCCGCAGATCAAGCGTCCGTGCGGCTTCGAAGAACGAGTCCACCGATTGCGGGTGCACGCTGCCAAACACCAGTGCGGTGGTGGTGCCGTTGCGCAGCAATTCCTTGATGAAAATGCCGGCGACTTCTTCGGCGTGGGCCTTATCGGCGAACTGGCTTTCGCACGGGAACGTGTAGGTATTGAGCCAGTCCAGCAGTTGTTCGCCGTACGCGCCGACCATGCCGGTTTGCGGCAGGTGAATGTGCGTGTCGATGAAGCCAGGAGTGATCAGAGCGTCCTGATAATGGGTGATTTGAATGTCGGCGGGCAGACTGGCAAGCAGTTCGCTGGCGTGGCCGATGGCGCTGATTTGGCCGTTTTCAGTCACCAGCAGGCCATCTTCGAAATACTCGTAAGAGGCTTCGATGCCAACCACGGCTGGGTCGGCGATGCTGTGCAGGATGGCGGCGCGGTAGGCTTTGCGAATCAAAGGCATGAGGTGTTCTCAGTTTGTGGCTTGACTGCGGCGCGAGGCGGGCAGCAGTTTGGCGATAGGTTCGGCTTTTGCGGTGTGCTGGCCGAAATTCGCGTTATAGGTGGCGATGATTTCACCGGCGATGGAGATGGCGATTTCCACCGGCAATTTGCCTTTGACCTCGCCCAGACCCATCGGGCAGCGCATGCGTTGCAGCACGGCGTTGTCGAAACCGCGCTCGCGCAGGCGGTGTTCGAACTTCACCCGTTTGGTCTTCGAGCCGATCAGGCCGAAGTAGGCAAAGTCGTTGCGCTTGAGGATCGCCGCGGTGAGTTCCAGGTCGAGCTGGTGATTGTGGGTCATGACGATGCAGTAACTGCCAGCGGGCAGGTCGTCGATTTCGTCCACCGGTTCTTCGGCGACGATTTTACGCACGCCATGGGGGATCTGTTCGGGGAACTCCGCTTCCCGCGAGTCGATCCAGCGCACGCGGCAGGGCAGGCTGGCCAGCAACGGCACCAGCGCCCGACCGACGTGGCCGGCGCCGAACACAGCGATCTGTGCTTGCACCTGGCCCATGGGTTCGAACAGCAACACGGTGACGCCGCCGCAGCATTGACCCAGGCTGGCGCCGAGGGTGAAACGTTCCAGATGGGTGTCCTGTTTGCCGCTGGCAAGCATCTCCCGCGCGACCTGCATCGCCTTGTATTCCAGATGCCCACCACCGATGGTGTCGAACGTCTGCGTGGCGCTGACGACCATCTTCGAACCGGCATTGCGCGGCGTTGAGCCGAGCTCTTCGATGATGGTCACCAACACGCAGGGTTCACCCTGGGTTTGCAGGTCGGCGAGGGCGTCGATCCAGTTGTACATGTTTTCACCCCTACAACATTGTTGTCTGTTCGGGCCTCATCGCGAGCAAGCTCGCTCCCACATTAGATCTGCGTCGTGCATAGATCTCCTGTGGGAGCGAGCTTGCTCGCGATGGCCGCGACGCGGTCGTTACAGCGAAGCGAGCTCAGCCTCGGCTGCTACGGCTTTCGAAGCCTTCAACTGGCGCATCTGTTCACAGCCCCACAACACCCGCTCCGGTGTGGCGGGTGCGTCGATTTTTGGTTGATGTTTGTAATCGCCCAGGCTGGCCACCGCATCCTTGATCGCACACCAGGCGGCGATGCCGAGCATGAACGGCGGTTCGCCCACGGCCTTGGAATGGAACACCGTGTCTTCCGGGTTCTTGCGGTTTTCCACCAGCTTCACGCGCAAATCCAGCGGCATGTCGGCGACTGCCGGGATCTTGTAGCTGGCCGGGCCGTTGGTCATCAGTTTGCCCTTGGCGTTCCACACCAGCTCTTCCATGGTCAGCCAGCCCATGCCCTGGATGAAGCCACCCTCGACCTGACCCATGTCGATGGCCGGGTTCAGCGAGGCGCCGACGTCATGCAGGATGTCGGTACGGAGCATTTTGTATTCGCCGGTCAGGGTGTCGACAATCACCTCGGCGCAGGCTGCGCCAAAAGCGAAGTAGTAGAACGGCCGACCGCGTGCCTGGCTGCGGTCGTAGTAGATTTTCGGGGTCTTGTAGAAGCCGGTGCTGGACAGCGACACCTGAGCGAAGTACGCCTGTTGGATCAGCTCTTCGAAGGTCAGGATCTGATCGCGAACCCGCACGTGGCCGTTGTGAAATTCCACGTCTTCTTCGCTGACCGCAAACTTGCGCGCGGCAAATTCCACCAGGCGTTGCTTGATGATTTCAGCGGCGTTTTGCGCAGCCTTGCCGTTCAGGTCGGCGCCACTGGACGCGGCGGTCGGCGAGGTGTTCGGGACCTTGTCGGTGTTGGTCGCGGTGATCTGCACACGGTCGATTTCAACCTGGAACACTTCGGCCACGACTTGTGCAACTTTGACGTTCAAACCCTGGCCCATTTCGGTGCCGCCGTGGTTCAGGTGGATACTGCCGTCGGTGTAGACGTGAATCAGCGCACCGGCCTGGTTGAGGAAGCTGGCGGTGAAGGAAATACCGAATTTCACCGGGGTCAGCGCCAGGCCTTTTTTCAGGATCGGGCTGTTGGCGTTGTAGCGCCGGATCGCTTCGCGGCGTTCGGCGTACTGGCTGCTTTCTTCCAGCTCAGCAGTTATTTCCTCGAGCATGTTGTGCTCGACGGTCTGGTAGTAATGGGTGACGTTGCGCTCGGTCTTGCCGTAGTAGTTGGCCTTGCGCACGGCCAGTGGATCAAGGGCCAGATGACGGGCGATGGCGTCCATCACTTCTTCGATGGCGACCATTCCTTGTGGGCCGCCAAAGCCACGATAGGCGGTGTTCGACGCGGTGTTGGTCTTGCAGCGGTGACCGTTGATGGTCGCGTCGCCCAGGTAGTACGAGTTGTCCGAGTGGAACATCGCCCGGTCGACGATCGACGCCGACAGGTCGGGTGAGCAACCGCAGTTGCCAGCCAGTTCCAGCTGGATGCCGTGCAGGCGCCCGGTGTCGTCGAAGCCCACATCGTATTCAATGTAGAACGGGTGACGTTTGCCGGTCATCAGCATGTCTTCGACCCGTGGCAGACGCATTTTGGTCGGCTGCCCGGTCAGGTGCGCGATCACTGCACAGAGGCAGGCGGGGCTGGCGGCCTGGGTTTCCTTGCCGCCGAAACCACCGCCCATGCGACGCATGTCGACGACGATTTTGTTCATCGACACGTCGAGCACTTCCGCCACCAGTTTCTGCACTTCGGTGGGGTTCTGGGTCGAGCAGTAGACGATCATGCCGCCGTCTTCAGTCGGCATCACCGAAGAGATCTGGGTTTCGAGATAAAAGTGTTCCTGGCCGCCGATGTGCAGCGTGCCTTGAATCCGGTGCTCTGCGGTCGCCAGCGCAGTGGCCGAATCGCCGCGTTTGTGGGTGTGGCTATCCAGCACGAAGTGGCGTTTGCGCAGGGCTTCGACCACGTCGAGCACCGGCTCCAGATCTTCATATTCGATGATCGCCGCCATTGCAGCTTTGCGTGCGGTTTCCAGGTCTTTCGCGGCTACTGCGAGCACCGGCTGACCGACGAATTGCACATCATCGATGGCCAGCAACGGATCGCCCGGCAACAACGGACCGATGTCTTTGAGGCCCGGCACATCTTCGTGGGTAATAGCGATGCGCACGCCTTCGAAGGCGTAGCAGGGCTGGGTGTCGATGCTGATGATTTTCGCGTGGGCGCGATCCGAAAGCCGCGCGTAAACGTGCAGCTGATTCGGGAATTCCAGTCGGTCGTCGATGTACTGGGCTTCACCAGACACATGCTTGTCGGCGCTGTCGTGCTTGACGCTGCGACCGACACCGGTGGTCAGGTCTTTGGCAAACAACTCGGCCAGTTCGGCTTGGGTCTTTTCGACTTTGTGATGGTTAGACATAAGCGGTCACCCGAGTCTCGATGTGCGGTGTTTGCAGTTCGATGAAGTATTTACGCAGCAGGTTCTGCGCGCTGAGCAGGCGGTATTCCTTGCTTGCGCGGAAGTCCGAGAGTGGCGTGAAATCTTCTGCCAGGGCTGCGCAGGCACGTTCCACTGTGGCGTTGCTCCACTGCGCACCGAGCAGCGCGGCTTCGCAGCTTTTGGCGCGTTTTGGCGTCGCCGCCATGCCACCGAACGCGACGCGGGCGTCGGCAACCACGCCGTTTTCGATGCGCAGATTGAACGCCGCGCAGACCGCGGAAATGTCATCGTCCAGACGCTTGGAGACCTTGTAGGCGCGGAACAGCTGTTCAGCGCTGGCGCGCGGCACGATGATCTTTTCGATGAACTCGCTTTCCTGGCGCGCAGTGACCCGGTAATCGATGAAATAGTCTTCCAGTGCCAGGGTGCGACGGGTTTCGCCTTTACACAAAACGATCTGCGCGCCGAGAGCGATCAGCAGCGGTGGCGAGTCACCAATCGGCGAGGCGTTGCCAATGTTGCCGCCAAGGGTGCCCTGATTGCGGATTTGCAAGGAGGCGAAACGTTGCAGCAATTCGCCGAAGTCCGGGTACTCGGCCTCAAGAGCGTCATAGCAGTCGGAGAGGGCGGTGGCGGCGCCGATTTCCAGGCGGTCGTCAAAGCGCTCGATGCGCTTCATTTCTGCAACGTTGCCAACGTAGATCATCACCGGCAACGTGCGGTGGAACTGGGTCACTTCCAGCGCCAGGTCGGTGCCGCCGGCCAACAGCCTGGCTTGCGGATAGGCGTCATAGAGATCGGCGAGATCGGCGACGGTCAGTGGCACCAGGCAGCGTTTGTCGCCGCTGTTCAGCTCACCGGTGTCGGTCGGCGCGATGGCCTTCAGGCGAGCGATGGTTTCGGCTTCGCGAGAATCGAACTGGTCGGTCTGTTTGCCGCAGCACACTTGTTCGGCGGCGGCGAGGATCGGCCGGTAGCCGGTGCAGCGGCAGAGGTTGCCGGCGAGGGCTTCGTGGGCTTTATGGGAGTCTGGGTGATCGCTGTTTTTCTGCAAGGCGAACAGCGACATGACGAAGCCCGGAGTGCAGAAGCCGCACTGCGAGCCGTGGCACTCGACCATGGCTTTTTGCACGCTGTGCAGCTCGCCCTGGTGTTTGAGGTCTTCGACGCTGATCAGCTGTTTGCCGTGCAGCGACGAAACAAACGTCAGGCACGAGTTGAGGCTGCGATAGCGAATGTGTTCGCGTCCGGTGTCGTCGGTCTGCAATTCGCCGACCACCACCGTGCACGCGCCACAGTCACCGCTGGCGCAACCTTCTTTGGTACCGGGTTTGCCCAAATGCTCGCGCAGATAGTTCAGCACGGTCAGATTCGGGTCCAGGGCGTGCTCGCTACGGAGTTCCTGGTTAAGTAAAAACTGGATCACGGAAGGCCTCGCAGACTCATTATTGTTGTTAACCGACTTGAACCTGAATTTATCAGGTCTGACTTTTCGGTCAATGATTTTCTGACTTAAAGGTCAGGAAAATCGCTTTTGCCGATCAACAGTAGCTTCTTTCATTATTGACCCTCTCGGGATACCTCGCTTTTTGCTTGAATCGTGCCAAATTCCGCTGGCTGGGCCCTGCGCCATCACCCATCAAGTGCGCTACACTGCGCCGCTTGTGCAGATCGAAGATTTTGAAGGAAAACCATGACGTTCAAGGCGCCGGATAGCCTCGCCGAGCAAATCGCTCACCACCTCGCCGAACGCATCATTCGCGGCGACCTCAAGCCGGGAGAGCGCATTCAGGAACAGAAGGTCACGCTGGCCCTCAATGTCAGCCGCGGCTCGGTTCGCGAAGCCTTGCTGATCCTTGAACGCCGGCACCTGATCGCCATCCTGCCGCGTCGTGGCGCCCACGTGACCGAACTCACCGCGCACAAGGTGCAGAGCCTGTGTACGCTGATGAGCGAGCTGTACATTCTGCTCGGCAATTCGGTGGCCAATGGCTGGTCGGTTCAGGCCGACATGGCGCCGTTCCTGCAAATCCAGCAGCGCTTGAGCGCCAGTTACGAGCGTCAGGACATCCGCGCCTTTGTCGAGGACAGCTTCAACGTGATGCGGGCCGCGTATCCATTCGCCAATAACCCGTACTTGCAGGAAACCGTCGAGAACCTGCAGCCAGCCATGAGCCGCGCGTATTTTCTTGCTCTGGAACAGCGCAAGGCCGAAATGAGCGAGTTCCTCGAACTGTTCGAGCGCTTGCTCGCGGCCGTGCTGGCCCGTGATCTGCCAGAGATTCGTATCGTGCTCTCGGCCTATGCCCGGCGCAGTTGCGATCTGGTGCTGTCTGCCTTGCCGGCGGCCTGAGCGTGCGGCTCAAGTGCATCAAACTGGCGGGGTTCAAATCCTTCGTCGACCCGACCACGGTGAACTTCCCCAGTAACATGGCGGCGGTGGTCGGGCCCAATGGTTGCGGCAAGTCGAATATCATCGACGCCGTACGTTGGGTGATGGGCGAGAGCTCGGCAAAGAACTTGCGCGGCGAGTCGATGACCGACGTCATCTTCAACGGTTCCACCAGCCGCAAGCCGGTGAGCCAGGCGAGCATCGAGCTGGTGTTCGACAACTCCGATGGCACGCTGATTGGTGAGTACGCGGCCTACGCGGAAATCTCCATTCGCCGCAAAGTCACCCGCGACAGCCAGACCACTTATTACCTCAACGGCACCAAATGCCGTCGCCGCGATATCACCGACATTTTTCTCGGTACCGGCCTGGGCCCGCGCAGCTACTCGATCATCGAACAGGGGATGATCTCCAAGCTGATCGAGTCCAAGCCCGAAGACCTGCGCAACTTCATCGAAGAAGCGGCGGGGATCTCCAAGTACAAGGAGCGCCGGCGCGAGACCGAAAACCGCATTCGTCGCACTCACGAAAACCTGGCGCGCCTGACTGACCTGCGCGATGAGCTGGAGCGTCAGCTCGAACGCTTGCACCGTCAGGCCCAGGCGGCCGAGAAGTATCAGGAATACAAAGCCGAAGAGCGTCAGCGCAAGGCTCAACTGTCGGCGTTGCGCTGGCAGGCATTGAACGAACAGGTCGGCCAGCGCGAGGCGATCATCGGCAACCAGGAAATCAGTTTCGAAGCCCTGGTCGCAGAGCAGCGCAATGCCGATGCGAGCATCGAACGGCTGCGCGACGGTCATCACGACCTGTCTGAGCGCTTTAATTTGGTGCAGGGACGCTTCTATTCGGTCGGCGGCGACATCGCCCGGGTCGAGCAGAGCATCCAGCACGGCCAGCAGCGTTTGCGTCAGTTGCAGGACGACCTCAAGGAAGCCGAGCGTTCGCGTCTGGAAACCGAGTCGCACCTGGGCCACGACCGCACCTTGTTGGCGACCCTCGGCGAAGAGCTGGACATGCTCACCCCCGAGCAGGAAGTCACCAGCGCCGCCGCTGAAGAAGCCGCCGCCGCGCTGGAAGAATCCGAAACCACCATGCACGGCTGGCAGGAGCAGTGGGACAGTTTCAACCTGCGCTCAGCCGAGCCACGGCGTCAGGCCGAAGTTCAGCAGTCGCGTATCCAGCAGCTGGAAACCAGCATGGAACGCCTGGCCGAGCGTCAACGTCGCTTGGCCGAAGAGCGCGACCTGCTCTCGGCGGACCCGGAAGACGCAGCGATCCTCGACCTCAACGAACAACTCGCCGCCAGCGAAGCGACCCTCGAAGATTTGCAGGCCAGCGAAGAAGCGCAGGTCGAGCGTCTTGAGCAGTTGCGTCAAGAGCTGCAACTGGCCCTGCAAAACCAGCAGCAGGCGCAGGGCGACTTGCAACGACTCAACGGACGCTTGGCCTCGCTGGAGGCGTTGCAGCAAGCGGCGCTCGATCCGGGCACCGGCGCCGCCGAGTGGTTGCGTGAGCAGCATCTGGCCGAGCGTCCGCGCCTGGCCGAAGGTTTGAAGGTTGAAGCGGGTTGGGAGCTGGCGGTGGAAACTGTGCTCGGCGCCGACCTGCAAGCGGTGCTGGTCGATGACTTCGCGGGCTTCGACCTGTCCGGGTTTGCCCAGGGCGATCTGCGCTTGCTCAGCCCGGCCAGCGACGGTGTGCGGATCCCCGGCAGTCTGCTCGACAAGGTCGAGGCGCAGATCGATCTGTCGCCGTGGCTGGGGCAGGTCAAACCGGTGGAAAGTCTCGAACAGGCGTTAGCGCTGCGTGGCCAATTGTCGGTCGGCGAAAGCCTGATCAGTCGTGACGGCTACTGGGTCGGGCGGCACTTTTTGCGGGTGCGCCGCGCCAGTGAAGCCGAGAGCGGCATGTTGGCGCGTGGCCAGGAAATCCAGCGTCTGGGGCTTGAGCGTGAAGAGCGTGAAGCGACCGTAGAGACGTTGGAAACCACCTTGCAAAACCTGCGCGCCCAACAGCGTCAGCAAGAGAATGGCCGCGAACACCTGCGCCGTTTGCTGCAAGACGAGGCGCGCCAGCAAGGCGAATTGAAAGCTCAGCTGTCCGCAGGCCTTGCCAAGGCCGAGCAACTGATGTTGCGTCGTACGCGTCTCGATGAAGAACTTGGCGAGTTGAGTGAGCAGCGCGCGCTGGAACACGAACAGGTTGGCGAGTCGCGCCTGCAATTGCAGGAAGCTCTCGACAGCATGGCGATCGACACCGAGCAGCGCGAGTTACTGCTGGCTCAGCGCGACAGCTTGCGCGAGCGCCTTGATCGAGTGCGGCAGGAAGCCCGTCAGCATAAAGACCACGCGCACCAATTGGCGGTGCGTCTGGGCTCGCTCAAGGCGCAACACGATTCAACCCGTCAGGCGCTGGAACGGCTGGAGTTGCAGTCCGAGCGTCTGACTGAAAAGCGCGAACAGCTCAGCCTCAATCTGGAGGAGGGCGAAGCGCCGCTGGAAGAGTTGCGGCTCAAGCTTGAAGAATTGCTCGACAAGCGCATGAGTGTCGACGAAGAGCTGAGAACTGCGCAGATTGCTCTGGAAGATGCCGACCGCGAATTGCGTGACGCCGAGAAGCGCCGCAGTCAGGCCGAGCAGCAATCGCAGTTGATCCGTGGCCAACTGGAACAACAGCGCATGGAATGGCAGGCGCTGACCGTGCGCCGCAAAACCTTGCAGGATCAATTGCTCGAAGACGGCTATGACTTGCACGGGGTGCTCGCCACGCTGGTGGCTGAAGCGAACGAAAAGGAAGCCGAAGAAGAACTCGAACGCATTGCCGCACGAATTCAGCGACTGGGTGCGATCAACCTCGCGGCCATCGACGAGTATCAGCAGCAGTCCGAGCGCAAGCGTTATCTGGATGCTCAGGACGCTGACCTGGTGGAAGCGCTCGATACCCTGGAAAACGTCATTCGCAAGATCGACAAGGAAACCCGCAATCGCTTCAAAGATACCTTTGATCAGATTAACGGTGGATTACAGGCGCTTTTCCCAAAAGTTTTCGGTGGCGGCAGCGCTTATTTGGAACTGACGGGCGAAGATCTACTCGATACAGGGGTAACGATCATGGCGCGTCCGCCCGGGAAGAAGAACAGCACCATCCATTTGCTGTCAGGCGGTGAAAAAGCCCTGACGGCACTGGCGCTGGTTTTTGCGATCTTCAAGCTGAACCCGGCACCGTTTTGCATGCTCGACGAAGTTGACGCGCCGCTGGATGACGCTAACGTTGGACGCTACGCCCGATTGGTGAAAGAGATGTCACAAACGGTGCAGTTCATCTATATCACCCACAACAAGATCGCCATGGAAATGGCCGAGCAATTGATGGGGGTTACGATGCACGAGCCCGGTTGTTCACGTCTGGTAGCCGTGGATGTCGAGGAGGCGATGGCAATGGTGGACGCCTGAGTCATGGCGCGTAGGCCATATGTTTGCGGGAATCAGGGATTTTTACCCGCGCAGATTGCTGGCCAATCGACATAATGGCTGAAGCCATCGTGACTGACGGTGTAAAGTTATCTTTGGTCGTGCTAGTTTAATGTCAATTTTTCGTATGCGTGGGCAAAACGCCATTCAGAACAGAGAGTTGGCGCCACGTTTTAAAGCGGTTTGCAGGTTGTAAACCCCTTATTTTTCAGCATTTTTTATAGAGGCACGGGATTACATGGAAATCGGTCTGCGCGAGTGGCTGATCGTCATCGGCATTATTGTCATTGCCGGTATTCTTTTTGATGGCTGGCGGCGTATGCGCGGCGGCAAGGGCAAACTGAAGTTTCGCCTCGACCGCAGCCTGTCCAACCTGCCGGACGAGGACAGCGGCGCTGAACTGCTGGGCCCGCCGCGCGTGCTGGATACGCATAAAGAGCCGCAACTCGACGAGCATGACTTGCCGTCGGTGAGTATGCCTGCCCGTGAGCCGCGTGAATCGGGTTCCAAGCGCGGCAAGCGTGGCAGCGAGCCGTCCCAGGGCGACCTGAATTTGAATCTGGATCTGGACGGCGGCCCGAGCTTCAGCAGCCGTGATGATTTTCCGGACGAAACCAAACCGTCAAGCACCAAGGCCGATAAAGAGCAGCCGCAGGCAGAAGAAGTACTGGTCATCAGCGTGATCTGCCGTGACCCGGGCGGTTTCAAAGGCCCGGCTCTGTTGCAGAATATTCTGGAAAGTGGTCTGCGCTTTGGCGAGATGGATATCTTCCATCGTCACGAAAGCATGGCCGGCAACGGCGAAGTGCTGTTCTCCATGGCTAACGCGGTCAAGCCTGGGGTGTTCGATCTGGACGATATCGATCTGTTCAGCACCCCGGCCGTCAGCTTCTTCCTCGGCTTGCCAGGCCCGCGTCACCCAAAACAGGCCTTCGACGTGATGGTCGCTGCCGCTCGCAAACTGTCCCAGGAGCTCAACGGCGAACTGAAAGACGACCAGCGCAGCGTACTGACCGCTCAGACCATCGAGCACTACCGTCAGCGTATCGTCGAGTTCGAGCGCCGCGCCCTGACCCAGAAGCGCTGATATCGACCCGAAGACTGCGGACGCTTGGTGATCTTGAAATTGTTGAGAGCAAGATCAAAAGATCACAGGCTTCGCCAGCTCCTACAGAGGTCACGGCATCACGTAGGAGCTGCCGCAGGCTGCGATCTTTTAACGTAGCCCACGAATTGCATTCAGATTGAGCAGCCTCGGCTGCTCTTTTGCTTTATGAGAGAACACCCATGACCGCCGCTGAAAATCGCATTCTAGAGCTGCGCGCTGAGCTGGATCAGCACAACTACCGTTACCACGTCCTCGACGAGCCGAGCATTCCGGACGCCGAGTACGATCGGCTGTTCCATGAGCTCAAGGCGTTGGAAACGGCAAACCCCGAGCTGATCACCAGCGACTCGCCGACTCAGCGGGTTGGCAGTGCGGCGCTCTCGGCGTTCACTCAAGTGCGGCACGAAGTGCCGATGCTGAGTCTGGGCAATGCCTTCGAAGAAAATGACATGCGCGAGTTCGATCGGCGGGTCACCGAAGGTCTGGATTTGCCGTCCGGCGATTTGTTCGGCGGTGGCGCCGAGGTTGAATACAGCTGCGAGCCGAAGCTCGATGGTCTGGCCGTCAGTTTGCTGTATCAGGACGGTGTGCTGGTGCGTGGCGCTACTCGCGGCGACGGCACCACCGGTGAAGACATCAGTGTCAACGTGCGCACCGTGCGCAATATTCCGCTCAAGCTGCAAGGCAGTGGCTGGCCGGCGACTCTGGAAGTGCGCGGCGAAGTGTATATGTCCAAGGCCGGTTTCGAGCGCCTTAACGCCACGCAACTGGAAGTCGGCGGGAAGACCTTCGCCAACCCGCGCAACGCCGCGGCGGGTAGCCTGCGCCAGCTGGACTCGAAGATCACCGCCAGTCGTCCGCTGGAGTTTTGCTGCTATGGTCTCGGCCAGGTCTCGGCCGAGATTGCCGACACGCACATCGGCAATTTGCAGCAGCTCAAACAGTGGGGCATGCCGGTCAGTCGCGAGCTGAAACTGGCCAAGGGCATCGACGAATGCCTGGATTATTACCGCGACATCGGCGAGCGCCGTAACGCGCTGGCCTATGAAATCGATGGCGTAGTGTTCAAGGTCAACAGCATCGCCTCGCAGCGTGAGTTGGGCTTCCGCGCTCGCGAGCCGCGCTGGGCGATTGCCCACAAGTTTCCGGCGATGGAAGAGCTCACCGAGTTGCTCGACGTGGAATTCCAGGTCGGCCGAACCGGTGCGGTCACTCCGGTTGCACGGTTGAAGCCGGTGAAAGTGGCCGGCGTGACCGTGTCCAACGCGACGTTGCACAACATGGATGAAGTGGCGCGTCTGGGCTTGATGATCGGCGATACGGTCATCATCCGCCGCGCCGGTGACGTGATCCCGCAAGTGGTGCAAGTGGTCACCGAGCGTCGCCCGGAAAACGCCCGTCCGGTGCAGATTCCCGAGTGCTGCCCGGTCTGTGGTTCGCATGTCGAGCGCACGCAGTTGGTCAAGCGCAGCAAGGGCCGCGAAACCGTCAGCGAAGGTGCGGTGTATCGTTGCGTCGGCCGTCTGGCCTGCGGTGCGCAGCTCAAACAGGCAATCATCCATTTCGTTTCGCGCCGGGCCATGGACATCGAAGGTCTGGGCGAGAAGAGCGTCGAGCAGTTGGTGGACGAAGGTCTGGTCAGCTCGCCGGCGGATTTGTACGCCTTGAGCTTTGAACAGATCGTCGACCTGGAAGGTTTCGCCGAGCTGTCGAGCAAGAACCTGCTCAGCGCCATTGCCGACAGCAAGAAACCGGGGTTGGCGCGTTTCATCTATGCCCTCGGTATTCCGGATGTCGGCGAAGAGACGGCCAAGGTTCTGGCGCGCTCGCTGGCGTCGCTGGCGCGGGTTCAGCAAGCGTTGCCGCAAGTGCTGACGTACTTGCCGGATGTCGGGCTGGAAGTCGCCTACGAGATTCACAGCTTCTTCGAAGATGCGCACAACCGGAAGGTGATCGAGGAACTGCTCAAGCATGGTCTGGAGATTCAGGATCAGGGCGAATTGGGCGCCGAGTTTGCCGCCAGTACCACGCTGGGCGGGATGATCGACAAGCTGAACATTCCCTCGGTCGGGCCGGGCGGGGCGCAGAAGCTGGCTGACAAGTTTGGTTCGCTGGAAGCGATCATCAGCGCCGACTGGCTGGACATGCGCCAGGCGCTGCCTGAGAAGCAGGCCAACGCCGTGCGGGAGTTCTTTGCCATCGAACAGAACCGTCAGCTGGCGCTGGATGCCGAGAAGCAATTGCGCGACTTCGGCATGCACTGGCAAAGCGAGAAGAAAGTCGTCGAAGGCTTGCCGTTGGCAGGCCAGACCTGGGTGCTCACCGGCTCCCTGGAGCTGATGAGTCGCGACGTCGCCAAGGACAAACTCGAAAGCCTCGGCGCCAAGGTGGCGGGTTCGGTGTCGGCCAAGACCTACTGCGTGGTCGCAGGGCCTGGCGCTGGCTCCAAACTGGTCAAGGCCAATGAACTGGGGTTGAAGGTGCTGGACGAAGAAGCGTTTGTCGAGTTTCTGCGCATGCACGACATTTCAGTGTGACGCCATTCGCGAGCAAGCCCGCTCCCACATTAGTTTTGCGCGACTCTGTGGGAGCGGGCTTGCTCGCGAAAGCAATGTCAGCCCTCGCAGAAAAAGCGGGAACGATCATGGCGCGAGAATGATCTAGTCTTGGCAGGCCCCAGGGAGAGATCGCCATGTACCGCTTTTTCGAGCAGCTCAGCTCACGTATCGCCGCGCCCTTCATCGGCGAAAGCTCGCGTAACAGCAAGGTCTGGCATTGCCGTTGCGGGCAGTCACTGTTCTTTCGCAACAGTCAGTGCCTGGCCTGCTCGGCAGCCTTGGGTTATCAGCCTGAGCAGAGTCGTTTGTCATCGCTCGCGCCGGGGTTCGACATCGATACCTGGCAACTCGATGCGGAGCCCGAGGCGGGGCTGTTTCGCCGTTGCGCCAATCTGGATACGCCGGCCGCCTGTAACTGGCTGCTCCCGGCTCATGGTTGGGGCGTGCACTGCATTGCCTGTGCTCTGAACCGGACCATTCCCGACCTGTCGATCCCTGAAAACCATGACCATTGGCGCAAGGTGGAAATCGCCAAACGGCGGCTGGTTGCGCAACTGGTAAGTCTGGGCTTGCAGGTGATCCCCAAGTCAATCGATGAGGAGTGGGGCCTGGCGTTTGATTTTGTCGGCGTCGACCTTGAGGGCCAGTCGCCGACCACTGGCCATGCCAATGGCCTGATTACCCTCGATATCAAAGAGGCTGACGATGCTCACCGCGAGCGCGTCCGCGTGCAGATGCGCGAGCCGTATCGAACCTTGATCGGGCATTTTCGTCATGAAGTCGGGCATTACTATTGGGATCGCCTGATCGCCAATGGCCCTTGGCTGGAAGCGTTTCGCGGACTGTTTGGCGATGAGCGTGTCAGTTACGCCGAGGCGCTGGAACGGCATTACCAGCAGGGCGCTCCACTGGACTGGCAGCAAAGTCATGTCAGCGCTTACGCTACAATGCACCCGTGGGAAGACTGGGCGGAAACCTGGGCGCACTACCTGCACACGCGCGGCACGGGCCAACCGGACTTCTACCCCTTCGTCCTGCCGACAGTGGTCATCGCCAAGTTGCATTTCGTTCACCTGGTGATCCAGCAGGAGGGCGGCAGGGCGGATGAGGTGTTACAGGCGCAATAAATCAAACGTTCGCAGCCTGCGCACGTACGCCGACCCCCGTAGGAGCTGCCGCAGGCTGCGATCTTTTCAGGATCAACGCAGGTCCTTGACGCGGCTCATATTTTTTAATCCGCACCAACGGTTGTAACTTCGTCTCAGATAGGTACAATGGCGCGGCTCGCCGTCAGGTGAGCGTCGTTATGGTGACCCCATCGGTCCCCCCGCAACGATTACCCGTGAACCTGGTCAGATCCGGAAGGAAGCAGCCACAGCGGGAACATTGTGTGCCGGGGTGTGGCTGGTGGGGTCGCCACCTTAACGCCAGGCCTTCATTCGCAAGGTTTGTATCTTCTCCAAAAAACCAGATTCTTAAGTCATTGATCATTTCCGATCGATGTTTTGCTGCGCCTGAGAAAATACCGCCATTGCGAGCGCGTAAGACTGTCGGTGCCGATGTCTGTCAGGATTCAGCGCAAATGAAAAGAGCAGGCATGCCTATCAATCCGATACGCATGCCTGCTCTTTTTTTTGTTTCTGGCTCTAAGGCTTGGACAAGGCCTGGTCTACCGCCGCGATCAGCTTTCCCAGATCCTTCGGGGTGGCTTTGTGTATGACACCGAACAAATACGCTCGCTGTTCGTCTTCGTCGCCAAGATCGGCAAAAAACGCTTTGAGCTTCACTCCCAGCACATCGGCAAGCATGAACAGGGCTTCCACGCTGGGGGTATAGGTGCCGGTTTCGAAGCGGCTGATGGTTTTGGGGTCAAAACCGGTTTTTTCACCGAGTTCAGCCTGAGTAAGCCCCGCCACCTTGCGATAGCGCCTTATGGCTGGACCCAAACTTGAAATTTGCATCGCTCAATTCCCATTTAGAATCAAGAACTTAACGATAGATTTTTGCATTAGACAACTGCATGATCCATCACCTTGCTTTGCAAAATGTGATGTATTTCGTAGAATCTCCGTTTCGTACGGGCATTTGGTGACCTGGCTTCATAAGTCCAGGCAATGTGAGACAGCCAGCATTGCGTTACCTCACAGGGTGTGCAGAGACGCCGCTGACGACGCGAAATGCCGTTCAATATTACCAGAGTCGGTATTTTTGACGTGACTGTACGAGGCCTCTGAGCCTAGTTGATCTTCGTCTGTTCGGGGGCCATCAAATGCTGTCCATGGAGTTTTAACGTGCATCTGAATTTGCCGGCCCGCTCTTTTACAAGGATGTTGCCCCGACAGCATCACGTTCTGCGATCCCCAACGCAGTGCAAGACCTTTCAAAACATCTCTTCCGGGCGTTGTGCGCTGGTCGAGCGGTACAACCGCTAGCCACAGTGGGCCAGACTCATGGATGAGAAGTACCGTAGGGCCGTAGATGCAGCCGCCATTTTCTCCGAGACTGACCTGGCGGGGCGCATTACTTACGCCAACGATTTGTTTTGCGAGGTGTCTGGTTATAGCCGCGAGGAATTGCTGGGGGCCAATCACCGCATCCTCAACTCAGGCCTGCATTCTGACGATTTCTTCGCAACGATGTGGCGCACCATTGCTCTGGGCAAGGTCTGGAAGGGCGAAATTTGCAACCGGGCCAAGGACGGTAGCCTCTACTGGGTCGATAGCACCATGGTCCCGGTGCTGGACGAGTCGACCGGGCGGGTCCATCGCTATCTGTCGATTCGCTTCGATATCAGTGAAAAGCGTCAGTTGCTGCACTCTCTGCAATGGCGGGTCGGCCATGACGTACTGACCGGTCTACCCAATCGGGCGTATCTCTCCGACTTGCTCGAGCAGGCCCTGGATTATTCCCGTGTCGAGAACGTGCCGTTGGCGGTGTGCATGCTCGACCTCGACGGCTTCAAGGCAGTGAATGACGGCTATGGCCACGCCAGCGGCGACTTGTTGCTGGTGGAAGTGGCCAAGCGCCTGCGCACCATCGTTCGTGGCGAAGATGTGGTGGCGCGGCTGGCCGGGGACGAGTTCGTGCTGATTTTGCGTTTTGTGCGCGATATGCCGGAATTACGCGCGGCGTTGCATCGAGTGCTGGGGGCGATCTCTGCGCCGTACTCGATTCTGGGCAAGGACATCAATGTCTTTGCCAGCATCGGCGTCACGCTGTTTCCGGTCGACAGCGAAGACGCGGAAACCCTGCTGCGTCATGCCGATCAGGCGATGTACGTGGCCAAGCAGAGCGGGCGTAACCGTTTTCACCTGTTCGATGTGGTGCGCGACCAAGAGGTCAAGGCGACTCATCAGACAGTCGCGCGGGTTCGTCAGGCATTGCTCAACGATGAGCTATGTCTGCATTTTCAACCCAAGGTCAATATGCGTTGCGGTGCGGTGGTGGGCTTTGAAGCGCTACTGCGCTGGGAGCACCCGCAGAACGGTCTGGTGCCACCCAGAGAGTTTCTGCCGTTTGTGGAGGAGACTGATCTGATCGTCGATATTGGCGAGTGGGTGATGGAGCAGGTTCTGGCGCAGTTGTCCCAATGGCAAAAGGACGGTCAACGGTGGCCGGTCAGCGTCAACATCGCTGCCCGGCATTTTCAACGGGCGGACTTTTTCGATCGGCTCAAGAACGTGCTCGAGCGGCATGCCTGGGTCGCACCCCAGTTGCTTGATCTGGAAATTGTCGAGTCGGTGGCGATCGAGAATATTCAGCACGTCAGTACCTGCCTGCAAGCCTGTCAGGCGCTGGGCGTGAGGTTCTCTCTGGGGGATTTTGGCACCGGTTATTCGTCGCTGAGCTACCTCAAGCGCCTGCACACCCAAACCATCAAGATCGATAAGTCATTTGTGCGCGACATACTGCATGATCGCGACGATCTGGCGCTGACTACCGCAGTGATCGGCCTTGCCCGGGCCTTTGGGCGAGAGGTGATCGCCGAGGGCCTGGAAAGCATCGAGCATGGCCAGTTGCTGTTGCGCCTGGGCTGCGAGGTGGCGCAGGGCTATTTCATTGCGCGGCCGATGCCGGCCAGTGAGGTGCCGGGTTGGGTCGAGGCCTTTGTCGCGCCGACCCAGTGGCAGGCGCTGGATCAGGCGGTCTGAGGCTTATTGATCGACCTGGGTCGGTTCGTTGGTTCCGGTGTAGAGCCTGATGATGTCGTCGATTTCCCCGGACATTTTCATCTTGAGCAGCGTTCGCAGGATTTGCTGGATTGGCAGTTTTGGGTCGTTGCGTACATAACAACCGACGTTTTGCTCCTGCAACACCGCGACTGCCCGCAATGGTCGGTCGGGCATCAATTGCTGATTGAACCAGTCCAGGGCCCATTGATTGCTGACGGCGTAGCGATTACGGCCGGCCGCCAGTTTTTTCAGCACCTGTTCCTGATTGCGCGCATCGTCGCGCTTGAGCTGGCCGCGATCGAAGAGTGGTTGCAGGGTCGGATAGCTGTAGCCGAGCACGGTGCCGATCGGTTGCACGGCAAGGTTTGCGGGGACGACCGAGGCAGGAGCGCTTTGCGTGCCGATCAGCAGGTCGCGCTGAAACCACAGCGGAACGCTCCAGAGGTAGTCCCCGGATGGGTTCGGCAGCCAGGATTTCGCCGCATAGCAGCGGATGTCGATTTCCCCGTGTTCCATGGCGCTTTGCACGCGTGCGCGGGCCAGCACATGGAATTCGGCCGGCAGACCCACCTGTGTGGCCAGACTGAGCATCACATCGTACAAAATGCCTTGGGTTGGCCGACCGTGCTCGATTTGCACCATGGGCATCGCCCAGCTGTCGATGATTGAAAAGCGCAAGGGCGCTGGCGCGGCAATAGCGCTGACGCTGATCAACAGCAAAGCCCCCAAGGCTGAACGCATAAACTCTCCAGCAAAAGACCGGCAGGAGCCGATAAAAACGCCTCCAAAGACCAGCTTAGCCAGATTAGCCGAGCGCACCGGATGCAATTTTGCCCTTGCTCCGCTAGCATTACCCGCTTCCGCTTCCCAGTTGCGACGGTTTTCGATGAGTTATCAGGTTCTTGCACGTAAATGGCGTCCGCGCTCGTTCCGCGAAATGGTCGGCCAGACCCATGTGCTCAAGGCTCTGATCAATGCCTTGGACAGCCAGCGGCTGCACCACGCCTATCTTTTTACCGGCACCCGCGGTGTGGGCAAGACCACCATCGCGCGGATCATTGCCAAATGCCTGAACTGTGAAACAGGTATCACTTCGACGCCGTGTGGCGAGTGCTCGGTGTGCCGCGAAATTGATGAGGGGCGCTTTGTCGACCTGATCGAGATCGACGCCGCGAGCCGGACCAAGGTCGAGGACACCCGTGAGCTGCTCGACAACGTGCAGTACGCGCCGAGCCGTGGGCGCTTCAAGGTCTACCTGATCGACGAAGTGCACATGCTCTCCAGCCATTCCTTCAATGCGCTGTTGAAAACCCTCGAAGAGCCACCGCCCTACGTCAAGTTCATCCTGGCGACTACCGATCCGCAGAAGCTTCCCGCAACGATTCTGTCGCGGTGCCTGCAGTTCTCGCTGAAAAACATGACGCCGGAGCGCGTGGTCGAGCATTTGACCCATGTGCTCGGCGTCGAGAATGTGCCGTTCGAAGACGACGCACTGTGGCTGTTGGGCCGTGCTGCCGACGGTTCGATGCGCGATGCGATGAGCCTCACCGACCAGGCCATTGCCTTTGGTGAAGGCAAGGTCATGGCGGCTGATGTGCGGGCGATGCTCGGCACGCTCGATCACGGCCAGGTCTACGACGTCCTGCACGCGCTGCTCGATGGCGACGCCAGAGCGTTGCTGGAAGCGGTGCGGCATCTGGCCGAGCAGGGTCCGGACTGGAATGGCGTGCTGTCTGAAATTCTTAACGTGCTGCACCGCGTCGCGATTGCCCAGGCCCTGCCTGAAGGCGTCGATAACGGTCATGGCGACCGTGATCGGGTGCTGGCGCTGGCCCAGGCCTTGCCGGCCGAAGACGTGCAGTTCTATTACCAGATGGGCCTGATCGGACGCCGCGATTTGCCGCTGGCACCCGACCCGCGCGGTGGTTTCGAAATGGTCTTGCTGCGAATGCTCGCGTTCCGACCGGCAGACACCGCGGACGCACCGAGGCAGCCGCTAAAGCCAGTGGGGATCAGCCAGGCCACAGTTGATTCCGCAAACTCAGTGGCTGGCGCACCGCGTGTTGCGCCGGTAGTTGCTTCTGCTCCCGTTGTTGCTGCGCCGGTCGCCGCAACGCCGGTTCAACCGGTTGCCGAGGTGGTTGCACCCGTGTCGACACCTGAGCCGGTTGTTCCAGTAGTCGTGCCTGCGCCTGTGGTCGAGGTTGTGGCTGAGCCTGTGGCCATCGTCGAAGAAGTCGTCGACCTGCCCTGGAACGACCCGGTAGAGCCTGAGATTGTGCAGCAACCGGCCATTGAGCCAGTGCTGGAGACGACTTCTGAGCAGCCTGACCTGACACCCATGCCGACGCCGACTCCGGATAGCGTTGTACCCGATGCGCCGGAATGGGCCGCCGCGCCGATTCCCGAGCCGTCAGTGGCTGAAGTCGATGCCGCCACGCCGGGCATGGATCTGGATGACGAACCGCCGCTGGACGAGGACTACATCGAGCCGGACATGGATTCGGCCTATAGTTACCTCGATGAGCTGGCCAGTGAGCACGCCGCAGAACCAACGCCTGAACCCGAACCTGAACCGGCCGCGATGCCGGCCACAGGGCTGGCATTGCAATGGCTGGAGCTGTTCCCGAAATTGCCGATTTCCGGCATGACCGGCAGCATCGCCGCCAACTGCACGTTGATCGCAGTCGATGGCGATCATTGGCTGCTGCACCTGGACCCGGCCCACAGCGCGCTGTTCAACGCGACTCAACAACGCCGGCTGAACGATGCGCTGAACCAGTATCACCAGCGCACCCTGACGGTGAGCATCGAGCTGATCAAGCCCGAGCAGGAAACCCCGGCGCAGGCGGCTTCGCGTCGACGTGTCGACCGCCAGCGCGAAGCTGAGAATTCGATTCACGGTGATCCGTTCATCCAGCAAATGATGCAACAGTTCGGCGCGGTGATCCGTAACGATACTATTGAACCTGTCGAGGCTCTGGCCAGCCAGGGCTAATAACTGAAGGCGTTCGGCCCACTGGGCCGGGCGCTGTTTTGATCCAAGTACTTTTGAGGTGATTCCCATGATGAAAGGTGGCATGGCCGGCCTGATGAAGCAGGCGCAGCAGATGCAGGAAAAAATGGCCAAGATGCAGGAAGAGCTGGCCAACGCCGAAGTCACCGGTAAAGCCGGTGGCGATATGGTCACCGTGGTAATGACCGGTCGTCACGACGTCAAGCGCGTAACCATCGATCCAAGCCTGGTGGAAGGCCTGAGCGAAGACGACAAGGAGATGCTGGAGGCCGTGTTCGCCGCCGCCGTCAACGACGCCGTGCGCAAGATCGAAGCCAACAGCCAGGACAAAATGTCCGGCATGACCGCAGGCATGCAACTGCCGCCGGGCATGAAACTGCCATTCTGATTCGCTAACGCGTCGGATGGACTACAAAAATGCCAGGCACTCAGCCTGGCATTTTTGTTTTCGGCGGGAAAGCATACTGCGTCTGTTGAGCCGCCTTCGCGAGCAAGCTCGCTCCCACATTGGATTGGGGGACATTCGCGATAGATGTCACACTGTAAATCCCTTGTGGGAGCGGGCTTGCCCGCGATGAAGTCGACTCGGTAACGCTGAAGAAACTTCGAACGTGGCACCGTGATGAGCATTTGACGCTGGCCAGAGGCGCAGGTATAAACCGCGTCTCGTTGTTTTGTCGGACCTTTTCCCCATGAGCTTCAGCCCTTTGATTCGCCAACTGATCGACGCCTTGCGCACTTTGCCGGGTGTCGGTCAGAAAACCGCCCAGCGCATGGCGTTGCAACTGCTCGAGCGTGATCGCAGCGGAGGCTCACGGCTGGCGTTGGCCTTGAGCCAGGCCATGGAAGGGGTCGGCCATTGTCGTCTGTGCCGCACGCTGACCGAAGACGATCTGTGCCCGCAATGCGCGGACCCTCGCCGCGACGACACGCTGTTGTGTGTGGTCGAGGGGCCGATGGATGTCTATGCAGTGGAGCAGACCGGGTTTCGCGGTCGCTACTTTGTGCTCAAGGGGCATTTGTCGCCACTCGACGGTCTGGGCCCGGAAGCCATTGGCATTCCGCAGTTGCTGGCGCGGATTGAAGAGGCGGGTACTTTCACTGAAGTCATCCTGGCGACCAACCCGACGGTTGAAGGTGAAGCGACGGCGCACTACATCGCCCAGTTGCTCAGCAACAAAGGCCTGATCGCCTCGCGCATCGCCCACGGCGTGCCGTTGGGTGGCGAGCTGGAGCTGGTGGATGGCGGGACTCTGGCCCATTCGTTTGCTGGGCGTAAGCCGATCGTTCTGTAGCGCGTGAACTGACGTCATCGCGAGCAAGCTCGCTCCCACATTGGACCGCATTCGACAGGACAATTCGGTCAACTGTGGGAGCGAGCTTGCTCGCGATACAGGCGCCGCGGTCTTCCTGGCTCACATAATTCTATTGAAAACCAAGCAAGCGCTCGGTAAGTTCGCTGAACCTTCAGTGGAGCTCGCCGATGCCTGCCTTTCAGGAATACTTCGACCCCGGCCATCAGTTGGTCCGCGACAGCGTGCGACGTTTCGTCGAGCGCGAGATTCTTCCGGACATCGATCAGTGGGAGGAGGCCGAGAGCTTTCCTCGTGAACTCTACCTCAAGGCCGGCGCCGCGGGGATTCTCGGCATTGGTTATCCCGAAGCGCTGGGCGGCAGCCACGAAGGTGACCTGTTCGCCAAGATCGCCGCCAGTGAAGAGCTGATGCGCTGTGGTTCCGGCGGGCTGGTGGCGGGATTGGGCTCGCTGGATATCGGCCTGCCACCCATCCTCAAATGGGCCAGACCCGAGGTGCGTGACCGGGTGGTGCCGCTGGTTCTTTCAGGTGAAAAAATCAGTGCGTTGGCGATCACCGAGCCCAGCGGCGGCTCAGACGTAGCCAACCTGCAAACCCGCGCCGTGCGTGAAGGGGATTACTACCGGGTCAGTGGCAGCAAAACCTTTATCACCAGTGGTGTTCGTGCGGATTTCCATGCCGTCGCGGTGCGTACCGGTGAGCCGGGTTTTGGCGGTATCAGCCTGCTGTTGATCGAGAAGGGCATGCCGGGATTCACCGTCGGTCGTCAGTTGAAGAAAATGGGCTGGTGGGCATCGGACACCGCCGAGCTGTTTTTCGATGATTGCCGCGTACCGGTGGACAACCTGATAGGCGTCGAGAACATGGGCTTTGCCTGCATCATGGGCAATTTTCAAAGCGAGCGTCTGGCGCTGGCGCTGATGGCCAACATGACCGCGCAACTGGCGCTGGAAGAAAGCCTGAAATGGGCCCGGCAACGCGAAGCGTTCGGCAAGCCGATTGGCAAGTTTCAGGTGCTCAAGCATCGCTTGGCGGAAATGGCCACGGCGCTGGAAGTCTCCCGAGAGTTCACCTATCGCCAGGCAGCGAAAATGGCCGCCGGGCAGAGTGTGATCAAGGAAATTTCCATGGCCAAGAATTTTGCCACCGACACGGCGGACCGCATCACCACCGACGCGGTGCAGATCCTCGGCGGGCTAGGTTATATGCGTGAAAGTCTGGTGGAGCGGCTGTACCGCGACAACCGGATCCTGTCCATTGGCGGCGGTACGCGTGAAGTGATGAATGAAATCATCAGCAAGCAGATGGGGCTTTGAATCAGGCGGTGCTGCGGCTGACGCTATCGCGAGCAGGCTCGCTCCCACAGGGATTTTGTAAATACCGGAGATCCAATGTGGGAGCGAGCCTGCTAGCGATGGCGTCGGTGAAGACGCCGACTTATCTTTCGGTCAACGCAAACTGTGTCAGGCAGAACGTCGGAATGCCCATGTCTTCCAGGCGCTGGGAGCCGCCCAGTTCCGGCAGGTCGATAATGGCCGCTGCTTCGAAAATCCGTGCGCCCATGCGTCGAACCAGATTGGCCGCAGCGATCAGCGTGCCGCCGGTGGCGATCAGGTCATCGAACATCAGCACCGAGTCGCCTTCACAGAGGCTGTCGGCGTGGACTTCAAGGAAGGCTTCGCCGTACTCGGTCTGGTAACCCTCGGACAGTACGTCAGCCGGCAGCTTGCCTTGCTTGCGGAACAGCACCAGCGGTTTGTTCAGTTGATAAGCGAGGATTGAGCCGATCAGGAAACCGCGAGCGTCCATGGCGCCGATGTGCGTGAAGTCGGCCTCGACATAGCGGTGCGCAAAGCTGTCCATCACCAGGCGCAAGGCCTTGGGGGACTGGAACAGTGGAGTGATGTCGCGAAAGATCACGCCCGGCTTTGGAAAATCGATCACGGGGCGGATCAGGGATTTGATGTCGAAGGAGTCGATGACCATCGTCGAAGTGTCCTGGCGGGCTACAAACGCCGAAGTATAACTGCGGCCGAGCAGGTTCGCTCAGCCGCATGTGCAACATCAGCCTTCGACCGAGCCACCGGCCAGCGCGCAGAGTTGAATCGGGTCGAGGATGTGTACTTCCTTGCCTTCGGCGGCGATCAGCTCGTTCTGCTGGAAGCGCGTGAACACGCGGGACACGGTTTCCACTGCGAGGCCCAGGTAGTTGCCGATTTCATTGCGCGACATGCTCAGGCGGAACTGGTTGGCCGAGAACCCGCGTGCGCGGAAACGTGCCGACAGGTTGACCAGAAACGTGGCGATACGCTCATCAGCGGTTTTTTTCGAGAGCAACAGCATCATCTGCTGATCGTCACGAATCTCGCGGCTCATCACGCGCATCAATTGACGGCGCAACTGCGGCAGTTGCAAGGCCAGTTCATCGAGGCGTTCGAAAGGGATTTCGCATACCGAGGTGGTTTCCAGCGCCTGGGCTGAAACCGGGTGGCTTTCGGTGTCCATGCCGGACAGGCCGACCAGTTCGCTCGGCAGATGGAAGCCGGTGATCTGCTCTTCGCCGCCATCGCTCAGGCTGAAGGTTTTCAACGCGCCGGAGCGTACTGCATAAACGGAATCGAACTGGTCGCTCTGGCGGAACAGGAACTCGCCTTTTTTCAGCGGGCGACCACGTTTGACGATCTCGTCCAGCGCTTCCATGTCTTCCAGATTCAGAGAAAGTGGCAGGCAGAGAGGGGCCAGGCTGCAATCCTTGCAATGTGCCTGGTTATGAGCGCGCAGTTTAACTGGCTCGGACATTTCTTAGATCCTTGTGGGAAAACACACATAAGATGTAAGGGTAACCCACGCAATGACCTCGAGGCCAGCTTGTGGTGTCTTAAATCACCCGAGAGAAGCGCTGGCGATTCTGTTGTTCCAGGTAGGCATCGAAGACCATGCACGCCGAACGGACCAGCAGCCGTCCAGCCGGCAAGACCACGATTTTTTCGCTGTCGAGTTCGATCAGGCCATCCTCGGCCATGGCGTGCAACTGCGGCCAGAGCTCGTTGAAGTAGCCGCGAAAATCGATATTGAAGGCCTGCTCGATCTGGGCGAATGCCAGGCTGAACGTGCAGATCAACTGCTGAATCACTGCCCGCCGCAAACGGTCGTCCTGATTGCACAGCAAACCACGGCTGGTGCCCAGTTGTGCGCTGGCCAGAGCGTTTTGGTACTGATTCAAATCGCTGCTGTTCTGACAATACAGATCACCGATCTGGCTGATGGCCGACACGCCAAGACCGATCAGGTCGCAATGACCGTGGGTGGTGTAACCCTGGAAGTTGCGTTGCAGTGTCGACTCTTCCTGGGCGATGGCCAGCTCGTCATCCGGCAAGGCAAAATGGTCCATGCCGATGTAGCGATAACCGGCGGCGGTCAGTTGCTCGATGGTGCGTTGGAGCATGTTCAGCTTTTCGGCGGGTGCCGGCAGGTCGCTGCTATTGATTCGCCGTTGCGGCATGAAGCGCTCGGGCAGGTGCGCGTAGTTGAACACCGAGAGCCGATCCGGTTGCAGGTTGATGACTTCGTCCACGGTGCGGGCGAAGCTCTCGGCGGTTTGCTTGGGCAGGCCGTAGATCAAATCGATGTTGATCGAGCGGAACTGCAAGGTGCGCGCCGCCTCGATCACCGCTCGGGTCTCCTCCAGGCTTTGCAGGCGATTGACCGCGCGTTGCACCGCAGGGTCGAGGTCTTGCACGCCAATGCTGACCCGGTTGAAGCCCAACTCGCGCAGCAGACCCATGGTCGACCAGTCGGCTTCCCGCGGGTCGATCTCGATGCCGTAATCGCCGGAGTCATCGTCCAGCAGGTTGAAATGCTTGCGCAGTTGCGCCATCAACTGGCGCAGTTCGTCGTGACTGAGATAGGTCGGGGTGCCGCCGCCGAAGTGCAATTGTTCGACTTTCTGGTTCGGGTCCAGATGACAGGCGATCAGCTGGATCTCCTGTTCCAGCCGTTGCAAGTAGGGCTGGGCGCGGCCGCGGTCCTTGGTGATGACTTTGTTGCAGGCGCAGTAGTAGCAGATGTTCGCGCAGAACGGCACGTGCACATACAGCGACAATGGCCGCTGGGCCTTGCGGCTATCGCGCAGGGCGTGCAGCAGGTCGAAGGTGCCGACCTGGCTGTTGAATTGCACCGCGGTCGGGTACGAGGTGTAGCGAGGTCCCGCCAGGTCATAACGGCGGATCAGATCTGTGTCCCAACGAATGGCGTCGAGCATGCGGGCATTCCCCCGGAAAGGCTGGCAGTGTTGGCGAGTCTAGGGGGGGCGGCGTTGAGGCATCTTGATTTGCATCAAGGGGGCATTCGGTCGGGATCTGCGTTGTCGGTGATGGCCCCTTCGCGAGCAAGCCCGCTCCCACAGGGATTTTGTGAACACTGGAAATCCAATGTGGGAGCGGGCTTGCTCGCGAAGGGCGCGCCGCCGATCTAATGCCCCATCAACCAATGCTGATGCGGTCCGGGCAAGGTCCAGAGACCAAACAGGATCACCAACAAACCACCGGTCATGCGCACGCTGCGTTTACGCAGGAGTGCGGTGACTCGCTCGGCGGCAAGCCCGGTGGCCAACAAAACCGGCCAGGTGCCAAGGCCGAAGGCGAGCATCAACAATGCGCTATCGATGGCGTTGCCCTGACTGGCGGACCACAGCAGCGTGCTGTAGACCAAACCGCACGGCAACCAGCCCCAAAGCGCGCCGAGCAGCAACGCGCGTGGCAGGCTCGACACCGGCAGCAAACGGTTGGCAACTGGCTGTATGTAGCGCCACAGGCCGCGTCCCAGGCTTTCGATGCGGGTCAGGCCGCTCCACCAGCCGGCCAGGTACAGGCCCATGGCGATCAGCAGCAAGCCGGCGAGGATCCGCATGAACATCGCCGCCGGGCTGTTGGCCACGGCCCATCCCGCCAGGCCGATCAGCAGGCCCGCAGTGGCGTAGCTGAGAATCCGCCCGAGGTTGTACGCCAACAGCAGACGAAAACGCCGGCTGCGTTGTTCCTTGGGAATCGCCAGGGTCAGCGCGCCCATCAGCCCGCCGCACATGCCCAGGCAATGCCCACCGCCCAGCAGGCCGAGGATCACCGCAGAAACCAGCAGAGGCGCCAACTCAAGCATGAGGCGGGGCCTTGTCGGTCGGCTTGGCCGGATCAGTCGGTGGTTGACCGCTGGCTTCGTCGACTGCCGCCTGATGGTTCGGGTCCTGGTCGTCGAACAGGATGCTGTGGGCCGGACCGTCGAGGTCGTCGTACTGACCGCTGTCGACCGCCCAGAAGAAAATGTAAATGGCGATGGCGACGATCAGCAGCGCCGCCGGGATCATCACGTAAAGAGCTGGCATCTGGACTCCATGCTCGTGCGGCTCAGGCCGGCAGCGGGCGGGTTTCTGGCGTGGTGCGCAATGGCGGCATGCTCGGCATGCGAGTCAGGCGGAGCGCATTCAGTACCACAGTCAACGAGCTGATGGACATGCCGACCGCGGCCCACACCGGAGTGATCCAGCCGAGGGCGGCGAACGGCAACATGAGGCCATTGTACAGCCCGGCCCACAGCAGGTTCTCGATGATTACCCGGCGGGTGCGTCGGGCCAGGCTGAAGGCTTGCACCAGCGCGTCGAGACGATTGGACAACAGCACCGCGTCGGCGCTGGTTTTCGCCAGATCGGTGGCCGAACCCATGGCCACGCTGATGTCGGCGGCGGCCAGCACTGGCACGTCATTGACCCCGTCGCCGAGCATCAACACCTTGCGACCTTCCTGGTGCAGTTGCTTGAGCACCTGCAACTTGTCATCCGGGCGTAAACCGCCTCGGGCTTCGTCGATACCCAATTGCGCGGCGACACTCGCGACCATCGGCGAGCTGTCGCCGGACAGCAGCAATGTGCGCCAACCGCGAGCTTTACACGCCGCGAGCAGCGCAGGAGCGTCGTTGCGCAGACGATCATCAAGGACGAACCAGGCCAGCGCGCCGTGGCTGTCGCCGAGCAACAGCCATTGGCCGGCTTCATCCGGGATTGCCGGCACAGCACAGCCGCTGAGTTCGCAGACAAACGTCGGTTGACCGATGCGCAAGCGCTGTTCGCCGACCAGTCCTTCGAGTCCCAGTCCTGGCGTGCTCAGGACTTCTTCGGCGGCCAGCGGCGCCCGGCCAAAGGCGCGGGCGATCGGGTGCTCGGAACGGTTTTCCAGAGCGGCAGCGAGGCCCAGGCACTGGTCGCTGTCGAGTGCGCCCAGTGGTCGAATCGAACGCAAGGCCAGGCGACCTTCGGTGAGGGTGCCGGTCTTGTCGAAAATCACCGTGTCGATCTGATTCAAGCCTTCCAGTACGTGGCCACGGGTCAGCAGCAGGCCGAGTTTGTGCAAGGTGCCGGTGGCGGCGGTGAGCGCGGTCGGCGTGGCCAGCGACAAGGCGCACGGGCAGGTCGCGACCAGCATCGCCAGCACGATCCAGAATGCGCGGGACGCATCCAGTTCCCACCAGAGCAAACCAATGGCCGCGGCGGCAATCAGTGACAGCAGCAGGAACCACTGTGCGGCGCGGTCGGCAATTTCTGCCAGGCGTGGTTTTTCGGCCTGAGCGCGATCCAGCAGGCGGACGATGGCGGAGAGGCGAGTGTCCTGACCCAGCGCCAGCACTTCGACGGTCAGCGCACCCTCGACGTTCAAGGTGCCGGCGGTGACTGCATCGCCCAGCGTTCGAGGTTGCGGCAGGTACTCGCCGGTCAGCAGCGACTCATCGATGCTCGACTGGCCGTCGAGGATTTTACCGTCGGCCGGGAGGATTGCACCGGGATGCACCAATACCTGGTCACCGAGACGCAACTCGCTGAGCAGGATGCGCTCGCTCTGGCCATCCGCGCTCAGGCGCAGGCATGACGCAGGCAGCAGGTTGACCAGTTGTGCGGTGGCGGCGGCGGTGCGTTCGCGGGCGCGGCGTTCCAGGTAGCGACCAGCCAGTAGAAACAGTGCAAACATCCCGACCGCGTCGAAATACAGCTCGCCGACTCCAGTGATCGAGGTCCAGATCCCGGCGAGGTAGGCGCCGCCGATGGCCAGCGAAACGGAAACGTCCATGGTCAGGTGGCGGGTGCGCAGGTCGCGCATCGCGCCTTTGAAGAACGGCGCGCAGCTGTAGAACACAATCGGCGTGGTCAGGAACAGTGCAACCCAGCGCAGGATGGTGTGCAGTTCGGGACTGAGGTCGATGTTGAATTCCGGCCAGGTGGCCATGGTCGCCATCATTGCCTGAAACCACAGTAAACCGGCGACGCCCAGTTGGCGCAAAGCCAGGCGGTTTTCGTTGGCCAGTTGTTCGCTGGCGCGGTCGGCTTGATAGGGGTGGGCGGCGTAACCGATGTGGCGCAATTCGCTGAGCACCTGGCTCAACGGCAACTGGCTGTCGGCCCAGCGCACGTGCAGGCGATGGTTGGACAGGTTCAGTCGCGCCTCGGCCACGGCCGGCAGGCTGCGCAGGTGTTTCTCGATCAACCAGCCGCACGCCGCGCAGCTGATGCCTTCCATCAGCAGGGTGGTTTCAGCCAGATCGCCTTCGTGACGGACGAAGGGTTGTTGCACGTCGGCGCGGTCATACAGCGCCAGTTCGTCCACCAGTTGCACTGGCAAGGCTTCGGGGTTGGCTGAGGCCTCGCTGCGGTGGCTGTAATAATGTTCCAGCCCGCCTGCGACAATCGCTTCGGCCACGGCCTGGCAACCCGGACAGCAGAGCTCGCGGGTTTCGCCGAGGATGACGGCGGTAAACCGGCTGCCGGATGGGACGGGCAGGGCGCAGTGGTAGCAGGGGGTGGGCGTGGTCATGAGGTTTTCACTGGTACCGCTGAATCTCTGTCGTCAGGTAGGGCCTCATCGCGAGCAAGCTCGCTCCCACATTTGATCGGTGTCGTGCACAAAGTTTGTGTACGCCGAGATCCACTGTGGGAGCGAGCTTGCTCGCGATGCGCGAAGCGCAGGTGTTACTGCTTCAGGTCTTCCGCGCCTTGCAGAGGCTCATCACCCAGCAGCAAATCCTTGTCATGGCTGATCTGTTCTTCTTCGAACATGCGCCACACATGATCGTCCTGGCTGCCCAGCAGCTCGACGAAGCGCCGGCCGTCGATCTTGTCGGTCAGTTGGCCGATATAACGCCCCTGTTCGGTCTCGCTGCGGGTCAGGATGATCTTGCGATCCTTTTCCGGTTGGGTCGGCGAGATCAGGTTCAGTTCCAGGGTCGCAGGTGTGCTGTTACCCGTCAGGTGCAAGTCGACTTCACCGGTCACGTCATCCAGGCGCATGCGGGCATGCATCATCAGGCTCTGGGCCAGCAACTCGCGGTCCAGCGAGCGGTTGATGCCTTTACCGGCTTCGTAGTAATTGTCGTTGACCAGGTTGTCCGGGTTGTTCACCGCGATGGTCACCATGGACAGGGTCAGCGTCACCGAGCAGGCCAGGATACCGATGATGATCCATGGCCAGAGATGTTTGTACCAAGGGCTGGTGGCGGTTGCTGCGGGCATGATGACTTCTCTCAACGAATTTGTGGGCCGATGAACCGGCTCTTGGCTTCAACGTGGACGCTGCTGTCGTCGGCATCCTTGAGGGTGAATTTCACCTCGTTGGTGCTGGACGGCAGTTGTTCCGGCGCGCTCGACAACTCGACCGGCATGCTGAAAATTTCCCCGGCGGCGACCTTGATCTCGCGCTTGCCTTGCAGCTTGAGATCCGGCAGGCCGGAGGCTTCCAGCACGTAAGTGTGATCGCGCTGGTCCTTGTTCATGACTTTGAGGCTATAGACGTTCTCGATCCGGCCTTCGGCGTTCTCGCGATACAGCACACGGTCCTTGCTGACATCGAAACCGACCAGCGAACGCATGAAGAACGCGGTGATCAGCAAGCTGATCATAGCCAGCAACACCAGCGCGTAGCCGATCAGGCGCGGACGCAGTTTATGGGTTTTTTGCCCGGACAGGTTGTGCTCGGTGGTGTAGCTGATCAGCCCGCGCGGGTACTCCATCTTGTCCATGATGCTGTCGCAGGCGTCGATGCAGGCCGCGCAGCCAATGCATTCGATCTGCAAGCCATCACGGATGTCGATGCCGGTCGGGCACACCTGAACGCACATGGTGCAGTCGATGCAGTCACCCAGGCCCTGGGCCTTGTAGTCGATGCCTTTCTTGCGTGGGCCACGGGTTTCGCCACGACGTGGGTCGTAGGAAACGATCAGCGTGTCCTTGTCGAACATCACACTTTGGAAGCGCGCGTAAGGGCACATGTAGATGCACACTTGCTCGCGCAGCCAGCCGGCGTTGCCGTAGGTGGCGAGGGTGAAGAAGCCGACCCAGAAATACGACCAGCCATCGGCCTGGCCGATGAAGAAGTCGATGGTCAGTTCACGAATCGGCGAAAAGTAGCCGACGAAGGTCATGCCGGTGACGAAACCGATCAACAGCCACATCGTGTGTTTGCTGAGCTTGCGCAGGAACTTGTTGGCGCTCATTGGCGCCTTGTCGAGCTTGATGCGCTGGTTGCGGTCGCCTTCGGTGACCTTCTCGCACCACATGAAAATCCAGGTCCAGACGCTCTGCGGGCAGGTATAGCCGCACCAGACACGCCCGGCGTACACGGTAATGAAGAACAGGCCGAAGGCGCTGATGATCAACAAGCCGGACAGCAGAATGAAGTCCTGCGGCCAGAAGGTTGCACCGAAGATGAAGAATTTACGCTCCGGCAGGTTCCACCAGACGGCTTGATGGCCACCCCAGTTGAGCCAGACCGTGCCGAAATACAGCAGAAACAACGCGGCACCGCCGGTCATTCGCAGATTACGGAACAGGCCGGTGAAGGCGCGGGTGTAGATTTTTTCCCGAGAGGCGTAGAGGTCGACGCTGTTGTTCGCGTTCTTGGCAGGCGGGGTAACGTCGTGTACCGGAATCTGGTTGCTCATCTATTGCATCCCACGGCAGTGGAAAAATGCCCCGGTCAGTACGTGCCGACCGCGGTCAAAAAGAGGTGTTGCAGTGGCGCAATGATACGCCTGTAGCTCTAGTGCAAGGGTGCGACCTTTGGTCGCGTTGGGGGAAATCAATTGATGGTGTAATGACTTGAATCAATTGACTTGTGAATTATGGACCGTTTTACAGAGGGTGGGAGTTCACCCGATCAAAACAAAACGGCCCCGCCAGATCACTGGCGGGGCCGTTTGTTGTTGCTAACAGGCGTTTGCCTTACTGGGCGTCAGCCGCTTTCTCGCCGTGGGACAGGCTATAAACATAAGCGGCCAGCAGGTGAACCTTGTCGTTACCTTGCAGTTGCGCCTGCGCAGGCATCTGGCCCTGACGGCCGTAACGGATGGTCTGCTGCAGTTGAGCGAAGCTCGAGCCGTAGATGAACGCTGCCGGGTGAGTCAGGTTAGGTGCGCCCATGGCTGGGGTTCCTTTACCTTCCGGACCGTGGCAAGCCACGCAGTTGGCGGCGAAAATCTTCTGGCCGGCAACCGGGTCAGCCTTGCTGCCTTCCGGCAGCTTGCGGCCATCGAGGTTGGTCAGCACGAACGAGGCGACGTCGCTGACGCCTTGCTCGCCGATGACTTCACCCCAGGCCGGCATCACCGCGTGACGGCCGCCCATGATGGTGGTCTTGATGGTTTCCGGCTCGCCGCCCCAACGCCAGTCTTCGTCGGTCAGGTTAGGGAAACCGTAAGCGCCTTTGGCGTCGGAACCGTGGCAAACCGAGCAGTTGGAGGCGAACAGGCGGCCACCCATCTTCAGGGCTTGCGGGTCCTTGGCAACTTCTTCAATCGGCATGGCCGCGAATTTGGCAAAGATCGGACCGAACTTGGCGTCCGATTTGGCCATTTCCTTTTCCCACTCGTGAACACCGGTCCAGCCGGACTGGCCGTTGGCGAACGGGGTTTGCTTCTCGTTGTCGAGGTAGCCGTAACCTGGCAGCAGGCCTTTCCAGTTGCCCAGGCCCGGGTACAGCGCCAGGTAGCCCAGTGCGAAGATGATGGTGCCGACAAACAGCATGAACCACCATTTCGGCAGCGGGTTGTCGTACTCCTCGATCCCGTCGAAGGCGTGGCCAACCGTCTCATCCGTCTGCTCGGCGCGCTGGCCCTTGCGGGTCGACAGCAGCAGCCAGGTCAGGGCGAAGATGGTACCCAGACTGAGGACTGTGACGTACAGACTCCAGAACGTAGTCATTCTTTGTTACTCCTAGAAGCTTGCTCGACGTGCTTGATGGCTTCGGGATCATCCGCGAAAGGCAGCAAGGTCGCGTCTTCAAACTCCGACTTGCGCTTGGGGCTGAATACCCACAACGCCAGACCGATAAAGGCAACCATCACGACAACGGTGCCCAGGCCACGAATCATCCCGATATCCATCCAGATCACCGTTTGCTTTTGATGATGGTGCCCAGGCCTTGCAGATAGGCCACCAGCGCGTCCATTTCGGTTTTGCCCTTCACGGCATCTTTTGCACCGGCGATGTCTTCGTCGGTGTAAGGAACGCCGAGCGTGCGCAAGACTTCCATTTTCTTCGCGGTGTCTTTGCCGTCGAGCTTGTTTTCCACGAGGAACGGGTAAGCCGGCATTTTCGACTCAGGCACCACGTTGCGCGGGTTGTACAAGTGCGCACGCTGCCAGTCATCGGAGTAACGACCGCCTACACGGGCCAAGTCCGGACCGGTACGCTTGGAACCCCACAGGAACGGGTGGTCCCAAACGCTTTCACCGGCTACCGAGTAGTGGCCATAACGTTCGGTTTCAGCACGGAACGGACGGATCATCTGCGAGTGGCAGCCGACACAACCGTTGGCGATGAAAATGTCACGGCCTTCAAGTTCCAGCGCCGGGCGTGGCTTCATGCCTTCAACCGGCTTGTTGGTCACGTCCTGAAAAAACAGGGGGACGATCTGGGTCAGGCCGCCGATGCTGACGGCGATGACCATGAAGAAGGCCAGCAGGCCAATATTCTTCTCGACTGCTTCATGCTTCATCAGTGAGCTCCAACTACAGCGATCTGAGCGGCGGCTTCGGCTTCAGCCGGGTTCGAGGCGCGTACGGTACGGAATACGTTGTAGGCCATGAACAGCATGCCGCTGGCAAAGAACGCACCACCCAGGGCGCGAACGATGAAACCAGGGTGGCTGGCTTGCAGCGCTTCGACGAAGGAGTAGGTGAGGGTGCCGTCATCGTTGATTGCACGCCACATCAGACCCTGGGTGATGCCGTTGACCCACATCGAAGCGATGTAGAGCACGGTACCGATGGTCGCGAGCCAGAAGTGCGTGTTGATCAGGCCGATGCTGTGCATCTGCGGACGACCGAAGATTTTCGGGATCATGTGGTACAGCGCACCGATCGAAATCATCGCCACCCAGCCCAAGGCACCGGCGTGTACGTGGCCGATGGTCCAGTCCGTGTAGTGCGACAACGAGTTGACGGTCTTGATGGCCATCATCGGGCCTTCGAAGGTCGACATGCCGTAGAACGCCAGGGACACGACCAGGAAACGCAGGATCGGGTCGGTCCGCAGCTTATGCCAGGCACCCGACAGGGTCATCATGCCGTTGATCATGCCGCCCCAGCTTGGCGCCAGCAGGATGATCGACATTGCCATGCCAAGCGACTGAGCCCAGTCCGGCAGTGCGGTGTAGTGCAGGTGGTGCGGGCCAGCCCAGATGTACAGGGTGATCAGTGCCCAGAAGTGCACGATCGACAGGCGATACGAGTAGATCGGACGCTCGGCCTGTTTCGGCACGAAGTAGTACATCATCCCCAGGAACCCGGTGGTCAGGAAGAAACCTACCGCGTTGTGGCCGTACCACCACTGGATCATGGCGTCAGTCGCACCGGCGTACGCCGAGTAGGACTTGAAGAAGCTGACCGGCAAGGAGGCGTGGTTGACGATGTGCAGCATCGCCGTCACGACGATGAAGGCACCGTAGAACCAGTTGCCGACATAGATGTGCTTGGTCTTGCGCTTGACGATGGTGCCGAAGAACACCAGACCGTAGGTGACCCAGACGATAGCCAGCAGGATAGCCAGAGGCCATTCCAGTTCCGCGTATTCCTTGGTGGTGGTGTAACCCAGCGGCAAGGTAACGATCGCGCCAACGATTACAGCCTGCCATCCCCAGAAGTGGAAGGCAGCGAGGCTGTCGGAAATCAGTCGCGTTTGGCAGGTTCGCTGCACGACGTAATAAGAAGTGGCAAACAGTGCACAACCACCGAAGGCGAAAATCACCAGGTTGGTGTGCAGCGGGCGTAGGCGTCCAAAAGTCGTCCACGGCAGGCCAAAGTTAAGTTCTGGCCATACGAGCTGTGAGGCGATGAAGACACCGAGCCCCATGCCAAGGATCCCCCAGACCACCGTCATGATGGCGAACTGGCGGACTACCTTATAGTTATAAGCAGTCGGACTGATTGCTGTGCTCATTCTAAGGTTCCACGGTTTGGGTGTTTTATTAGGAGTAAAAATCGGTCGCAAGTATGGAGAAAACAGGGGGTCATTGCAACGCGCCATGACCTGCGTCAATGCTTCCAAAAGCTGATTCTGCGGCCTTTCCATGCGCCGCGTAGGGACAAAATTGCCCATGGGCAAAATGTCCCGGCGGACGAAAAAGGCGAGGGGGTCTGGTCAGTTGTAACTGGGTGTGTTCAAACGAGGCGGGCAGGTGACAGACGGCAACTTGCGCGACAGCCGGTATCTACCAGCCTTTGCGGCCTGTCATCGAACAGATTCGTCGAACGCATCGTGTACGGTTGACCCTTGACCGGCTGTTGCCAGTCCGCTTCGAAGCAAGCGTAGACGCGAATCCACCGAACCGAAAGGCAGACCAATTGAGGGGTGCGACAATGCGTCGCAAAGGAGCAGGGAACTGCCGCATTCGGGTGAATGCAGCAGTTGGGCGGTGAAGATTTATTCGGTTTTGCTTTCAGCCTGCAAACGCTCGGCGTTCGGGTTGTGAGACAAACTGTACACATACGCGGCCAGCAGTTGCACCTTGTCGTTGCCGAGCAGTTCGCTCTGCGCCGGCATGTGACCCTGGCGACCATGGCGGATGGTCTGTTGCAGTTGCGTCAGGCTGGTGCCGTAGATGAAACCTGCCGGTTGCGTCAGGTTTGGCGCCCCCATCAACTCCGTGCCCTGGCCGTTTGCGCCGTGACAGGCTACGCAGGTAGTGCTGAATGTTTGCTGTCCGGCGTGCAGGTCAGCGCCGCTGTCAGCCGGCAGTGGCAGGCCGGCGAGTTCGTGACGCACATAGGCCGCGACGTTTTTCACCCCAGTCTCGCCCAATACTTCGCCCCAGGCCGGCATGGCCGCCATGCGTCCACCCATGATGGTGGTCTTGATGGTGTCGGGACTGCCACCCCAGCGCCAGATACTGTCGGCGAGGTTAGGGAAGCCGAAGGCGCCCTTGGCATCCGAGCCGTGGCAGACCGCGCAGTTGGAGGCAAACAGGCGACCGCCCATTTTCAGCGCTTGCGGGTCTTTGGCGACTTCTTCCACGGGCATGGCTGCGAATTTGGCGAAGATCGGTCCGAATTTGCTGTCGGCCTTGGCCATTTCCTTTTCCCATTCCTTGGTCTGGGTCCAGCCGTCTTCATAGCCTGGCAATACGCCTTTCCAGTTGCCCAGGCCCGGATAAAGGATCAGGTAACCGACGGCAAACACCAGGGTCCCGGCGAACAGCATGAACCACCACTGCGGCAGCGGATTGTCGTACTCCTCGATGCCGTCGAAGCTGTGGCCCATGGTCTGGTCGACGCTGCCCTTGGTTTCGCCCTTGCGGGTGCCGATCAGCAGCCAGGTCAGGCCGATCAGGCTGCCAATGGTCAGTACGCAGATCCACGTACTCCAGAAGGTGGTCATGGCCGGGTACTCCTTGTTGCGGATTCTTTGGTGTCGGTGTCGTCGGGTTGCGGTTCATCGGCAAAGGGCAGCAGGCGCGCTTCGGCGAATCCCGGGCTGCGTTTGCCGTTGAACACCCACAGCGCCAGTCCGACAAAGGCGACGAATACGACGACGGTGCCCAGGCCGCGGATCATTCCAGTACTTATTTCAAAGGGCATGGCTCACCTCTTGCTCTTGATCGCAGTGCCGAGCACTTGCAGGTAGGCGACGAGCGCGTCCATTTCGGTCTTGCCCTTGAGCGTTTCGACGCTGCCTGCAATGTCTTCGTCGGTGTACGGAACGCCGAGGGTGCGCATGACCCGCAACTTGGTTTCGGTGTGGCTGCTGTCGAGCGGGTTGGCCACCAGCCATGGGTAGGCGGGCATCTTCGACTCCGGCACGACGTTGCGCGGGTTGTACAAGTGCGCGCGGTGCCAGTCTTCCGAGTAGCGGCCGCCGACCCGGGCCAGGTCCGGACCGGTGCGCTTGGAGCCCCAAAGAAACGGGTGATCCCAAACGCTTTCACCGGCCACCGAATAGTGACCGTAGCGCTCGGTCTCGGCGCGGAACGGACGAATCATCTGCGAGTGACACTGCACACAGCCTTCGCGGATGTAGATGTCGCGACCTTCGAGTTGCAGCGCGGTGTAGGGCTTCATGCCTTCGACCGGTTTGTTGGTGACGTCCTGGAAGAACAGCGGGACGATCTGGGTCAGACCGCCGATGCTCACCGCGAAGACCATCAGCAGCAACAGCAGGCCGACGTTTTTCTCAATCGTTTCGTGTTTCATGGCGGACTCCTCAGGCCATCTGCGCCGCGGCGGCGACTTCGGCTGGCTGTGCGGCACGCACGGTGCGCCAGGTGTTGTAAGCCATCAGCAACATGCCGCTGAAGAAGATCGCGCCGCCCACCAGTCGCACGACGTAGCCTGGGTGGCTGGCCACCAGGGTTTCGACGAAGGAGTAGGTCAGCGTGCCGTCTTCGTTGACCGCACGCCACATCAGGCCCTGGGCGATGCCGTTGACCCACATCGAGGCGATGTAGAGCACGGTGCCGATGGTTGCGAGCCAGAAATGCGCGTTGATCAGGCCGAGGCTGTGCATTTGCGTGCGGCCGAAGATTTTCGGGATCATGTGGTACAGCGCGCCGATCGAGATCATCGCCACCCAGCCGAGTGCGCCGGCGTGTACGTGGCCGATGGTCCAGTCGGTGTAGTGGGAGAGGGCGTTGACCGTTTTGATGGCCATCATCGGCCCTTCGAAGGTCGACATGCCGTAGAACGCCAGGGACACCACGAGGAAGCGCAGGATCGGGTCGCTGCGCAACTTATGCCAGGCGCCCGAGAGGGTCATCATGCCGTTGATCATCCCGCCCCAACTTGGCGCCAGCAGCACCAGCGACATCACCATGCCCAGCGACTGTGCCCAATCCGGCAGTGCGGTGTAGTGCAAGTGGTGCGGACCAGCCCAGATGTACAGGGTGATCAACGCCCAGAAGTGCACGATGGACAGGCGATAGGAGTACACCGGACGCTCGGCCTGTTTCGGCACGAAGTAGTACATCATCCCGAGGAAGCCAGCAGTGAGGAAAAAGCCTACCGCGTTATGGCCGTACCACCACTGCACCATGGCATCTGTCGCACCACCGTATGCCGAGTAGGACTTGACGAAGCTCACCGGCAGGGACGCGTGGTTGACGATGTGCAGGATGGCTACGGTGATGATGAACGCACCGAAAAACCAGTTGCCGACGTAGATGTGCTTGGTTTTGCGCTTCATCACCGTGCCGAAGAACACGACGCCGTAGGCCACCCAGACAATGGCGATGAGAATGGCGATCGGCCATTCCAGCTCGGCGTATTCCTTGGAGGTGGTGTAGCCCAGCGGCAAACTGATTGCGGCCAGCACGATCACCAACTGCCAGCCCCAGAAGCAGAACTGCGCGAGTTTCGGCGCGAACAGCTGGGTCTGGCAGGTGCGCTGCACCGAGTAGAAAGAGCTGGCAAACAGTGCGCAACCGCCAAAGGCGAAAATCACCGCGTTGGTGTGCAGCGGGCGCAAACGGCCGAAGCTGGTCCAGGGCAAATTGAAGTTGAGTTCAGGCCAGACCAATTGAGCCGCGAGAAAAACCCCGAGCCCCATGCCGACGATGCCCCACACCACCGTCATAATGGCGAATTGGCGGACCACCTTGTAGTTATAGGCGGTACTTAAAGAAGTGTTCATGGTTCCCCATCCACGGTTCAGCCGAAGTGAAAGCGTCTGCGCAAGGCGATGACGCTTCCTTCGCCTGGAGTTATAGGCAGATTAAAAGCGAGGCAAGCATGGACAAACAGCACAAGGCCAGTATTGACGGGGATCAATGGGCGCAGTGCGTGCGGGATCACGGATGGTTGTGGGATGCCGCCTCAGTGCCGGCATCGGCGACGCTGATTCTCGCGCATGGCGCCGGCGCACCGATGGACAGTGACTGGATGAACGACATCGCCGCACGCCTTGCTGCGCAGGGCGTCAACGTCTTGCGTTTCGAGTTTCCCTACATGGCGCAACGGCGTCTGGATGGCGGCAAGCGCCCGCCGAATCCGGCGCCGAAATTGCTCGAATGCTGGCGTGAGGTCTATGCGCTGGTGCGACGCCATGTCGCTGGGCGTCTGGCCATTGGCGGCAAGTCCATGGGCGGACGCATGGCCAGTTTGCTGGCCGATGAGTTGGGGGCGGATGCGCTGGTGTGTCTGGGGTATCCGTTTTATGCGGTGGGTAAACCGGAGAAGCCTCGGGTCGAGCATTTGGCCGGACTCAAGACGCCGACGCTGATTGTGCAGGGGGAGAGGGATGCGCTGGGGAATCGTGCGGCGGTTGAAGGGTATGAGTTGTCGCCGAGTATCGAGGTGCTGTGGCTGACGGCGGGTGATCACGATTTGAAGCCATTGAAGGTCTCAGGGTTTACTCATGAGCAGCATTTGGCGGCTGCTGCGCAAAAGGTTGCTGCATTTCTTCTCTGATATTGATGGTGGTGGTTGCGGCCTCATCGCGAGCAAGCTCGCTCCCACAGGGCTTTGTGCATCACCACAATCCAATGTGGGAGCGAGCTTGCTCGCGATGAGGACCTGACAGACGACATCACTTTCAAACTGGCAATAAAAAACCCGGAAGTATCACCTCCCGGGTTTTTGTATTTGCCAACAACGATCAGCGGTTAAACCGCTCCACCAACGAATACTGGGTATTCGCCGTTCGCGTCAGCTCTTCACTCAGCAGCGCCGAGTTCTGTGCCTGTTCCGAGGTCTGGTCGGCCAGTTGCGCGATGGTGCTGATGTTGCGGCTGATCTCTTCAGCCACCGCGCTTTGCTCTTCAGTAGCTGCAGCGATTTGCGTGGTCATGTCGGTGATGTTGGCCACCGCTTCGCTGATGCCCACCAGTGCCTGGTCAGCTTCCAGAACCCGCGCCACGCCTTCTTCGGCCTGGCGATGTCCCGCTTCCATGGTTTGCACCGCCGTGCTGGCGGTCTGTTGGAGCTTGGCGATCAGGCTGTGGATCTGCCCGGTCGATTCGCTGGTGCGTTGCGCCAGTTGCCGTACTTCGTCAGCCACCACCGCAAAACCACGACCCATCTCACCGGCGCGAGCCGCTTCGATGGCCGCGTTCAAGGCCAGCAGGTTGGTCTGGTCGGCGATGCCTTTGATCACGTCGACCACGCCGCCGATTTCGTCGCTGTCCTTGGCCAGTTGGGTCACGGTCAGACCGGTTTCACCGACCACCACCGACAGGCGCTGGATAGCTTCACGGGTTTCGCCAGCGATGTCACGACCACGGCCGGTCAGGCGATTGGCTTCCTGGGTGGCGTCAGCGGTGCGTTGCACGTGGCTGGCGACTTCCTGGGTAGTGGCGGCCATCTGGTTGACGGCCGTCGCCACTTGCTCGGTCTCGACGCGCTGACGTTCCAGGCCGGTCGAGCTTTTGTGCGCCAGGGTGTCGGACTGTCGAGCCTGTTCGGTCAGGTGCTCGGCGGTGTCTTGCAGGCGAGTCAGGCAGGTTTTCAGACGGGCTTCCTGGCTGAGGATCGACATTTCCAGGCGCGCTTGAGCGCCGCGGCTGTCGGTGTACATCTGCGCAATCAGCGGGTCGGACGTGGTCTGCTCGGCCAGGCGCAGCAAACGCTTGAGGCCGCGCTGTTGCCAGCTCAAACCGAGCAGGCCGAGTGGCACCGAAAGTCCGGCAGCCAAGGCAAAACCCCACTGCGAGTTGAGCGTGGCGCCAATCATGAAGCTCAGCTGGCTGACCAGAATGAACGGCAACCAGTCCTGTAGCACCGGCAGCCATTTATCTGTTTGAGGAATCGCCGACTTGCCCTGATTGATGCGTTGGTAGAGCGCTTCGGCGCGGCGGATCTGTTCGGCGGTGGGCTTGACCCGCACCGACTCGTAACCGACCACCTGCTTGCCGTCGAATACCGGTGTGACATAGGCGTTAACCCAGTAGTGGTCACCGGTCTTGCAGCGATTCTTGACAATGCCCATCCATGGCAAGCCTTGTTTCAGTGTGTCCCACATGTGCGCGAAGACCGCAGCCGGGACGTCGGGGTGACGGACCAGGTTGTGCGGCGCACGGATCAGTTCCTCACGAGAAAACCCGCTGATTTCGACGAAAGCATCGTTGCAGTAGGTGATCACGCCTTTGGCATCGGTCGTGGAAATCAACCGTTGCTGAGCCGGGAAGGTCCGTTCGCGTTGTGTAATGGGCTGGTTATTACGCATGGCTTTTTCAATCCGCAAGGCTTTGACAGGGTGTCGGCAGCGCCAGGAATAAATTGAAATTATTTTTCAATATTCAGCGGTGCCGCACATTGTTTGATTTCAACCGGCCAGCATCGGGTAGGTGAAGAGGCCAAAGTGCAACAGATTCAAACCAAAGTGCGTGGCGATGGCTGCCCCCAGTCCACCGAAACGGTACGCCAGCCCGTAACCAACCCCGGCAAGGCTCGCCAGCAGCACCCATTGCCAGCCAGCGCCGAGGTGCGCCAGGCCGAACAACAGCGCGGTACCGAGCAGGGCGAGGTGTTCGCCGTAGCGCAGGTGGTTCAGGCAGCGACTCAAACCACCCTGAATGTAACCGCGAAACAGCGCCTCCTCGACCAGCGTCACCAGCAGCAGGTTGTTCAGCACCCAGAGCCAGGATTGATCGGGCCACTTCGGCGCCCAACTGATCATGCCCAGCAGCAGCGCGCCACCAAGAGCAGTCAGCGCGCTCAAGGGCAGTGCCGCGGCGGTGGCATACAGTGAAAGGCGCAGGGAGCGGCGACCGACAATCCACGGGCAAACCAGCAACAGCCAGAAGCCAATCAGTGGTTTATCCAGATTCAGGTACATGGAATACGGCACCGCATCGGCAGTGAAGCGTTCCGGGCCGATACCGCGACCGTTGTAGAAACCGGGAAGCCAGTGCATTGCCAGCGCGAGCGCCAGGAAAATGAACAAGCCGTGACCCAGGACGCGGCCGACCTGAATCTGAGGCTGGCGAACGGCAAAACCGGCAAACAGTAATAACCCGACGGTAATTGCCGCCAGCCAGCCGAGTTGGCTGTAGATCAGGGCCAGTGCGTAGCCGATGGAGAGGAGTGCCAGGTAGAGCCATGGCAGAGCAATCATGTGAAGTCCTTGTGTCTGAGATTCTGCGGGCCACCTCGGTCCACTGTGGGAGCGAGCTTGCTCGCGAAGGGGCCATAAGACTCAACATCAATATTGCCTGTTCTGGCGCTTTCGCGAGCAAGCCCGCTCCCACACTTGATCGGTGTTGTTCACATTTTTGTGCCCGCCACATCACCACTATGGAAGCGGTGCGATTAAAGGGACGTTCGCGACGCAAACAAAAACACCGCCTGAAGGCGGTGTTTTTGTCAGTGCGACATTATGAAGCGATCAACTGCCGCAACACGTAATGCAGAATCCCTCCCGATTTGAAGTATTCCACTTCGTTCAGCGTGTCGATCCGGCACAGCACGTCCACCTTCTCGCTGCTGCCGTCCTCGCGGGTGATCACCAGTGTCAGGTTCATTCGTGGCGTCAACTCGACGCCTGTCAGTCCCTGAATGCTGAGTGTCTCCTTGCCGGTCAGGTTCAGGCTCTTGCGGTTCTGATCGAGCTTGAACTGCAGTGGCAATACCCCCATGCCCACCAGGTTGGAACGGTGAATCCGTTCGAAACTCTCGGCGATCACCGCTTTGACGCCCAGCAGGTTGGTGCCCTTGGCCGCCCAGTCACGGCTTGAGCCGGTGCCGTATTCCTGGCCGGCGATCACCACCAGCGGAGTGCCCGCCGCTTGATAGCGCATGGCGGCATCGTAGATCGGCAGTTTTTCACCGGTCGGAATGTAGAGCGTGTTGCCGCCTTCTTCGCCGCCGAGCATTTCGTTGCGAATGCGGATGTTGGCGAAGGTGCCGCGCATCATCACTTGATGGTTACCGCGACGTGAGCCGTAGGAGTTGAAGTCTCGCGGTTCCACACCCTGTTCACGCAGGTAGCGCCCGGCCGGGCTGTCGGCCTTGATGTTGCCGGCGGGAGAGATGTGGTCGGTGGTCACCGAATCGCCCAGCAGGGCCAGCACGCGTGCACCGCTGATGTCCTGAATCACCGGCAGGGGGCCGGAAATGTCATCGAAGAACGGCGGATGCTGGATGTAGGTGGAGTCCTTCTGCCAGACGTACGTCGCCGCTTTCGGGACTTCGATGGCTTGCCACTGCGCGTCACCGGCGAACACTTCGGCGTATTCCTTGTGGAACATCGCGGTGTCGACCTGCGCCACGGCGTCGGCAATTTCCTTGCTGCTCGGCCAGATGTCCCGCAGGTACACCGGCTTGCCATCCCTGCCATCGCCCAGTGAGTCGCTACTGATGTCCATGCGCACGCTGCCGGCCAAGGCATAGGCGACAACCAGCGGCGGGGAGGCCAGCCAGTTGGTTTTCACCAGTGGATGCACACGACCTTCGAAGTTGCGGTTGCCGGACAGCACTGAAGCGACGGCCAGGTCGGAACTCTGAATGGCTTTTTCAATCGGTTCCAGCAACGGCCCGGAGTTACCGATGCAGGTGGTGCAGCCATAGCCGACCAGAGAAAAGCCCAGTTCATCGAGGTATTGGGTCAGGCCCGCGGCCTTGTAGTAGTCAGTGACCACTTTGGAACCGGGCGCCAGCGAGCTTTTCACCCACGGTTTGCGTTTGAGGCCTTTCTCCACGGCTTTTTTCGCCACCAGCCCGGCAGCCATCATCACGCTCGGGTTGGAGGTGTTGGTGCAAGAGGTGATGGCGGCAATCACCACGGCGCCGTTTTTCAGGCGATAGGTCTGGCCTTCATACTCGTAGTCCGTTTCGCCGATGAGGTCGGCATTGCCGACGGCAACACCGCCGCCACCTTCGCTTTCGAGGCGACCTTCTTCCTTGCTGGTGGGGCGGGTGGGTTTGACTTGCAGGCCGAGGAAGTCAGTGAACGCCTGGGCGACATTTGGCAGCGACACCCGGTCCTGTGGGCGTTTGGGGCCGGCGAGGCTGGCTTCGACGCTGCTCATGTCCAGCGCCAGGCTGTCAGTGAACACCGGTTCTTTACCGGGCAGGCGCCACAGGCCTTGGGCTTTGCAATAGGCCTCGACCAGTTTCACCACGGCGACGGGCCGACCGGACAGGCGCAGGTACTCCAGTGTCACGTCGTCCACCGGGAAAAAGCCGCAGGTGGCGCCGTATTCCGGGGCCATGTTGGCAATGGTTGCGCGATCCGCCAGTGGCAATTCAGCGAGACCGTCGCCATAGAACTCAACGAATTTGCCGACCACGCCTTTCTTGCGCAGCATCTGGGTGACGGTCAGCACCAGGTCGGTGGCGGTGATGCCTTCCTTGAGTTTGCCGGTGAGTTTGAAACCGATCACTTCCGGGGTCAGCATCGACACCGGTTGGCCGAGCATCGCGGCTTCTGCTTCGATGCCGCCAACCCCCCAGCCGAGTACGCCGAGACCGTTGATCATGGTGGTGTGGGAATCGGTGCCCACCAACGTGTCCGGGAAGGCGTAGGTGCGGCCGTCCTCATCTTTGGTCCACACGGTGCGGCCGAGGTATTCGAGGTTGACCTGGTGACAGATGCCGGTGCCCGGCGGCACGACGCTGAAGTTGTCGAAGGCGCTCTGGCCCCAGCGCAGAAAGGCGTAACGCTCGCCATTACGCTGCATCTCGATGTCGACGTTTTGACCGAAGGCAGCGCTCGTTGCGAATTTGTCGACCATCACCGAGTGGTCGATCACCAGATCCACTGGCGACAGCGGATTGATTCGCTGCGGATCGCCACCGGCCTTGGCCATGGCGGCGCGCATGGCGGCGAGGTCGACCACCGCTGGCACACCGGTGAAGTCCTGCATTAATACGCGCGCGGGACGGTACTGGATTTCCCGGTCGCTGCGCCGCTCTTTGAGCCAGGCGGCGAGGGCCTTGAGGTCGGCGCCGGTGACGGTTTTTTCGTCTTCCCAGCGCAGCAGGTTTTCCAGCAGGACTTTCAGCGACATCGGCAGTTTGTCGAGATCGCCTAACGCTTTGGCGGCTTCCGGCAAGCTGAAGTAATGGTAGGTCTTGTCGTCTATTTGCAGCGTTTTAAGGGTTTTCAGGCTATCGAGGGACGGCATTGAAATGACTCCTTTGGGTCCGCACGGCAACGGACTGGCGGGACAGACAGAGCTCTTAACCTAGCCCTGTTTAGACGTTAAGGCTAATAACCGGACTCTATGGACAAGTCCAGGCTGGTGAACTCGGCTATCATGCGCCGGTTTTCGTGACAGGCTTTGCTTCAACGCAAGTCTGGGCATCGCGCAGTGGTTGAATTTCTCGCCATCTGCCCAGGAGTAAGAATGAACACCCTCTTTATGCATTGCCGGCCAGGCTTCGAAGGCGAAGTCTGTTCCGAGATTTCCGAACACGCCGCACGGCTGAACGTGGCCGGTTATGCCAAGGCCAAAACCGCCAGCGCCTGCGCCGAGTTTGTCTGCACCGAAGAAGACGGCGCCGAGCGCCTGATGCGCGGCCAGCGTTTTTCCCAGCTGATCTTTCCGCGTCAATGGGCTCGCGGCATCTTCATTGATCTGCCGGAAACCGACCGCATCAGCGTAATCCTCGCCCATCTGGCGAGCTTCCCGACGTGCGGCAGTCTGTGGCTGGAAGTGGTTGATACCAACGATGGCAAAGAGCTGTCGAACTTCTGCAAGAAATTCGAAGGCCCGCTGCGCAAGGCGCTGACCGGCGCTGGCAAACTGGTGGAAGACCCCAACAAGCCGCGTTTGCTGCTGACCTTCAAAAGTGGCCGTGAAGTGTTCGTCGGCCTGGCCGAGGCCAATAACTCGGCGATGTGGCCGATGGGTATTCCGCGCTTGAAGTTCCCGCGTGAAGCGCCAAGCCGTTCGACCTTGAAGCTGGAAGAGGCGTGGCACCATTTCATCCCGCGTGATCAGTGGGATGAGCGCCTGCACAGCGACATGACCGGCGTCGACCTGGGCGCCGCGCCTGGCGGCTGGACCTGGCAACTGGTCAACCGTGGCATGTTGGTGACCGCTATCGATAACGGCCCAATGGCTGAAAGCCTGATGGACACCGGGCTGGTTCAGCATTTGATGGCCGACGGTTTCACCTTCAAGCCCAAGCAACCGGTGGACTGGATGGTCTGCGACATCGTCGAGAAACCGGCGCGCAACGCCGCGATGCTGGAAGAGTGGATTGGCGAGGGGCATTGCCGCGAGGCGGTGGTCAACCTGAAGCTACCGATGAAGCAGCGTTATGCCGAAGTGAAGCGCTTGCTCGAGCGCATTGAAGAGGGCTTCAAGGCGCGTGGTATTCGGGTCGATATCGGCTGCAAGCAGCTGTATCACGACCGTGAAGAGGTGACCTGCCATTTGCGCCGGCACGATATGAAAAAACCGAAAGCTCGCTGATTCACACGGACCAATGTGGGAGCGAGCTTGCTCGCGATTGCGGTGTGTCATTCAACATTGAAGTCGGCTGATGTACCGCTATCGCGAGCAAGCTCGCTCCCACAGGTACATCGAAATGCCACAGATGACGATATACCCCGCATTGCGCGACAATAGCGGCCAGTTTCAGGAGTGAGTCATGAGTGAAATGATCAATACGCCGGTAGACGGCACCCTCGACGCCACCGGCCTCAATTGCCCGGAGCCGGTGATGATGTTGCACCAGCATATTCGTGACCTGGTGCCTGGCGGCCTGCTCAAGGTGATTGCCACCGACCCGTCGACCCGTCGCGACATTCCCAAGTTCTGCGTGTTTCTGGACCATGAACTGGTTGGACAGCATGAAGAGGCAGGCACCTACCTCTATTGGATCCGCAAGAAACTCGCTTAATCCGCTGACCGACTGATGCGGATTCGCTTGCGTGCACTGCGCGTCAGGCGGATCGACAGCATCAGCGCCGCGCAGCTCAAGCCCACGATCAAGCCCTGCCACAGCCCGCTCGGTCCACTTGGCGCGCCGAGCCAGTGGGTCAGGCCAAGGGCGTAACCCACCGGCAAACCAATCCCCCAGTAAGCGAACAAGGTCAGGATCATCGTCACGCGAGTGTCCTGATAACCGCGCAGCGCACCTGCAGCAGTCACCTGGATCGCATCCGAGAACTGAAACAGCGCTGAATAGACGATCAGCATCGACGCCACCTGAATCACGATCGGGTCGGCGGTGTAAATCGCCGCGATGTGTTCACGCAGCAACAGCATCATGCTCGCCGACAGGCAGGCGTAAGCCAGCGCAGTGCCCATGCCGACACCGGCGGCGAAGCGTGCTTCGCGGGGTTCCTCGCGCCCAAGTGCCTGGCCGACCCGCACGGTCACGGCCATGCCCAGGGAGTAGGGGATCATGAACACCAGCGAACTGAAGTTCAGGGCGATCTGATGCCCGGCCACCACCGTGGCGCCGAGGCTGCCGATCAACAGGGCGATCACCGCGAAAATGCTCGACTCGGCGAACACTGCGATGCCGATCGGCAGGCCGATGCCCAGCAGACGCTTGATCACCGCCCATTGCGGCCAATCGAAACGGCTGAACAACTGACTCGATTGATAGGCCGGCGCCCAACGCTCCCAACCGGCCATGCCCAGCGCCATCACCCACATCACAATCGCGGTGGCCCAGCCGCAGCCGACGCCGCCCATGGCGGGTACACCGAGGTGGCCATAAATGAAGATGTAGTTCAGCGGAATATTCAGCGCCAGTCCACACAGACCCAGAACCATCGCCGGCCGGGTGCGTCCCAGGCCGTCACTGAAGCAGCGCAGCACGTGATACAGCGCCACCGCCGGCAGACCGCTGGCGATGCCGTGCAGGTATTGCATGCACGGGCCGATCAGCTCGGGATCGACCTTCATGATGTGCAGGATCGGTTCGGCGCTGAACAGCATGCCAGTCGCCATCAGGCCCACCACCAGCGCCAGCCACAATGCCTGACGGACGATAGGGCCGATCTCGGCGTGGGTGCCGGCGCCGAAGCGCTGAGCCACTTTTGGCGTGGTCGCCAGCAGCGTGCCGGTCATCAGCAGGAACACCGGCACCCAGATCGAGTTGCCCAGTGCCACCGCCGCCAGATCGCGCGGCCCGACGCGGCCGGCCATCACCGCATCGACGAAGCCCATGGCGGTGGTTGCCAGCTGCGCGATCATGATCGGCAGCGCCAGGCCAAGCAGGTTTTTAAGCTCCAGGCGAACCCGGGCCGGGCGGTTGAGGGAAATAGCGGCGGGGCTGTCAGTTACGGAATTCACAGGCGAAGCGTCCAGAGAGGTTTGATGCGCGGGGCGGCGCATTCTACGCGTTGACGCCGCAGTCAGGAAAATTCCTGTGTTGCGGATTTGTAAACTCGCACCTTTGCAGCTCCTACGAAGATGTGCGCTACACTGCCGATCCGCCAAAGGAGCCTGCCATGCTGATTGTTGCCGACGAAAATATCCCGCTGCTCGATGCGTTCTTTGAAGGTTTCGGCGAAATCCGCCGTGTACCGGGACGCTCCATCGACCGCGCCACGGTCGAGGCGGCCGATGTGCTGTTGGTGCGCTCGGTGACCAAGGTCGACCGCGACTTGTTGGAAGGCAGCAAAGTGCGGTTTGTCGGCACCTGCACCATTGGCACCGATCACCTGGATCTGGACTACTTTCAGCAGGCCGGCATCACCTGGTCCAGCGCGCCGGGCTGTAATGCCCGAGGCGTGGTCGACTACGTGCTGGGCAGCCTGCTGACCCTGGCCGAAATCGAAGGCGTCGATCTGGCCGAGCGCACATACGGGGTCGTCGGCGCCGGTGAAGTTGGCGGTCGGCTGGTCAAGGTTCTGCAAGGTTTGGGCTGGAAGGTGCTGGTGTGTGATCCACCGCGTCAGGCGGCCGAAGGCGGCGAATTTGTCAGCCTGGAGCAGATCATCGGGCAATGCGACGTCATCAGCTTGCACACCCCGTTGAGCAAAAACGCTGAGCAACCGACCTGGCACCTGTTTGACGAAAACCGCTTGAACCAACTCAAGCTCGGTGCCTGGCTGATCAACGCCAGTCGTGGCCCGGTGGTGGATAACAGCGCATTGCGCGAAGTGCTGCTGGTGCGCGAAGACCTGCAAGCGGTGTTGGACGTGTGGGAAGGCGAGCCGAGTGTCGATATCGCCCTGGCCGAACTGTGCGTGATTGCCACTCCGCATATTGCCGGTTACAGCCTCGACGGCAAGCAGCGCGGGACCGCGCAGATCTATCAAGCGTTTTGCCAGTTCCTCGGGCAGCCAGCCCAGGTCTCCCTTGATGAGCTGTTGCCGGCACCGTGGCTGGCGCAAGTCCACTTGAACGCCAGTTGTGATCCAGCCTGGGCCTTGGCGATGGTCTGCCGTGGGGTGTACGACCCGCGCCGCGATGACGCGGATTTCCGCCGCAGCCTGGTGGTCAGCGGTGCCGAACAGCGCACGGCGTTTGACCTGCTGCGCAAGCATTACCCGGAACGTCGAGAGATTGATGGACTGAAGGTACGCATTGACGGCGAATCACCGGCCTTGCGGCAAATGGTGGCGGCGTTGGGGGCAACGGCTGTCTAGCGACCTGCAGGCCAGCGTTGCTGGCCTCAAACCCCTTTCGGCAACTCCATCAAAAACCGCGTCCAGCCCTGGCCCGATTCGCAATGAATCGTTCCACCATGGGCGCGGATGATCGACTGAGTGATCGCCAACCCCAATCCTGCATGTTCGCTGCTGCCTTCATGGCGCGCCGGATCTGCACGGTAGAAGCGGTCGAACAAGCGCGGCAGCAACGCTTCGGCAATGCCTTCCCCGGAGTTCTCGATACTCAGGCTCAACCCTTTTGGCGCATCGACAATCCGCACTTGAACCTCGCCGTGTGGCGGGGTAAAGCGCAGCGCGTTGTCCAGCAGATTGGAGAGGGCGCGGCGCAACATGCTGCGGTCACCACTGATGCCGGCGCTGCCGAGTCGGGTCAGCTTGACCTGGGCGTCTTCGGCCAACGGTGCGAAGAATTCCAGCAGCAGATCCGCTTCCTCAGCCAGTTGCAGCGGCTCGCGTTTTGGAATCAGCAAACCGTGATCGGCCTTGGCCAGATAGAGCATGTCGTTGACCAGTTGCGCCATCCATTGCAGCTCTTCGAGGTTGCTGTGCAGGGCCTCGCGGTAATCTTCGAGGTCACGCGGGCGGGTGAGGGTGACTTGAGTGTGGGTCAGCAGATTCGACAGCGGCGTGCGTAGTTCGTGGGCGATGTCGGCAGAGAAGGCTGACAGTCGCTGGAACGAGTCGTCGAGACGGCCGAGCATGGCGTTAAACGTGTGGGCCAGCTCGGCGAGCTCCGTGGGCATTTGATCTTCGGGCAGGCGCTGGGTCAGTGAGCTGGCAGAGACCCCGGCGGCCACTTCACTCATGCGCCGCAACGGCCGCAAACCACTGCGCGCCGCCCAGGCACCGAGCAGCGCGGTGGCCAGCGCCGACAAGCCGACGGTCAGCCAGATCAAATGCTGCATGCGCTGCAAAAAATGCTGATGGTGGGTGATGTCGAGCATCAGAATCAGCTGCGCGGAATCGGCTTTGTCCGGCGCAAGTGCAGCGCTGTAGACCCGATACGCCGTGCCGGCGCTGTGCAAACTGTGAAGGCCGGACTGGGCTGGCAAATCGGCAGGCAGGTTCGTCGCACTGTCGAACCACACACGCCCATCGGCACCGCGGACCCGCAATGCCAGGTCCGGCTGATGGCTCATTTCATCTTGCAAGCGGGCTTTGCGTTCGGCGAACAACACTGGGTCGTCGGCACCCGCCAAGGCGCTGCGCAGGGCGATCAGCTTGCTGTCGAGCAGTTGCTGGTCGAGTTCAATAAAGTGCGTTTCGCTGGCGCGGCTGAACAGCACGCCGGCGAACAACGAAACCACCGCCGTGCAGGCGGCAAACAGCAAGGCCAGACGGCCGCTCAGGGACAGGCGGCGCATCAGGCGGGACGCTCTTCAAGCACGTAACCCATGCCGCGCACGGTATGAATCAACTTGTTCGGGAAGTCGTCGTCGATCTTCAGGCGCAGGCGGCGGATCGCCACTTCAATGACGTTGGTGTCGCTGTCGAAATTCATGTCCCAGACCTGCGAAGCGATCAGCGATTTGGGCAGCACTTCGCCCTGACGGCGCAGGAGCATTTCCAGCAAGGCGAATTCCTTGGCGGTCAGGTCGATGCGCTGGCCGCTGCGCTCGACCCGACGCCGGATCAGATCCAGTCGCAGATCCGCCAGTTGCAGACTGGTTTCCTGCGGCGTCACGCTGCCGCGACGCAACAGGCTACGCACGCGGGCGAGGAACTCGGAGAAGGCGAAGGGCTTGACCAGGTAATCGTCGGCGCCCAGTTCCAGCCCATGAACCCGGTCTTCAACGGCGTCGCGAGCCGTGAGAAACAGCACTGGAATATCCAGGCCGGCGCTGCGCACCGCTTGCAGAATCTGCCAGCCGTCACGGCCGGGGAGCATCACGTCGAGAATCAGCAAGGCGTAATCACCCGTCAGCGCCAGGTGTTGGCCGGTGTTGCCGTCGGCCACCAGTTCAGCGTTGAAACCAGCCTCGGTCAGGCCTTGGCGCAAGTAATGGCCGGTTTTCGGTTGGTCTTCGACGATCAGCAGTTTCATGAGGCGCTCGAGGTCAATGGAACAGGGGCGTTATACCGTGGCGGGCGGCCATGCAGCACAACCTTACAAAGTTGTAATCTAGCCGTCAGCTGGCTGGCAGCGGCGCAGCCATAGAGTTTCCCACAGGCTGAACCTCATCTTGTTGGAGTGTGATCATGTTTTTGCGTCATCGACTGGTGCTTGCCGGCTGTTTGCTGGTGTTGAGTTTTCCCGTATGGGCCTCGCCGGCACAGACCTACGACTTCGGTGCGCCAGCCCCGGCGGCCAAGGCTACACGCAGTGTCGAAATCGTGATGGGCGATATGTCGTTCACGCCCAAGGCGCTGGAAATCAAGGCCGGCGAGACAGTGCGTTTTGTGCTGATCAATAAAGGCCAGTTACTGCACGAGTTCAACCTGGGCCATGCGGCGATGCATGCAGCGCATCAACAGGAAATGCTGAAAATGCAGCAGAGCGGCATGCTGACTCCGACCGCGATGAAAAGCGCTTCCATGGACCACGGCTCGATGCCGGGCATGGATCACGGCGCAAGCATGAAGCACGATGATCCGAACAGTGTGCTGGTGGAGCCGGGCAAAACCGCCGAGCTGACCTGGACCTTCAACAAAGCCGGCAACCTGGAATTCGCCTGCAACATCCCCGGCCACTATCAGGCGGGCATGGTCGGCAAATTGACTGTCAGTCAGTAAGCACTCAAAGGCGGGAGCAAAGGCTGTTAGAATCCGCTGATTCTTCAGTCAGGTTTCCGCCATGCATCCCGCAGCCGAACATTCGCCGCTGGGCAAATCCAGCGAATACATCGCCACGTACACGCCGTCCTTGCTGTTCCCGATCCCGCGCACCGCGAAATGGGCCGAGCTTGGCCTGACGGCTGAAACCCTGCCGTACAAGGGCGTGGACTTCTGGAACTGCTTCGAGCTGTCCTGGCTGTTGCCGTCGGGCAAGCCAGTGGTGGCCATCGGCGAATTCAGCATCCCGGCGGACTCGCCGAACATCATCGAATCGAAGTCGTTCAAGCTGTACCTGAACTCGCTGAACCAGACGCCGTTCGCCGATACCCAAAGCCTTGAAGCTACTTTGGTGACCGATTTATCGGCGGCGGCTGGCAAACCGGTGGGCGTGCGCATTCGCAGCTTGAACGAGGTTCAGGCCGAAGGCGTCGTGGCGCTGCCGGGTGTGTGCATCGATGATCTGGACATCAGCGTCAGCAACTACGAGCATCCGCGTCCGGAACTGTTGCGTTGCGACGATTCGCGCATCGTTGAAGAAAGCCTGCACAGCCATCTGCTCAAATCCAATTGCCCGGTCACCAGTCAGCCGGACTGGGGCAGCGTCGCGGTCGAGTACCGTGGCGCGGCGCTGGATCACGCCAGCCTGTTGGCCTATCTGGTGAGCTTCCGTCAGCACTCGGACTTCCACGAGCAATGCGTAGAGCGGATCTTCCTCGATCTGCAACGCTTGCTGAAGCCGGAAAAGCTGACCGTGTATGCGCGTTACGTGCGCCGCGGCGGGCTGGACATCAATCCGTATCGCAGCACTGAAGCGGTACAACTGCCGAATCTGCGGTTGGTGCGCCAGTAAAGATCTAATGTGGGAGCGGGCTTGCTCGCGAAGAGGCCATTACATTCAACATTGATGCTGAATGTCACTCCGCCTTCGCGAGCAAGCCCGCTCCCACAGGGGATTGCATTTCAGGCCGTATAAAACGAAAAAGCCCCGCTATCACTAGCGGGGCTTTTTTGCATCTGAAGGGTCAGATCCCGATGTTGCCCAGGGTCTGCACGATGTTGCGCAAAATGGTGGCCAGCGCCGGGTGGTCCACTTCGAAACGCTCTACGGCAAGGTTTACGCCGTCTGACAGGCTGCTGTCCTGCGTCGCGGTTTCCAGTTTGATCTGCGCCTCGATTTTCTGCATCAGTTCTTGCAGGTGTTCGCGTTCTTCCAGCGTGAGCGGTGGGTTCTGCTCCAGTTGCTCGCGCAGGGCGTTGAGCTGTTCTTGCAGTTCGCGGGCAGGCATGGCGTTCTTCCTTTTATCGATAGGCACTGGCATAGACCGCAGCGATGGGCCAAAGGTCTGCATCTGACCTTTAGATTAATCCACTGGCGAGCGAAGTGCATGATCTTGATCAAGAACGGCCTATCAGGGCTTTTCACCCTTGTGTCGGCGCAGGCCGATGTCTGACAGGCAAGTGCCGAGTTCGCCCAGATGATCGATCACTGAGTGCACGCCGAGGCTGAACAGTTGCAGGGTCGCCTTGCCGCGTTTGAGCTCGCGCTCTTGCTGGCTCAAGGCTTGCCACTCACTGGGAGCCAGCCCGCAGAGTGAGCCGCAGGACGCCAGGCCAATGGTCCAGAGCCCGGCATTGAGGCCCGATTGCAGCAAGCGCGGTTCGCCGCTGACCAGTACGCAGCCGTCCAGACGATCGATGTTCAGTGCCATCAATGCTTGCCAGCACGCATCGGGGGAAGGCCATTGCCCGACATTCAGCGTGTGTGGGCTGGCGGTGATCCAGTCCGGCAGCGAAGTGGCCAGGGCGTGGCTTTGCGCGGGCGGCAACTCGTCGAGCCAGGCGCACGGAATGCCTTGAAGTTGCAGGCTGTGCAGCGCTTCCAGAGCGCCCGGTGTCAGGTGCGCCCGCTCGGCCGCATCGTAGTTGTTCTGACGGCTACAGGCGCCGAAATCCACCAGGCAGCCGCTGAGACCGAAAAGCACTGCGGTCGGGTTGGGAATGCTGTGGGGGAGGGCTTGGGCGTGAGGCATTTCGACGTCCCTGAAATAACCTGAGAGGTTATGGAGGGACCATGACAGTTGAGTGACATCGGGATGAATCGGCATTTCCCGGGTGGCTGCCTAAAAATACTTATCCGTCTTATACTAGCGCGCTTATCGCCCGGGTATTGAGGCCCGCGCCAGTACGGTCCAAGGAGTTTTTTCTATGCGCTGGAGCAATCGTCTAGCTCGACTATGTATGTGTGCCGGCGTGTTGCTGGTTCCGTTCGCTGCCCAGGCCGCGTCGGAAGATGACCCTTGGGAAAGCGTTAACCGTCCGATCTACAAGTTCAACGACGTGCTGGACACCTACGCCTTGAAACCTCTGGCGCAGGGCTATCAGTTCATCACGCCGCAGTTTCTTGAAGACGGTATCCACAACTTCTTCCGCAACATCGGTGACGTCGGCAACCTGGCCAACGACATCTTGCAGGCCAAGCCTCACGCTGCCGGCGTTGATACGGCTCGTCTGCTGATGAACACTACCTTCGGCCTGGCCGGTTTCTTCGATGTGGGCACCAAAATGGGCCTGCAACGCAACGACGAAGACTTCGGTCAGACCCTCGGTCACTGGGGTGTGGGGAGCGGTCCTTACGTGATGCTGCCGTTCTTCGGCCCAAGCACATTGCGTGATGCACCGTCCAGGTACGTCGACACCTTCACCAAGCCGTACCACTACATGAACGACATTCCGGCACGCAACACGTTGTTCGGCCTGGACGTGATCGACACCCGCGCCAGCCTGTTGTCGAGCGAGAAGCTGATCACGGGTGATAAATACATCTTCATTCGTAACGCTTACCTGCAGAACCGCGAGTTCAAGGTCAAAGACGGCAAGGTTGAAGACGATTTTTAAATCGTCACCTGCACAACAAGAAGGCGGCCATTTGGCCGCCTTCTTTGTTTCTATTCGTGCTCAATTCATTTTCAGGATTGTAAGCCCAAGTTTCTGGCCACCAGAGTCCTGTTGAGTGACCCAGACCACTTCAGTCTCGGCTTCCAGGCCTTTGAGCGCGGCGTGCTCGGAATCGATGCGCACGTTCAGCGTGTCACCCACCTGGAACGAACGGCTCGCCCGAACCTGCATGCCACTGCTGGAAAGGTCGATGCAGACGGCTGGAATCAAATCGCCGGCGTGGATCAAAGTGACGTCCGCATCGACCCGCATGCGGATGTAATCGCGCTTTTCACTGTAGTCACGATCGGTTTGGCTCATGGGCTCGATCCTTCCAATATGTTGCGGTTTTGGCTGTTCTTATAACTCCCGGTGATTTGCGATGTAAAGACGCCTGATGACCATCGGCGTGAGCTTGAAACGCCTCGCGGATGGGAGTACCGTCTGCGCCTTAGAAGGGCACCTCTGATGAACACGCTTGTAGGGCAAATGCTCGAAAGCGGTGCGACAGAGAGGCTAGAAAGCGAATCCAGTAGTGTGTGCCGGGCCGAATGCCCTGCCAGCTACGCCAACCTAATTCTGGCGCCGTTTGCCCACATGCAAAAAACCAGTGCCACGCTGCTGATAATCGATGACGACGAAGTAGTACGCGCGAGTCTCGCGGCCTATTTGGAAGACAGTGGGTTCAGCGTCCTTCAGGCCAGCAATGGCCAGCAGGGGCTTCAGGTATTCCAGCAAAACCAACCCGACCTGGTGATCTGCGATCTGCGCATGCCGCAGATGGGCGGGCTCGAACTCATTCGTCAGGTCACTGACCTTTCGCCGCAAACCCCGGTGATCGTGGTCTCGGGTGCCGGCGTAATGAACGACGCCGTCGAGGCCCTGCGCCTGGGCGCGGCGGACTACCTGATCAAACCGCTGGAAGATCTGGCCGTGCTCGAGCACTCCGTGCGCCGGGCCCTGGATCGTGCGCGTCTGCTGCTGGAAAACCAGCGTTATCGGGTAAAACTCGAGACCGCCAACCGCGAACTCGAAGCCAGCCTGAACCTGTTGCAGGAAGACCAGAACGCTGGGCGTCAGGTGCAGATGAACATGCTGCCGGTCAGTCCCTGGACGATCGACGAGTTCAAGTTTGCGCACCAGATCATCCCGTCGCTGTACCTGTCGGGCGACTTCGTTGACTACTTTCGGGTCGACGAGCGTCGGGTCGCCTTCTACCTGGCGGACGTTTCAGGGCATGGCGCTTCATCGGCATTCGTGACCGTACTGCTGAAATTCATGACCACGCGTTTGCTGTTCGAATCCAAGCGCAATGGCACCTTGCCAGAATTCACCCCTTCAGAGGTCCTTGGTCATATCAACCGAGGCCTGATCAGCTGTAAGCTGGGCAAACATGTCACGATGGTCGGTGGAGTCATCGACGAGGAGACGGGTTTGTTGACCTATAGCATCGGCGGGCACCTGCCGTTGCCAGTGTTATACACGCCAGAGAGTGTGGGTTATCTCGAAGGGCGCGGTCTGCCGGTGGGCTTGTTCAATGAAGCCACCTACGAAGACCACGTCATCGAGCTGCCGCCGGTATTCAGCCTGACGCTGATGTCCGATGGCATTCTGGACCTTTTGCCAGAACCGACACTCAAAGAGAAAGAGGCCGCCTTACCTGAACGGGTAAGAACGGCGGGCGGCAGCCTGGATGGCTTGCGGCAGGTTTTTGGATTGGCCACGCTAGGGGAGATGCCGGATGATATCGCCCTGTTGGTGTTGAGCAGGAATCTTTAATGAGTACCGGTAGAATCCAGTTCGCCGAGCAGGACGGCACCTTCGTCCTGAAGTTCGTCGGTGAAGTTCGCCTGACCCTGTGTTCGGCGTTGGATGCGACTATTGAGCGGATCTTCACGGCGTTGAACTTCAATGCAATCGTGATCGATCTGACCGAAACCCGCAGCATCGACAGCACCACGCTGGGCCTGTTGGCCAAGCTGTCGATCATGTCGCGGCAAAAGGTCGGCCTGCTGCCGACCGTCGTCACCACCCACGAAGACATCACGCGGCTGTTGGAGTCCATGGGCTTCGAGCAGGTGTTCAACATCGTTGACCGCCCGATTCCGTGCCCGGAATGCCTGACCGACCTGCCAGACCAGGATCAGTCCGAAGAAGTGGTGCGGATCAAGGTGCTCGAAGCGCACAAGATCCTCATGGGCCTGAACGACTCCAACCGCGAAGCTTTCCATGACTTGGTGAACGCCCTGGAGCGTCACTGATTCGCTGAGTCTGCGCCTTCTTCACCGGCCCCATCGCGAGCAGGCTCGCTCCCACACTAGTTTTGTGTCGATCACGCTACCTCGGTCACGCCACAAATCCCCTGTGGGAGCGAGCCTGCTCGCGATGGGGCCAGACCTGTCACCCGTTGCTCTGGCGCGAAGCTCATACAATTCCCGCGGCCAAACCGCATAAAAAAGGGCGAACCTGTGAGGGTTCGCCCTTTTTGCATCACGCTGAATCAAATCACAGCTTGGCTTGCAGCAGCGCTTCCAGTTTCTCCTGGTCACGAGCGAACTGACGAATACCTTCAGCCAGTTTCTCGGTGGCCATGGCGTCCTCGTTGGACGCCCAGCGGAACTGCGCTTCCGTCAGGCTCTGACGCGCTTCGCCAGCGTGGCCTGGCGCCAGCTTGCGTTCCAGCTTGCCGGTGTCGGCGGCCAGTTTCTCGATCAGCTCCGGGCTGATGGTCAGGCGATCGCAGCCGGCCAGTTGCTCGATCTGATTGAGGTTACGGAAGCTCGCACCCATGACCACGGTTTTGTAGTCATTGGCCTTGTAGTAGTTGTAAATGCGCGTCACTGACTGCACGCCCGGATCATCGGCACCGGTGTAGTCGTTGCCGTTGGTCTTCTTGTACCAGTCGTAGATACGGCCCACGAACGGCGAAATCAGGAACACCCCGGCCTCGGCACAGGCAACCGCCTGGGCGAAAGAGAACAGCAGTGTCAGGTTGGTCTGAATGCCTTCGCGTTCCAGCTTCTCGGCAGCGCGGATGCCTTCCCAGGTGGACGCGATCTTGATCAGCACGCGGTCGCGGCCAATGCCGGCCTTTTCGTACAGCTCGATCAGACGGTGCGCGCGCTTCAATACGGCGTCAGTGTCGAACGACAGGCGCGCATCCACTTCAGTGGAAATACGCCCCGGAATCACTTTCAGAATCTCTTGACCGACCGCGACACCAAAACGGTCGCTCGCCAGGCCCACGTCGCCTTTGCAGTCACTGACGCAGGCGTTCAGCAAATCGGCGTAGGCAGGAATGGCCGCTGCTTTAAGCAGCAGGGAAGGGTTGGTGGTGGCATCCACCGGTTTAACGCGAGCGATTGCCTCGAAGTCGCCAGTATCGGCCACCACGGTGGTGATTTGTTTGAGTTGTTCCAGCTTGGAAGTCATGAGCGTGCTCTATCCTGTGGGTCTGTTGACATTACCCGAGCGTTGACGACCACTCAAGGGCGCAAATGCGTAACAACGGCCAGAGCGGTAACAACCTGAGAACAGGCGTTGGAAAGGTCCGGTGCTATTCGGTAAATACGATGCTGAAATGGCTTACAGGTTCAAAGGAAGTGACGGGCAGTGGTTATTGAGGTTATGACTACTGGCTGCTGATCAGCGCAGCTACGGCGAGATCGTTCAGCTCTGCGTCGGGTGTTTCCTGCCTGAAGCGATTCAAGGCTGAGGTGAAATAGGCCACTTCAAGCGTGCCGTCGCTGGCGAGGTAGAGCTGTGCCGCTTCTTGCTCTTGTGCGGAATAGACGAGCTTGCGGTTCTCGGTCGTTTCCTGGCTGGCAGAGAAAGGTGAGAGCAGTACGCTGACGAGGGTAAAACCGCTGAGTTGGGTGACTTGCAGCGGGCTGTCTGTGTTACCTACACACAGGCCATCGCAGTGGGCGAAAGCCGTGGCGGAAGTTGCAGAGAGTAGGGCCAGGAGGGTGCAGCGCTTGAAAACAACAGAATTGAACACGGGCATAACGAGAAGGACGTCCTGTCGACAGTGCATCGGCGTAATTTCACAAGCAGGCAACACTTCTTGGTTGCCTGCCAGCCCGCTGGTGCTAGCGAGACTCCGATGCGGCGCAATGATCCACACTTTGCGCCTGCACAACAAGGAAGAGCTGCTACAACCGGCGAGATAGTAAAACCTGCCTATCAGCGCCCCTCCAACAACTCCGCCGCCTGATCCAGCAATGCCAAAGGCTCTTTAGCCTTGTGAATATCCACCGACAACAACTGCCGAAACTTGCGCGCCCCTGGAAACCCGGTGCCCAAACCCAGCACATGCCGAGTGATATGGTGCATCGCACCGCCCGCATCCAGGTGCGCGGCGATATAAGGCCGCAACTGCGCCAACGCCTCGGCCCGCGAAATCACCGGCGCCGTGCTGCCGAACAATTGCTGATCCACCTCAGCCATCACATAAGGATTGTGATACGCCTCACGGCCCAGCATCACGCCGTCAAAGATCTGCAAATGCTCGTGACAGGCCTCCAGCGTCTTGATCCCGCCGTTGAGAATAATCTCCAGCTCCGGAAAATCCGCCTTCAACTGCGCCGCCACGTCATAGCGCAACGGCGGAATGTCCCGATTCTCCTTCGGCGACAACCCCTCCAGAATCGCAATCCGCGCATGCACCGTAAAACTGGTGCACCCGGCATCCCGAACCGTCCCGACGAAATCACACAGCTCAGCGTAACTGTCGCGCCCATTGATCCCGATCCGATGCTTCACCGTCACCGGAATCGACACCGCATCGCGCATCGCCTTCACACACTCCGCCACCAACACCGGATGCGCCATCAGGCACGCACCAATCATATTGTTCTGCACCCGATCACTCGGACAGCCGACGTTGAGGTTCACCTCGTCGTAACCGTGTTCCTGCGCCATGCGTGCGCAGGCTGCCAGATCGGCTGGGACGCTGCCGCCCAACTGCAAGGCGAGTGGGTGCTCGGCTTCGTTGTGGCGCAGGAAACGGTCGTGATCGCCGTTGAGGAGGGCGCCGGTGGTGACCATTTCTGTGTAGAGGAGAGCGTGCTTGGAGAGCAGGCGCAGGAAGAAGCGGCAATGGCGGTCAGTCCAATCCATCATCGGCGCCACGCTGAAGCGGCGAGACAGCTCAGTACGAGAGTGGCTAGTGTTTACGGGGGATTCAGCTTTTTCGATATTCATTAGTACTGATCTTTTATACAGCTGTTTTTACCCATTATTCCTTGTTTTTTGAAGTCGGTTGCTACAATGTAGCAATCGAATTCAGCAATGTAGCAACTGGAAATGGGCACGATCACATCACGCAAGCGCAAGGACAATTCGACGGCTTACACGGCGCAGATACGGATCAATCGGGACGGGAAGACAGTTTATCAGGAAAGCCAAACCTTCGACCGCAAGCAGGTCGCCCAGGCCTGGATCAAGCGCCGGGAAACGGAGCTGGCGGAACCTGGTGGCATCGAGCGCGCGAACCGCAAAGGTGTGACGATCAAGAAGATGATCGAGCAGTACCTGGACGAGTACGAAAAGATCCGTCCGTTGGGCAAAACCAAGAACGCCACGCTGAAAGCAATCAAGGACACCTGGTTGGGCGAGCTCGATGACTCGTCGTTGACCAGCCAGAAGCTGGTGGAGTTCGCGCAATGGCGGATGAGTAAAGAGGGCGGTGGGGTTCAGGCACAGACGGTCGGCAATGATCTGTCGCACTTGGGTGCGGTGCTCTCCGTGGCGCGGCCGGCCTGGGGCTATGAGGTCGATCCGCTGGCGATGCCGGACGCGCGCAAGGTGTTGCGCAAGCTCGGCATGGTGAGCAAGAGCAAGGAACGTAACCGCCGGCCAACCTTGGATGAGCTGGACAAGCTGATGAAACACTTTTTCGGGGTGTTGAAGCGCCGGCCGGACTCAATCCACATGCCAAAGATGATCGCTTTCGCTATCTTTTCGACACGCCGGCAGGAGGAGATCACACGAATCCGGTGGGACGATCTCGATGAAACCCGGCAGGCCGTCCTGGTACGGGACATGAAGAATCCCGGGCAGAAGATCGGCAACGACGTATGGTGCCATTTGCCTGACGAAGCTTGGGCGATTCTGAAGACCATGCCCAAGACAGAGAGGGAAATTTTTCCCTACAACGGTAAGTCAGTGTCGGCGGCCTTCACTCGGGCGTGCCCGCTGTTGGGCATTGAAGATCTGCATTTCCATGACCTGCGGCATGAAGGGGTGAGTCGACTGTTCGAAATGGACTGGGATATCCCCAGGGTTTCCAGTGTTTCGGGGCATCGCGATTGGAATTCGTTGCGTCGATATACCCATTTGCGAGGAAGGGGTGATCAGTACAAAGGTTGGGTATGGCTTAGGCCTCTTCTAGGGCATCGTGTCTCCGGCTGACGGCAAAAATTGTTTTACTGCTGATTCCGGTAACGTTAGGCTGTGGCACGATGCTATTACCTCCTCAGAATTGGCGAATGGAATTTCAATGTCTACTGCAATGGAAGATTTAAGAAAAGAGTTACAAGTTGCTCGTACCGAAGAGCACCGCATGCAAGCTCTTGCAAAAATGGAAGATCTGCGTGTGCAGGCGGAAAACTCAATCCGAAATGCGCAAAAGAATATTGCCTATAGCACTCGAGAGTTTCCAATCGAGACAATTCTTCAAAAGTACCAAGATGGAATTGATACAGAAGAAAATGAGCTTTTTATCCCGGACTATCAGCGCGATTATAAGTGGGATATAAAAACTCTTTCTCGGTTCATTGAGAGTATTTTGTTGGATTTCCCAATACCGTACATTTATATAGCTAACGTTTCTGCTGAAGATCCTGAGTTGGATGGCCGGGTCGAAATTATTGACGGGTCGCAGCGAATTCGTGCGCTTGATTATTTCGTTACAAATCAAGTTGCTCTGCAAGACCTTAAGGAGCTTAAGGCGCTTGAGGGGTTTTATTTTGATGATTTGCCGGCTGGTCGCAAAAGAAGATTTTTACGTGAAACATTAAGGTTCGTTGAGCTTAAAGGCGAGGTAAGCGAATCGCATAGGCGCGACCTGTTCGAACGCATCAACTCAGGCATGAAGAAGCTGGTAGGTGCAGAGACCAGGCATGGTTCGGAATTCGCATCGTCCCCATTCTATAAGCAAATCATTGTGCCTTGTTCTGACGATGAGCTATTTTCCAAGCTTGCACCGCTGTCTAATAAGAAGAAGTCAAATGGTGATCATCTCGAGCTTGTTACTCGATTTTTTGCTTATCTTAATGATTTGGGCTCATATGACGGAAAGGTTCTCCAGTTCCTTGAGGAGTTCTTGGCTAAAAGCGTGGCAAGGGATGATGTTGCAATTGCGGCTGATCTCGTGGAATTTAACAAAACCATGCAATTTATTGATGCTCATTTCAATATGGGCTTTAGACGTACTCCTACAAGTAAAACGACGCCTCGTGCTAGATTTGAAGCTATTGCGGTAGGGGTGGCACTAGCATTGCGAGAGGCGCCCTATCTAAATGCGCCCGCAGCGCCGGTGAGTGATTGGTTGTTCGGTCCTGAATTTCAAGCCGTTATAAGCGCGGATAGTGCGAACAATAAGGCTCAGCTATTGGCTCGAATTGACTACGTCAAGAATAAGGTATTAGGGGCCTAACATGCTCGAAGCTGTCAAGGATGAGTTTGATAAGCGATCTGAAGAAATAGATACGCTTTATTCCCATATTGGAGGTTTAGATGCGGAACCTGACGAAGTGGTCAGGGAAGCCTCTGTTGGGCTAATTTCTATTCTTGCTTCGTCCTTATGTCTCATGCTCTACAATCAGGTTGAGTCGACGGCTTTCTCTTGCGTTGAGGCAATATATGACAGCGTGCATGAAAAGCGGATAAGCTTTAATAGGCTTGTGCCGGGATTTAAGAAGAAAATTTTGAACGATTGTCGTCAGGCGTATCACTCCGTCGACAGTTTGATGTCTGGATTTCAGAACAACGACATTTCTGAAGTTATCGCAAGAACATCACTCAAGCTGGAAAAGGTGTTCAGTGGAAACGTAGATGCTAGAAAGTTAAGGGAGGTTCTCGGGAATTATCATCTGGCAATTTCTGGGCCGTCACCTTTAAATCAAGGAGCCGAACTTTTGAGTTTAAAGGTTGCAAGGAACTCCCTTGCGCATGGCTCCGCTTCGTTTGAAAAGTACGGTCGGAGCCTGACGGTCTCAGATTTAAACAATTTGCGGGATAATATTCGAGAGTATATGTCTCATGTAATAGCCCTTACGGAGCGCTATTTAGAGTCTGAGGCATATCTAAATCCTTCAGATGCTGCATAAATGTTTCCCCGATAACTTCGCCTAACCGAACTGGGACGGCATTTCCAATCATCGTTCCAATGGCGCGAGTGGAGACTTCCGTGCCAGGTTCGAAAAATTCGTAGTCGTCGGGGAACGACTGAAGGATCGCCATTTCTCGAATGGACAAAGCGCGGTCCTGTTCCGGGTGGCCAAACCTGCCTGTGCCATAGCCATAGCTTTGAGTCGTAATGGTTGGGCTCGGTTTCTCCCACTGCATTCTGCCGTACACACTGGCGTAAGTGGACCCAGAAGCCTTTGAGTGGCACGCTGCGCGTAACGACTCGGGCCAATCTCTCCAAGTGCCGCCTGGTATCGAACATTTGATTCGCTGAAGATTCATGGTGTTGAGGGAAGCGGCGTAATGCAGGGAATCACTTGCATGTCGTTCTCCTGCCTCGAGCGGTGGGAGATGGCCAATTGCTGATTTAACTGTCTTGAATTGATCTGGCGCGAGTTTTGGGGCAATTATCTTGATCGGCCCTAGCTTCGAAGCAACAAGAACTAAACGCTTTCTTAGTTGATGAAGTCCGTATTCAGCGCAAGATACTACTTTGTAATCGACTTTGTAGCCTTCTGATTTGAGTGTCTTCACGAACTTTAAATATACGGAGTGGGTTCGTAGTTGCGGAACATTCTCCATGGTTACAAGTTCTGGTTTGCATTCCAGAATTAAGCGTTGGAATTCTCGAAGTAGCATCCATTTGTCGTCGTCACTCTTTCGAGTGCTAGAGTACTTTGAGAATGGCTGGCATGGAGCGCAACCGGCAAGAAGTTTAAAATTTCCACCCTGGAGCCACTTGTTCACGTCTTCGCTAGTTAGATCTGTGACTGATTTACCGACGAATACAGACGCTGAATTATTTTTTTCATACGCGTATTTGCAGGCTTGATCAAAGTCAACCCCGTAGGTGACGTTAATCCCTGCATTTTTAAGCCCTCGGGTTAAGCCTCCGGCTCCGCAAAATAAATCGACAGCTGTAACGGTCATTCAGGTCACTCAGTGGGTCAAAAGCAGGGGGCGTATGGTACAGATTTTTTCAGGTGAAATCGATCTTGTGGTCGGGCAAATCACTCTCAACGATTGCTAACCTCACCTGCCCGATGCTTGGCAGGTGTAGGTAGCCACGTTGATCCCGAGTCAGCAGTGGTTTTTGGGCCGGCTCATCAATTGATCTTGCTCCTTCATCGCGGTTTCTCTTTGTTTGTCTATGTATTTCGCCAGATCTTGCAGATGGATGCCTAGCGCTGCTTTCTGTGTCGCGGCTCCCAGTCGAACGATGGGGATATCAATTTCTCCTGACAGCCGCTTGTGCTTAAATTTTTCAACAGTCAACCCCATGTAGTCAGCGCACACGCGATCCAAAGGGATAACTGCTTGCCCGTTGTATTGGGCCATCAACAGGAAAAGAGTGTTCATGCTGCCTCCTGTTTATCGTCTGTCGGAAAGTAAATTGAATGCGTTCGCAGCCACGATTGGAGCCTGTCCGTTGCCAATGGCCTTAAGCCGGTCCACCCGATGGGCCACCCCATCAGCCACTCGGCCCAATCCGGGTTCAGATGACCACCATCCAATGCCATCACGGCGTGATCCAGGCGATCGTTCGAACGGTCGGCTCCCGATCGGCGAGTCAGTGCGGCAGGTGAGGATCCCTTCGCCATGCTCGCCACCGGCGTTGGCCATCGTCTGGCGGGTGTCTTCTGCGATGAGCCAGATCCGGTCTCGCTGATGAGGTGCGCCGAAGTCAGCCGCTCCGATAACACCCCATCGCGCGTCATACCCCATTTCGGCAAGGTCACCGAGCACCATGGCAAGTCCTCTTCCCACAAGCAGTGGTGAGTTCTCCAGCTCGATGTAGCGCGGTCGTACCTCATCGGTAATTCGTGCCATCTGCCGCCACAGTCCGGAGCGGGCTCCAACGATGCCCAGACCGTTGCCTGCGGCCGAGATGTCCTGGCAAGGAAATCCTCCCGAAACCACGTCAACAAGGCCTTGCCATGGCCGTCCGTCAAAACTGCACACATCAGACCAAATCGGGAAAGCCGGGAGCAGTCCATCGGTTTGTCGTTGCGCCAGAATCTGTGCAGCGTAGGCATCACGCTCAACGGCGCAGATGGTGCGCCATCCGAGGAGGTGAGCGCCGAGTATTCCGCCACCAGCGCCTGCGAAAAGAGCCAGCTCATTCACGCCGCCTCCTTCATAGACGAGTAGCCTGAAAATGGGCATTCTCGACTCTTTTTGGTGGCTAGGAGCCATGACGCATGAAGGGGTTGAATATGTCGTCTGCGATGAAGATCGCTGGTGTGTGGGTGACTTGGGCCTTTCTGGCGACAGGTGCATTGGGCTGGGCATTGTTTGTTGTGTTGGATGCGTTCGAGGTCAAAAAAGACGCTGCCGCCTGGGTTCAGGCGATCGGTTCCATTTTGGCCATCATAGGTGCCGCGGCTTTTCCTGTTATCCACTCCAAGAAAAGTGCTGTGGAAAGGCAGTCTCAAACTAATGCAATGCTGAAAACCATAGCTACATTGATCCGCAAGGAATTGGACTTGCTGATCAATTCCCTGCTTGGGGCTATCAGTCCAGATCAAGAACTGGCAGGTGAGATTTTTGAGTTCCGTTACAGAACTCCGCACCTTAAGCCACCTGAGCCTAGCAAGCGAATGTGTGAGGAATCCACGAAGAGTGCGCGTCAATACGCGAGGCATGGCCATATAGCCAGCTGGAAAGGGCTGGATATATTGCTGACGAACATCAGCAGTGCCCACATGGCTACAAGGCTCCACCTGATCCATCTCAATCATTTGATGAACGCTATTTCGGCGGCCAAGGCAGCAAGTGAGATGCTTGATGACTGGGACCTTTTGAATGACGATGAGCTGCCAATGGTCAATAGACTCATTTTTTGCCAGCAGAATGTCGTCTTTGCAATCGACTATCTGAGCGGAAAAATACAGACTGCCAGCCAGTAAGTCAGCTCCCTTGTACCCCACAACAGGCTGCGCGGGCGGGCGATTCTGAGCGATTAGCGTGGCATCAAGAGTGGCTGCCTCGCGCAGCTTTTCGTGGGGTATAAGTGCCTCGGTGGTGCTGCTGGACGGAGCAGTAATGCCTGCTGCTGCGCAGCAGAGGTTGTTTGTTTCCTGCGCGTCGAGGCACGTTTTGGCGTTTGGCTCGGGTAAGTCGAAGCGCTTGCCGGTATTGGTGAGGATCTGGCTCATGCGGCTTCCTGCTCTACTGGCTCCAGCAGGGCGGCCATGGCGAGTGTTTGCTCGCGTAGGGCGACGGATTCACGTTCCAGTTTTTTGCCGGTGCGGAATGCTGCGAATGTCTCGGCGGCGATCCTGAGTTTTTCGGCGATGGCCAGCAGGGTTTGGCGTTCTGGTTCTCCCAGTTTCGAAGTGGCCAGTGCGTTCTCGTAGCGGGCGTAAAGCTGCTGGTAGTGTTCCCGCGACTGGTTAAGTGAAAGCTCCAGATTGCGGACGGTTTGCGAGTTGTCGGATTGCTGGATGGCCATTCCTTCATCAATGCCCTCAAGGCGGCCGTCGATCAGGCCGCCGCGATAGCCGGCCCAATAGGTGAGGCCGACGAGCGAGATGAGGGCGATCAGTGCGCAGATCTGTATTGCGGTCATGTGGTGTGCTCCTGGTGATGTCATCGGCTGGTGGTGGCAGCCGTTCGGTTTGTGGGTGTTACTCGTTGGTCTCTTCCTGTTGTCGCTGCATGTCTTCGTCGGCCTTATAGGCACGGATGTCGATCAATGAGGCGACATGCCGGATATGAGCGTACTTCGGTGCTTTGCGGCTGGTGTCCAGCGTGGTGATGGGTAGCTGAATCCGGCCGTTGTTGATCTCGGCCACAAACGACTGTTCGTTGAGGTTTCGAAAGTACTGTTCGCGGACTTTTTCCAGGGGGATCAGCACGTCGCCGAAGGTGCGGTAAAGCAGCTCTACGGTGGCTGATTCCGGTGCGGGTTGTAGCCGCAGTGGGGTTTGGCTTGCGTTACTCATTGGCTTACTGAGCCTCCTTGCGTTGTGTTCTTGCCGGGTGATTCCAGGCGTTCAGGCAGTGGCGTTTGGTCAGCTCTCGCAGATGTTCCGGCACTTCGAGGAGCGCGGCGTTGCGCTCCTCGCGTGTGCGCATGGCGACGATCTGGCGGGCGTATTCCCTAGGCCACGTCACGGTTGTCTACCGGGATGGCGGGTAGGTCCAACCCCAGTTGCTCGGCCAGCCAGCGGATACCGGGTTGTTTGACGCGGGTTGACTGGCTGTACTGCATGCCGGCGGTCTCGTGATACCAGTTACCGTCCTTGACTCGCAGGAACTCCCGGTCGCGGGATGGGTAAGTGGGCAGGTTTCGATCATTGAGCAGACCTTTTTCCCGCATGAGCTTGATCAGCTTGGGGCGTGTGAGTCCGAGCTGGGCGGCTGCTTGGGCGAGTGTGCGTTCCATGGCATCCCCCTCAAGCTGCGTGCGCGGCAGGTGTTGCTGCCGCAGCCAGGTGGTTGATGGACTCGGCCACTTTCTCGTAGATCTCAATGTCGCTGCCGCACACGGTGAAGCATTTGGTGCGCGGGCTTTTCACACCGATGCTCATGATGGTGGTGACACCAGAGCGGGTTTTGGTGCGATGCATAGCAACGTGAAGGGGCAGATCAAAACCCATGTCGAGGCTCACGACACCGCCAGTACGCACCAGCTCGAACACCCGTTGTTTATGCTCGGTATCGAACCGGGCGTATTGGCGGTTGGCGTGTGGGATGTTCAGCAGATCGGCAGTGTTGCTGGCATCGAAGGGGCCGTTGGCAATCTCTTCAATGAAGTCGGCCAGTTTGAGGTGCATCTTCTTTTCGTTCTGCAAGGTCAGCGTGTGGCGCTCGCTGCCCAGCTCGACGGTAAAGAGGGTGTCTGATTTGCTGCGTTCAACCTTGAGACGAAACGCCAGAGCTTCGCGCTTTGGTGTCGACCGTAGCGTGTGATTGAAGGTCTCGCTCAGATTGACTTGGGCGTTGAGCAGTTGCAGGGTGCGGTTATCGAGCTTGAATTTGCTCATGCTGCATGCCCTCCACCATTGGGATCGAAGGGTGCGGGTGCGGTGCGGGTTTTCTGCTTCGGTTTGGTGGTGACAAACGAGCAGCCGCATTCGCGGGCCAAGCGGCGAATCTCGAAGATATGGAAGGGGTTAGCAGCGGCCGGATGGACGTGCAGGGTGGCTGTGGTGTGCATGGTGTTGCCTCGCTCTGTGGTGGAAGAGTGAGTCAAATATCAACCATTAGTTTGCATCAAGTCAACTGGTGGTTGATTTATTTTTAGGCTGGGAGCAGCTAGAGAGGCGTGGGAAATTTACAGCTGCTGGACATGATGGTGGCAAAACAGTAGCTTTGTGTATCGCCTATATTTATCAAGGATTGCGTAGAAAAATTATGGAGAGCTATAAAGTTGAGTATTTATCAGTAATTAATTCGAAGGAGGATTTCTGTAAGTCGGTATCTTCATTCAATAGCTTTTTACAGTCATATGATAATATTAAGATTTCTGCAGGCAAGATTAAGTTTGAGGGGGCCGCATTTTTATATGATGTGCAGTTTGGCGATATCGTTGAGAACGCTCAGCGTTATTTTCATGTTAGGTTTGCGTGTGATGAAGCTAAAGATCTTGATAAATTCAAAGCGATGTTGCGCGCTGTTCGAACTTTGTTGGCTAAGGCGAGTGGGCGGCCACCTGAGGTTCTTTGGGATGACATTAGTAGTGAGCTATCTCAACGGGCGTATCCTATAGTCCATGAGCTGGAAAATTTGATGCGTAAACTTATTACTAAGTTTATGTTTATTAAAATCGGGCTGGCGTGGACTAAAGATGCGGTGCCCAAAGAGGTGTCAGAGTCTATAAAGACTAAGAAGGAAACTGCTGGGCATAATTACTTATATGAGGCTGACTTTATTCAGCTTTCAAATTTTTTGTTCAGGGAATACTCTACGGCTAATTCGCGTAAGCTTGTAGAGAAATTAGGCGGTGCAAAAAAAATAGAAGAGTTGGACTTGCTGGAGCTGCAAGAATTGGTCCCTAGGTCTAACTGGGAGAGATATTTTTCGCCGATTGTTGATTGTAAGATTGAGTATCTTCAGCCACGCTGGGAACGTTTGTATCTCTTGCGGTGTTTAATAGCTCACAATAATCTGATGAGTGATTCTGATTATAGTGAAGTCTGTCTGCTCTCCCGTGAGGTGAAGGATAAGTTAACTCAGGCTCTTGATGGGCTTGATAAAATTCAAGTCTCAAGTGAACAAAAAGAAGATGTGGCTGAGAATGCTGCGATTGAGATAGATACTAGTTTTGGTGAGTTTATCGTTAATTGGAACAATGCACTTGACATGATTTTCCAGCTTTCCGTATTGACAAAAATTGAGTTTGGTAAAGATGGTCATGGTAAAGGTAGCGTTTCGGCAAAAAATTGTGTCAAGGTATTAGTCGAATTCGGTGTTCTCAGTCGTAACGACGGCGTTCTATTTTCTGAGTTGATGAATGCTAGAAATTCTATAGTTCACAACTCTGTTTTTGGTGTTACGGATATTGAGGCCAAAAATTATATTCTGGCATTGAAGCATTTTCAGAGTGTTTTATTAAGATTGATAGATGAGTACACGAAAGGGTGATGGTCTATCGGCTCATTCAGGGATGAATGAGCCAACCACTTTTCCACAAATATGTGTTTCTTCCGTAATATCAATGATTGGGTATTGTGGATTGATCGGTCGCAAAAACTGCCGCCCGGCATCTTCTACCAGAACTTTGAACGTTGCCTCATTTGTACGCGGAACTCGGGCAATCACTCGATCACCCGTCTTGGTTTCCGCCTCAGGATCTACAAAGATGATGCAGCCCGTTGGGTAGCTCCGGCCTGGCCCTGGATTCGTCATCGAGTCACCAAAGACTTTCAATGCATATCCATGGTTGCTGATCGGTACAGGGCAGGACAGCCATGAGTCAGCATCATATGCCTCAAAGTTCGAGATCGCTTCGCACCAGGCTCCTGCTTGGACCCAAGAAATCAACGGCACCTTACCAAAGCGCTGTGTTAATTCGCTAACGTTGCTTTCTTCGCCGACGGCCAGTTGGCGAACATTGCTTTCACCGATCTGCTCTTTAGGCAGCACACCATACTCCAGCCACTCCCTGCGTACTCTCAGCCAGGAGCAGAGTGCAGCCATGCTATCGGCTTCGGCCATGGCTTCACCGTTAAGCCACTTGCTGACGGCCTGCGTGGTTTTATCAACCCCCAAGCTCTTCAACTGACGATGGATGTCCACGCCACGACCCCGGCTGCGTACGCCGGCATCGTCGAGGGCTTCGTGTAGGCGCGAGCTGAAAGCGGCGCGTAGTGCATTTTTATCAACCATAGGTTGAGAGTGCCACGGAGCTTGCGCAATAGTCAGTTGATGTTTAATATCAATTCCGAGTTGATAAATGGAGGTTGCCATGTTGGACCCCGCAGATTTCCCGAACGCCATTGCGTTCGCTTTTGAAGCAGTAGGCGGCATCGGGGCCGCCGCGAAGGTGTGCGACAGGAGCTATCAGGCGTTGAACAAATGGCGCCTGGCGGCCAGCTTGCCGCGAACCGACTACACCGGTGAAACCAAATATGCAGTTCTTTTGGCTACAGCTGCAAAGCAGAAGGGCAACTCGTTTGAGTCCACCTGGTTGCTGAATGCATCTGCGCCGCAGAAAGCTGCTGCATAGCGTAGTCAGAAAAAAGGCGACCCAAGGGCCGCCCAGTTCCTCCCGGCACGCACCATCACAGCGCTGTCGGGTCGTGATAAAGATAGGCGGGCACACCACATGCGAACCGCCAATCTTTACCGCGCTTTCCAAGGCACGGATGCCTTGGAGTTGCTGCCTTCTCCACCACAGATTGGGCAGCTGTTGCGCCAGAGGTGAACGACGGATCGTTCGCCTCGGCACGGTGCCGGTGTCGATCCTGAAGATCTAGCCGGCGTTTGGGCCCTTTCAAGCCACGCGGCAAATGTATCACCACTGCATGTCGCGCGGCACTGGCAACTTACAAGGATTAATGCCATGAGCCGAATCGCTCTGAGTTGCGTTGATCGAGCACAGCGGGAAATCCTGCCGCTCGATTTGGCGCTCTACCATGCTGCTCGGGACTATCCCGGCGGCGCCGCTGCAATCGCCGCCACCACCGGCCGCAATCCCACCACGCTGCAACACAAACTCTCACCTACGCACCCGAGCCACACGGTTAACATTCAGGAATTCGGCGAGATCCTGGAGCTGACCAAGGACCGCCGCATCCTTGATGCCGTGCATGCCTTGGTCGGTGACACGATCTGGCAGGAGCTGGCTGAGACGTACACCAATGACATGCCTGAGACGCTGACCACTGGCATTGCCGAGTACTTCCGGCAGGTCGCGAACTTGGCTGAGACGTGGGCCAAAAGTATCGGCGACGGTGTGGTGAATGACCACGAACTGGCCGAGATCCGCCTGCAGGTGTTTCGCGGCATTCAAGGGCTGTTGGGGATGTTCAACCGCGCCACCTACGTCAACCAGACAACGCGGGGTGTCGACCGTGGCTGACATTGCTGACTTTGCTAATGACCTGGTGCAGGAGCGTCTTGATCAGGCTCTGGCCGCTCGAAATGCAGTCAAACCTGTGACGGCAGCTTACTCATTCATGTACTGCGAAAACTGCGATGAGCCGATCCCAGAAGCTCGCCGCCTCGCTGTGCAAGGGTGCATTTACTGCGTGTCCTGTCAGGCGGTTGATGAAGTGTTGGAGGCCCGCCATGCTCGATGAGGTTCTGAATCAGTTCGCGGACTATGGCCTGGAGCCCAAGCAGCCTTTGGTGTTCGGCAAGCTGACCCGCTGCAAAACCACCCAGGACAAGGGCAAGGAAAAAAACGGTTGGTACGTCGTCCACGAGCATCGGACTGAAAAGAACGAAACGCTGATCTTCGGCAGCTTTGGTGACTGGCGCTCGGGTGAGACGCAGAAGATCAAGGTCAAGGCCGGGCGGATGTCGCCAGAAGAGCGTGAGGTCATGCGTGCTCGGCAGGAAGATGCCAAGCGCCGCGCCGCCGAGATCGCGGCCAATGCCGCACGTCGAGCGGCAAACCGGGCGGCGGGGTTGTTCAAACGCATACCGGAGAAGGGCCGCAGCGATTACCTGGATCGAAAGCAGATCGTCGGTTTCGGCGTTCGTTATGCACCGCGCTCCGGCGCGTTTTTGGTGCCTATGTGCAACGTGCGGGATCAGATCGTCGGTCTACAGGTGGTGTTCCCGACCAAGCAGGAAGACACCGGCCGGGATAAATCCTACTGGCCCTACGGCATGTCGAAAGAGGGCGCCTTTCACCTGATCGGACCGCACCCTGAACCGGGCGAGCCGGTGTTGGTGTGTGAGGGTTACGCCACGGGCGCTAGCCTGCACATGGCGACCTCGCTGACGGTGGCCATCGCTTTCGACGCGGGCAACCTGCTGGTGGTCTGCAAGGCCATGCGTGAGCGCTTTCCGGGTTGCCCACTGATCGTCTGCCGCGATGATGACTGGAAGACAAAGCGCCCGAATGGCGATCCTTGGAACCCCGGTGAAGAGAAGGCGAATAACGCCGCGTTGATCGTTGGTGGTCAGGTCGTTGCGCCGATCTTCTCTGGTGAGCGGGAAGACAAGTGGACGGACTTCAACGACCTGCACGTTGCGGAAGGCTTGGAAGCTGTCCGCCGCCAGGTACTGGCGGTGGTCAAGCCACCGGCTGCGGGTGGCTGGAAGGATCAACTGGCCCGAACCGAAAATGGTGCTTTGATCGCGCACATGCAGAACGTCGAATTGATTCTCGGCAACGACGAACGCTGGGCCGGGGTGATCAGTTACAGCGCCTTCAGTTCGAAGCTGGTGAAGCTTCGGTCTGCGCCTTATGGCTGCGGTGCCGGTGACTGGGCGGACATTGATGACGTGCGGGTGATGAAGTGGCTCGCGCAGCAGTACAACCTCAGGGTGAAGGCGAGTCATGTGATCGAGGCGGTCAGTGTGGTAGCGCATGACCATGCGTTCCATCCGGTGCGGGAGTACCTGAAAAAGCTTGAATGGGATCGCGTGCCCCGGCTGGAAAGCTGGCTCACTGACGTGATGGGCGTACATGCCAGCGACTACACCGCCAAGGTCGGCAAGCGCTGGATTCTGTCGGCCGTTGCGCGGGTGATGAAGCCAGGTTGTAAGGCTGATTCGGTGATGATTCTTGAAGGCGCGCAGGGCGCTGGTAAGTCGACGGCGATGAGCATCCTTGGCGGCGAGTGGTTCATGGATACGCCGTTTTCCTTGGGCGACAAGGATGGGTTTCAGGCGATTCGCGGGAAGTGGATCGTCGAGCTGGGGGAGCTGGACAGCTTCAACAAGGCCGAAAGCACCAAGGCAAAACAGTTCTTCTCCGCGTCCACTGACACCTACCGTGAGAGCTACGGCCGCAGAACAATGGACGTGCCACGCCAGTGTGTTTTCGTGGGTACGACCAACCAGGATGAGTACCTCAAGGACACCACCGGCAATCGACGTTACTGGCCGGTCGCTTGTAACAAGGTCGACCTGATGAAGCTGCGGGAGATCCGAGATCAACTGTGGGCCGAGGCGATGTTTTGTTATGAGGCGGGAGATATCTGGTGGGTGACGCCGGATGAGTCTCCGATGTTTGCGGAAGCCCAGGACCAGCGTTTTGTAGTTGATGAGTGGGAGGGGCCGATTCTGAGTTGGCTGGAGGAGTCGCAGATCGGAGAGACCACCTCAGGCAGTGATGTGTTGAGCCAGGCGCTTAATCTGGATTTTGGGCATTGGGGTAAGCCCGAGCAGATCCGTGTTGGGTCGATCATGCACCGTCTTGGTTGGCGTCGGGTGCGAATGCCGGCTCTGCCCAAAAGCGGTAAGCGACCTTGGGCGTACAAAAAGCCTAAAGGCTGGGGTATCCCGCCAGCATTCCTGCCTGTCGCCTTCGAGGAGCCTTGCTTTGATTAAGCGAATCGATGAGATATTGAAGTTGTGGGCCGAGGATCTGCACAGCCAGCACGAAGGGGGATCGGAACTGGGCGGCGGCAACATGATTGCGATGCTGATGGCGTGCAAGGGGGAGCTGATACGTGGGACTCGCGGTAGTCGGGTGTTGCTGGATGAATCTGCTGACATTGAGTTGATCGTCAACAAACACTTGGCACCCGAGTTAGCTTTGGTGGTGATGGAGCACTACTGCAACCACGACAGCTTCCTCTCACAGAAGATGCTGCATTGCGGGTGCAGTTCACGGACCTACTACCAGCGCTTGCATGATGCGCATGTAAGCATTGCCGGTTTACTGATGGGCAAGGCTGCATGATACTTGTGGCTACCGCGTCTGGCGCTGTCCCAGCGTCCTACCTTGTCCTACCGCTGATTCAGTTGGTAGGACAGCTACAGGCCGCGTGGTTAGAGGTCTGTCCTACTGTCCCATTGAAATTATCGAACCGCGCATGTGAGCGTAGCGGGAACGTGTACGCGCGCTTCGCGCATGCGTGTTTTTTAATTCTCTCTATATGCGTAAAAAGGATAGAAATAGTAGGACAGTGGGGCAGCGCCTTGATTTTCGGGGCTCTCAGCTGTCCCACCTTCCTGTCAATCAATGGGACAGGTAAGACAGGGGAAGGAGAAGCGATAGCCGAGGTGGTGTATTCGCCGACATTCGCTAGGCGTTCACCCTGTGTTACCCACTTATTCACCGGGTGGCATTAAAGTGGGGTTGCTGCCAGTAAAATCCACCTGTAAAAAGTAGTCATCTTCGATAGGTGCGACTGCGGAGAGCGACACAAAAGAACCGGCCCAATGGCCGGTTTTTTTATGCGCGAAATTTACCCAAGTTTGCTGCGCTGGGCTTCATCCAGCTTTCGCCAAATCATTGCAAGGCCTAGCCCAGTGACAGCGAAAGCGATGATGGTCCAACAGTCCAAAAGCAAGTGAATGACGCTGGAGCGAGTTATAGGAGCACTACTAGTACCAAAAGCTACGATCCCCAACACGCCCTTACCCATCAATACAAGCGTGCCTGCGTAGGTCAATCCTCTAGTAATTCTTTCGGTGCAAAAAGCTCTCAGTTTCTTCCATTTCGTCTTGTCCTCGTCAGAAGCCTGGACCCACAGAAGCATGAACGTGGCTAGGCCGACGGGGAAAAGTATGAGAGTCGCAACAGCGACCAACACATTCAGAGTATTCATGGCAATTCTCAAAACCAAACTGCCAGCTTATTCGAGATCGGTAATCATCGGAATAGCGTGATTGCGGTGCTGATCAATCCTATGAAGTGAGAGAGAGTATGACGAACGAGCAACAAGCGCTGGCAGAGATGCCGATCTGGTTAGTGATCGTCTTGGCCTTGGTCGGTGGCGTGTCCGGAGAAATGTGGCGGGCAGACAAGGACGGGGCGCGGGGCTGGGCATTGTTGCGCCGGTTGGCACTTCGATCCGGTGCCTGCATTGTCTGCGGGGTGTCGGCGATGATGTTGATGATCGCCGCCGGCATGTCGATCTGGACGGCAGGCGCTTTGGGTTGCTTGACCGCGATGGCCGGCGCCGATGTCGCCATCGGCCTTTACGAGCGCTGGGTCGCCAAGCGGTTGGGCGTTTCCGAGTCGGCATCGACTGACCACACCTAGGCGGCGCTCCGGCCGGGGGGCGGTTTTTCCGGGTCCTCCCCGAGGGGCGCCCCCTACACGGGTCATCGAACTCGCGGATTCTCTGCAGCTGAGAATCTTGCAGGGATGTCCGTCTTTTCAAAGGGTTAGATATGGGCAGGACAGTCAACAAGGCCGACTTGAGTGAGATTGTTGGCCGCGACGAGCGCACCCTGTCCCGCTGGCAGAACGACGGCATGCCGGTGATCGAATTCGGCCTGGGGCGGGGCAACGAAAACCAGTACGACACCGAAGCCGTAATTCAGTGGCTGATGCATCAGGCCTCGCTCAACGGCAAGAAAGAATCCTCTCGCGACCGACTGGACCGGGTTAGGGCTAACCGCGAAGAGCTGGCGCTGGCCAAGGATCTGGGGGAGGTGGTCATCGCCGCCGACCTGGTCGAACGCTTCGAAGCCATGATCACCTCGGCCAAAGTCGAGTTGCTCAATACGTTACCTGATGCGCTGGCCACGGAGTTGTCGGCGCGTTATGGCGTGGAAGTGGATGAACAACTGATCAGAGACCCCATCGAATCCATCCTGAGGAGGCTGTCTGACTATGACAAGGATGATGCCCAGTCAGCTGGAGATCCTGACGAACCGGACAATCCGGAGGGCTTTGAGGAAGACGGCGAGTAACGCGCTGCGCGGTGCTTGCCGCAAGTGGGCACCACCGCCACGCATGAGCATCATCGAGTGGGCGGACAAGTACCGTTGGCTCGCACCAGAAGAGGCGGCTCGCCCCGGCAAATACCGCTTTGATGTAACGCCACACCTCATCTGGCCCGGTGGCCCGCTGGAAGCGTTGGACGATCCGGCGGTCAGTGAAATTGTCGGCCGCAAGTCGGCGCAGGTGGCCTGGACGTCGGGCGTTCTGGGTAACGCCCTGGGCAAATGGATCGACATCGATCCGTCGCCGATCCTGGTGCTGTTCCCCAAGGCCGAAGCCGCCAAGCAATACGTCGGCGAGAAGCTCGAACCGATGATCGAGGCCACGCCACGGCTGCGCAAGAAAGTCGACCTGCGCAGCCGAAAGCTGCAGCAGCGTCAGGACTTTAAGCGCTTTCCCGGTGGCTTCCTGAAAATGGTTGGCTCCAACAGCCCGGCCAGCGTGAAGTCCACGCCGGTGCCACGGGTGGCCATCGAAGAACCGGACGACTGCAACCTCAACCTGCGCGGGCAGGGCGACAGTATCAAGCTGGCCAAGGAGCGTCTGAAAACCTTTCGCCGCTCCAAGATCATCATCGGCGGCACCCCGACCATCAAAGGCCTGTCAGCCATCGATGCGGAGCTGGAGCTGTCGGACAAGCGCGTCGGCCTGGTGCCGTGTCACGAATGCGGCCAGGAACACGCGCTGAGCTTCGACAACCTGCACTGCGATGAGGATCCGGCCTACCTGCACGAGGTGTACGGCAAGAAACGGCCGGAGAAGAGCTTCTACTCCTGTCCGCACTGTGGCGCGATCTGGGACGACAACCAGAAAAACGCCAACCTCAAGCACGGTCGCTGGTCGGCCACGGCTGAGTTTCGCGGCATTGCCGGCTACATCCTCAACGAGCTTTACGCCACGTTTTGGGGATCGCGCTTCCAGGTGCTGATGGAGAAAAAACTCCAGGCCGAACACGCAGCGGCGCAGGGAAACATCGGCCCGATGATCGCCTTCGTCAACAGTTCGAAGGGCGAAAGTTACGAGTATCAGAGCGACGCGCCGAAGACCGACGAACTGGAGAAACGCGCCGAGCCTTACACCGAACTGACGGCGCCTAAAGGCGTGCTACTGATCACTGTCGGTGTCGACGTGCAAGGCGACCGGCTGGCACTGGTCATCACCGGCTGGGGCCGTGGCGAAGAATCTTGGCGGCTGTACTGGGGCGAGCTTCACGGCAACCCCATTGACCCGCATGACAGCGTCTGGCAGGAACTGGACCGGGTGATCTCCCGGCCGATTCCCACCGACGGCGGCGCGCACTTGGCAATATCGGCGGTCAGCATCGACAGCTCGGACGGCAACACCAGCGATGCGGTTTACGCCTACGTGCGGGATCGCCAGCGCTACAACGTTATGGCGATCAAGGGTGCGTCCATCGACAGCCGCGACAAGGAGATTTTCACCAAGCCGCCACAGTCGGTGGACACCTCGCAGGACAACACCAAGGCGGCGAAATACGGTCTGCGGGTACACATCGTCGGCACGCACAAGGCCAAGACGTTGATCGACGGCCGGCTTCGGCTCAAGGGTGTCGGGCCGGGGCGCATGCACTGGTACAGCGAGATCCGTTCGGACTACTACGAGCAGCTCACCAACGAGGTGCTGGCACCGCATCCGCGCAACCCCAGCAAGATGGTCTGGCAGAAAAAGGCCGGGCGGCGCAACGAGGCGCTCGACTGCGAGGTGTATGCCTTGCATGCCGCACGCAGCCTCAAAACCCACCTGCTCCGTGATCACGAATGGGACCAGTTGGAGCAGCAACTGCTGCAGCCAACCCTGTTCAACACCGAACAACCGGTCGCACCGGTACCGCGCCGAGCAGTGGCTCGCGGGCGGGGCACCCGCAGTCGAGCGGGCTACTAAGGAAACCATCATGACAGACGCACAACAGCGCCTCGCGGAAGTCCGGGCGGCGATCTCTGACGTCCTGAAAAAAGGCCAGCGCCTGCGTCGTGCGGATCGCGAACTGTATCGCGCCGAACTGAACAGCCTGCGCCTGCTGGAACAGCAGTACGTTAAGGAGGTCGCGCTGGAGCAGGCCCAGCAACAGGGCCGTGGCCGTAACCGCATCTCTTACATGGCGATTTGACTATGGGCTTCTTTCGGAAGGATCCAGCCGAGCTGCTGATGCGCGAGGCCATCCGGCTCGCCAAGTCTGCATCCGGCGCTCGGCCCATCGTCGCCCAAGGTGGCGGGGGCGGTGTCGAGACCCGCTGGCGTGGCGCCTCCCGCGTGCTGCGCAGCATGGCCAGCTGGATTCCTGGGCTGGGTAGCCCGCGCCGGGATCTCGACCAGAACGAACGGCGCATGCTCGTCGCCCGTTCGCGGGACGCCATGCGCAATCATCTGATCGCTCGGGCGGCCATCACCCGCCTGCGCACCAATGTGGTCGGCACCGGTCTGGTATGCCGTTCACAGATCGATCACGACGCACTGGGCCTCAGCGAGCAGCAGGCGGACGAACTGAACACACAGCTCGACCGGCTGTGGTCGCTGTACGCCGATGACCCACGTGAATGCGATGCCGAGGCGACCCTCAACCACTACCAGTTGCAGGCGCTGGTGATGATCTCGTCGATGGTCTGCGGTGACGTGCTGATTGCCAGCCCTGACGATGAGCGTCCGGGCTGCGTGTTCAGCACGCGTCTGCAACTGATCGAATCGGATCGGGTGTGCAATCCGGCCGGGCAATTAGACGGCGCCAACCTGGTGGACGGCGTCGAGTTCGACCGGCTCGGCGCGCCGTTGGCCTATCACGTCTGCACCGGCTATCCCAATGAGTTCACCGCAGGCCAGTCCCTTCGCTGGGAGCGGTTGCCGACATTCGGTGGGGCCACCGGTCGCCGCCGGGTCATGCACGTCATGGCTGACAAGGAGCGGCCCGGCCAGAAGCGTGGTGCGCCTTACCTGGCTCCGGTGCTGGAGCCGCTACAGAAACTGGAGCGCTACAGCAGTGCCGAACTAATGGCGGCGGTGATCTCGGCGATGTTCACCGTGTTCATCAAGAAGACCAACGACTTTCAGGTCTCCAACCTGCCGCTAACGGCGCTGGCCAACGAAGGTGATGGGGCTGGCGGCGACACCACCGCCGATGGCGAATTGGCCTTGGGCGAGGGCGCCATTGTTGATCTAGGGCAGGGCGAGGAACCGGTGATTGCCAACCCAGCACGGCCCAATGCGCAGTTCGATCCGTTCTTTACCTCCGTGGTCAAGGAAATCGGCGCGGCCCTGGAGCAACCGATGGAAGAGCTATTGCTGCATTACAGCAGCAGCTACAGCGCGGCCCGTGCGGCGATGCTGCAGGCGTGGCGCTTCTACAGCCTGCGCCGCTGGTGGCTGATCTGCGACTTCTGCCAGCCCAGCCGTGAACTGCTGATCGATGAGGCCGTGGCGCGGGGGCTGATCAAGTTGCCGGGCTATGCAGAACCGGCCAAGCGCAAGGCGTACTGCCAAGCGATCTGGATCGGTCCGGCGCGTGGCGCCATCGATGAGTTGAAGGAAGCCAATGCCGCTGGCAAGCGCATCGAGATCGGCGTCAGCAACGAGACGCTGGAAACCGCCGCGATGACCGGCGAGCCGTGGCAACAGGTGTACCGACAGCGCGTACGCGAAGTCGAGCAGCGCCGCAAGGATGGCTTGCACGTCCTGCCCAAAGGGCGCGAACAGGAAACACCGCTCAATAACCCCAACGAGGAATAACCATGCCCCGCGCATTTGAGCTGGCTGCCTCGCAGCCCTGGCTGATGCTGCCTGGCGCCCTGGACAACCTGCTGACCATTGCAGACCGGATGGGCGACCCGGCGGCGCTGGAAACCCGCACCGGCATGCGGCTGGACAACAGCCGGAGCGTCAGCGTCCGCAACGGGGTGGCGATCATCCCGGTAGTCGGCCCGGTGTTTCGCTACGCCAATCTCTTCACCGAGATTAGCGGCGCGACCAGTACCCAAGTGCTGGCTACTGACCTGCAGACGGCTCTGGACGACCCCAAGGTCAACGCGATCATTCTGAACATCGACAGTCCAGGTGGCGTGGCCGCCGGCATCAATGAGCTGGCCGACCACATCCATGCAGCCCGTGACCGCAAACGCATCGTCGCCTACATCGGCGGCACGGGAGCCAGCGCAGCCTACTGGATCGCTTCGGCGGCCAGCGAGATCGTCATCGACGAAACCGCGCTCGCCGGGAGCATCGGCGTCGTGGTCGAGGCGGTCGTAGAGGGTGAGGCATCCAGCGGTCGCAAGCGCTACCAGATCGTCAGTCGCAACGCGCCCAACAAGCGCGTCGATCTGGCCACCGAGGAGGGCCGGGCCAAGGTCGGCGAAACGGTCGACGCCATGGGCGAGGTGTTCGTGGCCAAGGTCGCTCGCAACCTGGGTGTGGATCCGGAACGCGTGCCCGAGATGGGCGACTTTGGTGGTCTGCGCGTTGGCGCTGCCGCCGTCGAATCCGGCCTGGCTCACCGCTTGGGCTCGCTTGAAACACTGATTACCCAACTGGCCAAACCGGCCGCAACCCAACCGAGGAAATTCAACATGACCACCGTCAGCAGCACGGCGGAGTTGCGTGAGGCGCTGGCCGCCGGCACGGATCCGCAAACCATCCAGATTGCTCAGGCCAGCCAGCCAGATCTGGAAAGCATCCGCACCGAGAGCCGCGAAGAAGGCGCAACCGCCGAACGGCAGCGGATCACCGGCATCAATGCGATGGCCAGCAAGGGCTTTGAGACCGAGATCGCCGCTGCCATCGACGCCGGAACGTCGGTCGAGGCCACTGCACTGCAACTGTTTAAGGCGGCGCAGGATCGCGGCATTTCCCTGAGCGCGATCAAGTCCGACGCCACTGGCGCGTCAACTTCCACCCCATCCGGCAACAATGACCAAGGCGAACGCAAAGCCGTGGTCAACGCCATCGTCGAGGGCGCCTCGCGCCGCTGATTGGAGAGCCTCATGAGCAACCCTGAACGCGAAACCTACATCCCCGATCAGCTGTCGGCCGGTGCCTTCCCGGTGATGATCGACAGCGCCGTGATTGCCGCTGGACAGAAGCTTAGCCGTGGCGCTGTCCTCGGTCAGGTGAAAGCCAGCGGCGAATACGTGCTGTGCACGGCGGCGGCCACCGACGGCTCCGAGGTACCGAAGGCGATCCTCGACCAGGCCACCGACACCAGCAAGGGCGCCCGGGTGGCACCGATTCGTCTGACCGGTGAAGTGCAGGCCCACCAACTCATTCTCGGCGAGGGCCTCACCCTGGCGCAGGCGAAAGCCGCGCTGCGTTCCCTGTGCCTGTTCGTTCGCTAACTGGAGCTTCCGATGGATATTTTTGATACCCGTACCATGCTGGAGGCGGTCGAGCAGATGCCGACTGCACGCCGCTTTCTGCTGAACACCTTTTTCAATGGCGGCAGTCCGGTGACGTTCCCGACCAAGACGGTGGACATCGACATCATCAAGGGCAAGCGCAAGATGGCGCCGTTCGTTCACCCACGTCTGCCCGGCAGCGTGTCGTTGCGCGATGGCTACACCACCAGCAACTACACGCCGCCTTATATCCAACCCAAGCGTGAAACCACCGCCGAACTGGTGCTCAAGCGTGCAGCCGGCGACAACCCGTTTTCCTCGCGCACTCCGCTGGAGCGCGCCGGACAACTGCTGGGCAAGGATCTGCGCGATCTTGATGACGAGATCGTCCGTCGTGAAGAGTGGATGTGCGCTCAGGCGCTGACCACCGGGAAAGTGCGGGTGATCGGCGAGGGCGTGGACGACACCATCGACTTCCTGATGGCCAGCGATCACAAGATCAGCCTGGGCAGCGGTCAATGGGGTACTGCCGACGGTGACCCGATTGCCAACCTGCGTGGCTGGAAACGCAAGATCGCCAAGGACTCCGGGCGCACGGCCAACACCGTGGCCATGAGCGGTGAAGCACTGGATGCGTTCCAGTCGAATGCGACGGTGATGAAGCAGCTCAATACCCGCCGCGTCGACATGGGCCTGATCAAGCCCGAGGAACTGCCGGACGGCGTGACCTACCTGGGTTACCTGAACGATCCGGGCGTCGACCTCTACGGCTATGACGAGTGGTACCTGGACGATGACGACGACGAGCAGCCGATGATTCCGGCTGGCGGGCTCATCCTCGGTTCCACCTCGACGCGCAACGCCATGTTGTACGGCGCCATTCAGGATCTGGAAGCGGTAGAAAGCGGCTTGGTCGAGGCGGCGCGCTTCCCGAAAAGCTGGGTGACGCAAGAGCCGAGCGCCCGTTGGCTGAAGCTGCAGAGCGCAGTGTTGGCGAGCCTGCTGGAACCCGACGCTTTCATCTACGCCAAGGTGGTGTGACATGGCCAAAAAAGCCGAATTCCTGGTGATCGACGGTTGCGTGCAGGACGGTCGCACCGTGGTGGTGAAGGGCGAGCCGTACACCCCGCCAAACAAGGAGGTGGCGGACGCACTGATCGCCGAGGGTCGTATCGCCCCGGTCAAGGATCCGCTCGCGCAGCAACTGCTGCGTGAATCTCAGGGCCTGACCGGTGATACCGACGACAGCTCTGATGACGGTGCATAACCGTGCGCTTTCGGGAGTTGAGCGACGACATGGACGCCCTGGTGCTGGATGGCCTGGGCGACGTTGGGCTGGTCGGCGGTCGCGAGATCGCCGGCTTTTTTTCCGCACCCTGGCTGCAGCCGCGTATGGGGCGCATCAACACGGCGCTGCGGGAGCCTCAGTTCGAGGTCCGCGTCAGTGATGCCGCAGGGATTGAGTCAGGTCAGTTGGTGGTCATCGACCTGCCGGTGCAGGACGGTGGCGGCGCCTATGACCTAGTGAAACTGGAACCGGACGGCACCGGCTGGGTCGCGTTGCTATTGAGGGTTAAGGCATGAGCGTCGGCAGTCATTTCAAGTCTTCGGCCAGCGGCGGAATGATCTCCTTGCAGACCTCGACAGCAGATCGGCAAGCGTTCCAGGACTTCGCCAAGTTAGTGCCGAAAGCGGCGGCCGTTGCCCAGCGTCGAGCGATCAACAAAACCCTGGGTTGGCTGCGTACGCACATTGCCCGCGCTGTCGGTCGGCAGGAGCGCATTGCGGTGGCTGCGGTGCGTCAGCGGTTGCGTGCTTACCCGGTCACCGGCGGCGCCATGAGCGGCAAGTTGTGGTTCGGTCTCAATGCCCTCGAGGCAAGTCGAATCGGTCGTGCCCGGCAGAGCAACTCCGGCGTGTCGGTGGCCGGTCGACGTTATCAGGGCGCCTTCTACAAGAAGGTCTATGGCAACAGCGCAGACATCTGGATTCGCACGGCCAGCAAGCATTTCAATGCCGACGATTATCCCGACAGCACCGTGAGTGCGCGAGGCGGGGCGAGTTCGGGCTGGATTGCCGAACACGACAACCGCTTCCCGCTGGCCAAGGCCAAGGTCTCCCTGGGCCAGGCCCGGCCGCACTTCGAAAGCTGGGTGCGTAAGGCCGATGCACACCTGGTGCACGTCCTGCAGCAGGAGCTCAACTTTGAACTGCAGAAGTATCTGAAGGGGAAATAACGTGTCAGATGAACCATTCAGCCTCGAGCAGTTGTACCAGGCCATCGAGCGGCACATCCATGCGCATCTCCCGAGCGTGCAGACGGTCGCTGTGTGGCCAAACATCGAAGATCGCGTCGGGTTGCCGGCGGTGTTCGTCGAGCTGGCCGAAATGGAGTCGGGGCAAGATCCGGGCACCGGTGAGACGGGGCTGGCCTGCAAGTTCGAAGCGCGGGTGATCACCGATCCGATCGAACCGGATCACCACCAACAGGCCGTGTTCCTCGCGGGGCAGCTTGCGGTGTTGCTGCGCCTGCAGAGCTGGGGCTTAGCGGTGGAGCCTGCCGAGTTCGTCCAGGCCATGCAGGACTGGACCAAGCCGGTACTGGATGGCTACACCGTCTGGGTGGTGGAGTGGACGCAGCAGATTTACTTGGGTGAAGCTCAGTGGCCGTGGCCGGATCAGCCGCCGGGCACCCTGGTATTGAATATTGAACCGGGTGACGGCGAGGTGCGGCCTGAGGAGGTGCAATGAGTTATGCCAGCGCGCAGCACGACCGCATGCTCGCCGGCCTGGTCAAGGATTGTTACGTGGTGGCGGTGGACCTGGCCGCCTCGCCGCCGGTATGCCGGGTTTCGGACGGGGAATGGGTCAGCGGCTGGGTGCGCTGGCACAGCGTCGCTGCCGGCAAGGCGCGGCACTGGCGGGCACCCAGCCTGAATGAGCAGGGCACGCTGATTAGTACCAGCGGTGACGTGTCGCAAGGTACGTTTATTCCTGGTCTGTACGGCAACGGTGGTCCGCCGCCAGACAATCGTGATCACGTTGAAGTGTGGCGTTTTGACGATGGCGGTTCGCTGGTCTACGACTGGCAGGCCAAGAGCTACAGCATCAGCCTGCCCAGCGGCACGGTCACGATCAAGGTGGGGGCCACCCAGGCCGAGGTGACGGACAACGCCGTGACGGTGAAGTCCAGCACGATCAACCTGGAAGCGAGCGTAAACATCAAGGGACCGGTGAACATCGACGGCTCGCTGCATGCCACTCAGGACATCACCAGCGACGGGGCGATTCTCGACACCACTGGCAACAGCAACCGCCACTCGCATTAGTGACAACCAATAACCCCAGCCCGCCGTGTGCGGGCTTTTTCATGCTCGGAGCAATCATGGCCAAACCTCAAGAAGACCCCGTGGCGTTGGTTCAAGCCATCACCAGCAGCCCACCGTCGGCACCAGGGGCGCCGAAGGCGACCTACCGCGACACCGTGTACACGTCTCGTACGCTGATCCTGCCGGATGACCGAACGCTGGCCGTAGCGAAGGGCGTTGTGTCGGTCAGCACCTCGGATGATGGGGCACTGAAGTACCTCAAGTCCCACGCTGAGTTCGAGCTGCTTAAGGAGTAACCCCGATGATCGGAATGGATCGCCACACCGGGCAGCCCATCTCCGGCATCGAGCATTTACGCCAGTCTGTCGAAGACATCCTCGGCACGCCGCTGCTGAGCCGTCGGGAGCGACCGCTGTACGGCTGCAAGTTGCGGCGCATGGTCGACCTGCCCATCAATGAAGGCTGGAAAAGCGCTGCGCAGGCCGAAGCCGCTCGGGCCTTGGGCTTGTGGGAGCCGCGTCTGAAACTGGAACGGGTCCGCGTGGTGTCCGTTCTGGGCGGGCAAATCAATTTGAAGATCAGCGGCGAATACCTCGGTGTGCGCGGCACGTTGGAGGTGTGGGTATGAGTACCTTGGTGGACCTGTCGGAATTGCCGGCACCGGAGGTGCTGGAGCCGCTCGACTTTGAAGTTGTGTACGACGAAGCGCTGGAGGTTTTCCGTGGGCACATGGGCGACAACTGGACGGCATCGCTGGAAAGCGACCCGGTCACTAAGCTGCTGGAGGTCGGCAGCTACATCAAGCTTGGCAACCGGGCACGGGTTAACGACGCGGCCAAAGCGCAATTGCTGGCCTATGCCACCGGCGGCGATCTGGATCACTTGGCGGCCAACGTTAACCTGAAACGCCTGGAGATCCAGCCGGCCGATCCGCTGGCGGTGCCGCCGGTCGAGGCGATCCTGGAATCCCACGAGGCCTTGCGTGAGCGGGTGCAGTTGGCCTACGAAGGTTTGACGACCGCAGGGCCACGCAACAGCTACATCCTGCACGCTCGTAATGCATCGGCGCTGGTCGCCGATGCCACAGCCGAAAGCCCGTCACCGGCCTGTGTTGATGTCACTGTGTTGAGCCTGGAGGGCGACGGCGAGGCGGGGCCTGACTTGCTGGCGTTGGTCGCCGCTGCCGTGAATGACGAGGACGTGCGCCCCGTCGGCGACCGCGTGACGGTGCGTGGCGCCGAGATCTTGCGGTACCGCATCGACGCCGTGCTGCACATGAAAGGTGCTGGTCCGGAAAACGATGCCGCACTCGCCGAGGCGATCAAACGTCTGGAGACCTGGATCAACCCGCGTCGGCGGTTAGGGCTTGAAGTGGCGCGTTCCGGTGTTGACGCGCAGGTGCACGTGGCGGGCGTAGCTCGGGTCGAACTCAAGGATTGGCAGGATCTCGCCCCGACCAAGGCGCAGGCCGCTTACTGCACCGGATACAGCGTCGTGCTGGGAGGTTGAAATGCGCAGTCTTTTACCGCTCAACAGCACCTCACTGGAGCGAGCCATTGAGGCGACGTTCGGTGAGCAGATCCTCATCCCGCTGCGCACGTTGTACAACCCTGATACCTGTCCGGTTCATCTGCTGCCACACCTGGCCTGGGCCTGGTCCGTCGACCGCTGGGATCCTAGCTGGTCGGAGTCGGTCAAGCGGGCAGCGATCAAGGCGTCGTTTTACATCCATGCCCACAAAGGCACCATCGGTGCGCTGCGTCGGGTGGTCGAGCCGCTGGGTTACCTGATCGAGATCGTCGAGTGGTTCAACACGGTGCCGCAAGGCATGCCGGGCACCTTCGCCCTGAAGGTCGGCGTCTTGGACACCGGCATCACCGAGGCAATGTATCAGGAGCTGGAGCGGCTGATTGATGACGCCAAGCCTGTCTCCCGGCACCTGACGGGGTTAGCGATCAGCCTCGAAACCCAAGGCAATTTGAATATCAGTGTCGCCCTGTACGAAGGCGACGAAATTGACGTTTACCCGCCGGTGATGCGTGACATCGAGGTCACGGGCCGCTTCGGCGTGGTCGGTCGCGAACACTCCATAGACACCCTGGACGTTTATTATGATTGATGCGAACTCGCAGTTTTTCGCGATCCTCACGAATGTGGGGATGGCCAAGCAGGCGAACGCCGACGCGCTCGGCATTCCCTGGAAGATCACTGAAATGGGCGTGGGTGATGCCAACGGCACCGACCCCATCCCCAACGCCGCGCAAACCAAGCTGATCAGCGAATGGCGGCGCCGGCCGCTGAATCAGCTCAAGATTGACCCGATCAACCCGGCGGTGGTCATTGCTGAACAGGTGATTCCGGCCGACGAAGGCGGTAAGTGGATCCGCGAAATCGGCCTGTACGATGCCGACGGCGATCTGATCGCGGTGGCCAATTGCGCACCGAGCTTTAAACCGATCTTGTCGCAAGGCTCGGGCCGAACACAAATTGTGCGCATGAACTTCATTGTCACCAACACCGGGAGCATCACCCTCAAGATCAATCCGGCGGTGGTGCTGGCCTCGCGGGCCTACGTCGACGCGGCCATTCTGGAAGTGCTACCGAAGAACAAAGCCCCCGGCGAGTGGACTCGGGTCAAGACCAACGATCGCGGGCTTGTGGTGTCGGGCGACAACCCGGACACGCTCGCCGGAATGGGCATCAAGGACAGCTACACCAAGGCTGAAATCGAGTCGATGATTGCCCAGGCCTCGGCGCTTCCGGTCGGCACTATGGTGGCGTTTCCGGTGAACAAGGTTGCGCCCGGATTTCTGGAGATTGACGGCAGTGTAAAGAGTGCTGCGGTCTATCCGGATCTGGCAACGTTCCTGGGCACAGCGTTCAACAAGGGCGATGAGGGCGTTGGTAACTTCCGTCTTCCCGAATCGCGCGGCGAATTCCTGCGTGGTTGGGACCATGGGCGTGGTGTTGATCCGGGCCGCGTCATTGGTAGCTGGCAAGATAGTCAAAACAAGGCGCACACGCATACCAATGGTGCCGTTGGCTTTGGTACCGGGTCACTAAGCGGCGGCAGCGCAAATTACGCTCTGTGGGGGAGTATCGCTACTGGCTCTTCTGGCGGCGATGAGGCCCGCCCCCGAGGCCTCGCAGTAATGTGGTGCATCAAGGCCTGGAACGCGCCGATCAATCAGGGAAACATTGATATTGCCGCCTTGGCTACTTTGGCGACGCAGGCGACAGAGCTAAAGCTCGGCACCGCAAAGATCGCTACTGAATCGCAGGTCGATGCGGGAGCGGATGACGCCACAATTGTTACGCCGAAGAAACTCCGGTGGGGGTTTTCGATGTTGAAGGCCGCCAACGGATACATCGTTTTTCCCAGTTGGTTGGGCGGTTTTATTATCCAGTGGATGTATGTCACCAACTCCAACAATTTGGGGACAGGCTTTTCCAGCGTCGCATATCCCATCCCTTTCCCCAATGGAGCATTAGGTGCGGCGAAAATCAACCTTGCCTCTAGCGGCGGGAGCTATGCGAGCTCTGATGCCAGTTACAACAGTCTGGATAATGCGGGTTTCTCTTGGTTGGCTTACAGCGGTAGCGGCGCGCTGGTTACGGGTGTCGGTGGCGTCGGGGTTCGTTTTGTTTTTTTTGGATGCTAGGTGCGATCATGGGCGATAAATATGCCGTTTTCGGCAAAGACAACATCCTTAAGGCGCGCTTGATTCGCGGTGTTCACGCTATTCCGATGGACGCGGTCGAGGTCGATGATGAGTTGTGGTTCAGGCTTATCCAGGAAACAGAGTGCATATGGGTACTGGACGCCGAAAGCAAAGTATCCCAGCGCCCGATGCCCGAACCGCCACCACTGACCGCCGAAGAAAATGAGAGGTTACGTCTGTCGGCCTATGCCAACCCGCTGACCGGATCTGATCGTTATTTCTCGGAAGCGTTGCGCATGCAGGTCATGGGAGAGGATGGCTGGGAGGAAGTCCGGGCGGCCGGTGTGACCCGCTACAAAGCCATTCAGGCGGAATTCCCATGGGCACCGCCTGATGTCGAAGAGCCTCAATAACGCCCTGTACTGACGGGGCGTTTTCTTTTCCGCTGCGTGCAACACGAACCCCCTCACGGCCTCGCTCATGCGGGGCTTTTTCGTTTTTGGAGATTGAGCCTTATGAGTTTCTTTCACGGCGTCACGACCACTTCGGTCGATACCGGCGCACGCACCATCTCGTTGCCGTCGTCTTCGATCATCGGACTGTGCGACACCTTCACCCCGGGCGTCCTCGGTGGCGGCACCGCCAAGGCCGGCGAGCTGAAACTGATCACCACCGAGCGCGAAGCCATTGCTGCCTTTGGCGCCGGTGCGGCGATCACCCAGGCCTGTCAGGCGATCTACAGCAAAGCCAAGGCCGTGATCGTGGCCATCGGCGTGCCCAAGATGGAAGACGCTGCGCTGCAGACGTCGGCGATCATTGGCGGGGTGCTGGCCTCGGGGCAGCGTACCGGCCTGCAGGCGTTGCTCGATGGCAAGAGTCTGTTCAACGCGCAGCCGCGGCTGCTGATCGCGCCAGGGCATTCGGCCACACAAGCGGTGGCCACGGCGCTCGATAGCCTGGCGCAGAAGCTGCGGGCTATCGGCATCATTGATGGGCCATGCACCACCGACGAGGCCGCCATGGCCTACGCCGAAAATTTCGGCAGTCGCAACCTGTTCATGGTCGACCCGGGCGTGCAGTTCTGGGACACCGGCTCCAGTGCGACGGTGGATGCACCGGGCTCGGCCTGGACGGCTGGCTTGTTCGCCTGGACCGACGCGACATACGGCTTTTGGGCATCCCCGTCGAACAAGGAGTTTGCCGGCATCACCGGCACTACCCGTGCGGTCGAGTACCTGGATGGTGACGCAACCTGCCGGGCCAACCTGCTCAACAACGCCAATATCACCACGATCATTCGCGACGACGGGTTTCGTCTTTGGGGCAACCGCACGCTGTCCAGCGATCCGAAGTGGGCCTTTGTCACTCGGGTTCGCACGCTCTTCATCATCATGGATGCGGTGCAGGCGGGTCACAAGTGGGCGGTCGACCGCTCGATCACCAAGACCTACGTCAAGGACGTCACCGACGGTCTGCAGGCGTTCGGGCGTGACCTGAAGAACCAGGGCGCAGTGATCGAGTTCGAGGCGTACCCCGACCACGAGCTGAACACGGCCAGCCAGATCGAGCAGGGCAAGGTGTATTGGCGCATCCGCTTCACCGACGTACCGCCGGCTGAGAACCCGAATTTCCTCTTCGAAGTCACCAACGAATGGATGACCGAAGTGCTTGAATCCGCCTAAGGAGGCCCCCTGATGATTCCTGAAGTTCTGTCCAACTGCGCCGGCTTTATCGACGGCGTGAGCTTTGCTGGTGAGATGCCAAGTCTCACCCTGCCCAAAGTAGTTCTGAAAATGGATACCTACCGTGGTGGAGGCATGGCCGGTGAGATCGAGATCCCGACCGGCGTGGAAAAACTCGAAGCCGGGTTTACCACCAACGGCGTGCGCCGTGAGGCCTTGAAGTGGTTCGGCCTTTCGGATCGTACCGCGTGCAACGCTGTGTTTCGCGGCTCTTTCAAGGGCCTCAAGGGTAAGGTCACTCCGGTCATTGTCACCATGCGCGGCGGCCTCAAAGAGGTCGACATGGGCGACTGGAAACCCGGCGACAAGGCCGAGACCAAACACAACATGGCGCTGACCTACTACAAGCTCGAAGTCGATGGTCGGTTGATTTACGAGATCGACATGGTCGGCATGGTGCTGGTGGTGGATGGCGTCGATCAACTCGCGGATGAACGTGCGGCCCTGGGCCTCTAAGGACAAACAAACATGACTCAAGCAACTGTAAAAGACACGCTGCCCAAGTGGCTGCACATCACCGAAGACGGCTTTCGCATCACCCTCAAGTACCCGACCGATCTGAGCGGCATGCTGGTCGACAGCATGTCGATGCGCGCCCCTTGCGTGCGCGATATTCGGGCCGCGCAGGCAACCTGCAATGGCGACGAAGAGAAGCGCGAAATGTCGCTGTTTTCGTCGCTGACCCAGACCCCTGAGTCGGATCTGATGGCGCTCAAGCTGGTCGACTACATGCGCCTGCAGGCCGGTTATTTTCGTCTGGTCCAAGACGACGGCATTTGATGCGACCACGTTGAAGACGCTGGCCAAACGGGTGGCCAAAGAGACTGGGTTCTCGGCGGCCGAGATCATGGTCATGCCATTCAACGAGCTGGTGTGGTGGCTCACGGATTGAGCCACCTTCCATTTTTCCGATGCATAGGGCACGCACATGGCGAACAAACTGGCGCTCGGCTTTGTCATCGGCGGCGCCGTCGATTCGACGGTGGGCAAAGCGTTCAAGGACGTCGAAAGCAAGATCAAACAGCTGGACGAAACCGGGAAAAAAGCACGGGTGTTGCAGAACACCATCGGCGACACGATCCGTCTGCGCGAGGAGTGGCGCAAGGCACATATGGCCGGCGCCGAAGGCGCGGGCAAGCTGCTGACCAAGCTGGAATCCAACCTCAGCCTGCTGAAAAAGCAGGGTGTCGAGGTCGGCCGGCTCAGCAAGGCGTACACCGCGATGGGCCGGGCGGCGGCCGGGGCCGAATTGAAGGCGTTGGGGCACCGGCAGTTGGAGGAAGGGCGGTCTGGCCTCAAAAGCAGTCTCGGTCAGGCAGGCGCCATGGTCGCCGCCGTGGCCATTCCGACCAAGGTCAGCGCGGACTTCAGCGCGATCATCCGCGACATCTCGATCAAGGCCGGCATTGCCAACACCGCGCAAGAGCAGGACATGTCCCGCACGATCATCACCACGTCACAGGACACGGGCATGGCCCGCAACCAGGTGGCCGAGGTGGTGAACGCCCTGGTCGGTGCCGGCATGGATCTGAGCAAGGCGCTGGACTACGCCCCGACGGCGGCCAAGTTCGTCGTCGGCCAGGGGGCGGACGGTACCGAAACCGCGAAGATGATCAACGCCCTGGGGCAGAACGCCAAAATCACCGATCCGGCGATGATGCAGAAGGCGCTGGAGGCGATCGCCTTTCAGGGGCAGGCGGGCAGTTTCGAGTCGGCGGACATGGCCCGCTGGTTCCCCGAGCTGCTGGCCAACATGGGCAACCTGAAGATCTACGGCATGGACGCGGTGATCCAGCTGGGTTCGATCCTTCAGGTGCAGATGAAAACGGCCGGCGGCGCCGATGAGGCGGCCAACAACCTGAAAAACTGGATGGGCAAGATCGGCTCGGGCGAAACGGTGGATGCATACAAGAAGGCCGGGATCGATTACCAGGCCTCGATGACCACCGGGCTGCAGAATGGCATGTCGACCCTGGAGTCGAGCTTTGCGTTGGCCCAGAAGTACATTGCCGCGACCGACCCGAAGAAGGCCAAGGCGATGGCCGAGGCGACGGCCAAGATCAGTAAAGAGACCGATCCGGAAAAGGCCAAGGGCATGATCATCGCGTTGGAGGAGGCCTTGCGCACCGGTGACCTGTTTGCCGACATGCAGGTCAAGGCCGCGTTGACCGCGTACATGCAGAACAAGGATCTGTACAACCAGCTTAAAAAGGACTCGGCGGACGCCACCGGCATTCTCGACAAGAACTTGGCGGAGCGCCGGCAGACGTCCTCGCAAAAGTGGGCCGAGATGGCCCAGAGCATGGACGACGGTATGCGCAGCATCGGCGATGCGTTGCGACCGGTCACCGACGCGGTGGCTGACGGCATCACCAGCGTTGCCCGTCGCCTCACTGAGCTCTCCGACGAATCCCCGCGTTTGGTGACCAAGATTGGTACCGCTGTAGCCGGATTGGTGGTCCTGAAGACGGCGGTCAGCGCTTTCAAGGTGGGTAAGGGGCTGATGAACCTCGGGCGCGGCACTTTGTTGGGTAACCCGAATATTCCGCAGAAAGTGATCGTTACCAACCTGCCGGCCGGTAGTGGCGGACTGGATGGCGGCATGGACGGCGGGGGCACATCGGAGAAATCCGGCAAGTCAGGTACGCGAGGCGGTCGCGGTGGCTCGGTGGCCAGAGGCATGAAAGGCCCTGCGGTATTCGCGGTGGTCGACGCAGGGGTTAAGGCCGTGGACACCTACAATAACGCGGTGACCCGGGACGAAAAAGCCGAGGGGTACGGTGAGGCCGCCGGTGGATTGGCCGGCACTTTGGCCGGTGCCGCAGCTGGGGCAGCTATCGGCTCCATGGTGCCGATTATTGGCACCATCGTTGGCGGACTTGTCGGCGGTGCGTTGGGTAACTGGGGCGGTGATGCGCTCGGTGGTTACCTGGGCAAATCGATGTTCGGCACGGACGAATCGCGGAAGACCCTGCCTGCAGCTGGGCCGCTGATGATGACCAATGCAGGGCGGAGCATCCCGCTGGTGATGGGGGATATCGCTCGCTCTTTTGCGCCACCGAAGTCTTCAGCTGCGCAGAGCCTGCTGCCTGAACGGGGGGCGGATGGCGCGGCCCTGGGCGATGTCACTCGGTCCCTGAGCAAACCCTCGGCGCCCAATGTGCCGGCCTTGTTGGCACCGGTCTCGGTACCGCCAAAGACCGAACCACCGAAGATCGAGCAGCGGGTCGAGATCCAAGCGCCGCTGCACATCACCGTGCAGGGCGATGTGAAGGATCCGGCGCAATTGGCGCGGGAGCTGCAACCCTACATTGATCAGCAAATGCGCCAGGCCACGCAGCAGATGCAAAACCGCAAGCTGTATGACGAGCCGCATGTGTAACGAGGAGGGCCTATGGCTTACATGGAGCAATTGCAGGCGGGTCTGAAAAACCTGGCAGCAGCGGGGGAGACCGGGCGTCGTAGCCTCGACGGCATGATGGGGCCGGTCAACGGCGCCATCAGTGAAATCAGCGGCGCGGCCTCGGAGCTGGAGAGCTTGCCGATTGTCGGGCCGGTGGTCGGTCAGAAGCTGCAACGGGTCATGCGTAGCGTCAACGCCGCCCAGGCCAAAGTGGGGCAGGTGGTGGCCACGTACAACAAGGCCACGCGGGCCGTGTCACAGATCGATGAGCGCATGGGCCAGCTGAAAGAGCAGGCTGCCCGGGCGTCCACTGCGATCAACAAGATCGCCGGCAAGGTCAGCCCATCGCTGGCCAACATCGTGCCCACCGGATCGCTGGCGGGCGATGCCACACCAATGCCGGAGGCGGTCACGCCGTTTCCGCACCTGCTGATCATTCAGCCGCAGGATCCGAAGGCGCAGCCGTACTACTTCAACCTGGATACGGCCGCTTTCGACGAACTGCGACGTTCGACGGAGTTTCGCTGGGCCTCCCAGGAACGGCTGACCCGTCGACCCGCGCAACAGGCGGTCGGCATGGGTGAAGAAAAGATCACCCTCAAGGGCGCGATTTTTCCCGGGTTCAAGGGCGGGATCAAGCAACTGGACACCTTGCGCAGCCTCGGTGCCCAGTTGAAACCCCTGACCCTGACCACCGGTTATGGCGATGTGCTCGGGACTTGGTGCTTGAAGAACGTCGAAGAAGAACAGAGCGCGCTGCTGCAGGGTGGGATCCCGCGCAAGCAGGCGTTCACCTTGGAGTTTGTGCGCTATGGCGACGACCTGCAGAACGTCTGACGGGGATCTGCTCGATACCCTGTGTTACCACGCCTATGGCCATCTTGGCGGCACCGTCGAGGCGGTGCTGGATGCCAACCAGGGGCTGGCCGATGAGCCGCAACCGTATCGTGCCGGCATTGTGATTGTGCTGCCGGATCTGCCGGCTCCCACCGATGAGGTGGTGATGTTGTGGGGCTGATGCCGACGCCCAGCACACCGCCTCGATGACACTTATTTGCCCGCCTTGTGCGGGCTTTCTTTTGGACAAAACAATGACCCCTGCCTTTCGCGTCGTGGCCGACGGCGCCGACATCACGGCCCTGATCAATGATCGGCTGCTGCAGCTGAAAACCACCGACAAGCCCGGTATGGAGTCCGATGAGTTCGAGCTGCGCATTGATGACCGTGACGGTGCCGTGGCACTGCCGCCACGCGGGGCGGGTATCGAGATCTACCTCGGCTACGCCGAAACATCATTGGCTCGCGTCGGGCGCTATGTCGTCGACGATGTGGATTTCTCCGGACCGCCGGACACCCTGGTGATTACTGGCAAGGCCAGCGACATGCGTGGCAGCGGCAAGACCACACGTAGCGGCAGCTGGGAAGACGTGCCCTTGTCGCGCATCGTTGCCGATGTCGCCACGCGTAACGGCTGGCAACCGGTGTGCCCGGTGCAGACCAAGGTGCCGCGTGCCGATCAGCTCAACGAGTCAGACTTCAATTTCATCACCCGCTTGGCCAAGCAGTACGACTGCACGGCCAAGGTCGCCGATGGCAAATTGCTGGTGATGCCTCGACAGGGCGGGCAGAGCGCCTCGGGCAAGGCCTTTGGCGTGGTCACGATTCATCGCCGTGACGTCAGCCGCTTTCAGTTCCGGCTGGGTGATCGCAACTCTCACAAGGCAGTGTCGACCAAGCACCAGGACAAGAAAAACGGAAAGCTCGTGGTCGTCACCCTGGACAATGACGACTCACCGGACGGCCTGCCGCCGGTGCACACCGACCGTCACATCTACCCGAACAAGTCGGCTGCCGAACAAGCTGCCAAGGCGCGACTGGCGGCCTTCAACCGGTCGACGGCCGGGGTTCGTCTGGAGATGCCTGGGCGCACCGACCTGTTTGCCGAACGTTCGATCAATGCCCAGGGCTTCAAAGTCGGCCTCGATGGCGAGTACCTGGTGGACTCGGTGGAGCAGGTGTTCACCCAGTCTGGCTGGAGTACGACCGCTGAGTGCAATGGCGGCAAGAAGGGCAAGGCGAAAGCCAAAGGCAAAAAGAAAAAGCCGGCGAAGGATCTGAAGGTCGTTCAGCTCAAGCAGTAGCGCCGCATCCCCCAACCCCATGGAGATACGCTATGTCACTGACAGAGCAACAGCTACAGCGCATCATGCCCAACGCCCGCCGCCAAGCGGGCGTTTTTGTATCCGCCCTAAACACGGCGATGGCCCGTCGGCAGATCAATACGCCGAAACGCCAGGCCGCATTCCTCGCGCAGGTCGGCCACGAGTCCGGTCAACTGCAGTACGTCCGCGAGCTGGGCGGCGACCAGTACCTGAGCAAGTACGACACCGGCACTCTGGCCGTGAAACTGGGCAACACCCCGGAGGCCGACGGTGATGGCCAGCGTTATCGCGGTCGCGGCCTGATCCAGATCACTGGCCGCAATAATTACCTTCGCTGCAGCCTGGCGCTGTTTGGCGATGAGCGATTGTTGCGCACCCCTGAGTTGCTCGAGCTGCCGCAATGGGCTGCCGAATCGGCCGCATGGTTTTGGTGGGTGCGTGAGCTGAACGCCCTGGCGGATCGGAATGAGTTCGAGGCGATCACCCGAAAGATCAATGGTGGTCTCAATGGACTGGAGGATCGGCTGCAACTGTGGGGGCGGGCGAGGGCAGAGCTATGCGTGTCGTCGACCTGATCCCAGCGCCTTATCGGCTGTTCGCCATCGGCGTACTGCTGGCCGTCTTGGCCGGCGGCTCCGCTACGGCGGCCTGGCAGGTGCAGGACTGGCGCTACGGCCGGCGGCTTGAGCAACAAGCTCGCCTGCAGGCTGAACGCCTCAACCAACTGAGTCTGGCCGCAGCAGCGCAGCAACAAGCCGAGCACGACAAGCGTCTGGCCCTGGAACAGCGGCTTTCGGCCAGTGAGCAAACCTATTATCGAGCCCTGAGTGATGCCCAACGTGATCAAGGTCGCCTGCGCGACCGTCTTGCCACTGCTGATCTGCGCCTGTCAGTCCTACTCGACGTCACCGATGCAGCCAGCGGCGGCTCAGTGTCAGCCGCCACCACAACCGGCGGCGTGGTTCATGGCGCCACAAGAGCCCAACTTAACCCAGCGCATGCTCAACGAATTATCGGCATCACCGATGCCGGCGACCAAGGACTGATCGCCTTGGCGGCTTGTCAGGCGTATGTAAAAGAGTTGGTACAAGTCTTCAAGCGATGACTAGAGATCAAGATACAAATGGCTAATGCATGTGCCGCACGCTGAACGACCATATGTTGCGGATGCTCTACGTGCCTCTTTTTCGGCTTGGCAAGCGAAGGCGGTTTCAATTGCTTCAGAATTATCCATCTTCTTGCAAATTGATTTTACCTTCGGAGTACATCCGTCTTTGGCCGCATTTTGTGTAGCTTCAAAGAGGTGGTACTCGCCAGTTACTTTCTTCTTTTTAAGTGAGTAGACAATCATTTGATACGCTCCTTGCTATGTAGTGTCAAAACGATATCAATACTAGCTCGCGCTTATAAATAAGCAACATTAAAAAAGAGCGGCCGGGGTGGATGCGTCAACATCCAACCCGGCCGCCGTCCCTGCAGACTGTCCCTGCAAGTCCAGCCAAGGCTCTCGCTTCGTGCACAAAGCGCGGCGAGCCTAGCACCTGTTTATCCATACAGTAAAGGTCTTGCTTTCAATGTCTACACCCATCATCCCTTGGATGGGCGGCAAACGCCGCCTGGCCGACCGCCTCATTCCACTTTTTCCGCCACACGAATGCTACGTTGAAGTCTTTGCCGGCGGTGCCGCGCTGTACTTCATGCGGCCCCAGGCCGCGCCCGTGGAAGTCCTCAACGACATCAACGGCGACCTGGTCACGCTGTACCGCGTCGTGCAGAACCATCTGGAAGAATTCGTGCGCCAGTTCAAATGGGCGCTGAGCTCACGCCAGGTGTTCGAGTGGCAGAAGATGACCCGCCCCGAAACCCTCACCGACATCCAGCGCGCCGCCCGATTCTTCTACCTGCAGCACCATGCCTTTGCCGGCAAGGTTACCGGGCAGACGTTCGGTACTGCCACCACCGGCCCGGCCATCAACCTGCTGCGGATCGAGGAAAACCTCTCGGCTGCGTGGCAACGTTTGTCCGGCACCTACGTCGAGAACCTGCCCTGGCTTGAATGCGCTGAACGCTATGATCGTGCCCACACCTTCCACTACATGGACCCGCCTTACTGGCAGACTGCAGGCTATGGCGTTGATTTTTCCTTCGACAACTACGAGCGAATGGCCGACTTCATGCGCCGCTGCAAAGGCAAGGTGATGGTCAGCATCAACGATCACCCGGACATCCGGCGCGTGTTCGAGGGATTCCACTTCGAGACTTTGGATATCCGCTACAGCACCGCCAATCAACGACAGGGCAAGGCCGAGATGAGCGGGGAGCTGATAGTCATGAACTGGGAGCCGGCTGCTTTGGGAGGATTGTTCTGATCGGTATTTAACTTCTGCAGAGGAACCGGCAGGACCTTTGGTCCTGCCGGAGAGGGGCTATTTCAAATTACAACAAAGCGGTAGTTCCCTCTGCTACCAAGAGCCATACGGTACACCAAACTTCTCGACATAGGCTTTGGATTCATCAGAGAGGAAGTAGTACTCCCCGTCAGACTTACCTTCATACGGTCCACGCGGATCAACCGTGCCCTGTACGCGAGTCACTTCGAGTGGTGGCAGGCAGGGGCCGAGCACCCAGACTTTGGCAATGCCGCCGGGGGCCAGACCCACGACCAAAGCTTTGCGGTAATCCGTTATCCATTTCCCGTCGGCAGCACAAAAGGTTTTTTCGCCCTTGCGCATAATCGTTCTAGTTGATTCCGGTATTTCTATATAAGCCTCATAGGTTTTGGGCTCGACCAGGGATTGCCAACGAACATAAAGCAGTCGTGGTAAGTCGGCATCCATCACGTATTTACCTTTGCCCCAGCTTGGCTTTGCAGGCCATCCTTTAGGGTGGCCCGTGTTATTTGGGGGTGAATGTATTGCAGCGATACCGCTCATCGCACGTTTGTAAACATGCTCTTGAATGTCCACCACGTCAGCTGTTTCTATCCACACCTCCATGTAGTTAGGTGCGGAAAACCCCAAGCGCCAAGCGTCATAAGGTAATGATCGACTATTGGCGAGCGTGCAGCCACTGAGCAATAAGGCGGCGATAGCGATTCGTAAAAGCTTACTCATTAGGGTGCACCGTGCGCTTAGAGTCATCGTTGGGCCGATTGATAAAGACCACGCTCAGTTCGCTGTTTTTCAAATCTTTTACGGCATTCCAATTGGCAGACAGGTGGACGTAGCGCTGATAGAGCAGCTCTTCTTCTCCCGAGCTCAATCCGATCGTTTTGGTTTTACCCAAGGCATAGTCCATCAGTTTTTCGGCGATCGGAACGAGTTCACTAGGAAGCGCAAGTCTTGGGTCCTTTTCTTGGATCTGTCGGAACGGTACACCATTTTGTACCGCCAGCTCACGCATGATACGCAGGTAAATCAAGGCCAGATCACTGCGCACTTCGCGCTGGCTACTGACGGCTGCATAGACGTGTTTACCACTGTAACTATCGCCCTTGGTTCGGCGGCTATACGCCACTTCCCAGGATCGCACCTCCAATGGAAGATTATATTGGAATAATTGGTCTTGAAGTTTTCCAAGGTCGTTCAGCGCAAGCTTGTAACTGGAGGCTGTAGACGATGCAGTGTCTTGCTCAACATCACTGCTACGTGGTTTGCTCAGTAGTATGCGCTCCACGGCTTTGGGTCGATATCCCCCTCCAAGGTCAGAGTGCACACCCGGCAATACAATATCAGCGCCCCCAACGCTATTAAGGGAAAAATTGTAACGCCGCTCATCTCGGGCAACCAAGTGAACCACTTTCTTAGCAGCATCCGTAGCAAGGAACAGATTGATCCCCGGGTTGTTCGCATTGTTGCCATCGAAGTCGCCAACCAATGGGTTGGCAATGGCCGCTACTGTGTCGTAGATACCGATAAAATCTATCGACACATCCTTTTTGGCCTGCCATTTAAAACCATCGGTTAATACAGGAGAGCCAGCAGGCAGCGCTTTGGCGAGAATGCTCTGTTCACCCTTAAGCACTTCGTTGGCAAAGTCCCGTGCGGCGGCGGCTCCGCGACTGAACCCAAATATATCGAACTCGATTCGCTCCACACGTTTATCTGGATTGTTTTCTCTAAATCTCCTGAGTGCTTCAAGAAATAGCGCTGGAGTTTGTTCTACACGAGCCCTGACGCCCTGTGCCCCCAACCCTGTACTTTGTGAGTACAGGGAGTCGTCTCCGGTGCTACTGGTGCCGATTCCTTCCAGATAAATAGCTAAGTTTGCGGTTGTCGCTTCGGCCGGTAGAGTTTCATCTATTTGATCGTTGTACAGGTCATACAGCTTGGCCACGTTACTGGTGTCATTCCCATAGCTGTCGTCGGGTGAGCTGCCTTTGCCATCGTAACCATGAGATGCACAGTACTGACGAATATCCTCAGCTGCATCTTCCAGGTTCACGTCCGGTGCAAAGCAACCAAAAGCGCGTTCACTGTTCGTTCGGTTGTTGCCAGTGCCGTCGAAGAACACGCCCACCCGCAGGGTAATGTCTTCCAGTTCGACCTCTTCTTCCTCTTCCTCCAGCTCCTCTTCCACCGGTGGTGCGGCGTTCAACGCACCCATAGGAGGCGCCTTGAGCAACTGTCCGGCAGCGGCCAGAGCGGCAACCCCAGGAATCAATGGTGCGAGGATCTGAATGCCCGTCCCGGCACCCGGCGCACCCCCTGAATTCACCTTCACCTCAGCCCCACTAATCGTCACACCCCCCGCATCAACCTTGACGAAACTCCCCCCGGCCTTGGCCGTCAGTTCCATTCCACCCTCAACCACCACCTTTTCACCAGCGTGGTAATGAATCTCCGTCCCGGCTTCAACAAACTGCGCCGTGCCGACCTTCACATGCTGGGTCACCCCGACCGTCAGGTGATCATCGGCCCGCGCTTCGGTCTTGCGATCCAAATGGGTAATGCGGTGTTCTTCAGCCTTGAGTTCGGTGAGGGTGTTGGCTTCGACGGTGTCGTGGCGTTCGTTGCCGACGCGGATTTTCTGGTCGTGCTCGACGTTTTCGTCCCAGTCGCGTTGGGCGTGCAGGTAGATTTGTTCGGCACCTTTTTTGTCTTCGAGGCGGAATTCGTTGTAGCCCTTGCCGCCCGGTGAGCTGAGGGTTTTGAAGGTGCTGCGGGTTTTGTTCGCCGGTAGGTCGTAGGGGACGACGTTTTCCTTGTGGTACAGGCAACCGGTGACCAGTGGCTGGTCGGGATCGCCTTCGAGGAAGGTCACCAGCACTTCCATGCCGATGCGCGGGATGGCGATGCCGCCGTAAGCGCTACCGGCCCAGCCGCTGGCCACGCGAACCCAGCAACTGGTCTTGTCGTCGGTCTGGCCGTCGCGGTCCCAGAAAAACTGCACCTTGATGCGGCCGTATTGATCGCAATGAATTTCTTCGCCTTTGGGCCCGGTGACCACCGCGGTCTGGCTGCCGATACCCATGGGTTTCGGGTGTTCCAGGGCCGGGCGGTAATGCGCGTCCCACGGGGTGGCGAGGAAGCGGTTGCGGTAGCCCTGGTGGAAGTCATCCTTGTTCTGGGTGACGTCACTGGTGATGGACTCGCCCAGCACTTGCGGCTGTTTGCCTTCGTGAATGACTTCCAGCAGTAGCCAGAGGTCGTTCCACTCGGCGCGAGGGTGTTCGCTCAAGGCGAGGAAATGGCCGCTGACCAGGATCGGTTGATCGCTTTTGCCTTCGGCCAGTTGGTAGTCGCTGCGATGACGCTCCAGGGCGCGGGTCGCCAGTTGCTTGCCGCGCTCGCGGTCGGTGAAACGGCCGGGATAGTCGTAGTCTTCCAGGTCTGGCAGGAACGCACTGCTGGCCGCGCCTTCAGGCAGGATGCGCGGTTTTTCGAAGTCGTAATCGCGGCGGCTGACGCGGCTGGTGCGGGTTTCCAGGCGCAGGTTGAAGCGTTTGATCACCGGTTTGTCGGCGCTCATGCCGGAGTCTTGCTGATAGGTCACCGGCGCCAGTTTGCGGAACACCGTCTGGTCATCGCCGAACACCAGCGTGTGGCCGCTGGCACTGTGCTGGAAGTGGAAGTGAATGCCTTCTTCTTCGCACAGACGCTGGATGAAATGCAGGTCGGACTCGTCGTACTGCACGCAGTACACGCGCTCGGGGTAGATCGCGCCAAGCTGGAAACGGTAGGCGTCGGACAGAATGCCGCGGGCTTCGAGGACCTGGGCGATGATCTTCGGCACGCTCAGTTGCTGGAAGATTTGCTGGTCATGGTTGTGGCGCAGGTAGTTGAGCTGCGGGGTCAGGCTGATGCTGTAGCGCGTCAGGCTCTTACCCGAATCGCCCTGAGCGATGCGGTAGACCAGGCCATGAATGATCCCTTCGCCGGTACTGCCGAAGGTCAGGCACGCCGGTTTGTGCAGCAGCTCTTCAAGCTTGAGGTCGGGGCGGGTGCTGACCAGTTCGATATCGAAGCAGAACGGCTGATTGAGGGCTTCGCGGCCAATGAAACTGAGTACCTGAAGGTCGACGGAAGCGCCTTCAATAGTGAGCGAAATATGGGTAGCGTTAGCATCCAGCATGCCGTGAATTCCATCCATTGAAACGATCTAGGACCTGGATGGTGCGGGATTAGATCCATTACCTCAATACAGAAATTGCCGCGAGGCATTACTGCGGCAAAAAATCAGAAAACTCCTACAGTGCCACTACTCTGTTGGAATCCTTGGAGTTAGAGGCAAGCTTAGGGAAAACTTAGGGCAAAACAGAGATCGTTGTACGCCGCTACGGGCCTTACAAGCGAAGGTTTTTTCCAAGTTTCAGTGGCCTCGGGCGGTGTGGCGTGGGGGCGGAAGGGGTTCGAATCCCTATCCCTGCTAGACTCAATGAGTAGCCGATCAATGAAATGGTAACTACTCACTCTGGTGCTACCTTCCTAGCGTTCCTGTTCGCCCAAGCGAGGTGCAATGTTTCGGGCGTGTTGCCCGCGTGGAGCAGGCGTAGTGCGTTATCGGAGTATCGTGGATGCCGTTGACTGCCAAACTCAAAGACCATCACATTGGAAGCGTCTTCATCGATCGCAAGGTGATCCCTAAGGGCTTTACAGCGAGGCGGGGTAATCTCTAATTTTTCAGATAGTTGTTGTGGACTTAAGTGATATTTTTTCTGAAGATCAACCTCGCGGATTGCCCCTGCCGCTCCAGGGTCGTCGCCTGATATGAAGCGAACAGGTGCTCCCTCTTTCTTGCTAAAATGAACTTTGACGGTTAATCCCTCACCTGTCACGTCGCTTGCAAGAGTCATCAATCTAGGAAAAATTTCTGAGACTTCAGTGCCATTTTTTATAGCTCTTTCAATACGATCAATATCTCGCTCTGATACTGCGATTTGCTCAGTGACATGCCCCTCCATTGCAAGAAGGGCTCTGATTCTTCCGCGAGCTTCGTCTCGCGCTCTTTTATTTGGAGCAAGAAGCTCTGCAATTTGTGTGTATTCGTTATCGATCAGCAGCTCAAACTCTCTCAATGGTTGAGTCGAAAGGGGGAGAACTCTCAGCGGTAGATTGCTCGCAAGAGAGTCTCCGAAATGCAGCTTTAGAAGTTCGTCGATAGTTGTGATTAGGGCTCGTGCATTTAAATACAGTACCTCTTCAGATACAACAATCATTCAGTGTTGGGCCGCATCGCGCATCGCATCAATAGTTCTAACTGTTCCTGCTTGGGATGCATTCATATATCCGTTGGATGTCGCCACATTCAAGGCCTTCTCAAGCCCAATAGAAATGCCTTTTTCTTTTTCGAACACCGGTTGAGATTTTTGAATCAGCAAAGCTTTAACAAGCATCTCACTGCAGTGCTGCAAGTGTAGAAGTACGGATTCGGTACGACCTTGGTCGTCGTGGCTATTGAATACCTCCAGGCCACGCCGTAACGATGCAATACCTTTGCTTTTTAGTGTCCGCGCTTCTCGCTTAAGCTTCATAGTTTCATCCCTTTAGCGGCATGCTGACTAGAATTTTGCCTTGCGCGGATCAATGCGATCCTTGCTCGTCCTGGCAATCAGTACAAGATGCTAATTCGTATTCATCTGCTTTAGCCTGGCAAGTCCTTGCTTAATATAGCCTGCGTTTTCCCCAATCGCATGCAGGGATCCGCGCACATTTTTACCTACCTCCACCGAATTCCGCTGCTCCACCCACAGCGTCAATTCCATCACGGCCGCTTCCAAGGCCAGCTGGTTGTCGTAGATTCTTTCCAGCAAATCCGATAACGAATACTCGTCTGACATGGCATCGACTCCTTTCGAAAAAAGAACAAGCATAGTACCGGTAGTGCCCTTGGTGGGCAGTAATCGCGGCATGCTTAAAAATTGCTACAAAGCAATGTGTTTTCGAGGGATTAGCCAGTCAGGCCGGGGGGGAAGTGGGGTACTACGCCCAATCCATCATCGGGGCGACGGCGAAGCAACAGGGCAATTTTTCACAATTGAATCCAGCTTCCAAAACACCACATCAGCATCGGATATTTCCCGCAACCCGCATCGGTTCTAGCCGCTTTGCCGCCAGCCTCCTCACCAGATAACCTTTCCCCGTCGCTGCAAAATCAGCGGCCGGATGTGGAAGTCCGTTCTATAGCTAAAGGCGCCCAAGCGCCCATAAACACATGTCGGCGTTTTTTATGCCAACATTGTCGTGTTATGGCGGCTGTGCGCGGGGCACTCCCGAGTGCGCCGGGTTCCTTTAGCCCCGGTCTTCCACACCTGCGTACAGCTGCCACCCTCATGTGGAAGTGAGATTGGTAGTTCACTGAATTGCTAAAGGAGCTTCACTCATGAAAAAGATCACCCCCAATCCCCCCGAAACCCCAGCCGTTTCCGACCCTACCACCCACATCTTCACCATCGCCCCAAACATCGACACCGAAACCTTGCTAATCCATACCTCCGAAACCCTAGCGTCCCTAAACGCCATGACCACCGACCTGGCCTTCGAGCTCGAAGGTTCGCGCCGTCATGTGGCGTTGGCGATGCAGCAGTTGGTTGTACTCAGCGAGTTGCTGGTGAACCGAGCGCTGGAGCACTTCGACACGCCGGATGCGGCCTCCGGGGTTTCGTCCGCGGCTCGTCACTGAGTGCTCACGCTGGTTCATTCATTGGAGGTTCTGCCATGGCTCGATACATGCCGATCACTGGCATTGATTGCACAATTCCGTCGCTGCTGATTGATACCGAAGCGCCGGTCGATGTGCTGCACGACACGGCGGCGTACCGTATTCGCAGCGTGACGCAATTGCTGGAAACGCTTTCCCTGGGCGAGGGGATCGGTCGTGATGCATTGCTGTTGCAGGACTTCGCGCGGGTGTTGGCGATTCCGCTGCGCGATGGGTGTGATGTGATGGATGTGATCGGGCGGCGATTGCAGCGGTAAACAAAGGGGCGATCGTGAGGTCGCCCCTTTGGTTGGGTGTCCTTTCCTGTAGTAGCTGTCGAGCCTGCGTCAGGCTCGGGTTGTGTTCGGATGAGGCGGTTGTAAATCAGGCAATGCGTTCCTTCAAGCAAACTGCGTATGCAGGATTTGCGAGGACTTCGTCCTCGAACGCAGCCTCGCGGGCTCGGCAGCTGCTACGGGCATAGCCCTTTTCCGTGTTTCAACTTTGCGTAGATATCTGTCGGCGCAGTCAGCGGGGTAGATTGGGTTTTTGAAGTGATCAAATATATCTGTTCACTTATCTCGGAAAATAACTGGCAGTCAGTCGGCGCTCTCGTTAGCGTCTTTCATGGCCTGCTCTTTTTTCCGATTTTTTAAATCTCTTCTGGCAGCCCAAACAAGGCCAATGATTGTAACGGCAACAAAGATGATGATTTGTTCAGTAGGCATTTGCTTTCCTTCATAAGGCATCCGTTGGAATAGCGACGTCCCTGAATTCGCATAAGGTTTGTCCATGCTAATCAACGAAAGGAATGCAATTGTTAGGAATGTGTACCTCAGATGTAAAAGAATGTGATCGGAGGCGGGGCGTGAATAATTAAAGTGTTACAGAAGTTGTAGATAGTGTGTAGGGACGACCATTGCGGCCGCCTCTTGTTTATATCGAGCATTTTTTCGGGATTGGCAGGGAAGGGTGATACACCACGCTCCTTCCCCGCGTTGCTCTTGGCTTTAGAGCTCCAAGCCTTCCTGTATCACCGAGAGGAAGTTGTCCTCATCAAGCTCCACCGGATTTGGCTGTGGTTGTCCATTGCGCGAAATGCTCTGGATCTGCCACTGCGCTTCACCGTGTTCGGTCTCGGTTCGGCGCAAATACAGCTCTTTGCCTTTGGCGAGGACATCGACACGGCCCATGCCACCAATGATGAAGCGAGCAATGGGGTCGAGGGTGATGCTGTTGTGGTTGCCCTCGATCAGCAGTTTGTCGATGGCGTAGTTGAAGGTCTCGCCGGAAGGGAGGTTTTCGATAACGTGTGTGGGGACTCGGCGAATGTTCAAGCCGGCTTCAGTCAGTGGCTCCAGCCATGTCTCAAGCTGGTGGTACATCTCATAGACCTGTATCGGCCAATGCTCAATCGCCGTATCTGCGCAGGCTTCAGCGTCAGCGCGGGTTTGCTGTTTTTGCTTCAGTTTTGCGGCGAGCTCATCTGCCTTACTCATTTCGATGTCCTATCGTGACGTCAGTGTAAGCGTAGCCACTTCAAGGTACTTCACCCGGTTGAGTGACGGCCAGCTAGAATCCGCTGCAATGACAGGTTCACCACGCTGAGAAAGATCAACCGATCTGTCCCAAAGGAGAGGGTTAATGAAAAAACTGTATGCACTGGTCGCGCTGTTTGCGCTGACGATTGGCAGCGTCGGCATGAGCGACGCTCGGTCCCATCGCGATAAACAGCAGACCGAATCGGTGGCAGGGGTGTTTGATTACTACTTGCTGACGCTGTCCTGGTCACCGACGTTTTGCCTGACTCATCAGAACAACCCGCAATGCTCGGGCAAAGGCTACGGCTTTGTGCTCCACGGTCTCTGGCCGCAGTATGCCAAGGGCGGTTGGCCGGAGTCGTGTCCGCCGATGGTGCCTTTGTCGCCAGCGGAGCAGAAACAAGGGCTGACGCTGTTTGTGACACCAAAACTGCTTCAGCATGAATGGTCCAAACACGGTACTTGCAGCGGCCTCGGCGCTTCGGGTTATCTGGATGTGGCGGACAAGGCGGTTGGCGCGGTGAAGATCCCGGACAAGCTGAAACCCTTGAGCACCGAGATCTACTTCCCGGCGCAGGAAATTGCGCAGATGTTCCGTCAGAGCAATCCCGGAATTCCGGAGGATGGTATTGCGATTGTCTGCAACGGACCTGAGCTGTCGGAAGTGCGCGTGTGCCTCGGTAAGGACTTGTCGTTCGGGTCTTGTGGCAAGGGCGTGAAGAGTCAGTGTCGTGCGGGGGATATTCGGGTTCCGCCAATGCGATGATGGGGAGCATGAGCGTTTTATCGGCATAAAAAATGGGCGACGTCGGTTAATGCCTGTCAGTTAAGCGAAATCCATGTGGGAGCGGGCTTGCTCGCGAAGAGGGAGTACCAGTCAACATTAATGTTGCCGGGCACACCGCCTTCGCGAGCAAGCCCGCTCCCACAGGTTCCGCACCTTAACTGACAGGCATTAACCGAAGTCGCCCATTTTTGTGTGTTCGTTGCGCTGATAATGTGTTGCCTGTCGGTTCGTTATGCCGGCTCACTCAGGGCCTGCACAGGCAAACCCAATGCCACCAAGTCTTTGCGCAGCTGTGCCGCACTGGTGAACTGCAGCGCAGTGAAACCTTCCCGGCGTGCACCTACGATGTTCGGCGCGTGATCATCGATAAACACCGCATGGTGGCCTTCGAACTGATAGCGAGATTTCAGCAGTTGGAAGATCGCCGGGTCGGGCTTGATGATGCCTTCTTCGCCGGACACGAGGATTCCCTCGAAAGTGTGCAAAAAGGGAAAGCGCTCAAGGGCAATCGGGAAGGTTTCGGCGGACCAGTTGGTCAGGGCCAGCAAGCGGATACCCTTGGCGTGCAGTTCATCGAGGATCAGCACGGTTTCTTCCAGCACGCCGCCGAGTGTCTCCTCCCAGCGCTCGTGGTATGCACGAATCAGCGCCTCTTGTGACGGATGCCGCGCGATGGCTTCCTCAATCCCTTCCTGCCACGACCGGCCTGCATCCTGGCGCTCGTTCCACTCGGGAGGGCACACCTCTGAAAGAAAGGTCTCCATGGCCTGTACGTCATTACCGAAGATTTTTCGGTAAAGGTTTCTTGGGTTCCAGCGAATCAGGACATTGCCGAGGTCGAACACAACGGTGTCGATGGTTGTCGGGTTGTTCAGAGCTTTCATGCGTTTCCTCCTTGGATTGGCTTGTGTGGGCGGTTTTAGGGTGCCCCTGTTTTACCGCATCCCAAACCGAATAACACCCTCTGTAAACAAACTGATCATCCACCGGAACGGTCCATACAGCAGCGCGCTGCCGCCTTCGATTCGGCCGGTATCGCGGTGGTTTTCCTCATCTTCCAGGATCGACTGGACCGTTTCCCAGGCCGCCGAATCGTTCCGGCTTTCAAGGTAGGAGAGCTGGTTTTTCAGATGGCCCACCACCACCGACTCCACGGCCCAAGTGCAGGCCATGACGCCGCTTTTTCCCAGTAACGCCGAGATAAAACCCATGAACCAGCCCCCGGCGCCGCAGAGCCAGTAGCTCTTGCACTTGATGCCGTTGCGGCGCTGTATCTCTTCCCAGAACCGGTTCATGTGACGTTTTTCGTCTTCCATGAAGCTTTCCAGAAGGGGCACGTAGTCCCTGCGCAGCAGTCGGGATACAAAGATCTGCGATCGGTAAATGTTGATGGCGCCAAATTCTCCGGCGTGGTTCACCTTGAGAATCTTTCTGGCGGTGTCCAGCGATGCGGTGCTGTCTTTGTATTTCATTGGGTGTGGACGTTCACAGGGCTGTATCGGTGGGGAGCATTGATGTTTCAAATGAGCATCGACGAATCCATTGAACAATACAGGAGAAAGGGCCGCGAATTTATGACTCGCGCCGCTATTTGCCCCTCATCACCCCCGTAAGCTAAGCTCCCCGGCACTAAGGGAATTGGGCTATTGCTCATGCCTTACCCTTCAAGGATGACGCTTTTGCCTACCCCCATTCACGATCCTCATTACGCCCCCGGCGGCCCTCTTAAACGCTTGCCTCTGCGCAAAGCCGCGGTGATGTTTGTTGCGGCGGTTTGCCTGTGTTTGTGTGGCTTGCTTTACCTGCAACTGGAGCAGTCCCGGCGTCATGATTTGTCGCTGGCCGAGGTGGCTTCGGCGAACCTGACGCGGGCGATGGCGCAGCAGGCGCAGGACACGTTTTTGAGTGCGGACCTGGTGATGACCAGCCTGGTCGACTGGATTCAGGCGGACGGTTTTGGCGTTTTTCAAAACCCGCGGTTGCAGCGGACCTTTGCGCGGCGGGTGCAGGCGCTTGAGCAGTTACACGGTCTGTTTCTGTTCGATAAAAATGGCCAGTGGGTGGTGACGTCGTTTGATGATTTGCCGCGTGATGGGGGGGTGACTGATCGCGACTACTTCACGTTCCATCAGCAAAACCCTTCGTTGCTTGCGCACATCGGGCCGGCGATTCGTAGCCGGCAGAACGGCGAGTGGATCATTCCGATTTCCCGGCGGGTGAACGACCGGAACGGCGAGTTCCAGGGCGTATTGATGGCCGGGATCAAGCTGGCGTACTTCGATCAGTTCTTCAAAAGCTTCAGCCTCGATGACAATGGCGCGATGTCTCTGGTGTTGGCGGACGGGACGTTGCTGGCCAGGCGACCGTTTGAGGAGGCGCGAATAGGCGAGTCCCTGATGCACGGGGATATTTTCCAGAAGTACCTGCCCCATGCCCGTTCCGGGAATGTGATGATCCGTTCGGTGGTGGACGGCGTGGTTCGGCTGTATGGCTATCGTCAATTGGACGCTTATCCACTGGTGGTTACGGCGGCGACACCCGAAGAGGTGATTCTTCGGGGTTGGTACGCCAGCGCCTATCAATCCAGTGTCATCGTTGCCCTGGTGGTGCTCGGCGTTGGCCTGTTCGGCTGGGTGTTTGTACTGCAGGTTCGCAACGGTGAACTCATCGAGGCGGACTTGCGTACCGCGCAAGAGCGCCTGGAAGTCATCGCGACTCACGACAGTCTGACCGGGTTGGCGAATCGTCGGCTGTTTGAACGAGCGCTCGACATCGAGTTTGCACGGGGTGCCCGTCAACAGCGTTCGTTGAGCCTGATCATGCTCGATATCGATTTCTTCAAACGTTACAACGACACCTACGGTCACGTGGCGGGGGATCAGTGCCTGGCGGAAGTGGCGCGTGTGGTGAAAGGTTGTTGTCAGCGCAAGTCCGATCTGGCGGTGCGTTACGGCGGTGAAGAGTTCGCGGTGCTGCTGCCCGACACTGACATTCGCGGCGCCTTTGCGATCGCCGAGCAGATCCGTCACAGCGTCAAGGACAGTCACATCATCCATTCCGGCGCGCCGTCGGGGAACCTGACGGTGAGTCTGGGCTGTTATGCGTTTGTACCCAGCGACGGGGACAGCATCGAAGTGTTCATTGAGCGGGCGGACGCAGCGATGTATCAGGCCAAAAATTTTGGTCGAAACCGCACGATGGTGTTGTCGATGGACGGCACTCCCGACACGGCTGTGTGTTCAGAAGTTTGCTGAGGGGCAGGGCATCGGTTGTAGATTGAGTCCGCCTGACATTTTTATTGTTTACGAGGTACGGCATGAAGTATTCACCCACGCGACGTTCATTGTTGAAGGCAGGACTTACGCTGCCGTTGATCACTCTGGTGTGCCCGGCCTGGGCAAACGCTTCAGCCCCGGATAAATCACTGGCCGAGCTTTACAAACAACTCGCCGAGTTGGAGAGCAGCGCAAAAGGTCGGCTGGGCGTTGCATTGATCAACACTGCCAATGGCCACGACATTCAGTATCGGGGCGGGGAGCGTTTTCCGTTCTGCAGTACTTTCAAGTTGATGCTGGCCGCAGCGGTGTTGCACAAAAGCATGGCGGAGCCTGGGGTGCTCGACAAACATATCGCCTATGGCGAAGCCGACTTGCTGTCTTACGCGCCCATTGCCAAACAGAACTTGAAACAGGGTATGAGCGTTGCGCAGTTGTGCGCCGCCACGTTGCAATACAGTGATAACACCGCCGCCAACTTGTTGATCAAGGAGTTAGGTGGAGTGGCAGCGGTTAACCAGTTCGCCAAAGGCCTGGGTGATCCGGAGTTCCGACTTGATCGCAAGGAACCAGAGTTGAACACCGCCATTCCTGATGATCCGCGTGACACCACCACACCCGCCGCGATGGCCGCCAGTGTGCAGAAAGTCGTGCTGGGTGACGCGTTGGCAACGGCGCAGCGTGAGCAGTTGGCGATCTGGCTCAAGGGCAATACCACCGGCGATGCGAGCATTCGGGCCGGCACGCCGAAGGGTTGGGTCGTCGGCGATAAAACCGGTAGCGGCGACTACGGCACCACGAACGATGTGGCGGTGCTTTGGCCACAGACGGGCGCGCCCGTAGTACTCGCGGTTTACTTCACCCAGCATCAGAAAGACGCAGAAGCGCGGCGTGATGTTCTGGCTACTGCCACCCGTTTAGTGATGGCGCACGTGTCCTGAACAAGGAGTCATTGATGATTCAGACTGAACTATCGAATGTTGACCTCTATCTAAAGCGCCTCGGCTACGACGCACCGCCGTCGGCCACACTCGACACCCTTCGCGAGTTGCAGTCGCGTCATACCGCAACGTTCCCTTTTGAAACCCTGTCGACGATGCTGTGGGTTCCGGTGCCTATCGACCTGCCTTCGGTCGAGCGCAAAGTCCTGCACGAGGGGCGAGGCGGTTACTGTTACGAACTCAACAATATGTTCCTTGCCCTGCTTCAGCAACTGGGGTTCGAAGCCCGAGGGATCACCGGGCGGGTGGTGATAGGCGGTCCTGAAGACGCGTTGACCGCTCGCACTCACCGCTTGAGCCTGGTCACCCTGGACGGGGTTCGTTACATCACGGATGTCGGCTTTGGCGGCATGGTGCCGACGGCGCCGCTGCGCCTTGATACTGAAGAGGAGCAGCCGACCGGCCATGAGCCGTACCGCATCGTTCGCAAGGACAGCAGCTACGCTTTGCGTGCGAAGGTCGCGGACGAGTGGCGGCCGATGTATGTGTTCGATCTGCAGGTTCAGTCAGACATCGACTATCAGATCGGCAATTGGTATGTCTCGACCCACCCCGACTCTCCGTTTCGGGGGCAATTGAAGGTGGCACGCACCGGCCCCGGGATGCGTCGAACGCTCAACAACGGCAGTTATGCGATTCACCGGATGGGCCAGGAGAGCGAACGCCGGCAGCTCACGAATGCTGATGAAGTGATTGCGGTGCTGGAGCGTGAGTTCGACATTCGCGTGCCGCAGCATCCGCAGTTGAGGCAGGTTCTGGCGCAGCTGGTCAGCTCAAGCGAAAGGCCCGACTGAACGCTGCGTCAGGCATGGCTCAGTGTTCGAGTCGCTTTGGGTTTTGCCTTCGGGCTGTGCTCGGCGTCGAGCATCCGGTTGATTTCACTGGCTGCCGCACTCAACGTTTGCTCCAGTGATTTCAGTTCAGCAGCGGTAATTCCCTTCTTCAGGTGTTTGATGCCTGCGTCAATGGCGGAGGCAGGCGTCGGACCCTGACCTTTTGCGTTCAGCAAGGCTTGGCGCAAGGCATTGTTGATCACGGTCTGATAGCCATATCCCGCACTCTCTGCGAGTTCGCGTGCTGCCTCTATCACGGCATCGTCGAGCATGATGGTGATGCGGGTCTTGCCTTTGCTGGCAGCAACCGGCCCGCGTTTAGCGCTGCTGAAATCGTATTCTTCTTTCATGGTTCAAGCCTCCAGGTATTGGCGGCGCTCATGGTGGGTGGCGATGCGAGCGGAAATGATTCGAACGAAGTTCGGATCGCGGTAGGTGTAGACAACCACCAGTACCCGGCCCACAGCGTCCTTACCCATGACGATCCACCGTTGCTCATCATGGTCGTTGTCCAGGAGCGTCAGGGCGTTGTTGTCGTAGAACACCGGTTCCGTGTCGGCGAGACTGATGCCCTTGTGCTTCCTTTTGTTTGCAGCGTTTTTGACTTCGTCGTACTGAATGTCGAACGTCTTCATTATGCATACTTTATATGTATAAAAAAGGCAGCGAGTGAACCGTTGATCGCTGAAGAGACTTGAAGGTTAGTCGTCGTAAGGGAGGGGTCGAGGGAAGAACTATTTCAAGGTTTTGATGTGGGCCTGCAAATACTAGCTGGCAAACTGTATACAACTCTATAGACATTTGTCTTGAGTATTGAATACAGTGTGCGCATAACAAAAAACCAGGGAACCCCCCACGATGAAAACGCCCTCTGTTTCACACCAACGGCCTGAGGATGAAAACCTCGGGGTCGGCGCGAATATGGCTTACGGCCTGCAACACGTTCTGACCATGTATGGCGGTATTGTTGCGGTACCACTGATCATCGGCCAGGCGGCCGGGCTTTCTCCGGCCGACATCGGTCTGTTGATTGCGGCGTCACTGTTTGCTGGGGGGCTGGCGACATTGCTGCAAACCCTCGGTTTACCATTTTTCGGTTGTCAGTTGCCGCTGGTGCAGGGCGTTTCGTTCTCGGGCGTCGCAACCATGGTGGCGATCGTCAGTAGCGGTGGCGAGGGTGGTTTTCAGTCGATTCTGGGGGCGGTGATCGCAGCCTCGCTGATCGGGCTGCTGATCACGCCGGTGTTCTCTCGAATTACCAAGTTCTTCCCGCCGTTGGTCACCGGCATCGTGATCACCACCATCGGCCTGACGCTGATGCCGGTGGCGGCACGCTGGGCCATGGGCGGTAACAGCCACGCCGAGAGCTTCGGCAGCATGGCGAATATCGGTCTGGCGGGATTGACGTTGGTACTGGTGCTGATGCTGAGCAAGATCGGCAGCGCCACGATCTCCCGTTTGTCGATCCTGTTGGCCATGGTGATCGGTACAGTGATCGCGGTATTCCTCGGCATGGCAGACTTTTCGACGGTCACTCAAGGGCCGATGTTCGGCTTCCCGACACCGTTCCACTTCGGCATGCCGACCTTTCACTTCGCCGCGATCCTGTCGATGTGTATCGTGATCATGGTGACGCTGGTGGAAACCTCTGCGGATATCCTGGCGGTCGGTGAAATCATCGGCACCAAGGTTGACTCCAAGCGTCTGGGTAATGGGCTGCGAGCTGACATGCTGTCGAGCATGATCGCGCCGATCTTCGGTTCCTTCACTCAAAGTGCCTTCGCGCAGAACGTCGGGCTGGTGGCGGTGACCGGGATCAAGAGCCGTTACGTGGTGGCCACGGGCGGGGTGTTCCTGGTGGTGCTCGGCCTGTTACCGGTGATGGGGCGAGTGATTGCCGCAGTACCGACTTCCGTCCTCGGCGGTGCCGGTATCGTGCTGTTTGGCACCGTGGCGGCGAGTGGTATTCGTACCCTGTCCAAAGTCGATTACCGCAACAACGTGAACCTGATCATCGTCGCCACTTCCATCGGCTTCGGCATGATCCCCATCGCCGCACCCAACTTCTACGATCACTTCCCAAGCTGGTTCGCAACCATCTTTCATTCCGGCATCAGCTCGTCGGCGATCATGGCGATCGTGCTCAACCTGACCTTCAACCACTTCACCGCCGGTAACTCGGACCAGCAATCGGTCTTCGCCGCCGGCACCGAACGGACCCTGCGCTTCCAGGATCTGGCGGCGTTGCGTGAAGGGGATTACTTCAGTCACGGCAAACTGCATGACTGTGATGGGAATGAGATTCCGGTGGTGGTGGACTCGTCTCACGGTCCGTCGGAGCATCATGCGGGGCATGCCAAAAGCAGTGAGCATGTCTGACGACACTGTGCAGAGCGGCGCCTGACCGACGGCACGCTCACAACCGATAAACAGAAGGGCAGAGGGGATCGCATCCCTTCTGCCCTTTTTGCATGGGGGCTAGGGGCGCCCGGCCTCGCTGGCGATCAGCATCATTGCCGCCGAGAGCGTGTGGCCATCGGTGATCTGGCCGGCGACGATCATTGCCATCAGTTCCTGGCGCGTGATGAACAAAAGATCATCTACCTCACCATCGGTTTCGTCGGTGGCCTGTGTGTCAAGGTAGACTTGGCACACCGCAACCGCACTGGCAATCAGTGATGTGTTGCTGTGCAGCAACCCCAAATTCTTGACCTTCAGCGCCTGCCAACCCGTTTCCTCCAGCAGCTCGCGAGCCGCCGCTTCGCTGGCAGTTTCGCCCTTGTCGATGGCGCCCCGCGGGAACTCGAGGGACATTGCACCAATGGCCCGGCGCTTGAGGTTGACCAGCATCAACCGGCCGTCTTCCAGGGTCGGCACGGCCACCACGCCATTGATGGCCTGGGCTTCCTTGATGATGAAGTAGCCGTTCTCGCGGACCACTTTGAAGTACGGGGTTTCCAGCAGGCACTGGGATTCGGTGACAGGCTTCATGCGCGGTATTACTCCAGAAAGCAGCGATCGAAAAGGTAGAGGCTGGCGGGCTTGAGGTTTTCCAGCGTGGCTTGCGGGCGGCCGCCGTCGCCGCTTTTCTTGCGCCCGGTCTCTTGCAGGTAGCCGGCCTCGATCATCTTCAGCAGACGCTGGCGGATGCTGGTCTTGAGCACCGGTCGCTCAAGCACCAGGGAGAAAATGCTCACCGCTTCAGGCGCGCTGAACTCGTTGCCGAGGAACATCAGCGGCAGGCTGCTGTACAGCGACTTGGAGAACAGGCGCTCCTGCACGGAGGCCACCAGACTGTTGTGATCGAAGGGCAGCCTGGTCGAGGCTTCGGCCACCTCCTTGAGCGGGAAAAATCCCTGGTGTTCGGCCGGCTGGACCGCATCGCTGACGATGGCGAGGTAGAAGGTCGACGACGACCAGCAGCGCGGATCGCGGAACGCGTCGCCAACGGTGCCGACCTGCTCGATCCATGCCAGTGGCATGTCGACCTTTTTCGAGGTGCGCAAACGCTCCACGGCATCGTTCAGCGTGAGGTCTTCGACTCCGCCATTGACCACGATCCCGGGCAGCGCCCAATGGCCGGCGAACGGCTCGGCTTCGCGCCGGTTCAGGAGGATTTCCAGCGCCTGGGTTTCCCGGCAGTAGCGCAGCACACAGAGGTCGATGGTGTGCAGGTAGGCGCTTGGATGAGGGGTGCGGTCTGGCATGTCAGCTTCCGTGGGCAGCGTAGAGGTCATAGTTTACCGGGTCCATGCCAGGTGCCATCCAGTGGGTGGGCAGCGACTCGCCCAAGGCCAGCCGTTCGCGCACCACCGTGCTGCGTACGTGGATCTGTTCCTCGACGCAGATGATGGAAAAGCGCTCCAGCAACTCCGGGCCGCGATAGAAGGTCGGCAACAGGTCCGCCACATCCTGGCCGACCACCAGGGCAATCTGTTTACCGGTCATGGCCAGGCTGTCGGCGAGATGGGCGAGCAGGGTGTAGCTGTAGATCGGACCTTCGACGCCGCGCGCCACGATCTGCTCGACCCGGCTGGCACGCACTTCGGCGCAGCACTGGGGCTGTACGTGCTCGACGATCGACTCCAGCCAGTTCAGGCGCAGTTCATAGTCGGTCATTCGCTTGCCGTAAGGGTGCCTGAAGCTGGGGGCCACCAGCAGACGCCTGGCCTGGCGTGAGGCCTCGATCATCACCTGGGCGTGCCCGGCATGAGGAGGATTGAAGGCGCCGCCATAGAGGGCTATTTCAAACATGGCTGATCTCCCTATTGGTACATGACGTGTACCTTATCACCGAATTCATTCAGACGAAACTATCGCCATTGACCCTCGTATCAATGGCGTTTAGGCGGGTTCGTGGCCGGTTAAAATATTTCCATGGTCAGGTATTGCAATGAAAGTACATGACGTGTACTTTTTGATCCATGCAGAGGAGAGACCCGACATGAACAGCCCGACCCTGAAAACCGCTTCCTTCGATGTCGATGCGCAAAAGAGCTTCACGCCGCTGTGCCCTGATGAGCTGCCCGTGGCGGGTGGCGAGCAGATCGGCAGCGAACTGAACTTCATGGCCACCCTGGCCAGCCTGCGTGTCGGCAGCAAGGACGCTCATACAGCTCAGGCTCCGTGGGTGGTGGCGGAGCACTCGCAAATGCTCCAGTCGACCGGCCTCGAACACGCCGACCTCACCTGGGTCAGCCACTGTGTCCCTGGCACCGAAGGCTTCACCCTGCTGAACGAATTGCCGACCCCATACGACTACGACTACTTCGTCTGGAAGGGTGTCGAGCCGGACCTGCACCCTTACGGCGCCTGCTACCACGACCTGCACGGCAAGCTGTCCACCGGCGTGATCGAGTACCTGAACAGCCGGGGTGTGAAGCAGGTCATCGTCGGCGGTCTGGCGCTGGATTTCTGCGTCAAGACCACCGCCCTGCAACTGGCCGCCGCCGGTTTCAAGGTGATCATCCACTTGCCTGCCTGCCGGGCCATTAGTGAAGAGGGCGCCACTCAAGCCATCCAAGACATGCAACAAGCGGGAATCTCGGTTACCGCGACCCGCGAAGAAACCGCCAGTCTGGCAAGCGCATAAGGAAAAAAAACATGGAAAGTGCATTCGATTGCAGCAACGGCGTCATCCAGAGTCTTCTGGATACCGACTACTACACGTTCACCATGATGCAGGCGGTCCTGCACCAGCACCCGAACGTCGAGGTGGAATACCAGTTCATCGTGCGCTCGAAAGAGCGGCTCGGGCACCTGATCCCGGACATTCGAAATGAGCTGGAGAAGCTCGCCGGCCTGCAGTTGCGTGAGGGTGAGCAGCGGTTTCTGTTCAACAAGCGTTTCCGTGAATACCTGACACCGGACTTTGAACAGTTCCTCGGTCTGTTTCGCTTCAACCTGCGCTACATCCATGTGTCGGAAGTCGACGGCCAACTGCACATCCGCGTCCGTGGTCCGATGTTGCACTGCATCATGTTCGAGCAGCCGGTGCTGGCGATGGTCAGTGAGTTGCGTAACCGCGAGAAGTACCCGGAAGTCGAGTTGGCCGACGTTACCCGCACGCTGTACCAGAAGTTTGAATGGCTGGAAAAAAACGCCAGCCGCGAAGAGCTCGCCGAGTTCCGGGTCTCGGATTTCTCCACCCGCCGGCGCCTGTCGTTCAGGGCCCAGCGCGAAGTGGTCAACGTCATGCGCAGCGACTTCCCTGGAGTGTTCGTCGGTACCAGCAACGCTCACCTGGCTTATGAATTCGATCTGCCGCTGATCGGCACCATGGCCCACCAATGGCTAATGGTGCACCAGCAACTCGGGCGGTTGCGCGAGAGCCAGAACGCCGCGTTGGAAAACTGGGTGCGCGAGTACCGTGGCAGGCTGGGTATCGCGCTCACCGACTGCATCAGCACCGACTTTTTCCTCAAGGATTTCGATCTGTACTTCGCCAAGCTCTATGACGGCCTGCGTCAGGACTCCGGTGACCCGATCGTCTGGGCCGACAAGGTACTGGGGCGATACAAGGAACTGGGCATCGATCCTAGAACCAAGGACCTGATGTTCTCCGACGGTCTCAACTTCGAGAAGTGCCTGCCGATCCTGCGCCACGTGCGTGGCAAGGCCAAATTCGGTTTCGGCATGGGCACCAGCCTGGCCTGCGATGTCGAGGGCGTCGAGCCGCTGAGCATCGTCATGAAACTGGTGCGGGTGCATGGCGAGCCGGTGGTGAAGTTCTCCGACGACCCGATCAAGAACGTCTGTGAAGACGCTTCGTTCCTGCGGTACGCGGCCCAGGTATTCAACGTCAGCCTGATCAATCCACAGCTGGGAGCCTGATATGACTATGCAACAGCAAGAGCGCATCGCCCGGGAACTGGGCATCGACCGGCAACTCACCCGGGGTGGCGAGGCCGCTGAAATCGTCCGTCGTGTCGATTTCATTAAACAGCTGCTGCGCGAGTCGGGCTGCAAGGCCCTGGTGCTCGGTATCAGCGGCGGCGTTGACTCCTTGACCGCCGGCCGCCTGTGCCAGCTGGCGGTGGAGCAACTGCGCGCCGAGGACCATGAAGCGCGCTTTATCGCCGTGCGCCTGCCGTACAAAACCCAGGCCGACGAGCGCGACGCCCAGGCCTCCCTGGACTTCATCCAGCCGGACCTGATCACCACCAGCAACATCGCCGACTGTGTCGACGGCCTGATGGCCAATATCGCCATCGACGGTTTGCAACCTTCGGCCGAACTCACCGACTTTGCCAAAGGCAACGTCAAGGCCCGGGCGCGGATGCTGGCGCAATACGCCATCGCCAACTTCAGCAACGGGTTGGTGGTCGGCACCGATCATGGCGCGGAAGCGCTGATGGGCTTCTTCACCAAATTCGGCGACGGCGCCTGCGACCTGGCACCGCTGTCCGGGTTGACCAAAAGCCAGGTGCGGTTGCTGGCCGATGCCCTGGGCGCGCCGACGCAACTGGTGCGCAAGGCGCCAACCGCCGACCTGGAAGACCTCGCGCCGGGCAAGCTGGATGAGGCTGCGTATGGCTGCAGTTACCAGGAAATCGATGCGTATCTGATGGGCGAAACGGTGTCGCAACGGACGCGGCAGATCATCGAAAGCGCCTACATCAAGACCGCCCACAAACGCGAACTGCCTCGCATCCCCCAGTCATAGCTGTAGGCGCTGCCGCAGGCTGCGATCTTTTGATTTTCCATCAGCCACAAAAAAGCCCCTGAATCTTTCGATTCAGGGGCTTTCGGTATTGCTATATGGCTCCACGACCTGGACTCGAACCAGGGACCCAGTGATTAACAGTCACTTGCTCTACCAACTGAGCTATCGCGGAATGCGCTGTATGTTACTGATTAAAAAGGACAAGTCAAGCCTGGATTGCTCAAGTGGCACATTTTCCGTTGGGCGGTGATGATTCTGGAGGCGAGTAGGGTGTTGTCAGCCATTGGCGGTTACCAGAATCGTGGCAGGGGTCTACCATGGCCCCCCGGAAGTGGTTTCACGCGCTACCGGCCCTCAGCCGAAAAGGTACGCGACATGACTCACCAACCACTGTTCACTGTTTCCCTGCTGCGCGAGGTGTTCGTATGAGCATCGCTCAGATCAGCCTGCCCAAAGGCGTAGGCCCGCATGCCGAGAAGCTCTTCGATGCAATCACTCAGGCGAGCACCGCGGATGAGCTGAATCGCGCTGGCGGCAAGGCCGAAGGGTTTGTGCTGGGGCTGGAAAGCACCAAGGCGATCAAAAGTCAGGTCGCCGAATCGCTGTATGTGGCGTATGACGACGCCGCCAGTCAGCGTTCAACTGAGCTGGCGGGCTGATCGACCTTACCCGCCGAAGGTAAAGGTGCCGAGCATGAATTTGGCATACAGCGACGTGGCGGCCAGTTGCACCAGCCACAGGGCCAGGCCACCGAGAAACACGCCCAACGCAACCTGCCAGACCAGCCCGCTGCTGCGTTTGGTCTGGTTGCGTGGCACGAAGTGGTCCAGGTCTTCATCGCGGTCAGCGCGTAAATCATCGTTTTTCATGTCGGTTCTCTGAAGTATCGGAAATACGCAGTACGTGTGGGAGCGAGCTTGCTCGCGATAGCTTCATCCCAGGCAGCCTATTCATTGCGGCATCTGGCGCATCGCGAGCAAGCTCGCTCCCACATTTGGTATGTGTGCAGTTTAGAGTGCTCGTTCGCAGTGTTGATTATTATCTGTTCATCAACGAAAAGGGGAAGCCAAACGGCTTCCCCTTTTCTGTCGCGCGTGTGGCTTAGATCACCTGAACGATGGCCTTGGTCACCACCTCGATGTTGTTCTGGTTCAGCGCGGCCACGCAGATGCGGCCGGTGTCCAGGGCGTAGATGCCGAACTCGTTGCGCAGACGGGTGACTTGCTCAACCGTCAGACCGGAGTACGAGAACATGCCGCGTTGACGACCGACGAAGCTGAAGTCGCGGTCAGGCGCGTTTTTCGCCAGCAGATCGACCATCTGCGTACGCATGCCGCGAATGCGCAGGCGCATTTCGGCCAGTTCCTGTTCCCACTGGGCGCGCAGCTCAGGGCTGTTCAGCACGGCGGCAACGATGGCTGCGCCGTGGGTCGGCGGGTTGGAGTAGTTGGTGCGGATCACGCGTTTGACTTGCGACAGCACGCGAGCGCTTTCTTCTTTCGATTCGCTGACGATCGACAGCGCGCCAACACGTTCGCCGTACAGCGAGAACGATTTGGAGAACGAGCTGGAAACGAAGAAGTCCAGGCCCGATTCGGCGAACAGGCGCACGGCAGCGGCGTCTTCGTCGATGCCGTCGCCAAAGCCCTGGTAGGCCATGTCGAGGAACGGCACGAGGTTTTTTGCCTTGACCACGTCCAGCACGTTGTTCCAGTCCGCCGGGCTCAGGTCGACACCGGTCGGGTTATGGCAGCACGCGTGCAGTACGACGATCGAGCCAGCCGGCAGGGCGTTCAGGTCTTCCAACAGGCCTGCGCGGTTTACGTCGTGAGTCGCCGCGTCGTAGTAGCGGTAGTTCTGAACCGGGAAGCCGGCGGTTTCGAACAGCGCGCGGTGGTTTTCCCAGCTTGGGTCGCTGATGGCAACGACGGCGTTCGGCAGCAGTTGCTTGAGGAAGTCAGCGCCGATTTTCAGTGCGCCGGTACCGCCGACGGACTGGGTGGTGACAACCCGGCCAGCCGCGAGCAGTGGCGAGTCTTTACCGAACAGCAGCTTTTGCACGGCCTGGTCGTAGGCGGCGATACCGTCGATCGGCAGGTAGCCACGGGAAGCATGTTGAGCAGCGCGAATCGTCTCGGCTTCGACAACGGCTCGCAGGAGTGGAATTCGCCCCTCCTCGTTGCAGTAAACACCGACTCCCAGGTTGACCTTGTTGGTACGGGTGTCAGCGTTGAATGCTTCGTTGAGGCCCAGGATTGGATCGCGTGGTGCCATTTCGACAGCGGAGAAGAGGCTCATTATTGCGGCGGCTCTGAATGGAATGTGGAGGGACGTGTGGCGCTCCAGCCGAATGCACTAGAGCGGTGCACAAACGGGGAGCTAGTATAGAGGCCAACACCGGGCGCGGCGACAGGCGTTTCCGCTTTTCGGGCAGGTTTTTTCGGATTATTTTTCGGCCGTTCGCCTTATTGTCACGTCAATGGCATAGGGGCATGTAGGACGTTTGCCTTGAAACTAGAGGTATTCGGCACCACATCAACGGTTATCATGATTTTTCCCGGCGACATTCGTCGTGAGCGGTCTTCATCGTTCGTGCCCGGTCAGCTCGCGCAGGAATGAACCAAGAGGTACGTTATGTCTGAATTCCAGCTAGTGACCCGCTTCGAGCCCGCCGGCGATCAGCCGGAAGCCATCCGTTTGATGGTCGAGGGCATCGAGGCCGGGCTGGCGCACCAGACGTTGCTCGGTGTGACCGGTTCGGGCAAGACCTTCAGCATCGCCAACGTGATCGCCCAGGTGCAGCGGCCGACCCTGGTGCTGGCGCCGAACAAGACCCTGGCCGCGCAGTTATATGGCGAGTTCAAGGCGTTCTTCCCGAACAACGCGGTGGAGTACTTCGTTTCCTACTACGACTACTACCAGCCCGAAGCCTACGTGCCGTCGTCCGACACGTTCATTGAGAAAGACGCCTCGATCAACGATCACATCGAGCAGATGCGTCTGTCGGCGACCAAAGCCTTGCTGGAACGCAAGGACGCAATCATCGTCACCACGGTGTCGTGCATCTACGGTTTGGGCAGTCCGGAAACCTATCTGAAAATGGTGCTGCACGTCGATCGTGGCGACAAGCTCGATCAGCGTGCCTTGCTGCGCCGTTTGGCCGACCTGCAATACACCCGCAATGACATGGATTTTGCCCGCGCGACCTTCCGCGTGCGTGGCGATGTGATTGATATCCACCCGGCGGAATCCGATTTCGAAGCGATCCGTATTGAGCTCTTCGATGATGAAGTGGAGAAGATCTCTGCCTTCGATCCGTTGACCGGCGAAGTGATTCGCCAGCTGCCGCGTTTCACCTTCTATCCGAAAAGCCACTATGTAACACCGCGAGAAACCCTGCTGGGAGCCATCGAAGGGATCAAGGTCGAGCTGCAGGAGCGCCTGGAATACCTGCGCTCCAACAACAAGCTGGTGGAAGCCCAACGTCTCGAACAACGCACCCGTTTTGACCTGGAAATGATTCTTGAGCTGGGCTACTGCAATGGCATCGAAAACTACTCGCGCTACCTCTCGGGCCGTGAGTCGGGTGAGCCGCCGCCCACCTTGTTCGACTATTTGCCCGCCGATGCCTTGCTGGTAATCGACGAATCCCACGTCAGCGTGCCGCAGGTTGGTGCGATGTATAAGGGTGACCGTTCGCGTAAAGAGACATTGGTCGAATACGGTTTCCGGCTGCCGTCGGCACTGGACAACCGGCCGATGCGTTTCGATGAATGGGAAAGCATCAGTCCACAGACGATTTTCGTCTCGGCGACCCCGGGCAACTACGAGGCGGAACACGCCGGTCGAGTGATCGAGCAACTGGTGCGGCCGACCGGTCTGGTCGATCCGCAAATTGAGATTCGTCCGGCGCTGACCCAGGTCGACGACTTGCTTTCGGAAATCACCAAGCGTGTCGCACTGGAAGAGCGGGTGCTGGTCACTACGTTGACCAAGCGCATGTCCGAAGACTTGACCGACTACCTTGCCGACCACGGTGTGCGGGTGCGTTATCTGCACTCGGACATTGATACCGTGGAGCGGGTCGAGATTATCCGCGATTTGCGTCTGGGCACTTTCGATGTGTTGGTGGGGATCAACCTGCTGCGTGAAGGCCTGGACATGCCGGAAGTCTCGCTGGTGGCGATTCTCGATGCGGACAAGGAGGGCTTCCTGCGCTCCGAACGCTCGCTGATTCAGACCATCGGCCGCGCGGCGCGTAACCTCAACGGTCGGGCGATTCTGTATGCCGACCGGATCACCGGCTCTATGGAGCGGGCGATTGGCGAGACCGAGCGGCGTCGCGACAAACAGATCGCGTTCAACCTGGCCAACGGCATTACTCCAAAAGGGGTGTTCAAGGACGTCGCCGATATCATGGAAGGCGCCGTCGTGCCGGGCTCGCGCAGCAAGAAGCGTAAAGGTATGGCCAAGGCTGCCGAGGAAAGTGCCCGGTACGAAAATGAACTGCGCTCGCCGAGCGAAATCGCCAAGCGCATTCGTCAGCTGGAAGAGAAAATGTACCAGCTCGCCCGCGATCTGGAGTTCGAAGCCGCCGCGCAGACGCGCGACGAAATCACCAAGATGCGCGAGCGGTTGTTGACCGTCTGAGATTTGTAGTGATTGTCAGGCCGCCATCGCGAGCAAGCTCGCTCCCACAGTTGATCGCGTTGTCCGGGCGTGCGCAGTCCAATGTGGGAGCGAGCCTGCTCGCGATGGGGGCGCCGCGGTCTTAATGGGCTTCTCCAGCCTTCAATCCAGGCGGCAACGCCTTGGTCAGCAAGATCGCCAACATGCTCACCCCCAGCGCAATCCCGACAAAGTGAAACGCATCGTTGTAAGCCATGATCAAGGCTTGCTGATGGGCTATCTCGCTGAGTTTTCCCAGCGCGGCCATTTCGCTGCCGAATCGATCGGTCATGCTCGCCATGCGCTCAGCCACCTGCGGGTTGCTTGGCACGATCGACTCACGCAAATAATCGAAGTAGGTCTTGGTTCGTGCATCCAGCAACGTGGCGAGCAGGGCGATGCCAATCGCGCCGCCGAGGTTACGCAGAATATTGAACAGGCTCGAAGCGGAGCCTGCATCCTGCGGCAGGATGTAGGCGGTGGCGATCAGCGAAATGGTCACCATGATCAGCGGCTGGCCCAGCGCCCGGACGAGCTGGATCTGATTGAACTGCGGTCCGGCGAAATCCGGGTTGAGCGCGCCCGAAAGAATGCTTGCCAAGCCAAACAGGCCAAAACCGAGCGTGCACAGCCACTTCGGAGAAACGAACTTCATCAGTTTCGGCACCAGCGGAATCAGGAACAGCTGCGGCACGCCCATCCACATGATCACTTCACCGATCTGCAAGGCGTTGTAGTTCTGGATCTGCGCCAGATACAGCGGCAGCAGATAAATCGAGCCGTACAGCCCCACACCCATGCCCAGGCTGGAAATACTCGATAAGCCAAAGTTGCGGTTGCGCAAGATGCCCAGATTGATCAGCGGATTGGGCTTGGACACTTGCACGATCACAAAGGTGATCAGGCTCAGCAGGGCGATGCAACCCAGCGTCACGATCAGGTTCGACTCCAGCCAGTCCTTGCGATGGCCTTCCTCAAGAAACACCTGCAAGCACCCCAGGCCAACCCCTAGCGTGAGGATGCCCATGTAGTCGGTGCTTTTGAGCAATTCCCAGTGGGCTTCTTTTTTCTCCAGGCCATACATGAGGCCGGCGATCATGATCAGCCCCGGCGGAATGTTGATGTAGAAGATGTACTTCCAGCCCCAGTTTTCCGTCAGCCAGCCGCCGAGGGTCGGGCCGATGGAGGGCGCGAAGGTCGCGGTCATGGCGAACATTGCCATGCCTTTGGCGCGATGGTGTTCGGGGAGTTTGATCAGCGTCAGGGTGAACGCCAGCGGGATCAGCGCACCGCCAGTGAAACCCTGCAAGGCGCGGAACACGATCATGCTCTCCAGGCTCCAGGCCATCGAGCAGAGCAGGGAGGCGGCGAGAAAGCCCAGCGAAACCCAGACTGCCAGGCGTCGTGCCGAGAGCAGTTGCACCAGCCACGCGGTGAGCGGGATCATGATGATTTCCGCCACCAGGTACGAGGTGGAAATCCACGAGCCTTCTTCCAGTGTCGCTGACAGCGCGCCTTGAATGTCCTTGAGCGAGGCGTTGGTGATCTGGATGTCGAGCACCGCCATGAAGGCGCCGAGCATCACGCTCATCACCGCAATCCAGTCCCGCCGGGTCGGTTCGCCGGCCGGGCGGATCAGTTGATCACCGGCCATCGACAGGGTCTTTGATGTTTACTTTGACGGTGACCGACATGCCTGGGCGGATCTTGCCGTGCAGCGGATTGTCAGCAGCAAAAGTCAGTTTCACCGGAATCCGTTGTACGACTTTGGTGAAGTTGCCGGTGGCATTGTCCGGTGGCAGCAGGCTGAACTGCGCGCCCGAGGCGGCGAACAGGCTGTCGACCCGGGCTTCGATCGGCGTGTCGCTGTAGGCATCGAAGGTCAGCTCGGCTTTCTGGCCGGGCTGCATGTGGCCAATCTGGGTTTCCTTGAAGTTGGCTTGAATCCAGATGTCCTGATCCGGGACGATCGACAGCAGGTAAGCGCCGGCCTGCACGTATTGGCCATTGCGGGCGGCACGCTGGCCGATCAGGCCGCTGATCGGTGCGTGAATCTCGCTGCGGGTCAGGTTCAGCTGGGCCTGCGCCAGATCGGTTTTGGCGTTGGCGATTTGCGCATCGAGGCGCTTGATCTCGGCCGTCAAGGCGTTGACCTGCTGGCGCTGGCCTTGGGCATCAGCCTGGGCCTTGGCCACTTGCGAGCGGGCGATGTGGGTATCGGCGGAGAGGGTGGTCACCCGTTCTTCCGAGACATAACCCGGTTTACGCAGGGTTTGCGCACGGGACAGATCGATTTGCGAGCGGCCGAGGGTGGCTTGGCTGGCAGCGACCTGAGCTTCGCTGGCGGCAATCAGGCTGGCTTGTTGGGTCAGTTTGCTCTGTGCTTGCAGGCGCTCGGCTTCGCGAGTGGCGAGAGTCGCGTTGGCGCGGTCGACGGCGAGATGAAAGTCATCGCCTTCAAGTCGGATCAGCAACTGGCCTTTTTCGACGTGCTGGTTGTCCTGCACCAGTACTTCTTCAATGCGCGCGCCCAACTGGCTGGAGACGCGGGTGATTTCACCCTGGACATAAGCGTTGTCGGTGCTTTCATAAAACCGTCCCTTGAAGAACCATTGAGCAAAGAAGCCCCCGGCAATCAGCAGGACGATTAGCAGGAAAATAAACAGGCGACGCTTGAGTTGGGCAGGCATGGGCAGACTGTAGTCGAGAAAGTGTAAGGAGATTTATCAGTACTCGAATCTGTCATATAGCCGATAAGCGGTAAATGCCACTTATTGATAATCAGCCATTGAACGGTGCCAGAGCCTTTTGTAGCCCCGACGTTGGCTTAAATGCCCTGCTCACTGGAGCCGGGCGGGCAACGCCTGTTACCATTCGCCCTTTGTTTCATCTCCGCTTTTTATATTCTTTCGAGACATGCCATGACCACCGTCCGCACTCGCATCGCGCCATCGCCTACCGGCGATCCCCATGTCGGCACCGCTTACATCGCTTTGTTCAACTACTGCTTTGCCAAGCAGCATGGCGGTGAGTTCATCCTGCGGATTGAAGACACCGACCAACTGCGTTCGACCCGCGAGTCCGAACAGCAGATTTTCGATGCCTTGCGCTGGTTGGGCATCAACTGGAGCGAAGGCCCGGATGTGGGCGGCCCGCACGGTCCGTATCGCCAGAGCGAGCGCGGCGACATCTACCAGAAGTACTGCCAGCAGCTGGTCGATCTGGGCCACGCCTTCCCGTGCTTCTGCACGAGCGAAGAACTGGACCAGATGCGTGCCGAGCAAATGGCTCGCGGCGAAACCCCGCGTTACGACGGCCGTGCGCTGTTGCTTTCCAAGGAAGAAGTCGCGCGCCGTCTGGCCGCTGGCGAGCCACACGTCATCCGTATGAAGGTGCCGACCGAAGGCGTCTGCGTGGTGCCGGACATGCTCCGTGGCGACGTCGAGATCCCGTGGGATCGCATGGACATGCAAGTCCTGATGAAGACCGACGGCCTGCCGACGTACTTCCTCGCCAACGTGGTCGACGACCACCTGATGGGCATTACCCACGTATTGCGCGGTGAAGAGTGGCTGCCATCGGCGCCGAAGCTGATCCTGCTTTACGAGTACTTTGGCTGGGAGCAACCAGAGCTGTGCTACATGCCGCTGCTGCGTAACCCGGACAAGAGCAAGCTGTCCAAGCGCAAGAACCCGACCTCGGTAACGTTCTACGAGCGTATGGGCTTCATGCCGGAAGCGATGCTCAACTACCTGGGACGCATGGGCTGGTCGATGCCGGACGAGCGCGAGAAGTTCTCGCTGCAGGAAATGGTCGACAACTTTGACCTCAAGCGTGTTTCCCTCGGCGGGCCGATTTTCGACATCGAGAAGCTGTCGTGGCTCAACGGCCAATGGCTGCGTGATCTGCCGGTGGAAGAGTTCGCCAGCCGCGTGCAGACCTGGGCGCTAAACCCCGAGTACATGATGAAGATCGCGCCACACGTGCAAGGGCGGGTTGAAACTTTCAGCCAGATCGCACCGTTGGCCGGGTTCTTCTTCGCCGGTGGCGTGACCCCGGATGCCAAGCTGTTCGAGTCCAAGAAGCTCTCGGGCGATCAGGTTCGCCAGTTGATGCAGTTGATCCTGTGGAAGCTCGAAAGCCTGCGTCAGTGGGAGAAGGACAGCATCACTGCGACCATTCAGGCCGTGGTCGAATCCCTGGAGTTGAAGCTGCGTGACGCCATGCCGCTGATGTTCGCCGCCATCACCGGTCAGGCCAGTTCGGTCTCGGTGCTGGATGCGATGGAAATCCTCGGCCCGGACCTGACGCGTTTCCGTCTGCGCCAGGCCATCGACTTGCTCGGTGGCGTGTCGAAGAAAGAAAACAAAGAGTGGGAAAAACTCCTGGGCGCTATCGCCTGATTTAACGCATTTCCTCGTAGGAGCTGCCGAAGGCTGCGATCTTTTGATCGTGATCTTCGGCGACCGAAAAGATCGCAGGCTGCGCCAGCTCCTACACCGGATGCGCAAGAGCGCCGCCGCGTAGGAGCTGCCGAAGGCTGCGATCTTTTGATCTTGCTCTTCGGCGCCACCCCCATTTTTCGGGGGGAGGGCGGTAAGTGATTGTTATGGCGGCAAAAAACTTTGGAAATAGTTAAAAATAAGTTTGACAGCTTTCCGAAGCGCCATTAAGATTCGCCCCGTCCTCAGCGATGAGGGGCTATAGCTCAGCTGGGAGAGCGCTTGCATGGCATGCAAGAGGTCGACGGTTCGATCCCGTCTAGCTCCACCAATTTTACAGTTCAAGGTCTGGCCACACCGGCCTTGAATCGATCAGTACTCAGCACTGATCAGTGTATAGAAGGGTTTGTGTCCCCTTCGTCTAGTGGCCTAGGACACCGCCCTTTCACGGCGGTAACAGGGGTTCGAGTCCCCTAGGGGACGCCACGATTACCCGCTCTGCGGGATTTATAAGGGTCATTCAATTATTGAATGGCCCTTTTGTTTGTCTGGCGTTTGACCAATCCCCGCATTCTCCCAAAACTGTTCTTCTGACCAACGGTCACATCAACGACTTGCGTAAAATTATTATGAGAATAATATTTTAATCGTAATATTCGGAGGCAACGATGAACGACAAAAAAGCTCAAACCCGTGAACGCATTCTCCAGGCCGCCAGCTCCGCGCTGATTCAGCGCGGCCCGGCAGAGCCCAGCGTGGGTGAAGTGATGGGCGCTGCCGGCCTGACTGTCGGCGGTTTCTACGCACACTTCGAAAGCAAGGACGCGATGATGCTGGAGGCCTTCACGCAATTGCTTGGCCAGCGTCGGGCGATGATTGCCGACATGGACGCCACGCTGACCGGCGAGGAGCGCCGGGCGTTGGTCGCTGCGTTTTACCTGTCGCGCAAACACCGTGATTCCACCGAGCACGCCTGTCCGATTCCTGCGTCGGTAGGGGAGTTGGGGCGTCTGCCGGACGATTTTCGTCTGGCCTTGAATGAACACGTCGAGCTGATGGTCGCGCAATTGGCCGCCAGCCCGGAAGACATCGATAAAGCGTTGGCTGACCTGGCGCTGATGGTCGGTGGTTTGGCCCTGGCGCGGGCGCTGGGTGCCGGTGAGTTGTCCGATCGATTATTGCGTGCCGCCAAGTCGGCGGTGCTATGACCTGAAGCACAAGCCTTTGGAGATGAGCGATGAGCACGTTAAGTTGGATTCGTGGCGTTAATGGCACCTTGGGCTGGGTTGCACCACAGTTGGTGGCGAGCAAGATGCGTTCGGCGTTCATGACGCCGCGCGAGCTGCCACCGCGTGATTGGGAAATGCCGCTGCTGGCGAACTCCGAGCGGATTACCTTGCGCTTCGGTCTTTCAGCGTTGCGCTGGGGACAGGGCCCGACGGTGCTGTTGATGCACGGCTGGGAAGGTCGGCCGACGCAATTCGCCAGCTTGATCACGGCGCTGGTGGATGCCGGCTACACCGTGGTTGCGCTGGATGGTCCGGCTCACGGTCGCTCTCCTGGTCGCGAGGCCAACGTCGTGCTGTTTGCGCGTGCCATGCTCGAAGCGGCGGCGGAGCTGCCACCCTTGCAAGCGGTCATCGGTCACTCCATGGGCGGCGCCAGTGCGATGCTTGCCGTTCAATTGGGGTTGCGCACTGAAACCCTGGTCAGCATCGCGGCCCCGGCGCGGATTCTCGCTGTGCTGCGCGGCTTTGCCCGTCACGTCCGCATGCCGCCCAAGGCGCGCTCGGCGTTTATCCGCAAGGTCGAGCAGGATGTGGGCATCCAGGCCTCACGGCTCGATGTCGCCCATTACCAACTGGATATGCCAGGGCTGATCGTGCATGCCGAGGACGACTGCTTTGTCTCGGTCAAAGAGTCGCAGCTGATTCACGACGCCTGGTTCGACAGCCGCCTGTTGCGCCTGGCAGAGGGTGGTCATCAGCGAGTGCTGGCGGATCCGCGACTGATCGAAGGCGTGCTGTCGCTGCTGTCCGGTCGTAGCTTGCAGGCGCGCCAATCTGCCTGATCATCCGTTACACTGCCCCGGTCGAATAATCTGACCGGGAGTGGGGCATGGGCTGGGATCGGGCAACGCCGTTTATCATTGATCTGCAGGTGGCCGCCGAGGACATCGATGGTCTGGGGCACGCCAATAACGCGGTGTACGTCACCTGGCTTGAGCGTTGCGCGTGGCGCCATTCGCAGCGTCTCGGGCTGGACCTGACCGAATATCGGCGGCTGGACCGGGCGATGGCCGTGGTGCGTCACGAAATCGATTACCTGGCCGCCGCCTATGAGGACGATGAGTTGCAGTTGGCGACCTGGATCGTCGACTGGGATCAGCGCCTGAAGATGACCCGGCATTTCCAGCTGAAACGCCCGAGCGACAACGCCACGCTGCTGCGGGCGCAAACCACGTTTGTCTGCATCGAGCTGTCCAGCGGCAAGCCCAAGCGCATGCCGGCGGAATTCATCGAAGGCTACGGCCCGGCATTAGCTTAATGTGGGAGCGAGCTTGCTCGCGATGAACGATAACGCGGTGTACTTGATAAACCGCGCCGCCTGAATCGCGAGCAAGCTCGCTCCCACACTCGATCAGCGATGTTCTGCAGATTCCTTGTGTAAATCCAGTAAACTGCCGCACGTTTTTCGTTGAGTGTTTTCCATGCAAATTGCTTTGGCGCCCATGGAGGGGTTGGTCGACAACATCCTGCGGGACGTGTTGACCCGTGTCGGCGGTATCGATTGGTGCGTGACCGAGTTCATTCGGATCAACGATCAACTGCTGACGCCCGCCTATTTCCACAAGTTCGGCCCTGAACTGCTGAACGGCGCCAAGACCGCTGCCGGCGTGCCGTTGCGCGTGCAGCTGTTGGGTTCCGACCCGGTGTGCCTGGCGGAAAACGCGGCGTTGGCCTGTGAGCTGGGCTCGGAGGTGATCGATCTGAATTTCGGTTGCCCGGCCAAGACCGTGAACAAATCACGCGGCGGTGCGGTGCTGCTCAAAGAGCCGGAGCTGCTCAACGAAATCGTCGAACACGTGCGTCGCGCAGTACCGGCGCATATTCCGGTGACCGCCAAAATGCGTCTGGGCTTCGACAGCCCCGACGGCGCGTTGGTGTGCGCCACCGCGTTGGCCGAAGGCGGTGCCGCGCACATCGTCGTGCATGCACGCACCAAGACCGACGGCTACAAGCCGCCGGCGCATTGGGAGTGGATCCCGCGGGTGCAGGAAGTGGTCAAGGTTCCGGTGTTTGCCAATGGCGATATCTGGAGCGTTGAAGACTGGCGCCGTTGCCGCGAAATCAGCGGCGTGGAAGACATCATGCTCGGTCGCGGTCTGGTCTCGCGCCCTGACCTGGCGCGACAAATCGCTGCCGCACGGGCGGGTGAGGAAGTGGTCGAGATGACCTGGGCCGAGTTGCTGCCCCTGCTTCAGGACTTCTGGCTGCAAGCCAAGGCACAGATGACGCCACGCCAGTCGCCGGGTCGCTTGAAGCAGTGGCTGGCGATGCTGACCCGCAATTATCCCGAAGCGGTGGAGCTGTTCACGGTCCTGCGTCGCGAGACCGAGCTGGATCAGGTGTCGCGTTTGCTGGGTGTGCAGGTCACTGAAGCGGCCTGAAACCTCTGTTGAAAAAAACACAAAATAATCTCTTGAAATGCAATCAGCGGTCCTTATCTAAGGATTACGCGATGCCGAATTCGGGTCGCGGAGACAAAAAAACTTGCTGATTATTTTCAGGAGATTTGAATCATGAGTACTGCATTTTCCATGGCTCCACTGTTCCGTTCTTCGGTGGGCTTCGATCGTTTCAACGATCTGTTCGAGTCGGCGCTGCGCAATGAGCCAGGCAGCACCTATCCACCTTACAACGTCGAAAAACACGGCGACGACCAATACCGCATCGTCATCGCGGCGGCTGGCTTCCAGGAAGAAGACCTGGAGCTGCAAGTGGAGAAAGGTGTGTTGACCATCAGTGGCGGCAAACGTGACGCCAATGAAGCTGTCACCTATCTGTACCAAGGCATCGCTCAGCGCGCCTTCAAACTGTCCTTCCGACTGGCGGACCACATTGAAATCAAGTCCGCAGGTCTGAGCAACGGTCTGTTGAACATCGACCTGCTGCGCGTCGTGCCGGAAGAAGCGAAAGCCAAACGCATTCCGATCAACGGAACGCAAAAACCGGCGTTGCAGCACTGAGTTATGTGCTGAAACATATTCAACTGATCAGGCTGTAACTCGCTGAAATAAAGGCCCCGACTTGTCGGGGCCTTTTCGTTTGTGCAGAGAAATCATTCGTTCGTACTTTGCCGCTGCACGAGTGTTTCTCTACAATCCGCGCCAATTTCGCCGACACCTCCTTTCAACTTTGTCGGCCTGGAGCTTTTTTTCATGGAAGAGATACAGCAGCGTTGGCTGTGCGGCCTTTCTGCGCCGATGGTGGCCCTCAATCCTCGCGCCAGTTACAGCGATCCCGGTTTTTACTCCGACCCACAATTTATCGATTTGCAGTGCAGTTGGTCCATCAGTGATCGGCCGCAGCTGTTAAGCATGCTCGAACGCATGACAGATGGCGGCCATGCCATTCATCTCGATGGCGCATATCGGGCATGGCAGCGTCGCCTGCCGAGCGAATGGCAGGCTCTGCTTGAAACCCTGACACCTCGTGAGCGTGTCTTGTACGAATTTGCTGGCCGTACCTATGGCGGTTGCGGGCCGGGCGGTATTCGGGCCTGGGATCTTGGGCGTATGGGGTTTCTCTTGCGCTGTGGCTTGCGCAACGAATGGATCGATCTGACAGAAAGTCTCTGGCTGCACGGCCGACTCGCTGCGCGAGCGCAACACTATTACGGCAGTTGGTTCTCTTATCTCAGCGGTTTCCTGGCCGGTCATGCGTTCTGGAGCTGTCAGGGCAGCAGTGACGAACAGCTGGCCCACGAACTCAATCGCCAGGGGGAGTCTTCGGGTAGTGCCCTCATTGCTCGTGGCCTTGCTCGCGATATCCCTTCATTTATTGCCGATCTGCCTTGGCACATGGACCTCAATCCGCCGGAACGCCCGGTCTCCCTAGAGGAGTTCGACTGGTCATGAGTTGCTGGATACGTTTGGGTATCGAACCCACCAAGGATCAAGAGCTGATTCGCAATGCCTATCGCGCACGCCTGCCGGAGCATCATCCGGAGAGCAACCCCGAGGGCTTTCAGGCCCTGCGTGAAGCCTACGAGAGCGCTACCCGTTTCGCTCGGCATGATGAGGTCACCATTGAACAGGCGATCGCTGCTGTTCCTGAGGTCCCGCCGGCGATCGTTGATTTTTACGCTTTGCTTGAGGATCCGGCTCGGCGATTCAATCTGGAGGCGTGGCAGGGATTTGTTCGAAGGTTGGATCAACTGCCTTTGGATACGCTTGAGGACCTCAGTTGGGGCTTGTTCCATCAGTTGGCCGATGCCGGTCCGCTGTCCTACCGTTGTGCGAATTTACTGGCGCAACGCATGGCTTGGGAGCATCAGTTGCTGGATCTGGAGTTCGACCAGGCGCAAGAGGTCGAAGTGTTCCTGCAACGCATCAAAACGCGCGATCCATTCGACACGGCGCTGATGAATGACTGGCCCGAGCCTGCACAGACGGAAGCCCTGTGGTATGCCCGCAGCCTCGACTACCTCTTCGAGCATCGTCCGCTCCATGAGTTCGAAGACTTCGCCAGCCAACACACGTGCTTGCCGCTGCCCGCGGATGAGGCGTTCATTAAGCGTTTGCTGGCGCAGTTCACTCAGGCCGGTATCGGCGGTTCCGGTTTGCTGCAGCTTTGTCTCGAACAACAGCGGCAAGCTCCAGACGATGTCGACCGGCTTTACGTGTTGGCTTGCCAAAGCAGCTTGCTGGACCTGGAAGAGCAAGCTTTGCCCTGCTGGATCCGGCTCTGGCAGGAGCATCGTCATCCGAAGGCCGAGAGCCACTTGCTGGAGCTTTGCTCTGCGCGTCAACCGGACTTTCTTGCGCTGCTGATCCAGGCGTTCGACCGCCCGGAAAGCTTCCGCGACTGGTCCCATGACCTCGCCGATGTCACTCAAGAATATGGCAGTCCTTCACAGCGTTCGGAAACTCTGGCCCGTTGGCTCGGTGTCGGGCAACTCAAGCTGCAAGGACTGTCGGCCGCCTTCGTCGAATGGTGCATGACGGGCGATGAACTGCCGCTGCTGGCACTCCTTCTTGGAGCGCATGAGGACCGTTACTTGCTACGTCTATACCGACATGCCTGGGCATTGCACCGTGGGGATGTGGGGTTGTTGCAGCAGATACTGGAGGAGCCGTCGCGGATTGATGCTCTCGAGAACCTGGTATTGAGCGGGTTCAAGTATCAGGCCGAGCAGCAACTCTGTTGGTTGAATCAGGCGCCGATCCCGTTGGCGCTGAAGAGCTTTCTCAGCAGTCATTCAGCCCAGCCGCAACTGGCTGAGAAACTGGCAAAGGGCGAGCCGCATGCCATTTGCCGTCTCTGGTTGCGTAGGCTGCGTGTCTATGATCAGTCCGCATTGGAGCGGATCGAGCAGGCCTTCAATCTGCAAGACGCAGATGCGGACGCAAACTTGCGGGAGTTGAGTCTGTTGGCACAATTGGGTCAGCGGGGCGTGTTCCTGCCGGCCATTGCGCAAGGTGAGGCTGCATGGCAATGGCACGCTCAAACGGTTTTCCTGCTGGCTTTGCTCGATCAGCCGGAACGCTGGCTGGCGCTGGTCGATGCGCAATGTGTGGAGCGGCTGGAGTTCAATCCGGCTCATCCGCTGAGTCGGCTTCAACCGCTATTGCTACGTCTGCAACGCGAGCAGGGTAATTGCAGCGGTCTGCTCGGATGGTTGCAGGGTAGTGATCCGGTTCATGGTTTGCTCGTGCAGCAATTGTTCAATGTGCAGCAGGTCCTCGACAGCGCAGCGCTATCCGACAATACAACGATCTATACCTGCATTGAGAGTGATCCCGATGCTTGCGGCGAGGATCTACTGGGGCTGATGCTTCTCTGGGGAGTGCTGTATCACGATCCGGGTCTGGATGCGGAGCGTCATCGCATGCTGTTGCAATCCATCGCCGGCATCAGTTGTGAGGATGACTGGTTCGAAGCGTTTCGTGATGGTTTGATCCGGGGGGAACCAGTGTGGCCGCCTCGTAAGGTGCTGACGGATTACGAGGTCGACAAGCTGTTGGTTTACGAAACTCTCGATACCCTGAAAAGCCTGATTCGTTATGGCGCGGCAGGTGTGCCCAGAACCAGGGTTCTGCAGCAGTTGCAGCGTGGCAAGGATGATGCCGCGAACAGTGCGGGGCTGCGTCTGGCGTTGAGCGCTTTGTTGTCGTGGTCCGAGCGTCTGTTGCTGGCCAAGAGTGACAGTCGCCCTGTGGCATCGGGTGCTTTTTGGCGTTTAGGCACTCGATTGGGACGTAAGGCTTTTATCGGGCAGTGCCTGGGATGCGTGCTGCTCACCCCGATTGTGGCATTGCTCGGCGGCACTGCATTGTCCGGGGTGTGCGTGCTGGTTCTCGGCGCAGCCATGTTGCTCGGCGCCACTTTGCGTCGGTTACATGATCTCGGTCGCGGTATTCCTACGCTGGCGGTCTTTCTCTGTCTGGTGCCGGTGTTGCCGTTCCTGCCTCTGGTGTTGTTTGGGTTGCCCGGGGACAAACTGCCGAACCGTTTCGGCGCGCCAGCGGACAGCGCGGGTCAGGACGCGCTGTCCGGCGGCTTGCAAGCCACTCTGCGACGGTTGAATGGTTAGAGGCGCAGGTCGTCCAGCGCTTCATTGAGCTGTTTGCGGTGGCTGGCAATCGTTGAGGTTTGCTGGCCACCGAGCACGCCGATGAACTCGTCCAGCCAGTAACGGATCTGCTCACGCTCATCGCCCAGGCTTTGCATCCAGGCGCGCTCAAGTCGCGCCAGCAGGGTGCGATTGGGCAGTGCGTCGCGCGGATGGATTTTCAGTGCTGCGAGCCGTTCATGGCTGGCTGCGCGCGCCTGCGGGTCAAGGCCGGTGGGGCTGCGGTCGATGCTGTGGCTGTGGCGCTCGCCGTTATCCAGGGTCACGTCCACTTCCAGCAGGCCATTGATGTCGTAGCTGAACCGCACATCCAGGGCTTGTTGGGCGCCGGTGCGCGGCAGTGGCACCTGGAACTCGTCGATGAAGATGTTATCGCGTACCCATGGACGTTCGCCCTGATAGATCGCGATGCGAATCGTATCCTGCTCGGGGTGGGTGCTGTAGAACCGTTGCTCGCGGGAGGTCGGGATCACAGTGTTGCGCTCGATGATTGGTGAGTAGGCGCCGCTAATATCTTCGCCGCGCATCGAGGCAATGCCTAGGGTGTAAGGGCAGACGTCGGTCAGAATCAGCTCTTCGACGGCTTGCTCGCGTGCCTTGCACGCTGCCTGGGTCGCGGCGCCGAGGGCTACGATGGTGTCCGGGTCGAGGTGGCGGTAGGGTAGGCGTCCGAACAGGGTCGCGACCATCTGCTGCACCGCCGGCATTCGTGTGGCACCGCCGACCAGCACCAGGCTGTCGAGATCGCGGGGGCGCAGCCGGGCATCGCGCAGCGCTTGTTCGATGGGTGCTCGCAGGCGTGCCAGCAGTGGTTCCCAGATCTTCTGTGTGCGGGCCTCATCCAGGGACCATTCGCGGGTTTCACCAGCGCTGTTCCAGCTCAGTTGCTGCGGGCCTTCACCGAGTTTGCACTTGAGTTGTTCGAGAGTGTCACCGAGGCTGGCCAGCGCCAGGGGGTCAAGGGCGGCCGAACTCAGTTGCCATTCCTTGAGGCAGGCTTGCAACAGCGCGGCGGTGAAGTCTTCGCCGCCGAGGAAATTGTCGCCCGCGGAGGCATGCACTTCGATCAACGGTAATGCGTACTCCAGCACGGTGACGTCGAACGTCCCGCCGCCCAGGTCGAAGATTAGCGTACGTTCGAATTTTTGTTCGTGCAGACCATAGGCCATGGCGGCGGCGGTAGGTTCGTTGATCAGGCGCAGTACCTTCAAACCGGCCAGTTCGGCCGCGAAACAGGTGCGTTTGCGCTGCTCGTCGCTGAAGTACGCAGGAACTGAAATCACCGCCTCGTGTACTGGGCAACCGAGCCAGGCCTCGGCGTCCTGCTTGAGTGAACCGAGTACCAGCGCCGAGAGTTCTTCGGGGCTGAAGAGTTGAGCGCCGAGCTCAAAACGCTTGTCGCTGCCCATGTAGCGTTTGAAGGCTGCCGCGGTGCGCTCGGGGTGAGTGGTCAAGCGTGCGCGTGCGGCTTTGCCAATCAGCATGCTGCCATCTTCGTCGACACTCACGACCGAGGGCGTGAGCACTTCACCGAGGGCGTTGGGGATCAGTTGGGCACGGCCATCCAGCCACACCGCGATCAGGCTGTTGGTGGTGCCGAGGTCGATACCCAATAACGGTGTTCGAGGGGTGTTCGCGTCCTGCATCCTGGAGCTCCTGCAAAGTCTGGTGCCGCCTTTGGCGATACGCTCGGTGCCCGCCATGGGCGCGCTGTGCGGGTGAAACTCGCCAGCACAGCGAAAAAAACGCGACCCTACAGGTTGTGAGAAACACTGGCAATCGGAGCGCTCCCCTGGAGGCCGCCGAGTCCAGTGATCAGGCTGTTTGGTGCCGCCAAACGCAGACTGCGCAGTGGATGCGGGTTGAGGAAAAATCAGCCGCATTCACTTCAATAGTTTTTCAAAGCCCTCCAGCGGCAGTGGCTGACTGTGCAGGTAACCTTGATACAAGTGGCAGCCCAGGCCCTGCAAAAACTCAAGCTGTTCGGGGGTTTCGACGCCTTCGGCAATCACTGTCAATTCAAGGCTGCGGGCCATGGCCACGATGGCGCGGATGATTTCCGCGTCGTTCGGATCGCTGGTCGCATCGCGGATGAAGGACTGATCGATCTTCAGCGTGTCCACCGGCAGGCGCTTGAGGTAAGTCAGCGAGGAATAGCCGGTGCCAAAATCGTCCATGGCGAAGCTGACACCAAGTTTCTTCAGGCGGCGCATCTTGCTGATGGTGTCGTCGAGGTTCTGGATCACGATGCCTTCGGTGATCTCCAGCTTGAGCAGCGAGTACGGTAACCCGTGGTTGTTCAGGCTGTGTTCAATCCGCTCGACGAAGTCGTTCTGGCGGAATTGCCGTGGACTGATGTTCACACAGAGACTGAAGTTCTGCGGGTCGATCAGGCCTCTATCGATCAGTTGCCTGAAGGCCTGGCAGGCTTCATCGAGGACCCAGGTGCCGACTTCCAGAATCAGTCCGCTGTCCTCCAGCACCTTGATGAATTCGCTGGGCGACTGAGCGCCCAGCTGCGGGTGATGCCAGCGTAGCAGGGCTTCGGCGCCGATGATGCGATCGTCTTGCGCGTCCACCTGAGACTGGTACTGCACGTTGAATTCGCCTCGCGAAAGGGCCAGACGCAGATCGGTTTCCATCCGCAGGCGTTCACTGGCAGCTTTTTGCATAGTGTTGTGGAACATCTGCGTGGTATTGCGCCCCGAGTCCTTGGCCCGGTATAGCGCGATGTCGGCGCGCTTGAGCAGGTCGGTCGGGGTTGAGCCGTGATCGGGAATCAAGGCTATGCCGATGCTCGGTGTGACTTGCAGGCGCTGACCGTCGAGGAACATCGGCTCGGACAGCAGCTCGCGCAAGGTGTCGGCCAGCTCGCGAACCTGTTCGCTGACCTCGCTGCGCGTACCTTCCAGACCGCTCAACAGCACCACGAACTCATCGCCACCCAGCCGCGCCACGGTGTCTTCCATGCGCACGCTGGCTTCGAGGCGCGCGGTGATGATTTTCAGCACCGTGTCACCCACCGGATGACCCAGCGAGTCATTGATGTGCTTGAAGTGGTCGAGATCGAGGAACAGCAGGGCGCCGCGCAGGTTGTGGCGTTTAAGCAGGGCGATCTGCTGGCTCAGGCGATCCATCAGCAGGGCGCGGTTGGGCAGGTTGGTCAGCGGGTCGTGGTAGGCCAGGTGACGGATCTGCGCTTCGGCGTTTCTCAGCAGGCTGACGTCCCGGGCGGTCAGCAGCAGGCAGGCGGTTTCGTTCAGGGTGATGGGCTCGATCGACACCTCGACGGTGAGAATCTCGCCGCGCTTGTTGCGTCCAAGCATTTCCTGGTGATGCACCCGGCCTTTGATCTTCAATTCGGCCAGCAGCGCCGAGCGTTGTTTTTCTTCGGCCCAGATACCGACCTGATACACGGTTTTGCCAATCACCTCATCGGCACGGTAGCCAGTCAAACGGCAGAAACCGTCGTTGACCTCCAGGTAACGTCCGCTGTCGCGCTCGGTGATGGTGATGGCGTCGGGGCTGGAGTGAAACGCTTTGGCGAATTTTTCTTCGCTGGCCTTGAGTGCTGCCTCGGAACGTTGCTGCTGGGTGATGTCGCGCAGGGTGGTAACGATGCATGGCTCGTTGCCGACGTTGATCTGGCGGCTGGATATCACACAGGTCAGGGGTTGCCCGTCCTTGTGGTGAACGATGATTGCGACGTTGTTCAGCGCTTGTTCGCGAATCACCTGTTCGATGCGCTGCTGACGCTTCACCGAAGCGTCCCAGAGGCCAATCTCGTCGGCACTGCGGTCGATGACGTCGCTGGCACTCCAGCCGAAGGTCTGAGTGAAGGCGGGGTTGATCTCGATGAACTGGCCGGTGTCCTGACGCGTCACGCAGATCGGGTCCGGACTGACCTGGAACAGGCTGGCGAATTTTTCTTCGGAGGTGATCAGGCGTTGCTCGCGCTCTACCTGGTCGGTGATGTCGAGCAGGGTGCCGGCCATGCGCAGTGGTGCACCGGACTCATCGCGATAGAGCCGGGCACGGCTTTCCAGGTAGCGCGAACTGCCGTCGGGCAATTGCACGTGGTAGGTCAGTTGATAATTGCCGGCCGGGCCTTCGCGCAAGCTGCGGTAGGCGTCGCGCATGCTGTCGCGCTCATCGTTGGGCACGCCTTCGAAAAACGCATCGAAGGGCTCGTGAAAGGGCACCGGGTCCAGGCCATGCAATTGCGCGGCGCGGGCCGAGCCGTAGAGCATGCCACTGGGAATGTGCCAGTCCCAGGTACCGAGTTGCGCCGAATCCAGGGCCAGGTCCAGGCGCTCTTGACTGTCTTTGAGCGCTTGCTCGGCAAGTTTGCGTTCGCTGGTGTCGAGGAACGTGCTGAGCAGGTAGGCCTGACCCTCGAGTTCAACCTTTTGCGCGCTGAGAATGCCGTCGTGGATCTGGCCATTGCTGGCGCGAAACTGCACCTCCATGCTGACCAGTTCGCCCTTGGCCTTGGTTGCCTTGACCAGTTTGGCGCGTTGTTCCGGGTGCACCCAAAGGCCCAGCTCCAGCGTCGTACGGCCGATCACGCTGTGCACGGGCCAGCCGAACAGGCTTTCGAAGTATTGATTGGCTTCACTGATCAGGCCGTCTTCCTGGCGGGTCAGCAGTACCATATTCGGGCATAGATGAAATAGTGTTGCGAAACGTTTCTCCGAGCTGCTCAGGGCCTGTTCGCGCTGGCGTTGATGGGTGATCTCGCGGATCACCCCGATCATTCGTGGCCGGCCTTGTTTGTCCGGTATCAGGCTGCCGTTGATCTCCAGCCAGTGCAGACTGCCGTCGGGCCAGCGGATCCGGTGATGCATCGCCTGTTCCAGCGGCGCGCCGGCCACCACGGCGTGAAAGGCCCGCAGCGCTTTCGCGCGATCCTCGACCGGCAACAAATCCAGGTATTCCAGATCGGCCGGCAGCGGCTGCCTTGGGTCAAACCCGAACAGCGCTTGAGTCCCCCGTGACCAACTGATCAGCCCGCGTTCAATGTCCCAGTACCAGGCGCCCAGGCGTGCGCCGTTCAGAGCGGCGAGCAATTGTGGTGCGCTTTCCCAGCTCTGCTCCGAGGTACGCGGGTCGAGCGCCTTAATGCGCGGCATTGGGGGCGTGCGTGAGCGAGTGCGGTCAGCAGATTTGGGCATTGGCAACAGGCCTTGGGCTGAATTGGGTGTTTGGCGCAGGGATTTTCAACCTTAAAGGATTAGCACAAGTTAGCCGTGAGTCCCTGGCAAATCGATTTGTGCGTCCAGCAAGGCCATGAAAGCCCGTGCAGCATTCGACAGCGTCCGTTCGGTGTGCACGATATAGCCTAGCTGGCGAGTGAGCTGTATGCCCGGTAAAGGAATGCGCGCCACCTGATCATCGAGCATGGTGCGCGGCAATACGCTCCAGGCCAGACCGATGGAAACCATCATCTTGATAGTTTCCAGATAGTTAGTGCTCATCGCGATGTTTGGCGTCAGCCCCTGGGCTTCGAAAAGTCGTTGCACGATATGGTGGGTAAAGGTGTTGCCGCCGGGAAAAACCGCCGGATGGCGGGCAATATCGGCCAGGCTGACCGCGCCGTTGCTGATCAGCGAGTGTTCCGGAGCCGCCACGAAGTCCAGCGGGTCGTCCCATACCGGCGTGGCCTTCACCAGTGTGTGGGGCTCGGGTGCCAGGGTGATGACCGCCAGCTCGGCGCGACCGTGAAGAATTTCCTCGTAGGCGACTTCCGAATCGAGGAACTGAATATCTAGCGCGACCTGGGGATAGCGTCGGGTGAACGCCCGCAGCAAGGGCGGAAGACGGTGCAGGCCGATGTGATGACTGGTCGCCAGCGTCAGACGGCCGGTCACTTCGCCGGTCAGGTTGGTCAGCGCCCGGCGCGTGTCATCCAGCACGTTAAGAATCTGATAGGCCCGCGGCAGCAGGGCGCGCCCGGCCTCGGTCAGGCTGACTTCCCGACCCAGTCGATCAAACAGCCGCACCTTGAGTTGCTGCTCCAGCCCGGCGATGCGTTTGCTGATGGCTGGCTGGGTCAGGTGCAGCCGTTCGCCCGCGCCGGAGAAGCTGCCGGTCTCGGCGATGGCGATAAAAGCATTGAGGTTGGCCAGGTCCATGGTCGTATTCCAGTTGGTTATCCAAAGCATAAAAAATATGAATTTGAGTTATTTAATGTAACCCCATAGGATCGACCTCACAAGCCAAGGGGTTATTGAAGCGTCCTTAACCCAGGGCATAGAAACAAGCTGATGAGGAAACGTCTGATGGCCGGCAAAACGCTCTACGACAAGCTCTGGGATTCGCATTTGGTCAAACAGCGCGACGATGGTTCGGCGCTGATCTACATCGATCGTCACATCATTCACGAGGTGACCTCGCCGCAAGCCTTCGAAGGTCTGCGTCTGGCCGGGCGCAAGCCGTGGCGCATCGATGCCAACATCGCAACCCCGGACCACAACGTACCGACGACTCCAGAGCGCAAGGGCGGCATTGCTGCCATCGCTGACGAAGTCTCGCGTTTGCAGGTTCAGACCCTCGATGACAACTGTGACGAATACGGCATCGTCGAATTCAAGATGAATGACGTGCGCCAAGGCATCGTCCACGTCATCGGCCCGGAGCAGGGCGCAACCTTGCCGGGCATGACCGTGGTCTGCGGTGATTCCCATACCTCGACCCACGGCGCTTTCGGCGCGTTGGCTCACGGTATCGGCACTTCCGAGGTCGAGCACGTGCTCGCCACTCAGTGCCTGGTCGCCAAGAAAATGAAGAACATGCTGGTTTCCGTCGAAGGCACCTTGCCGTTCGGCGTGACTGCCAAAGACATCGTTCTGGCTGTCATCGGCAAGATCGGCACCGCCGGCGGTAACGGCCACGCGATCGAATTTGCCGGTAGCGCGATTCGTGAGTTGTCGGTCGAAGGCCGCATGACCATCTGCAACATGTCTATCGAAGCCGGTGCGCGAGTTGGTCTGGTTGCTGCTGACGAAAAGACTGTTGCCTACGTCAAGGGTCGTCCGTTCGCCCCCAAAGGCGCTGAGTGGGACTTGGCTGTCGAAGCCTGGAAAGACCTGGTTTCCGATGCAGATGCCAAGTTCGACACCATCGTTGAACTCGACGCTGCGCAGATCAAACCGCAAGTCAGCTGGGGCACTTCCCCGGAAATGGTCCTCGCCGTCGATCAGAACGTGCCGGATCCGGCTAAAGAGATGGACCTGGTCAAACGCGATTCCATCGTCCGTGCCTTGAAATACATGGGTTTGACCGCCAATCAGGCGATCACCGACATTCAGCTGGACCGCGTGTTCATTGGCTCCTGCACCAACTCGCGAATCGAAGATTTGCGCGCTGCGGCAGTGATCGCCAAGGGCCGTAAAGTGGCTTCGACCATCAAGCAAGCCATTGTGGTGCCGGGTTCGGGTCTGGTGAAGGCGCAAGCCGAAGCTGAAGGGCTGGACAAGATTTTCCTCGAAGCCGGTTTCGAATGGCGCGAGCCAGGCTGCTCGATGTGCCTGGCGATGAACCCGGACCGTTTGGAGTCTGGTGAGCATTGCGCATCGACCTCCAACCGTAACTTCGAAGGTCGTCAGGGCGCCGGTGGCCGTACGCATCTGGTGAGCCCGGCGATGGCCGCCGCCGCCGCTGTCAACGGTCGTTTCGTCGACGTCCGTGAATTGATCTGAAGGAGCGCAGCATGAAAGCTTTTACCCAGCACACTGGTCTTGTCGCGCCTTTGGATCGTGCCAACGTCGACACCGACCAAATCATTCCCAAGCAGTTCTTGAAGTCGATCAAGCGCACCGGTTTCGGTCCGAACCTGTTCGATGAGTGGCGTTACCTGGACGTGGGTCAGCCGTATCAGGACAACTCCAAGCGTCCGTTGAACAAGGACTTCGTGCTCAACGCCGAGCGTTATCAAGGTGCCAGCGTGTTGCTCGCCCGGGAAAACTTCGGCTGCGGTTCGAGCCGCGAGCACGCGCCGTGGGCCCTGGAAGAGTACGGTTTCCGCAGCATCATCGCGCCGAGCTATGCCGACATCTTTTTCAACAACAGCTTCAAGAACGGCTTGCTGCCGATCATCTTGAGCGACGCTGAAGTCGACGAGTTGTTTGCGCAGGTGGAAGCCAATCCGGGTTACCAATTGCAGGTCGACTTGCAGGCCCAGACTGTGACCCGTCCTGACGGCAAGGTCCTGAGCTTTGAAATCGATGCTTTCCGCAAACACTGCCTGCTCAACGGTCTGGACGATATCGGCCTGACCTTGCAGGACGCTGATGCGATTGCCACGTTCGAAGCCAAGCACCGCGCCAGTCAGCCGTGGTTATTTCGCGACGCGTGATTGATCCGGCATTTCGGTAGGTAGTATTGGCCTCATCGCGAGCAAGCTCGCTCCCACAGGGTTTGTGAACACCTCAATTCCAGTGTGGGAGCGAGCTTGCTCGCGATGACGGCAGCCCAGACAACACAAGACTCACCCCTTAAGGAAGTCACCATGACCAGCACTGCCCAGCACAGCGAAGTGGTACAAAAGCAATTCGGTGAACAGGCTGCGGCCTACCTGAGCAGCGCAGTACACGCCCAGGGCACCGAATTCGCACTGCTACAGGCCGAACTCGCAGGTCGCGGTGATGCGCGGGTGCTGGACCTGGGCTGCGGCGCCGGTCATGTGAGTTTTCATGTGGCGTCCTTGGTGAAAGAAGTAGTGGCCTACGACCTGTCGCAGCAGATGCTCGACGTGGTGGCTGGCGCTGCGGTTGATCGCGGTCTGAGCAACGTGACCACCGTACTCGGCGCGGCGGAACGCCTGCCATTTGCCGATGGCGAGTTCGATTTCGTGTTCAGCCGTTACTCGGCGCACCATTGGAGCGATCTCGGGCAGGCATTGCGCGAAGTGCGCCGGGTACTCAAGCCGGGCGGGGTGGCTGCGTTCATTGACGTCTTGTCGCCGGGCAGTCCGTTGTTCGACACTTACCTGCAAAGCGTTGAAGTCCTGCGCGACACCAGCCACGTGCGTGATTATTCCGCCGGCGAGTGGTTGCGTCAGGTCAGCGAGGCGGGGTTGCATACCCGTAGCACCACGCGCCAACGGCTGCGTCTGGAGTACAACTCCTGGGTCGAGCGCATGCGCACACCCCAAGCGTTGCGCGTGGCGATCCGCGAGTTGCAGCAGGCAATGGGCAACGAAGTGCGCGAGTATTTCGAGATAGAAGCCGATGGTTCGTTCAGCACCGATGTGCTGGTGCTGATGGCTGAACGATAAGCGCCGAGCGCTAGAATTTTTCCGGGCGCGCCCATGAGCGCGCCGACTGATGACATGAGGAACGCATGAGCAAGCAGATTCTGATTCTCCCAGGTGACGGTATTGGCCCGGAAATCATGACCGAAGCGGTCAAGGTGCTGGAACTGGCCAACGACAGGTTCGCGCTGGATTTCGAGCTGAGCTTTGATGTAATCGGCGGCGCCGCCATCGACAAGCACGGCGTGCCGTTGGCCGACGAAACCCTGGCCCGCGCGCGTGCTGCCGATGCGGTGCTGCTGGGTGCGGTGGGTGGTCCGAAATGGGACACCATCGAACGTGACATTCGTCCAGAGCGCGGCTTGTTGAAGATTCGTGCGCAACTGGGCCTGTTCGGCAACTTGCGTCCGGCGATCCTGTACCCGCAACTGGCCGAAGCTTCGAGCCTGAAAGCGGAAATCGTCGCGGGCCTGGACATCCTGATCGTCCGTGAACTGACCGGCGGTATCTACTTCGGCGCGCCACGCGGCGTGCGCGAACTGGAAAATGGCGAGCGTCAGGCGTACGACACCCTGCCATACAGCGAAAGCGAAATCCGCCGTATCGCCCGTGTCGGTTTCGACATGGCGCGCGTACGCGGCAAGAAGCTCTGCTCGGTCGACAAGGCCAACGTTCTGGCTTCCAGCCAGCTGTGGCGCGAAATCGTCGAGCAAGTGGCCAAGGATTACCCGGACGTCGAGCTGAGCCACATGTACGTCGACAACGCCGCCATGCAACTGGTGCGTGCACCGAAGCAGTTCGACGTGATTGTCACCGACAACCTGTTCGGCGATATTCTGTCCGACGAAGCCTCGATGCTCACCGGTTCCATCGGCATGTTGCCGTCGGCCTCGCTGGATGCCAACAACAAAGGCATGTACGAGCCGTGCCACGGTTCGGCGCCGGACATCGCAGGTAAAGGCATCGCCAACCCGTTGGCGACGATTTTGTCGGTGTCGATGATGCTGCGTTACAGCTTCAATCAGGTGGTGGCTGCTGACGCCATCGAAAAAGCCGTGAGCCTGGTATTGGATCAAGGGTTGCGCACAGGTGACATCTGGTCGCCGGGTTGCGCGAAAGTAGGTACGCAGGAAATGGGCGACGCAGTAGTCGCAGCGCTGCGGAATCTGTAATCTCTCTGGCCCCGCTTGTCGCTGATGCCGGCAAGCGAGCCCACTTTTTGTAAAAGGTGTAGTTGCGATGAAACGTGTAGGTCTGATCGGTTGGCGCGGTATGGTCGGTTCCGTGCTCATGCAGCGGATGCTGGAAGAGCAGGATTTCGATCTTATTGAGCCGGTGTTTTTCACCACTTCCAATGTCGGTGGCCAAGGCCCGTCCGTGGGTAAGGATATTGCTCCGCTCAAGGACGCTTACAGCATTGAAGAGCTGAAAACCCTCGACGTGATTCTGACCTGCCAGGGTGGCGACTACACCAGCGAAGTCTTCCCGAAACTGCGCGAAGCCGGCTGGCAGGGTTACTGGATCGACGCCGCTTCCAGCCTGCGCATGCAGGATGACGCGGTCATCGTTCTGGACCCGGTAAACCGCAAGGTCATCGACCAGCAGCTCGACGCGGGCACCAAGAACTACATCGGCGGCAACTGCACCGTCAGCCTGATGCTGATGGGCCTGGGCGGTCTGTTCGAAGCCGGTCTGGTGGAGTGGATGAGCGCCATGACCTATCAGGCGGCTTCCGGTGCCGGTGCGCAGAACATGCGTGAACTGATCAAGCAGATGGGCGCGACTCACGCCGCTGTCGCTGATCAGCTGGCTGATCCGGCCAGTGCGATCCTCGACATCGACCGTCGTGTTGCCGAAGCCATGCGCAGCGATGCGTACCCGACCGAAAACTTCGGGGTGCCATTGGCCGGTAGCCTGATCCCGTGGATCGACAAGGAACTGCCGAACGGTCAGAGCCGCGAAGAGTGGAAAGCCCAGGCCGAGACCAACAAGATCCTCGGTCGCTTCAAGAGCCCGATCCCGGTGGACGGTATCTGCGTGCGCATCGGCGCCATGCGCTGCCACAGCCAGGCGCTGACCATCAAGCTGAACAAAGACGTGCCGATCGCCGATATCGAAGGGCTGATCAGCCAGCACAACCCGTGGGTCAAACTGGTGCCGAACCAGCGCGAGATCAGCATGCAGGAGCTGAGCCCGACCAAGGTTACCGGCACCCTGAACGTACCGGTTGGCCGTCTACGCAAGCTGAACATGGGCTCGCAGTTCGTCGGTGCTTTCACCGTCGGCGACCAGCTGCTGTGGGGCGCGGCCGAACCGCTGCGTCGCATGCTGCGGATTCTGCTGGAGCGTTGATTCGCTGATGTAATGAAACAACCCGCACCTTGAAAGAGGTGCGGGTTTTTTTATGATTTTTTGTCTGGAGGGCTTTGGTGTCTGTTGGTCTGCCATCGCGAGCAAGCTCGCTCCCACATTGACCGTGTGAACACTGGAGATCAAATGTGGGAGCGAGCTTGCTCGCGATGGCGTCGGCTCGGACACCACATATACCCAGCAGAATTGCCTGTGCACCCACCACCCGGTAAAGTGCCGCTCCCCCCGTTTCGCCTGAGGTAGAACCATGAGCCAGTCCTTTGATATCGCCGTCGTCGGCGCCACCGGTACTGTCGGCGAAACCCTCGTCCAGATTCTTGAAGAACGCGACTTTCCGGTTGCCAACCTGCACCTGCTGGCCAGCAGTGAGTCGGCCGGGCATTCGGTGCCGTTTCGCGGGAAGAACGTGCGGGTGCGGGAAGTCGACGAATTTGATTTCAGCAAGGTCCAATTGGTGTTCTTCGCCGCCGGCCCTGCGGTCACCCTGAGCTTTGCGTCGCGTGCTACGACCGCCGGTTGCGCACTGATCGATTTGTCTGGCGCCTTACCGGCGGAACAAGCACCGCAGGTGGTGCCGGAAGCCAACAGCCAAGTGCTGGCCGGCTTGAAAAAGCCTTTTCAGGTGAGCAGCCCAAGTGCATCGGCTACCACCCTGGCCGTGGTGCTGGCGCCGCTGCGCGATTTGCTCGACTTGCAGCGAGTGACCGTCACCGCCAGCCTGGCGGTTTCCGCCCAAGGCCGCGAAGCGGTCACCGAGCTGGCCCGGCAAACGGCTGAACTGCTGAATGTTCGCCCGCTGGAGCCGCGTTTCTTTGATCGACAAATGGCTTTCAACCTGCTGGCACAAGTCGGCACGCCGGACGCTCAGGGCCATACACTGCTGGAAAAACGTCTGGTTCGAGAGCTGCGCGAGGTCATGGCACAGCCTTTATTAAAGATTTCTGTCACTTGCATTCAAGCCCCGGTGTTTTTCGGCGATAGCTTTAGCGTGACCTTGCAGTCAGCCAGGGCTGTCGACCTGGCGGCAGTGAATGCTGCGCTTGAGGCGGCACCGGGTGTCGAACTGGTCGAGGCGGGTGACTACCCGACGCCGGTCGGCGATGCGGTAGGGCAGGACGTGGTCTACGTTGGTCGGGTTCGCAGCGGAGTCGACGACCCGGCGGAACTTAATCTGTGGCTGACGTCAGATAACGTACGCAAAGGCGCGGCACTCAATGCGGTGCAAGTGGCTGAGCTGTTGATAAAAGACCTTGTGTAAAAGATACTTGGCAACAATTTTCAGAATGATTCCAGTCGAGCGATATGCTTGGCCCGAATGCTGGAGGCGAGCCACCATCAAGGGCTTCCAAGGGCATAAGTGAAAGACGCGCGCGCAGGGACTCTTCGAGACTGCGCGCAATGCCTTACGGCAGCGGTTATCAACACCTTCTCGCTTGCCGAGGAACGTTCAACAAAGGATGAGGCTATGGTTCAAGTTCGCAAACTGGTGTTAGCAATAGCGGCCGCCTCGGCGCTGTCCTCCGGTATGGCGCATGCCCTCGGGCTTGGGGAACTGACCCTGAAGTCGACCCTGAACCAGCCCCTGGTGGCAGAGATCGAGCTGCTTGACGTCAAGGACCTCACCGCTGCCGAAGTGGTGCCGAGCCTGGCTTCGGCCGACGACTTCGCCAAGGCCGGGGTTGACCGTCAGGCGTTCCTCAATGACCTGACGTTCACGCCAGTGCTCAATGCCAGTGGTAAAAGCATCCTGCGGGTGACTTCAAGTCAGCCACTCTCCGAGCCCATGGTGAAATTCCTGGTTCAGGTGATGTGGCCAAACGGTCGACTGCTGCGCGATTACAGCGTGCTGCTCGATCCGTCCAAATTCTCGCCGCAAACCGCTGACGCTGCCGCGCACCCCGCGCCGTCTCAAGCGCCAGCAGTCAACGCACCGGTGACTGGCGCGAGCAAGCCTGCGCAGCACATCACCACGCCGCGCGACACCTTGTGGGAAATCGCCGCGAAGGCGCGCAATGGCGGCTCGATCCAGCAAACCATGCTGGCGATTCAGGCACTGAACCCGGACGCCTTTATCGATGGCAACATCAATCGGCTGAAAACCGGTCAGGTCTTGCGCCTGCCGGATGCCACGCAAAGCACCAGCCTGGCACAGCCTAAAGCCATTGCCGAAGTCGCCGCGCAGAACACTGCCTGGCGTCAGGGTCGTCGCTCGGTTCACCGGGCGCAGGCGCAACAGCTTGATGCAACCAAGCGCGGGCATGATGTTGTCGCGCCGCAAGGTGCCGCCAAGGACAGCCTGACTCTGGTTTCGGCCGAGTCCGGCAAGAAAGGTGGCAAGGGCAAAGCGGGTGATAGCAAAGCCATCAGCAACAAGCTGGCGGTGACCCAGGAAGGCCTCGATACGACCCGTCGCGACAATGCCGAGCTGAAAAGCCGCATGACTGACTTGCAGAGTCAGCTGGACAAACTCCAGCGCTTGATCGAGCTGAAGAATAATCAACTGGCCAAGCTGGAGGCGGAAGGCTCGGCAGGTGCTGGTGCTCAACCTTCGGCAGCGATGTCGGCCGATCTGGTCGCCCAGCCTGCTGCGGCGCCAACCCCGGAGGCGCCCGCGTCTCCTGCGGTAACGCCAGGGGCAACGCCGGCCGCAGTGCCTGCCGAGGCGCCGACACAGGCAACCCCGGCGGTGAGTGACGAGCAAAAGTACAACGAACTGCTGACCAATCCGGTGCTTCTGGGGCTGGTAGGTGGTGGTGCTGTGGTGCTGTTGTTGCTTCTGTTGCTGCTGGCGCGTCGTCGCAAGGCCCAACAGGAAGCCGAGAAGCACAAGCGCATGGCCAAGGCATTGGCTGAAGAGTCGGACTTTACTGAAGAGCTCGATCTGCCGGAAAGCAGCTTTGAAGGTCTTGAAGTTCCGCCGCCAGTCGTCAAGCTTGCAACGCCTCCAGCTCCAGCTCCAGCTCCAGCTCCAGCTCCAGTCGTGGCGCCGGTGGTGGTAACGCCACCGATTGCTGCACCTTTGGTAGCGCCTGCGGCCGAGCGCTCGGACGATGTCCTGGCGCAAGCTCAGTCGCACATCAACGCCGGGCGTCTGAATCAGGCGGCCAGTCTGCTCGAAGACGGCATCAAGCAAGAGCCGCAACGTAGCGACCTGCGCTTGAAGCTGATGGAAGTCTACGGCCAGCAGGGCGATCGCAGTGCGTTCGTGGCGCAAGAGCGTCAGCTGGTTGCCAATGGCAAAAATCATGCTGACGTTGAACAGTTGAAAAGCCGCTTTCCGGCGATGGTTGCCGTGGCAGCTGTTGGCGGTATCGCCGCCGCCGCGGTTGCCGCCGAGCTGGATGCGCAATACGTCAAGGACCTGCTGCACGATGAGCCTCAGGCGCCCGCTCCGGCACCTGAAGCCGTACCAGCCCCGGCACCTGTCGAGGATGACTTCGACAGCGCCTTCGACCTGAGCCTGGATGATCTGGAAGCTGCATCGCCCGCGGTAGTCGCTCCAGAGCCGGCGCTGGAGCTGGACGCGTTCCCGCTTGACGACGATCTGAGTTTCGAATCCGTTCTGCAACAGCAGACCGAAGCCAAGGACAGTCTGGATGACCTGTCGGATTTCGACCTGGATCTGGGTGGCGATGTGCCGGATTCGACCCTGGCTGATGACGAGTTCTTGCTCAACCTCGACGACGATCTGAAAGACCTGCCAGCGGCCGAGTCGCCTGCGGTCACAGAGGCGGCGCTTGATGATCTGGAGTTGCCGGCTGATTTCGACCTGTCCCTGGCGGATGAGCTCGATGCTCAAGCCAAGCCTGAGTCGGACGACTTCATGTCCGAGCTGGACGATGTCAATGCTGAGCTGGATCGTTTGTCCGGTAGCCTGGAACACCCGGCTATCGCCGAGCCAAGCTTCACCGCTGAAGATGCGGCGATCGGGATGGATGAGCCTGAGTTTGACTTCCTCGCGGGCACTGACGAGGTCGCGACCAAGCTGGACCTGGCGCAGGCTTACATCGACATGGGTGACAACGAAGGCGCGCGGGACATCCTCGATGAGGTGATCAGCGAGGGTAATGACGGTCAGAAGAGCGAAGCCAAGGAAATGCTCGCGCGTATGGCCTGATTGACCGGTAACGCATAACGAAAACGGCAGCCCATCGAGGCTGCCGTTTTTGTTTTCACAGTGAGGTGATGGCGTTTGTTGGATTGCCATCGCGAGCAGGCTCGCTCCCACATTGGATTTTCATTGGGGCTATCAGGCCAGCAAATCCTCATAAAACGCGCCGAATGGCCGGGTAGGGTGGGCCAACTGGATTTCGAGGATCCACAGCCCTACATTCGGACAGGCTTCGAAATTGCCCAGATCGCCCGCGCGATAGATCGCATGGGGGAAGTCGCTGACCCGATGGCCCTTGTTGTCCAGGTTCAACACCCAGCCCATGGCGGACGCTTGTTCCTCGGCGTAGCGATACAGCTCCGGGCCGGCGACCCGATGGGTTCGCCAATAGTCCTGAACCTGGTCGAACAGGTTTTTTGCGGCCGCTGCACAGGCGATCATTTCCGGGTCGTTGCCGGTGGTGAAGGTGGCACCGGAGTCGCCCTCGTGGCGATCCCACACGACCCCGAGGTCGATGAAGAAAATATCGTTTTCGCCCAGCACCGGATCGCCGCTCGAGGGCTGCTTGAAAGTTTTCAAGGTGTTCTCGCCGAAGCGGATCTTGGTCGGGTGCCAGATGCGGTCCATGCCCAGTTCGGTCAGTACTTCAAGCCCCATCAGCAGGGCTTCGGACTCCAGCATGCCGGGTTTGATCCGGCGGACCATTTCATCGATGGCTTCCCAGGTCTTGCGTTTGGCGTGGAGCATTCCCTCCAGGCTGTAGGCCAATCCAACGGCTTCCTTTTCTATGGCGCTCATTTATCAGTTCTCGTCAGGTGTCCGGTCTTCGTTATGTATTTGTCTATATAGCGAAACTGCGGTGGCTCGTGCAAATGACAATTCGTCTGTCGGGGCGCGAACAAAAAACACCGTGAACATGGCGTCCCGCCTCGGCGGCCTTATAATGCCCGCCTTTGCGTACATCAGCAGGCTGTCACTCCTTGGCAAATATAGATAACCCGGCCGCCGAAATGGCGGCCGACGGCTTTTTCCGGATCGCGTTGGGCGTTGAATATAAAGGCTCGCGCTATCGCGGCTGGCAGCGCCAGGCGTCCGGTGTGGCCACCGTGCAGCAAACCCTTGAAACGGCTCTGTCGAAGGTCGCGGATTCGCCGGTGTCCTTGCACTGCGCGGGTCGCACCGACGCTGGCGTGCACGCCTGTGGTCAGGTGGTGCATTTCGATACTCAAGTCGACCGCTCGTTGAAGGCCTGGGTCATGGGTGCCAATATCAACTTGCCCCACGACATCAGTGTCAGCTGGGCCAAGGTCATGCCGGCGGATTTTCATGCGCGTTTCAAGGCGATTGCCCGTCGTTACCGTTATGTGATCTACAACGATCAGATCCGCCCGGCGCACCTCAACGAAGAGGTCACCTGGAATCACCGACCGCTGGATGTCCAGCGCATGGCCGAGGCGGCGCAGCATCTGGTCGGCACCCACGATTTCAGCGCCTTCCGCGCCGGTCAGTGTCAGGCCAAGTCGCCGATCAAGGAAATCCATCACCTGCGGGTTACCCAGCACGGCAAGATGATCGTGCTGGATATTCGCGCCAGCGCGTTCCTGCACCACATGGTGCGCAATATCGCCGGCGTGCTGATGACCATCGGTGCTGGCGAGCGTCCGGTGGAATGGGCTCGGGAAGTGCTGGAAAGCCGGATTCGCCGTACCGGCGGCGTCACGGCCCATCCATTCGGGTTGTACCTGGTGCAGGTCGAGTATCGCGATGAGTTTCCGTTGCCCGAGCGTTACATCGGTCCGCACTTCCTGACCGGCTTCTCGGAACTTGACGGCTGACGCCCTCGAATGCATTTGCTACCATCCGGGACTTCCCCGGATTTGCCCTGAGGTTCAAACGACATGTCAGCCGTTCGCAGCAAAATTTGTGGGATTACCCGCATTGAAGATGCGTTGGCGGCCGTCGATGCCGGGGCGGACGCGATTGGTTTTGTGTTCTATGCCAAAAGCCCGCGGGCGGTGACGGTGCAGCAGGCTCGGGCGATCATCGCCGCGTTGCCGCCATTCGTGACTACGGTGGGCTTGTTCGTCAACGCCAGCCGTTGCGAGCTCGGTGAGATTCTCGACGCGGTGCCGCTGGATCTGTTGCAGTTTCATGGCGACGAAACCCCGGCCGATTGCGAGGGTTACCATCGGCCGTATATCAAGGCGTTGCGGGTCAAGGCGGGCGACGACATCGCTGCCAGCTGCGATGCCTACGCTAAAGCCAGCGGCATTTTGCTCGATACCTATGTCGAAGGTGTTCCCGGCGGAACCGGCGAGGCCTTTGACTGGTCATTGATACCGCAAGGATTGAGCAAACCGATCATCCTCGCCGGTGGGCTGTCGGCGGCTAATGTGGCCGAGGCTATTGCCCGGGTTCACCCTTACGCGGTGGACGTCAGTGGTGGGGTAGAGCAGAGCAAGGGCATCAAGGATCACGCGAAGATTCGCGCATTTATCAAGGCTGTACGCAGTAGCTCGATGTGACGGCTGGCAGACTGCCGCCGTCCACAGGCATGGCTGAGGGTTTTTGGGTTGTACGAAGGTCAGTCTTGCTGACCCGGCAATCCAGATCATCGCCGCACACATGAATTTAGCTCAAGGGCATACGCGGGGCTGCGAACCAAAGCGTTCGGGCCGCCGGTACTGGAGAAAGAAAGCATGAGCAACTGGTTAGTAGACAAACTGATCCCTTCGATCATGCGTTCCGAGGTGAAGAAAAGCTCGGTGCCTGAAGGTCTGTGGCACAAGTGCCCGTCCTGTGAGGCGGTGCTGTATCGTCCGGAGCTGGAAAAGACCCTGGATGTTTGCCCCAAGTGCAACCACCACATGCGCATCGGCGCACGTGCGCGGATCGACATCTTCCTTGACGCCGAAGGCCGTGCCGAGCTGGGCGCTGACCTGGAGCCGGTTGACCGTCTGAAATTCCGTGACGGCAAGAAGTACAAGGATCGCCTGACCGCTGCGCAGAAGCAGACCGGTGAAAAAGACGCGCTGATCTCCATGAGCGGTACCCTGCTGGGCATGCCGGTTGTGGTTTCTGCCTTCGAGTTCTCCTTCATGGGTGGTTCGATGGGTGCGATCGTCGGCGAGCGCTTTGTGCGTGCGGCCAACTACGCGCTGGAAAACCGTTGCCCGATGATCTGCTTCGCCGCTTCCGGTGGTGCGCGGATGCAGGAAGCGCTGATCTCGCTGATGCAAATGGCCAAGACCTCGGCGGTACTGGCGCGTCTGCGCGAAGAAGGTATTCCGTTCATCTCCGTGCTGACCGACCCGGTCTACGGCGGTGTTTCCGCCAGTCTGGCGATGCTCGGCGACGTCATCGTCGGCGAACCAAAAGCCTTGATCGGTTTCGCTGGTCCGCGTGTTATCGAGCAGACCGTGCGTGAAAAACTGCCGGAAGGCTTCCAGCGCAGCGAGTTCCTGCTGGAGCACGGCGCCATCGACATGATCATTGCACGCCAGGAGCTGCGTCCACGCCTGGGTAACCTGTTGGCGCAACTGATGGGCCTGCCGACGCCTGAGTTCGTGGCTGCGCCAGTCGAGGCCGTCGTGGTTCCGCCGGTGCCTGCAAACCTATGACCGAACGTACCCTTGGCGACTGGCTCGCCTACCTTGAGCAGCTCCATCCGTCAGCCATCGACATGGGGCTTGCGCGCTCGCAAGAGGTAGCGTCCCGGATGGGATTGGGCAAGCCGGCGCCTCGGGTGATCACGGTCACCGGCACCAACGGCAAGGGCTCTACCTGTGCGTTCGTGGCTTCATTGCTGCGGGCGCAAGGGCTCACGGTCGGTGTCTACAATTCTCCGCATCTGCTGCGTTACAACGAGCGGGTGCAGGTCAACGGCGTCGAAGCCACTGATGCGCAGCTGTGCGAAGCCTTTGCTGCAGTTGATGCCGGGCGCGGTGAAATCTCCCTGACGTATTTCGAGGTGGGCACACTGGCGGCGTTCTGGCTGTTTCAGCGTGCAGGTCTGGATGCGGTGGTGCTGGAAGTCGGCCTCGGCGGGCGTCTGGACACCGTCAATCTGGTGGATGCCGACGTCGCGCTGGTCACCAGTATTGGCGTTGATCACGCCGATTATCTTGGCAATACCCGCGAATCCGTCGCTTTCGAAAAAGCCGGCATCTTCCGTCAGGGCGCGCCTGCGCTCTGTGGTGACCTCAATCCGCCTCAACCCCTGCTGGATAAAGTGCGCGAGCTCAATTGCCCGTTCTTCCTGCGCGGTCGTGATTTTGATTTGGGCGTCACCGAGGAGAACTGGCAGTGGCGGGGCGTCGATGCCCAAGGGCGTGCGATTGAGTTGCACGACTTGCCGTTGCTCGATCTGCCGATGGAAAACGCCGCGCTGGCGTTGCAGGCCTATGCGCTGCTGGGTTTGCCATGGCAGGCCGAGCAAATTGTCGCTGCGTTGAAAGCAACATCAGTGGTCGGGCGTCTGGATCGCCGCCAGTTCAACTGGCACGGCAAGCGTCTGAACCTGATGCTGGATGTGGGGCATAACCCGCATGCGGCCGAGTACCTGGCTCAGCGATTGGCTCGCCGGCCGGTGGCGGGTCGACGTTTGGCGGTATTTGGTTTGTTGGCTGACAAGGATCTCGATGGAGTTGTCGGCGAATTGAGTGGTAGTGTCCAGCATTGGGCTGTCGCCCCGCTCGATTCTGCGCGCGCACGTCCGGTTGCGGACTTGCAGGTTGCGTTGCAGAACCTTGGGGCGTCGGTAACATCCTATGCAAGTGTCGCGGATGCCCTGGAAGGGCAGTGCGCGCTGGCGACGGCGGAAGATGAAATTCTGCTGTTCGGATCATTTTATTGTGTTGCCGAGGCCCTCGAATGGTTGGCTCGGCGCTCCACGGAGGAAGCTGCACATGGCTTTGCTGGATAACGCGTACAAGCAGCGGATGGTTGGAGCTCTGGTTCTGGTGGCATTGGCGGTGATTTTCTTGCCGATGCTGTTTTCCCGACAGGATGAGCAGCGTCAGGTGGTGGTTCAGGCCCCGACTGCACCTCAGGCCCCGGCAATGCCGCAAGTACAGATCGAGCCCGTGGTGGTTCCGGAGCCGCAAGCACTGCCGCAGGAACCGGTTCCAACCGATGAAGAGATTGCTGCGGAGCAGGCGCCGTCGAAACCGACTGCCCCTGGCGCGCCTATCGCGCCGGCCCCGGTTGTCGCCAAGCCGGTAACGCCGCCTGCGCCAAAACCGGCAGCTGCTCCGGCGCAACCGATCGCTGCAGCGCCGAGCAAGCCTGACACCAGCCAGAGTCGTGTCGATGCCAATGGCCTGTCGGTCAGTTGGTCGGTGCAATTGGCCAGCCTGTCGAGCCGTGAAAGCGCCGAAAGCTTGCAGAAAACCCTGCGTAGCCAGGGTTACAACGCCTATATCCGTACTGCCGATGGCAAGAATCGGGTGTTTGTCGGGCCGTTGATCGAGCGTGCAGAAGCTGATCGCCTGCGTGACCTGCTGGGCCGTCAGCAGAACCTCAAAGGCTTTGTCGTTCGCTTCCAGCCTGAGCGCGGCTGACGCTAACTGACTGATTTCAAATGCACTTGCAATCGCAGCTTACCGACAGCCATGGGCTCTGCTAAAATGCGCCGCCTTATCCGTCTGTAGGCTGCACTGTGCCATTTACCTGGGTTGATTGGGCGATCGTTGCAATCGTCGCCATCTCCGCTTTGATCAGTCTGAGCCGCGGCTTCGTCAAGGAAGCCTTATCGCTGCTGACCTGGATCATCGCAGGAGCTGTTGCCTGGATGTTCGGTGGCTCACTGTCCGAGTACCTCGCCGGATACATCGAAACACCGTCGGCTCGCGTGATCGCGGGCTGTGCCATCATGTTTGTCGCCACCTTAATGGTGGGCGCAATGATCAATTACCTTATCAGCGAACTGGTTCGCGTCACCGGCCTGTCCGGGACCGATCGTTTTCTCGGCATGGCCTTCGGCGCGGCACGTGGCGCGCTGCTGGTGGTCACCGCCGTCGGGCTCTTGAGTCTGGGCCCGGTACAGCAGGATAAGTGGTGGCAGGAGTCAAGGCTCGTGCCACAATTTCTATTGGTTGCAGACTGGTCCAAAAACCTCATATTAGGGTGGAGCAGTCAGTGGCTGGCCAGCGGTATCAGCGTACCCGCTGACATACCGTTCAAGGAGCATCTCTTGCCGACGGCCAAAACGCCGCAGTGAGAAGTGTTCAGTTCAGTTTCATTAAGTAGGGGTTGCGTCGCATGTGTGGCATCGTCGGTATCGTCGGTAAGTCGAACGTCAATCAGGCGCTGTATGACGCGCTAACCGTCCTCCAGCACCGCGGCCAGGACGCTGCCGGTATCGTGACCAGCCATGATGGCCGGTTATTCCTGCGCAAGGACAACGGCCTGGTTCGTGACGTGTTTCATCAGCGTCACATGCAGCGCCTGGTCGGTCACATGGGTATTGGCCATGTGCGTTATCCGACGGCAGGCAGCTCGACTTCGGCCGAAGCTCAACCGTTTTACGTCAACTCGCCGTATGGCATCACCCTGGCGCACAACGGTAACCTGACCAACGTTGAACAGCTGGCCAAGGAGATTTACGAATCTGACCTGCGCCACGTCAACACCAACTCCGATTCGGAAGTGCTGCTCAACGTGTTCGCTCACGAACTGGCCCAGCGCGGCAAGTTGCAGCCAACCGAAGAAGACGTGTTTGCGGCCGTCACCGACGTGCACAACCGTTGCGTGGGTGGTTACGCGGTCGTTGCGATGGTGACCGGTTATGGCATCGTCGGTTTCCGTGACCCGCACGGCATCCGCCCGATCGTCTTCGGTCAGCGTCACACCGACGAAGGCGTCGAGTACATGATCGCCTCCGAAAGCGTTTCCCTGGACGTGCTCGGCTTCACCCTGATTCGCGACCTGGCACCGGGCGAAGCGGTCTACATCACTGAAGACGGCAAGCTGCACACCCGTCAGTGCGCGACCAACCCATCGCTGACTCCGTGCATCTTCGAACACGTCTACCTGGCGCGTCCAGATTCGATCATCGACGGTGTTTCGGTCTACAAGGCTCGCCTGCGCATGGGTGAGAAACTCGCCGAGAAGATCCTGCGCGAGCGTCCAGAGCACGACATCGACGTGGTCATCCCGATCCCGGACACCAGCCGCACTGCGGCGCTGGAGCTGGCGAACCATCTGGGCGTCAAATTCCGCGAAGGCTTCGTGAAGAACCGCTACATCGGCCGGACCTTCATCATGCCGGGCCAGGCTGCACGGAAAAAATCCGTACGCCAGAAGCTCAACGCCATCGAGCTGGAATTTCGCGGCAAAAACGTGATGCTGGTGGACGACTCCATCGTTCGCGGTACCACCTGCAAGCAGATCATCCAGATGGCTCGCGAAGCCGGCGCCAAAAACGTCTACTTCTGCTCGGCAGCTCCGGCTGTGCGTTACCCGAACGTCTACGGCATCGACATGCCGAGCGCTCATGAGCTGATCGCGCACAATCGTTCGACCCAGGACGTGGCTGATCTGATCGGCGCTGACTGGCTGATCTATCAGGACCTGCCTGACTTGATCGAAGCGGTCGGTGGCGGCAAGATCAAGATTGAGAACTTCGACTGCGCGGTGTTCGATGGCAAGTACGTCACCGGCGACGTCGACGAGGCTTACCTGAACAAGATCGAGCAGGCGCGCAACGATGCCTCCAAGGTCAAGACGCAGGCAGTCAGTGCGATCATCGATCTGTACAACAACTGAGTTTCTACCGGCCCTGAGGGGCCGGTTTTGTATCCATCAAAGAATTTGTATCTATCAAGAACGGGGCAAGGAGTGGCAGCATGAGTCAGGATTGGGATGCCGGTCGGCTGGACAGCGACCTCGATGGCGTAGCGTTCGATACCCTGGCCGTACGCGCCGGTCAGCACCGCACGCCGGAAGGCGAACACGGTGATCCGATGTTCTTCACTTCGAGCTACGTATTCCGTACCGCTGCCGATGCGGCGGCGCGCTTTGCTGGCGAAGTGCCGGGCAACGTTTACTCGCGTTACACCAACCCGACCGTTCGCGCGTTCGAAGAGCGCATTGCCGCCCTCGAAGGTGCTGAGCAGGCAGTGGCAACGGCCACCGGTATGGCGGCGATTCTCGCGGTGGTGATGAGTCTGTGCAGTGCTGGCGATCATGTGCTGGTGTCGCGCAGCGTGTTCGGCTCGACCATCAGCCTGTTCGAAAAGTACTTCAAGCGGTTTGGCATCGAAGTTGATTACGTGCCCCTGGCGGAGCTGTCTGGCTGGGACGCGGCGATCAAGGCCAACACCAAATTGCTGTTCGTCGAGTCGCCGTCCAACCCTTTGGCTGAGCTGGTGGACATCGCTGCGTTGTCGAAAATCGCTCACGCCAAAGGCGCGATGCTGGTGGTCGACAACTGCTTCTGCACGCCTGCCTTGCAGCAGCCGCTGAAGCTCGGTGCGGACGTGGTCGTGCATTCGGCAACCAAGTTCATCGACGGCCAGGGCCGTTGCATGGGCGGCGTAGTGGCCGGTCGCAGCGAGCAGATGAAAGAAATCGTTGGCTTTCTGCGTACTGCCGGGCCGACCTTGAGCCCGTTCAACGCCTGGATCTTCCTCAAGGGCCTGGAAACGTTGAGCCTGCGCATGAAGGCGCACTGTGCCAACGCCCAGCAGCTGGCCGAGTGGCTGGAGCAGCAGGACGGCATTGAGAAAGTCCATTACGCCGGCCTCAAGAGTCATCCGCAGCATGAGCTGGCTCAGCATCAGCAGAAGGGTTTCGGTGCGGTCGTAAGTTTCGAGGTCAAGGGTGGTAAAGAGGGCGCCTGGCGCTTTATCGATGCCACGCGTTTGATTTCGATCACCGCCAACCTCGGTGACAGCAAGACCACCATTACCCATCCGGGCACCACCTCTCACGGTCGCCTGGCGCCGCAAGAGCGTGAGGCTGCGGGAATCCGCGACAGCTTGATCCGCATTGCGGTCGGCCTGGAAGATGTGGCTGACCTGCAAGCGGATCTGGCGCGCGGGCTGGCTGCCTTGTGATCGAGTTGTCCACGCCTGCGAGTGGCGCTAATGGTCGGGTTGCACTGGTCACCGGTGCTGCGCGCGGCATAGGCCTGGGGATTGCCGCCTGGCTGATCAGCGAAGGCTGGCAGGTGGTGCTGACCGATCTTGATCGGGTGCGCGGCTCGAAGGTTGCCAAGGTGCTGGGTGAAAACGCCTGGTTTATCGCCATGGACGTGGCCGATGAGCAGCAAGTGGCTCGGGGCGTTGCCGAGGTGCTTGGGCAGTTCGGTCGCATCGATGCGCTGGTGTGCAATGCGGCAATCGCCGATCCGCACAACATCACCCTGGAAAGTCTCGATCTGACTTACTGGAATCGTGTGTTGGCGGTGAACCTCAGCGGGCCCATGCTGCTGGCCAAGCACTGCGCGCCTTATTTGCGGGCTCACAGCGGCGCTATCGTCAATCTGGCCTCGACTCGGGCCGCTCAGTCGGAGCCGGATACCGAGGCTTACGCGGCGAGCAAGGGCGGCTTGCTGGCATTGACTCATGCTTTGGCCATCAGTCTGGGGCCGGAGATTCGGGTCAATGCGGTCAGCCCTGGCTGGATCGATACGCGTGATCCCGCGGCGCGGCGTGCCGAGCCGTTGAGCGACGCTGATCATGCTCAGCATCCGGCGGGCAGGGTAGGGACGGTCGAGGATGTGGCGGCGATGGTGGCCTGGCTGCTTTCGAAGAATGCCGGGTTTGTCACGGGCCAGGAGTTTGTGGTCGACGGCGGCATGACCAAGAAAATGATTTATAGCGATTAACCGAGGTGCCGGAGCCGCGGCGGATACGGCTTGAGGTTGGGGGTGTCGCTGATTGGCGCCCCGGAAGATGACATGAATTTGTCTTTTTCAGAAAAACTTCAAGCAGGCTATTGACTTAGCTTCGGTATCTGCGTAAATTTCGCGGCCTCAGAGATGCAAAGGGTGATTAGCTCAGCTGGGAGAGCGTCTGCCTTACAAGCAGAATGTCGGCGGTTCGATCCCGTCATCACCCAC
>NZ_JBXALR010000004.1:0-501123 GCF_058799675.1 Pseudomonas sp. GW822-FHT06B12
AGAGGATTTTGATACGGCCAAGCTTTTCAGCGAAAAGCACTTCGCGAAAGCTTGACCGGAAACAGAGTATCTACGGGGTAGCAGGTATCTGACCGTTCCCACGCGCGAGCCTGGGAATGATCAGCGGGGCAGCAGGTATTTAGACCGCCATTGGCGCGGTCATTGGCGCGTGGTGCTCGTAACCTTCCAGCGAGAAGTCGCTCGGCTCGATCTGCTCCAGCCACTCCGGTTGGTACACACCCGTCTTGGCGAACTCAGGCACACGCTCGGAAATCACCAGTTTGGGCATCGGGAACGGCTCGCGCTTGAGCTGTTCGTTGAGCATGTCCAGGTGGTTTTCGTAGACGTGGGCGTCACCGATAAAATAGGTGAACCAGCGCGGCGTGTAACCGGTCAGGCGACCGATCAGGCTCAGCAGCGCGGCGCCTTCGGTGAGGTTGAACGGCGTGCCCAGCCCCAGATCGTTGGAACGGATGTAGAGCGTCAGGGAAATCTCTTTGGTCTCGACGTTCGGGTGGAACTGATACAGCAGATGGCATGGCGGCAAGGCCATTTCATCGAGCTGGGCGCAGTTCCAGCCGTGGAACAGGATACGGCGGCTGCCCGGGTCCTTGATGATGGTGTCGACGCACTGGCGAATCTGGTCGATCGCCTTGTACAGCACCACGTAGGCCTGGCCGTCTTCTTCGCCTTCGGCGATCTGCCGATAACCCTGGTTCAGCGTCTGCTCGATAGCCGCCTGATTGCTGACCGGGATCTGCTTGTACGCCGGCCATTTGCGCCATTGCACACCGTAGATCTCGCCCAGGTCGTCTTCGCCCTGACGGAACGGGTTGGCCAGCCACTGGGCGTTTTCGTTGGCGTTCTGGTCCCAGACCTTGCAGCCCAACGCACGGAATTCAGCGGCGTTGTTCACGCCCCGCAGGAAACCGACCATCTCGCCGATGGCCGATTTGAAGGCCATCTTGCGGGTGGTGATCGCCGGGAAGCCTTCTTTCAGGTCATAGCGCAGCATCGCGCCGGGAAAGCTGATGGTGTTCACGCCGGTACGGTTGGCTTGCTTGGTGCCGTTCTTGATGACGTGGGCGACCAGATCGAGATATTGCTTCATGAATTACCTGTGTCCTTGAACGCAGGGTCGTGACCCTGCGTTCCGAATGTAGAGCGCGGCGCCTTAAGACGCCGGAGTCACGGGAGCTGCCGGCGCGCGGTGGTACGCCAGCCAGAGCAGGAACAGCCCGCCGATGATCATCGGGATGCACAGAATCTGCCCCATCGTCACCCAGCCGAACGCCAGGTAGCCAAGTTGCGCATCCGGCACTCGCACCAGTTCGACAACAAACCGGAAGATCCCGTAGAACAGCGCAAACATCCCGGACACTGCCATGGTCGGCCGCGGCTTGCGCGAGAACAACCAAAGAATGACGAACAAGGCCACGCCTTCGAGGGCGAACTGATACAACTGCGACGGGTGACGCGGCAGCTGCGCCGGATCGCTGAACGGCGGGAAAATCATCGCCCATGGCAAGTCGGTCGGCTTGCCCCACAACTCGGCGTTGATGAAGTTGCCGATACGCCCGGCACCCAGGCCGATCGGCACCATCGGTGCGACGAAGTCCATCAGTTGGAAGAACGACTTGCCGTTCTTTTTGCCGAACCACAGGGCCGCCAGCATCACGCCGATAAACCCGCCGTGGAACGACATGCCACCCTTCCACACTTCAAAAATCAGCGTCGGGCTGGCGATGTAGGCGCTCAGATCGTAAAACAGCACATACCCGAGCCTGCCGCCGACAATCACCCCCATCGACATCCAGAAGATCATGTCGGAGAGCTTCTCCTTGGTCCAGGTCGGGTCGAAGCGGTTCAATCGACGCGACGCCAGCATCCAGGCGCCGCCGATGCCGATCAGGTACATCAGGCCGTACCAGTGGATTTTCAGCGGGCCGATGGCCAGGGCCACCGGGTCAATCTGCGGGTAAGGCAGCATTGCGACTCCTCGTTAGAGTTGAAACCTAAAATTCCTGGCGCGACCGTGCCACGCCGGGATTAAGCCAGGATTGCGTAGCGGTTCCTGGCAAAAAGAACTCAAAGCAAAAAGCTCAGGCCCACGCAAAACAGCAAAGCGGCAAACAGTCTTTTCAGCAAACGCGGCGACAGCTTGTGGGCCAGTCGCGCACCGATGCGGGCAAAGACCATGCTGGTCAGGGCGATCCCCAACAGCGCCGGTAAATAAATGAACCCGAGACTATGAGCCGGCAGACGTGGATCGTGCCAGCCCAGAATCATGAAACTTAATGCACTGACGAGCGCAATCGGCAGACCGCAGGCCGAAGACGTGGCCACCGCTTGCTGCATCGGCACACTGCGCCAGGTCAGAAACGGCACCGTCAGCGAGCCTCCGCCGACCCCGAATATCGCCGAAGCCCAGCCGATCACACTGCCGGCCAGGGTCAGACCGAACTTGCCGGGAACCGTTCGGCTGGCCTTGGGTTTGACCTCCAGCGCCAGTTGTACGGCAACGATCAACGCGAACACGCCGATGATCTTCTGCAAGTTCGGCCCCGAGATGGCTTCGGCCGTCAGCGCGCCAAAACCCGCGCCGAGCAGAATACCAAGCGTCATCCAGACAAAGATCGGCCAACGCACGGCACCGCGGCGCTGATGCTCGCGCACTGCGTTGACCGAGGTAAAGATGATCGTCGCCAACGACGTGCCGACCGCCAGATGCGTCAGGATCGAGACATCGAAGCCTTGCAAGGTGAAACTGAACACCAGTACCGGGACGATGATGATCCCGCCACCCACGCCGAACAGCCCGGCCAGCACACCCGCACAGGCGCCCAGCCCCAGATAGAGCAGAAATTCCATGAGCGCATCCCGAAATAAGTGCGGCATGGTAACGGATGCATGGTCTCAAGCTCCACTGGATGGCGATGGATACCCACCGGATCTGTGCGTAGAGTGGGCAAAAAAAGCCAAGAGGGATCACCCCATGTGCTTGATCGTCTTCGCCTGGCGGCCGGGTCACGCCCAACCGCTGATCGTCGCGGCCAACCGTGACGAGTTCTATGCGCGCCCCAGCCTGCCGCTGGCGCAATGGCCCGAAGCGCCGCAGGTTTACGCCGGGCGCGACCTGGAGGCCGGCGGCACCTGGCTGGGTATTGGCGCCGACGGACGTTTCGCTGCATTGACCAACATCCGCAACCCGCACCAACCGCCAGCACGCAAATCGCGAGGCGAGCTGGTAGCGCGATTTCTGACCGGTAATTTGCCCATTGCTGAATATTTGGCCGACGTTGTCGACAGATCGCTGGAATATGCCGGGTTTAACCTGCTGATCGGTAATCGTCATGAGTTGTGGCACTACAACGCACGCGAGCCTGGGCCGGTCAAACTGCAATCAGGGATCCATGGGCTGTCGAATGCCGGGCTTGATACGCCGTGGCCGAAGGTGCTCAAGGCCAAGGCGGCGTTGAGTGAAGTACTGACTGATCCGCAGCCACAGGCTTTGCTGGCCCTTTTAGGCGACCCGCAAACGGCACCGTTCGCCGATTTGCCGGATACCGGCGTTGGGCTGGCGACCGAGAGTTTGTTGTCGAGCGTGTTTATTGCCAGCCCCACGTATGGCACGCGAGCGAGTACGGCGCTGATTGTGCAGGCGGACGGGACGCGGCTGATAGTCGAGCGCAGCTTCGGCCCGTATGGCGGGCATTTGGGGGAAGTGGAAGTCAGGGATTAGGCGGTGTCGGCACTGGCCTCATCGCGAGCAAGCTCGCTCCCACAGGGTTTTGTGTTGATCACAAAATAGTGAACCTACACAAATCCACTGTGGGAGCGAGCTTGCTCGCGATGGGTGCGCCACAGGCTCAGAGGGGCTTGATCGCTGCCGGATTAATCATCCGCGCCAACCCAAGGTTCTTCAGCGCCAATTGCAGCGAGCTGTGGATCACTTGCGGGTTGTCGATGGTCATCAGCTCGGCAAGCAGATCCCGGGCCCAACTCAGGTTGATCTGGCGCAGCATCCACTTCACTTTCGGCAAGTTGGTGGCGTTCATCGACAGGCTGTCGAAACCCATCGCCATCAACAGCACCGCTGCCGCCGGATCACCGGCCATCTCACCGCAGATACTCACTGGCTTGCCTTCGGCATGCGCGTCACGCACCACGTTTTGCAGCGCTTGCAGCACCGCCGGGTGCAGATAGTCGTAGAGATCGGCAACCCGTGGGTTGTTACGGTCCACGGCCAGCAGGTACTGGGTCAGGTCGTTGGAGCCAACCGACAGGAAGTCCACCTGCCGCGCCAGTTCCTTGGTTTGGTACACCGCTGCGGGAATCTCGATCATCACGCCAACCGGCGGCATCGGCACGTCGGTGCCTTCGTCGCGCACTTCACCCCAGGCGCGGTGAATCAGGTGCAGGGCTTCTTCCAGCTCATGGATACCGGAGATCATCGGCAACAGAATGCGCAGGTTGTTCAGGCCTTCACTGGCCTTGAGCATGGCGCGGGTCTGCACCAGGAAGATTTCCGGGTGGTCGAGGGTCACGCGAATCCCGCGCCAGCCGAGGAACGGGTTGTCTTCCTTGATCGGGAAGTACGACAGTGACTTGTCGCCGCCGATGTCCAGGCTGCGCATGGTCACCGGTTGCGGATGGAAGGCCGCGAGTTGCTCGCGATAAATCGCCAGCTGCTCCTTTTCGCTCGGGAAGCGCTGATTGATCATGAACGGCACTTCGGTGCGGTACAGACCCACGCCTTCGGCACCGCGCTTCTGCGCCCGCGCCACGTCCGCCAGCAGGCCGGTGTTGACCCACAGCGGCATGCGGTGACCATCGAGGGTCACGCACGGCAAATCACGCAGCGCATCCAGCCCCAGCGCCAGTTGTTTCTCTTCTTCGACCACGTCGGCGAACTGCTTGCGCAGCACGTCGCTCGGGTTGGTGTAGACCTCGCCGTGGTAGCCGTCGACGATCATCTGGATGCCGTCGACCTTGGAATACGGCAGATCGACCAGGCCCATCACCGTCGGGATGCCCATGGCTCGCGCCAGAATCGCCACGTGGGAGTTACCGGAACCGAGTACCGACACCAGCCCCACCAGCTTGCCTTCCGGCACCTCGCCGAGCATCGCCGGCGTCAGTTCTTCGCTGATCAGAATGGTGTTGTCGGGGTAGACCAGGGTCTGCTGACGTTCTTCCTGCAAGTAAGCCAGCAGGCGTCGACCGAGGTCTTTGACGTCCGAGGCGCGCTCACGCAGGTAGGCGTCGTCCATCAATTCGAAACGGTTGACGTGATCAGTGACCACCTGACGCAGCGCGCCCTGGGCCCACTGGCCAGTCTTGATCACGGTGGTCACTTCGCTGCCCAGCGAAGCGTCGTCGAGCATCATCAGGTAGACGTCGAACAGCGCCCGCTCTTCCGGCCGCAATTGCGTGGCGAGCTTGGCGGACAGCGCGCGCATGTCGGCGCGCACGCCTTCGATGGCGGTCTTGAACAGACCCAGCTCGGCATCGATGTCGGTGATGGTCTTGTCAGGCACCACGTCCAGATCGGCCGGCGGCAGCATGACCACCGCAGTACCGACCGCCGCACCGGGCGAACCGGGTACGCCGACGAACTTGGCTTCCTGGATGCCTTTGCCCTGACGCCCCAGACCACGGATTGAACCGGTGGCCTCGGCGTGGGCGATAACGCCCGCAAGCTGGGCGCTCATGGTCACCAGGAAGGCTTCTTCACCCTCGTCGAACTGACGACGTTCTTTTTGCTGGATGACCAACACGCCGACGACGCGGCGGTGGTGAATGATCGGGGCGCCGAGGAACGAGGCATACCGTTCTTCACCGGTTTCGGCGAAGTAGCGATAGCGCGGGTGATCCGCGGCGTTTTCGAGGTTAAGGGGTTCTTCACGCGTGCCGACCAGGCCAACCAGACCTTCGTTGGGCGCCATGCTGACCTTGCCGATCGAGCGCTTGTTCAAGCCCTCGGTGGCCATCAGCACGAAGCGGTTGGTCTCGGGGTCGAGCAGGTAGACCGAGCAGACCTGGCTGCCCATGGCCTCTTTGACGCGCAATACAATAATCCCCAACGCCGCCTTGAGATCCTTGGCGGAGTTAACTTCCTGGACGATCTTGCGCAGCGTATTGAGCATGGCTCGGGGTCGAACTCCGTCGTCAGTCGCGCGCTAAAAGGCGCGGGGCAAGCTCTTTGAGAGCGCGGCGATAAACTTCGCGCTTGAATGTCACCACCTGGCCCAACGGATACCAATAACTGACCCAGCGCCAGCCATCGAACTCCGGTTTACCGGTCAAATCCATCCGCACCCGCTGCTCGTTAGAGACCAGGCGCAGGAGAAACCATTTCTGTTTCTGGCCGATGCACAGCGGTTGGCTGTGCGTTCTGACCAGGCGTTGCGGCAAACGATAGCGCAACCAGCCCCGGGTGCAGGCGAGAATTTCAACATCTTCGCGCTCCAGCCCCACTTCTTCGTTCAACTCGCGGTACAAGGCGTCTTCCGGCGTCTCCTGAGGGTTGATACCACCTTGAGGAAACTGCCAGGCATCTTGATTGATACGGCGAGCCCATAGCACCTGGCCAGCATCATTCGTGAGAATGATCCCGACATTGGGGCGGAAACCATCGGGGTCGATCACGGCAACAACCTCGCAAACGCATGTCGCCGCATTGTTCCACAAAGGTTGTGAAGGCGGCAACGAAGCTTCCTACGTTATGTGCACTCTTGTGAAAAGACCGTATTCTGGACGCCTTTTTACAGACTTATCAGCGAGTAACTGCAATGCGTCTGGCTTTATTCGACTTGGACAACACACTTTTGGGCGGCGACAGCGATCACGCGTGGGGGGATTACCTGTGCGAACGCGGCTTCCTCGACGCCGTCGCCTACAAAACGCGCAACGACGAGTTCTACCAGGACTACCTGGCCGGCAAGCTGGACAACGCCGCGTACCTGAATTTTTGCCTGGAAGTGCTCGGTCGTACCGAGATGGCCGTGCTCGACGAATGGCACCGCAACTACATGCGCGACTGCATCGAACCGATCATATTGCCCAAGGGCCTCGAACTGCTGGCCAAGCACCGGGCGGCCGGCGACAAGCTGGTGATCATCACCGCCACCAACCGTTTCGTCACAGGTCCGATTGCCCAGCGTCTGGGCGTCGAAACCCTGATTGCCACTGAATGCGAAATGATCGACGGTCGCTACACCGGACGCAGCACCGACGTGCCGTGCTTCCGTGAAGGCAAGGTGACGCGCTTGAATCGCTGGCTGGAAGAGACCGGCATGTCGCTCGAAGACAGCTATTTCTATAGCGATTCGATGAACGATCTGGCGTTGCTGGAGGAAGTGGCAAACCCGGTGGCCGTGGACCCGGACCCGAATTTGCGGGCCGAGGCCGAGAAGCGTGGCTGGCCGGTAATGTCATTGCGCGACTGAATACGCCATCGCGAGCAAGCTCGCTCCCACAGGGTTTTGTGTTGATCACAGAATCGTGGACCTGCACAGACCCAGTGTGGGAGCGAGCTTGCTCGCGATGGGGCCAACCCGGTATCAGGCCTTAAACCGGTTTGGCGCCCATCAACCCGGCAATCGCGATAAAGCAGACAAAACTGAACAACGCCAAGGCAAACGTAAACTTGCCACTGCCCCCCGGCGCCACGCGCAGCTTGTTAAGCCGCACCAGCAGCCAGAACACCGCCAGCGCGCCGACGGTGTAGATCAGGCTGGAGCCCAGAATCCAGATCTGCCCCAGCGGCCAGCCCACCAGATGTACCATCCACCATCCCGTGAACGGCATGCTCAGCAATGCCAGGCCCATCACCAACCAGACAAACACCCACGGCCGCTGCAACGTGCGCGCGTGTGCCGTCACGTCACCGTTACGGCGAGCGCGCCAGACCCAGATTGCCAGCCCCAACGCACCGACCAGCAACAGTACGGTCGCCAGGACATGTGCAATTTTCAGGGCGGTTAACGTTTCCATTGTTCGATTTCCTTATGGATTGCCCATCAGCGTAGACGCTCAGCCGAGGAACAGCTTATACGCCGGGTTGTCGCTCTCATCCCAATACGGGTAGCCGATTTCTGCCAGCGCTGCTGGCACCAGATGACGCTCTTCGTGCGGCACTTGCAGACCGGCGACCACCCGACCATCGGCCGCGCCGTGGTTGCGGTAGTGGAACATCGAGATGTTCCAGCGTCCGCCGAGCTTGTGGAGGAAGTTGAACAGTGCGCCCGGACGCTCCGGGAACTCGAAGCGCAATACCACTTCATCGACGACATGTGCCGCACGACCGCCAACCATGTGGCGAATGTGCAACTTGGCCAGTTCGTTGTCGGTCAGGTCAAGCACCGGGAAGCCCTGCTCGGTCAGACTGGCGACCAGCGCGCTGCGTGGATCGTTTTCCGGGTGCGTCTGCACGCCGACAAAAATGTGCGCTTCGCTGCCGGTGTTGTAGCGGTAGTTGAATTCGGTGATCTGGCGCTTGCCGATGGCTTCGCAGAACGCCTTGAAACTGCCCGGTTTCTCCGGGATGGTCACGGCGATGATCGCTTCACGGCCTTCACCCAGCTCGGCGCGCTCGGCGACGTGGCGCAGGCGGTCAAAGTTGACGTTGGCGCCGGAGTCGATGGCCACCAGAGTCTGCCCGGTTACGCCGCGCAACTCGACGTACTTCTTGATCCCGGCCACGCCCAGGGCGCCGGCAGGTTCAGTGATCGAGCGAGTGTCGTCGTAGATATCCTTGATCGCCGCGCAGATTTCGTCGGTGCTGACGGTGATCACTTCATCGACGTAGTCTTTGCAGATCTCGAAGGTGTGCTGGCCGATCTGCGCCACCGCCACGCCATCGGCAAAGATCCCCACGGTCGGCAGCACCACGCGCTCGCCGGCCGCCATGGCCATTTGCAGGCAGTTGGAGTCGTCCGGCTCAACGCCGATGATCTTGATCTCGGGCCGCAGGTACTTCACGTATGCCGCAATCCCGGCGATCAGGCCGCCACCGCCCACCGGAACGAAAATCGCGTCGAGCGGGCCCGGGTGCTGGCGCAGTATCTCCATCGCCACGGTGCCCTGCCCGGCAATGGTGTGCGGATCATCGTAAGGATGGATGTAGACGTAGCCCTTTTCGTCGACCAGTTTCAGCGAGTAGGCCAGGGCTTCCGGGAAAGAATCACCGTGCAGCACCACTTTGCCGCCGCGTGAACGCACGCCTTCGACCTTGATCTCGGGGGTGGTCTTGGGCATGACGATGGTCGCTTTCACGCCCAACACCTTGGCCGCCAACGCCAGACCCTGCGCATGGTTACCTGCGGAGGCGGTGACCACGCCACGGGCGCGCTCTTCATCGCTCAATTGGGTCAGCTTGTTGTAAGCGCCGCGAATCTTGAACGAGAACACTGGCTGCAAGTCTTCGCGCTTGAGCCAAATCCTGTTGCCCAGCCGCTCGGAGAGCTGGCGAGCAGTCTGCAATGGGGTTTCTATGGCAACGTCATAAACGCGCGAGGTGAGGATCTTTTTGACGTACTGTTCGAGCATCGGAAAGCATCACTGAGCGGGTTGGGCAGGGCCAAGGAGTCTAACCCGGCTTTCGCTCGGACGACCACACGAATCCAGAGGATTTAGCCAGGCATGGGGCTATAATGCGGGCCTTTCGTTCCCCTTTGGCACCTCGGAGCCCGCATGACCCAGGATCAACTCAAACAGGCAGTGGCTCAGGCCGCCGTCGATTTCATCCTTCCAAAACTCGACGACAAGAGCATCGTCGGGGTCGGCACCGGCTCCACCGCCAACTGCTTCATCGATGCGCTGGCCCTGCACAAGGGTGCCTTCGACGGCGCGGTTGCCAGCTCCGAAGCCACCGCCGCGCGCCTCAAGGGCCACGGCATTCCGGTTTATGAGCTCAACACCGTCAGCGACCTGGAGTTCTACGTCGATGGCGCCGATGAAAGCGACGAACACCTGAACCTGATCAAGGGTGGCGGCGCCGCCCTGACCCGCGAGAAGATCGTTGCGGCCGTGGCCAAGACCTTCATCTGCATCGCCGACGCCAGCAAACTGGTACCGGTCCTGGGCGCGTTCCCGCTGCCGGTCGAAGTGATTCCGATGGCCCGCAGCCACGTGGCCCGCGAGCTGGTGAAACTCGGCGGCGATCCGGTTTACCGCGAAGGCGTGTTGACCGACAACGGCAACATCATCCTCGACGTGTTCAACATGCAGATCACCAATCCTGTCGAGCTTGAGACCCAAATCAACGCCATCGTCGGCGTGGTCACCAACGGCCTGTTCGCTGCCCGTCCGGCAGACTTGCTGCTGCTGGGCACGAGCGAAGGCGTGAAGACCCTGCGCGCCGAGTAAGGCGAACACATTATTGTGATGCCTCCTGTGGGAGCGAGCTTGCTCGCGATAGCGGTGTAACAGTCAACATGGATGTTGAATGTTATGACCGCATCGCGAGCAAGCTCGCTCCCACAGTTGTTCTGCGGTGTTAGCTAGGGTTGTGGTGGTTTCTTGAAGACGTAAAACAGGTTGGGCTCGCTGACCAGGTACAGCGTGCCACTGTGGTCCATGGCGATACCTTCAGCTTGCGGCACGGTCTTTTCTAACCCCTGACGCCCCTCATTCAGCGACATCGTGCTCAACGGCCGGCCGTCGATATCCAGTTCCAGCACCAGATGCGACTCATCCGACAGCGCCAGTAAATGGCCGCTGCGTTCGTCATATTGCAGGCTCGACAGGTCGCGCACGAACAGCCCGGCATCGCGCTTGGGGTTGTTGACCACGTGCACCGCGTAGGACTTCTCCGGGTTGTAATGCGGGAAACCCTGCACTTCATAGATCAGCATCGGGTCGCGCTCCTTGGCGACGAACAGCCGCTTGCCCACCGAATCATAGGCCAGGCCTTCAAAACCTTTATTGGTGCCCATGTGCACGCCTAGGGTCATCTGTTCGGCATCCGCGGCATCCAGAAACGTCGTTTCATCCTTCAGATGAATCTTGATCAGGCGCTGCTGGTACTCATCGGCGATCACATAGGTGTCGGCGCTGATGAACTCCACCGCCTCCGGGTCGCCAAAGCCGATCAACTTCACACGGCGCAGGATTCGCCCGTCGAGGGAGAGCTCGATCAGCTCGGCGTTTTTGTTGGTCACGGTGAACAGGCTTTTGCGCACCGGATCAAAGGTCAGCGCCGAAACGTCAGCGACCAGCCCTTCGATGACCTTCGCCTCGACGACCACCTGGTAATCATCGAGCGCGATGGACTGACCGTCGGCCGGATGCAACCAGGCTTGCAGGTTGAACCAGCCGCGCTCGAACAAACGATAATGCTGCCCAGCCGCGCCCAGCGCCACGACGGTAGCGAAGAGCACGATCAGGACTCGGTTTTGCGGTTTAGCGAACACTGCTCTTGAAGCTGCCGGCGCCCGGCAGTTCCAGCACCAGTTCATCGCCCACGTTCAACGGACCAACGCCGACCGGGGTGCCGGTCATGATCACGTCACCGGCTTGCAGCGAGAAGCAGCCCGCCATGTGCTGGATCATCGGCACGATCGGGTTGAGCATCGCGCTGCTGTTGCCGTCCTGGCGAACTTCACCGTTGATGGTCAGGCGGATACCGATGTCGGTCAGGTCCGCGAAGGTGCTGCTGACCACGAACGGCGCCAACACGCAGGCACCGTCGAACGACTTGGCGATTTCCCATGGCAGACCTTTGGATTTCAGCTCGGCCTGCTTGTCGCGCAAGGTCAGGTCCAGCCCCGGTGCAAACCCTGAGATCGCGTCCAACACTTCTTCGCGGCTCGGTTTGGTTGACAACGGCTTGCCGATCAACACCGAGATTTCCGCCTCGTAGTGCACCGAGCCACGCTCGGTCGGAATCGCAAAACCACCTTCCAGCGGCACCACGCAACTGCCCGGCTTGATGAACAACAGCGGCTCGGTCGGCACCGGGTTATCCAGCTCCTTGGCGTGTTCGGCGTAGTTACGCCCGATGCACACCACTTTCCCGACCGGGAAATGAATACGCGTACCGTCGACATACTGGTGCTGATAGCTCATTACCGACTCCTTCCTTATTGATTCATCAGGTACAGCGGCTTCAAACAGCGAAGATCTTGCCCGGATTCATGATGCCATTCGGGTCAAACACCGCTTTGACGGCTTTCATGTACTCGATCTCAACCGGGGAACGGCTGTAGGTCAAGTAATCACGCTTGGTCATGCCCACGCCGTGCTCGGCGGAGATCGAGCCGTTGTACTTCTCGACGGTTTCGAACACCCACTTGTTGACGGTCGCGCACTTGGCGAAGAACTCGTCCTTGCTGAGGTTTTCTGGCTTGAGGATGTTCAAGTGCAGGTTGCCGTCGCCGATGTGGCCGAACCAGACGATTTCGAAATCCGGGTAGTGTTCACCGACGATCGCGTCGATTTCCTTCAGGAATGCCGGCACTTTCGACACAGTGACCGAAATGTCGTTCTTGTACGGCGTCCAGTGGGAAATCGTTTCGGAGATGTATTCACGCAGCTTCCAGAGGTTTTGCAGCTGCGATTCGCTCTGGCTCATCACGCCGTCCAGCACCCAGCCCTCTTCGACGCAGTGTTCGAAGGTTTCCAGGGCGTGGTTGGCCACTTCCTCGGTGGTCGCTTCGAATTCCAGCAGCGCGTAGAACGGGCAATCGGATTCGAACGGCGCCGGCACGTCGCCGCGCGCGAGGACTTTGGCCAGGGCCTTGTCGGAGAAAAATTCGAACGCCGTCAGGTCGAGCTTGCTCTGGAACGCGTGCAACACCGGCATGATCGAGTCGAAATCGGCGGTGCCGAGGACCATCGCGGTGAGGTTTTTCGGGGCGCGATCAAGGCGCATGGTCGCTTCGACCACAAAACCCAGGGTGCCTTCGGCGCCGATGAATAGCTGACGGAGGTCGTAACCGGTAGCGTTCTTGATCAGGTCGCGGTTCAGTTCCAGCAGGTCGCCCTTGCCGGTCACGACTTTCATGCCGGCGACCCAGTTACGGGTCATGCCGTAGCGAATCACCTTGATCCCGCCGGCATTGGTGCCGATATTGCCGCCGATCTGGCTCGAACCGGCAGAAGCGAAGTCCACCGGGTAGTACAGGCCGTGCTCTTCGGCGCGATTTTGCAGTTGTTCAGTGACCACGCCCGGCTGGCAGACCGCAGTACGGTCGGTCAGGTTCACGTCGAGGATCTGGTTCATATAGTCGAAGGAAACGACCACTTCGCCATTGGCCGCCACGGCAGCAGCGGACAGCCCGGTGCGTCCGCCGGACGGCACCAGCGCAATCTTGTGCTCATTCGCCCAACGGACGATGGCCTGGACCTGTTCGGTGGTCTTGGGGAACACGATGGCCGTCGGGGCCGGGGCGAAATGCTTGGTCCAATCCTTACCGTAAGCATTCAGGGAGTCGGCATCGGTCAGCACCTTGCCAGGCTCAACCAGGGTCTTCAGCTCTTCAATCAGGGCGGGATTGGTCATCGACAGAACTCTCGAACAATTCATGGTCATCCTGAGTACGCTTCACGTCGCAGGAATGAGTGTTTGCGGGGTGCATATGCTAGCATACCGCCCCCGCAGGATAGTGCCCAAAGGCTGTTCTGCGGCGACGGCTTTCCTGCCGCTCGGGTCAGCGTCTGCTGGCCACTTCCCTGCCATTTTTCTCCGGGACACAGGTTTACGCAGATGAGCAAGACTTCTCTCGATAAGAGCAAGATCAAGTTCCTTCTTCTCGAAGGCGTCCACCAATCGGCTGTCGACGTCCTCAAGGCGGCGGGCTACACCAGCATCGAGTACCTGACGGGTTCTCTGCCGGAAGCCCAGCTGAAGGAAAAGATCGCTGATGCTCACTTCATCGGCATTCGCTCCCGCACTCAACTGACCGAAGAAATCTTCGATCACGCGAAGAAACTGGTGGCTGTCGGCTGTTTCTGCATCGGCACCAACCAGGTCGACCTCAACGCTGCTCGCGAACGCGGCATCGCGGTCTTCAACGCACCGTACTCCAACACCCGTTCGGTGGCCGAGCTGGTGCTGGCCGAAGCGATCCTGTTGCTGCGCGGCATCCCTGAGAAGAACGCTTCCTGCCACCGTGGCGGCTGGATCAAAAGCGCGGCCAACTCCTTCGAAATCCGCGGCAAGAAGCTGGGTATCGTCGGTTACGGCTCGATCGGCACTCAACTGTCGGTCCTGGCTGAAGGCCTGGGCATGCAGGTGTACTTCTACGACACCGTGACCAAGCTGCCTCTGGGTAACGCCACCCAGGTCGGCAACCTGCACGAGCTGCTGGGCATGTCCGACATCGTGACCCTGCACGTACCGGAAACCGCTGCCACCCAGTGGATGATCGGCGAGAAAGAAATCCGCGCCATCAAGAAGGGCGGAATCCTGATCAACGCTGCTCGCGGCACCGTGGTCGAGCTGGACGCCCTGGCGGACGCGATCAAGGACAAGCACCTGATCGGCGCGGCCATCGACGTATTCCCGGTGGAGCCACGCTCCAACGACGAAGAGTTCGCAAGCCCGCTGCGTGGCCTGGACAACGTGATCCTGACCCCGCACATCGGCGGCTCCACCGCTGAAGCGCAAGCCAACATCGGCCTGGAAGTGGCTGAGAAGCTGGTCAAGTACAGCGACAACGGTACGTCGGTGTCCTCGGTCAACTTCCCGGAAGTGGCCCTGCCGGCTCACCCTGGCAAGCACCGTTTGCTGCACATCCACGAAAACATTCCGGGTGTGATGAGCGAGATCAACAAGGTTTTCGCCGAAAACGGTATCAACATTTCCGGTCAGTTCCTGCAGACCAACGAGAAAGTCGGCTACGTCGTGATCGACGTCGACGCCGAATACTCGGACCTGGCGCAAGAGAAGCTGCAGCACATCAACGGCACCATTCGTTGCCGTGTGTTGTTTTAAGGGCAGCTACAAGCTTTAAGCTTCAAGCGGCAAGTCGAGGTCTGGCTGTTGCTTGAAGCTGATAGCTTGAAGCTTGAAGCCAATGAAAAGGGAGACCCGCGGGTCTCCCTTTTTGTTGGCGCTGCCTTTATTTCACCGTCACGGTGATTTTTTTCGAGACAATCGGCGCGTCGAACGGCACGTGGTTCTTGTCGCCCAGCTCCAGTTGCAAGGTGTGCTTGCCCGGCGTCAGGGTCACCTCGGTTTCGGTCTGGGCCTTGCCGAAATGCAAGTGGTTGGCGTCCGCCGGGATCGGCATGTTCTCGGCCGGCAATTTATCGACGTCGATCAGCAGGTGGTGGTGCCCGGTGTGTACGGTCTGGTCACCGGCTGGCGCCAGGGCAATGCCCTCAACCGCGAATCTGACCTTGAAGGTTTTGTCCACGGTCGCTCCGTCCGCCGGAGAGACGATATACACCTTCGCACCCGCAGGGGCCTTGGTGCGGGGGACGTCCGCGGCGCTCGCCAGCATCGAAGCGCTGAGCATCAGACCGGCGAGAACTGCACGTGACATAAAGGTTTTCATTCTTTTCTCCAGTTTTGAACTTAATCTTTACGGTTGTGACAACTTCGTCGCAATTCGTTGTCGAAGCTCCTCAACACCATAGCAAAGCGCACCGAAACAGCGCGTCGCACATAATGAATTCAAGGAGTGACCATGCGCTTTCTGCCTGGCCTGATACTTTTACTGCCCCTTTTGAGCCCTTTTGCTCACGCTGAACTGATCGATGATGTAAACGACCGAGGCGAGTTGCGCATTGCCCTTGAAGCCAACACACCACCGTTCAATTTCAAGGAAGACGGCAAGCTCAGCGGCTTCGAAGTCGAACTGGGCCAACTGCTGGCCGTTGAGCTGGATGTGCGCGCCGACTTCGTTGTCACCGATTCAACCGATCTGCTGCCGGGGGTCGAGAGCGGCAAGTACGACGTCGCCATCAACCACATAGCACTGACCCCGGAGCTCAAGGATCGTTTCGACTTCAGCGAGCCTTATAGTTATTCAAGCGCACAATTGATCGTGCGCCAGGAAGAACAACGCCCGCTCGGCACTTTGCTGGCGCTCAAGGATGTGGCGGGCAAACAGCTCGACGCAGCCTTCAGCGATCGCTTGCTGATTCCCTACGCCCCCCGCGACAGTCGTCTACCGGTGAAAGAAGGTGCCAAGGTCGGCCCGACCCTGAGCCTGGCGATTCCGTTTCAGAAGGGTAATCCGGCGTTCCAGGCCAGCCTCGACCGGGCCCTGCAACGGATCAAGGCAGACGGCCGATTGATGGCGCTGTCGGAGAAGTGGTTCGGCATGGACGCGAGCCAGCCGCCGAAACAGTAATCCAATGGAGATCCAATGTGGGAGCGAGCTTGCTCGCGATAGCGGCCTGACAGTCAACATCATTGTTGAATGTGATGCCCTCATCGCGAGCAAGCTCGCTCCCACATTAGTTATGTGAAGACTGTTGGATGAGTTGGGCCAACGCGAGCGCAGCCTCAGCCAACTCCAGTTCGCTGAACACCTGCACCCCATTGCGGGTCAACAAGGCCGCGGTGACGCCCTCGCCGCTGACCTTGACCCCGCTGAAGGTCCCGTCATAGGTCAGCAGGTTGCCGCAGGACGGGCTATTGGCCTTGAGCACGGCGATGCGGATGGCGTGTTTTTGCACCAGTTGCAATGCCTGATGGGCGCCCGAGAGAAACTCGGCGCTGACGTCCTCGCCCTCGGTCGTTATCACTCGCGCAGTACCGTCGAGCACCTGAACGCCCTGCCCGCCAGGAATTTCCGCCGCTGCCCGAGGCGTTGGCAAACCGCCGGCGACTTCCGGGCACAAGGGAATCACCCGACCTTCGGCGATCCACTGTTCCAGTTGATTGAACGGCCCACTGGCCCCGCCGTCGTAACGTACGCGGTGGCCCAGCAGACAACGACTCACCAGAATTTTCTGCATGATCAGAACGGCTCGTTGCCGCGCCGGCGAAACCAGCCCGTCAATGACAGGCGCTCGCGGGTCGCGGGCAGGACTTCATGGGGTACTTCGCCCGACAGGAACACCACCAGGCAACCGCCGGTGGGCACCACATCGTGCTCTCTGCCCTCCTCCAGGTACATCCGCAACTGGCCGCCATGCTCCGGCAGCCAGGCGTCGTTGAGGTAGATTACCGCCGAAACCATGCGCCGGTCGTCGTCACGAAAGCGGTCAACGTGCTTGAGGTAAAACGCACCCGGCGGGTACAGCGCGAAATGGCTTTCGAAATCCTCAAGCCCGAGAAACAACCCACGGTTCATTGCCTCGCGCAGACTGTCCATCAACCCCAGATAGCGGTCACAGGCGTCGACCTGCCCGGGCTCAAGCCACTGAATATGATCGCCGCGAATGCCTTCGCGAATCTCCGAGAAAGGCCCGCGTCCCACTGCCGCTGGCGCCAGTTCTCCCTCGGCCGCACGTTTACGGCACTCAGCCGCCAGTTCCTGGGTCAGCCCCAGAGGCAGGAAAATATTCTGCTGCGACCAGCCGCGTTCAGCCAGGTCGTCGACGATACGTAACAGCAGCGGGTGATCCGAGGGTATTTGCATGGCGCGCATAGTATTCCTGCGCCAGCAAATCCGACAGAGCCGTGTAGCGGAGGCTCGTCGGATAAGGTGATGACCCTGATACGAATTCTCGACAACCTGTGTTCGGCCCCGGAGAATAGTCGCCTGCCGACAGGAGTCCTTATGCGCCGTTTGCTTTTTTCACTGTTGATGCTCTGCACTTTGCCCACCTGGGCAGACGGCCACGACCAGTTGTACAAGGTCGCCGGTTGGCCAGACCAACGCGCGCATTTTAACGATGCCCTCTCCGCCGCCCAGCAGCGCTACCAAAGCAGCCTGCCGCCTGCGGTGTTCCAGGCCCTGGTCAATAACAGCAATCAGCGCTTTGCCCCACAGGCCATGGACCGTCGGGCCGAAGCGCAACTGCGCAAAAACCTCGCCGACCCTACACCTGCGCTGGCGTTTTTCCAGTCGCCCCTGGGTCGCAAAATCATCGCCGCCGAGCTGCTGGCGACCCGCCGCGACCAGTTGGCAAAGAACGCCAAGGGCCTGCCGAAAGTCGAAGCCAGCGACACCCGTCAGTTGATCATTGGTCATTTGGCCCAGGCCCTGCCGGCGCGCGAAGCCGGGGCTGAAGTCAGCCTGGCGATTGCCGGCGTGGCGGCCGACAGCCTGAGCCAGATGATCCCCGGCCTGCTCGGCGGCGGTCAGGCCCAAGGCATGCTGAACGGCCAACGCCAGCGCTTGATGGAACAGATCGGCTCCGACTTGAACAACACCCTGCTCTACGTTTATCGCGACTTATCGGATGACGAACTGGAGGAGTTCGCCACGTTTGCCGAGTCCTCTGAAGGCAAGGCTTATTACCAGGCGGCGTTGGCGGCGATTCGGGCGGGATTGGCGGTAGGACAAAGCACGTCGAGTCTCAGCCAGTAAGCTTCGGTGCCCGGAAGATCGCCATCGCGAGCAAGCTCGCTCCCACACTGGACCGAGTCGTCAGTAAATACGCGGTCAATTGTGGGAGCGAGCTTGCTCGCGATGGGGGCCCAACAGTCGCTAGAGATTCCGCCCTTTGATGCGCTTGGTCAAAAACCCGAAATACTCCTGGCGCAACGCCTGGGTTTCATTCGCCAGATGATGGCGGGCCTCGGGCAGCTTCAACACCTGCGGTCGATCGAACTTGCCCCCCAGCACTTCAAGGTTGTGTTCCCAATCCACCGTCATGTCCGCCTGCCCCTGAATGATCAGTGGCCGGCGATTGCTGCGCGGAGCCGCTTCGATACGCTTGATCCACCGCGCCAGAGCCCCAACCCAGGCAGTTGGTAAACGCAGCGGCTGTAGCGGATCGGCTTGCAGGAATGGCAAGAACGCCGGGTCGTTGGTGTTCTCGCTGAATCGCCGGGCAATGCCTTTGACGAAAGGCTTCATCAGGTGATAACTCAAGCGCGACCAGCCCCAGGAACGTGGCCGAACCAACGGCGAAAGCAGCACCACCTGCCCTTGCGCCGGACTGTCTGCACCTTGGTTCAGCACATGATCGATAACAATCGCGCCACCTGTACTCTGCCCACACAGGTGCCAGGGTTGCGGCAGGTCCAGAGCGCGCGCTTCATCGAACAACCCTTGCAGCGCCGCCTGATACTCGGCGAAATCCTTGATGTTGGCGCGCTCGCCGCTGGACAGTCCATGCCCCGGCAAATCGCAGGCAATCACCACGAACCCTTGATCCAGCGCCCAGTCGATCACATGCCGGTAAAGGCCCATATGATCGTAGAAACCGTGGAACACGAACATCGTCGCCACCGCCCGTTGCGGCCACCAGATCTGGCTGACCAACTGATAGCCATCGACCCGAAAACTGCCGAGTCCGCTCTTGGCCGGGACGCGGCGCTGTGGGAAATCCAGCCCATAAAAATGCTGATAGGCCTGCGCTTCCTCCGACAACGGCTGCGCCTCGGCCAAGGGCCGCAGGCTGGCACGCAGATGATCGGGGTTGAAGGTCGCAGGCATGACGGATTTCCAGGCAAAGCGCGCAGCGCAAAACAGACTTTATAGGCCTGCGATATTCATCTGTCGCGGCAAGCATGGCAAGCTACGCGACCTTCAAGGATGGTTCCGCATGCGCCCGCACTACCGCACGACACTGCTTGCCAGCCTGCTCGCCCTTATGTGCGCCGGCATGCTGTGGGCCGCGTATGACTGGTTTCAGGGGCGCTACCTGCGAGCGTTCAGCTCACACACGGCGGTGTTTTCCGGCGATCCGTTGAGCCTGCCCGCCAATCTTGCGGGCCCCGGCCCGATTCGCGTCGTGCATTTCTGGGACCCGGCCTGCCCGTGCAACGTCGGCAATCAACAGCATCTGGCCGAACTGCTTGAGCACTTTGTACCGCAAGGCGTCGAGTTTTATGCCGCCCAAAAACCCGGCAGTCATGGTCAGTTACCCAGCACCTTGAGCCGCCTGAAAACCCTCGACGTCCTGCCGGGTTCCGAGCAGATCCCCGCAAGCCCAGCGGTAGCGATCTGGGATCGCAGCGGCAAACTGGCGTATTTCGGGCCGTACAGCGAAGGCCTGACCTGCAACTCCAGCAACAGCTTTATCGAACCGATCCTCCAGGCACTGAGCGAAGACCGCCCGGTGAGCGCCACGCATACCCTCGCGGTGGGCTGCTACTGCCCGTGGGCGAAAGCCAACGAAACACGTTAGGGTATTCCGGACTTTTCAAGGAAGGTGATGCCCGGTACACAAGGTCTGTGCTAAATGTTGACGCCCCTGGCTGGCGCAACCCCAAAGAACAAGGAGTCACCATGAAACGCGTCCTGACCCTGCTGGCCCTGCTGCTCGTCGCCCTCGCGGCAGGTGGTGGCTGGTACGTGTACAGCAAGCAGCCGATACGTCAGGGTCAGGTGGAATTGCAGCGCCTGCAAGGCTCGGTGACAGTGCGTTACGACGAGCGCGGCGTACCGCATATCCGCGCCGAGAACGAAACCGACCTCTATCGTGCCCTCGGTTATGTACACGCCCAGGACCGGCTGTTCCAGATGGAAATGATGCGGCGCCTGTCCCGTGGCGAGCTGGCCGAAGTTCTCGGACCAAAACTGCTCGACACCGACAAACTGTTCCGCAGCCTGCGCATCCGCGAGCGTGCCGAGAGCTATGTGGCCGCACTCGACCGCCAGTCCCCGGCGTGGAAGGCCCTGCAAGCCTATCTGGACGGGATTAACCAGTATCAGGACAGCCACGCCGCGCCGATGGAGTTCGACGTACTGGGCATCCATAAGCGCGCGTTCACCGCTGAAGACACCGTCAGCGTCGCCGGCTACATGGCCTACAGTTTTGCCGCGGCGTTTCGCACCGAACCGTTGCTGACTTATGTGCGCGATCAACTGGGCAGCGATTACCTGAACGTCTTCGACCTCGACTGGCAGCCCAAGGGCGCGCTGGCCAAGCGTCAGTCCAGCAAGAGTCCGGTGCTCTCCGCCACTGACTGGAAAGACCTCAACGCCATTGCGCGTCTGAGTGAGCAGGCACTGGCCGACAACGGCCTGCCACAGTTCGAGGGCAGCAATGCCTGGGTGATTTCCGGCACGCGCACCCAAAGCGGCAAACCACTGCTGGCCGGTGATCCGCACATTCGTTTTTCGACGCCGTCGGTGTGGTACGAAGCGCAACTCTCGGCGCCGGGCTTTGAACTCTACGGGCACCATCAGGCCTTGGTGCCGTTTGCCTTCCTCGGCCACAACCTGGACTTCGGCTGGAGCCTGACCATGTTCCAGAACGACGACCTCGATCTGATCGCCGAGAAGGTCAACCCGGACAATGCCAATCAGGTCTGGTACCACGGAAAGTGGACCGACATGGTCAACACCGAACAGCAGATTGCCGTGAAGGGCCAGGCGCCCGTCACATTGATGCTGCGTCAGTCGCCTCACGGCCCGATCATCAACGACGTGCTCGGCGCCGGCGCCGGCAAAACACCGATCGCCATGTGGTGGGGGTTCCTCGAAACCCAGAACCCGATCCTCGAAGGCTTCTACCAGCTCAACCGCGCCGACACCCTGGCCAAGGCCCGTGCGGCAGCGGCCAAGGTTCATGCGCCGGGGCTGAATATCGTCTGGGCCAACGCCAAGGGTGACATTGGCTGGTGGGCGGCGGCACAACTGCCCAAACGCCCGGCCGGGGTCAAGCCGTGGTTCATTCTTGATGGCAGCACCAATCAGGCCGACAAGGAAGGTTTCTACCCGTTCAGCGCCAACCCTCAGGAAGAGAACCCGGCACGCGGTTACATCGTCTCGGCCAACTTCCAGCCGGTTTCGCCGACAGGCATGGAAATCCCTGGCTACTACAACCTGCCGGATCGCGGTCAGCAGCTCAACCGCCAGCTCAGCGACAAGAGCGTGAAATGGGACATCGACGCCAGCCAACAACTGCAACTGGGCACCACCACCGGCTACGGCCCTCGACTGCTGGCGCCGCTGTTGCCGGTACTGCGTGAAGTGGTCGGCGACCCGCAAGAGTTGAAACTGGTCGAGCAACTGGCGCAATGGAAAGGCGATTACCCGCTGTACTCCACCAGTGCCACACTGTTCAACCAGTTCGTGTTCAACCTGGCCGATGGGGCGTTTCACGACGAGCTCGGCGACAGCTTTTTCGAGACCCTGCTCTCGACCCGAGTCATCGATGCCGCGTTGCCTCGGCTCGCCGCGTCCGCGGATTCGCCGTGGTGGGACAACCGCAATACGCTTGGCAAGGAGACCCGCGCCGACGTCGTCAAAGCCGCGTGGCAGGCGAGCATCGCCCACCTGAAAGCCACCCTTGGCCCTGACCCGTCGCAATGGCTGTGGGGCAACGCCCACACCCTGACCCATGGCCATCCGCTGGGCATGCAAAAGCCATTGGATCGAATCTTCAATGTCGGCCCGTTCGACGCCCCCGGCAGCCACGAAGTACCGAACAACCTCTCGGCCAAAATCGGCCCGGCACCGTGGCCAGTGACCTACGGCCCATCGACCCGACGGATCATCGACTTCGCCGACCCGGCCCACGGCCTGACCATCAACCCGGTCGGCCAAAGCGGCGTGCCGTTCGACTCACATTACGATGACCAGGCCGAAGCCTATATCGATGGTATCTACCAAGAGGCGCATTTCAACGAGGAAGAAGTGACGGCCAATACCCGCAGCACCTTGAAGCTGTTGCCGGCGCGAGTGGCGCAGTAGGTCGAGATTTTTGTTGGTAGGGCTGCCGTCATCGTCGGATCGCCGCCCGGACCAAGCTCGCTCCCACACTTGATCTGCTTCGTACACAAATACTGTGTCCGCTGAAGATCTAATGTGGGAGCGAGCTTGCTCGCGATGAGGCCCTGGCAGGCAACACAAATCTAAATCCCCCGGCGCTTCGCCGTAGGTTTCCTTGAACTTCTTGCTGATCGAGTTCATTTGCGACGATTGGATAAATAACTGCCCGAGTGGACAAAACTGTACGTGTCGCCACAGTACCGCTCAAAGCATCGCCGAAAAATTCAGCCGAAACTGCTGCGGCGTCACGCCCAGCCGCCGATTGAACACACTGCGCATGTGCTGGGCATCCCGAAAACCGCATTGATACGCGACCGTCTTGAGCGGTGCCCGAGAGCTTTCGAGCATCACTCGGGCAGCGTCCACCCGTGCCTGCTCAACGAACTCTGCCGGAGTGACTCCGGCTTCTCGGGCGAACACCCGTGAGAAGTTACGCGAGCTCATGTTGGCCGCAGTCGCCAGGTCGGCGATGCCCAAATCGCCGGTCAGGTTGGCCAATACGTAATGCTGAACCATCGCCACAGGAGATGTCGCTTCGGCGTGCGGCGTCAGAAACGGGCTGAACTGCGATTGCCCGCCGGAGCGCTGGGTAAACACCACCAAGCGCTTGGCCACGCTCAAGGCCACTTGCGGGCCGTGATCCTTGGCGAGCAAGTACAGCGACAGATCGATCCCCGCCGTAACACCCGCCGAGGTGAACAGCTCAGCATCCTCGACATAGAGCCGATCGGCTTCGACCCGGGTCGACGGACACAACACCGCCAACGCGGCGGCATCGCTCCAGTGCGTGGTGACAGTACGCCCTTCAAGCAGCCCGGCACGGGCCAGTAGGAAGGCGCCGTTGCAGATCGAACCGAAACGCTGCGAACGCGCGCACGCCTCGCGTAACCAGTCATGAAACGGCGCGCCAAAATCCTCGAACGGCAACTGCGGCCCACCGGCCACCAACAACAAATCGTAAGCCTCCAGCGCCTCGCTGAAATGCCGATGAGCGTGCAGCGCCAAGCCGTTCGAGCATGGCATTACACCGCGTTCGAAGCCGATTACGTGCAGTTGATAGTGATCCTGCGGCGCAAGAAACCGATTGGCCTCGGAAAACACATCCATGGGACCGGTGACATCCAGCGACTGGACGCCAGAGAACACCACGATGGCAACGGATTTGTGCATGGTTCGAATTCACCTTCAATGTGAAAAAGATCGCAGGCTGCGGCAGCTTCTACAGAGGGCGAACCCTAACGAAACCGAACCCAAGAAGCGAACTGGCACGAATTGCACGTTGATTGGCCGGGATCGCAGCCGCGTGTCGATTGTTCGCTTTGGGAGGTGAGAACAGACTGGATTCATCAGCGCCGCCACGGCGTTCCTCACGAGGCAACCAGCATGAGCAGCAGCATCGCCGGCATCAAGATTCCCGACAGCGCCCTGGCCCGCGCTACCACCGACTACATCCGCGACATCGAGTCCGACCTGCTTTACCACCACTCGCGCCGGGTGTTTCTGTTCGGTGCCTTAAGCGGTGAACGCCAGAAACTGGCCTACGACCCGGAGTTGCTGTACGTCGGCGCAATGTTCCATGACCTGGGTTTGGTGGAAGGTCATCGCAGCACTGACGAACGTTTCGAAGTCGACGGGGCAAACGCTGCTGCAGCCTTCCTCAAACCGTACGGGTTGAGCGATGACGACATCGAGCAAGTCTGGCTGTCGATCGCCCTGCACACGACGCCGGGCATCCCCAAACATCTGCGGCCGACCGTGGCGCTGGTGACCGCTGGCGTGGAGATGGACGTGTTGGGAGTGGACTACGCGGCATTCTCAACCGTGCAGCGTGAAGCGGTGGTGCATGCGCATCCACGGGGTGACGGTTTCAAGGAGTGCATCATCTGCGCCTTTGCCGACGGCCTGCGCCATCGCCCGCAAACCACCTTCGGCAACGTGAAAACCGATGTGCTGGTGTACCAGGAGCCGGGGTTCAAGCCGATGAACTTCGTAGAAGTGATTCGCACATCGCCTTGGGTGGCATAAGCCAGTGTGTGTGTGGGAGCGAGCTTGCTCGCGATACAGGCAACTCGGTTCAACTGTAAACCGAGGTGATGCTATCGCGAGCGAGCTCGCTCCCACAGGGACAGCGGGGTTTAAGCCGCTTCCGGTGCTTGTGCGCGGCGTACGTCCGGTTGTTTCCAGGAGTCCGCAGCGCCCTCTTCGATGGCTTGCTGGATCGCACGTTTGCGACTTTCTTCAGCTCGGCGGCTGAAGAACCAGACCATGAAGGTCACGATCGACACCGCCAGCAGAATCAGGCTGGCCACGGCGTTGATCTCGGGCTTCACGCCCAGACGCACCGCCGAGAACACTTCCATCGGCAAGGTCGTGGAACCCGGGCCGGAGACGAAGCTCGCCAACACCAGGTCATCCAGCGACAGGGCGAACGACATCATGCCGCCGGCGGCCAGCGACGGCGCGATCATCGGGATGGTGATCAGGAAGAACACCTTCCACGGCCGCGCGCCCAGATCCATGGCCGCTTCTTCGATGGACAGGTCCAGCTCACGCAAACGCGCCGACACCACCACCGCCACATAGGCGGCGCAAAACGTGGTGTGGGCGATCCAGATGGTGACGATGCCACGTTCCTGCGGCCAGCCGATCATCTGCGCCATCGCCACGAACAGCAGCAACAGCGACAGACCGGTGATCACTTCCGGCATCACCAACGGCGCAGTGACCAGACCGCCGAACAGCGTGCGACCCTTGAAGCGGGTGACGCGGGTCAGCACGAAAGCGGCCAGCGTACCCAGCGCTACGGCGGCAACCGCGGTGTAGCAGGCGATTTCCAGCGAGCGCACCACCGAGCCCATCAGTTGGGTGTTATCCAGCAGACCGACGTACCACTTCACCGACCAACCGCCCCAAACCGTTACCAGTTTGGAGGCGTTGAACGAGTAGATCACCAGGATCAGCATCGGCAGGTAGATGAACAACAGGCCGAGCACCAGCATCAGGCTGGAGAAACGGAAGCGCTTCATTCTTTACCCTCCATTTCCTTCGCCTGACTGCGGTTGAACAGAATGATCGGCACAATCAGGATCGCCAGCATCACCACCGCCAGGGCGGACGCCACCGGCCAGTCACGGTTGTTGAAGAACTCTTGCCAGAGCACTTTACCGATCATCAGGGTTTCCGGGCCACCCAGCAGTTCCGGAATCACGAACTCACCGACCACCGGGATGAACACCAGCATGCAGCCTGCGATGATGCCGTTTTTCGACAACGGAACGGTGATCTTCCAGAAGCTGTTGAAGGTGCTCGACCCCAGATCCGACGCGGCTTCCAGCAGGCTGGTGTCGTGCTTCACGAGGTTGGCATAGAGCGGCAGGATCATGAACGGCAGGTACGAATAGACCACGCCGATATAAACCGCCAGGTTGGTGTTGAGGATCTGCAGCGGCTCGTTGATCCAGCCCATCGACATCAGGAAGCCGTTGAGCAGGCCGTTGTTGCTGAGGATACCCATCCACGCGTACACGCGGATCAGGATCGCCGTCCAGGTCGGCATCATGATCAGCAGCACCAGCACGGTCTGTATCTCTTTGCGCGCACTGGCGATGGCGTAGGCCATCGGGTAACCGATCAGCAGGCAAAGAATGGTGCTGAACAGCGCCATCTTCAGCGAGCCAAGATAGGCGGCGATATACAACTCGTCGCCGCCCAGCATCGTGTAGTTGCCTAGATTCAGCAGCAACTGGACCTTCTGATCGACGTAGCTGTAGATCTCGGTGTACGGCGGAATGGCCACGTCGGCTTCCGCAAAGCTGATCTTCAGGACAATGAAGAACGGCAGCATGAAGAACATGAACAGCCAGATAAACGGAACCCCGATGACCAGATGACGGCCACCGGGAATTATTCGACTGAGTTGGCGTTTGAGCTTTTGCGTGTTCATGAGCGCAGTACCACGCCGCTGTCATCCTCCCACCAGACGTAAACCTGATCGCCCCAGGTAGGGCGCTGGCCGCGACGCTCGGCGTTGGCCACGAACGACTGCACGATCTTGCCGCTTGGCAGTTCGACGTAGAACACCGAGTGGCCACCGAGGTAGGCGATGTCATGCACCTTGCCACTCGACCAGTTGTGTTCGCAGGTCGGCATCTCTGCCGTCACCAGCAGTTTTTCCGGACGAATCGCGTAGGTCACCGACTTGTCTTGCACCGAAGTGCTGATGCCGTGACCGACGTAGATGTTGCGGTCCAGGTCCTTGCAGGTAATCAGCGCGTGGCCCTCGGCATCGTCCACCACTTCACCGTCGAAGATGTTGACGTTGCCGATGAACTCGCAGACCAGACGGCTGGTCGGGGTTTCGTAGATGTCGATCGGGCTGCCGATCTGGGCGATCCAGCCCAGGTGCATGATCGCGATGCGCTCGGCCATGGTCATGGCCTCTTCCTGGTCGTGGGTCACCATGACGCAGGTCACGCCAACGCGCTCGATGATCTCCACCAGTTCGAGCTGCATCTGCGAACGCAGTTTCTTGTCCAGCGCGCCCATCGGCTCATCGAGCAGCAGCAGCTTCGGCTTCTTGGCCAGCGAGCGAGCCAGTGCAACACGCTGGCGCTGACCACCAGAGAGCTGGTGCGGCTTGCGCTTGGCGTACTGGCTCATCTGCACCAGCTTGAGCATCTCGGCCACGCGGGCGTCGACTTCAGCCGTCGGGATCTTGTCTTGCTTCAGGCCGAAGGCGATGTTCTGCGCCACGGTCATGTGCGGGAACAAGGCGTAGGACTGGAACATCATGTTGATCGGCCGCTCGTACGGCGGCATCTCGGTGATGTCTACGCCATCGAGGAAAATGCGCCCCTCCGTGGGCCGTTCGAAACCTGCGAGCATGCGCAGCAAGGTCGACTTGCCCGATCCCGAACCGCCGAGCAAAGCGAAGATCTCGCCTTTCTTGATTTCCAGGGACACATCGTCCACGGCAATCGTCTCGTCGAACTTCTTCGTGACCCGGTCGATTTTGACCAGCACCTGTTTAGGTGACTGGTCGCCCTCGAGGGCTTTCTTATAGGCGCCGGAGGCAACTGCCATTTACGAAACTCCCAACAAAATTTGCAGTTCACCCAATGCAGGCGAACCTTGGATAGTCTGAGCCTTTGTCACTATTTACCCGACTTGACCTTGGTCCAGCTGCGGGTCATCAAACGTTGAATCTTTGGCGGCAGCTCGATTGACACGTAAGTCTTGTCGAGAACCGCCTGCGGTGGATACACCGATTGGTCGGTACGAATCGACTGTTCCATCAGTTTGTCCGAGCCGGGGTTCGGGTTGGCATAGCCGACAGCATCACTCACTTGAGCGATCACGTCTGGCTTGAGCACATAGTTGATGAACGCATGGGCCTGTTTGACGTTGCTGGAGTCCATGGGAATCGCCAGCATGTCGAACCACAACGCGCCGCCCTCTTTGGGAATCGCGTAGGCAACCTTCACACCTTTACCGGCCTCGGCAGCACGGGCCTTGGCCTGAAAGATATCCCCGGAGAAACCGACCGCGACACAGATGTCACCGTTGGCCAGGTCCGAGATGTACTTGGACGAGTGGAAGTAGGTCACGTAAGGCCGTACCGCCAGCAGCTTGGCTTCAGCCTTCTTGTAGTCGTCCGGGTTGGTGCTGTTGGCATTCAGGCCCATGTAGTTGAGGACGGTCGGCAACATCTCGTCAGCCGAGTCGAGGAACGCTACGCCACAGCTGTTGAGCTTCTTGATGTTCTCGGGCTCGAACAGCACGGCCCAGGAATCGATCTTGTCGACGCCGAGTACAGCCTTGACCTTGTCGACGTTGTAACCGATGCCGTTGGTGCCCCACAGGTACGGCACGGCGTACTGGTTGCCCGGATCGTTCATCTCCAGGCGCTTGAGCAGCGCCGAATCAAGGTTGGAGTAGTTCGGCAACTGCGACCTGTCGAGCTTCTGGAACGCCCCGGCCTTGATCTGCTTGCCCAGGAAGTGGTTGGACGGCACGACCACGTCATAACCGGTACGCCCGGCCAGCAACTTGCCTTCCAGGGTTTCATTGGAATCGAACACGTCGTACACCGGCTTGATGCCGGTGGTTTTTTCGAAATCTACCAGGGTGGTCTGACCGATGTAGTCCGACCAGTTATAAATATGCACGGTAGGCGCAGCTTGAACACTGACGGCCAGCGTCAGGCCGGCGCCGACCAGCATGGCGTTGCGAAATAAAGAAATAGGCAAGTGAAGGTCCTCTAAAATAGTTGGGCCCAAGTTGCCCAGCGTTACGTGACAGCCATGGCTGCCTGGCAACAAAACCGGCGCGCAACTTACCCTCGATAAACCTTTCCAGCAAAACTTTCTGTCATTTAATTATTCCTGCAACCGCCGCCAGAGCGGCGACGGCTACAGGTTATTGCCTCAAACCGGCTTATTTACCGGATTTGATCTTGGTCCAGCTGCGGGTCAGCTCACGCTGAGTGGCGGCTGGCAAATCGGCGATTGCATACAGCTTGGACTGCACATCGGCTGTCGGGTAGATACCTGGATCCGAGGTGATTTCCTTGTTCACGTACTGAGTGGCTTCGGCGTTACCGTTAGGGAAACGCACGGCGTTGGTGATTTCAGCCATCACCTTCGGCTGCAACAGGTAGTTCATGAACTTGTAGGCACCCTCGACGTTTTCCGCATCTTTAGGGATAGCGACCATGTCGTAGAAGCTGCCAGCGCCTTCTTTCGGAATGGCGTAGCTGACTTTCACCTTGTCACCGGCTTCGGCGGCACGGGTTTTGGCCTGCTGGACGTCACCCGAATAGCCGACGGCTACGCAGATGTTGCCGTTGGCAAGGTCAGAGATGTACTTGGACGAGTGGAAGTAGGTAACCGAAGGACGGATCTTCAGGAACAGCTCTTCAGCCTTCTTCAGATCTTCCTTTTTCTGGCTGTCGGTTGGCAGCCCCAGGTAATGCAGGGCGACCGGCAGCATTTCGGTCGGCGAATCGAGGAAGCTCACGCCGCAGCCCTTGAGCTTGGCGAGGTTCTCTGGCTTGAGCACCACATCCCAGGAATCGATTTTGTCGACGCCCAGCGCGGCCTTGACCTTCTCGGCGTTGTAACCGATACCGATCGAGCCCCACATGTAAGGGAAGGCATGTTTGTTGTCCGGGTCGCTGATCGAAACCGCTTTGAGCAGCGACTTGTTCAGGTTGCCGTAATTGGACAGCTTGGACTTGTCCAGCTCTTGGTAAACACCGGCCTTGATCTGCTTGGCCAGGAAGTTGTTGGACGGCACAACCACGTCATAACCGGACTTGCCGGCCAGCAACTTGGCCTCGAGGGTTTCGTTGCTGTCGAACACGTCGTAGACGACCTTGATCCCGGACTCTTTCTCAAAGTTCGCGATGGTGTCCGGTGCGATGTAGTCGGACCAGTTGTAAACGTGCAGGACTTTATCGTCGGCCTGGGCTGCCCCAGCCATCACGCCCATCAGGGACAAGGCGAGCAGGGTCTTGCCAGTATTCTTCAAACCTAATGCCTTCATGCGTAACGCTCCAAGTTATTCTTTTTTAAGCACATTTTTTGTTAACCAAGATCCAGCGGCCGATTCCTTGGCAACTCAAACAGCGGATAGTCTGGCAAGTTACAAGGCAGGCTTTCAAGGAAAGCCCCATCCTTTGTGCGCTCTGAGCGAAGTGCCAGCCACGGACCTCGCTCAGAGCCTAGCACTTAGCTTTGCAGCGCACTCAGAGTCAGGTCCAGGCACTTGCGAGCCTTGGTGACCAGTTCGTCGATCTCGGCCTCGGTGATCACCAGCGGCGGAGCAATGATCATGGTGTCGCCGACGGCGCGCATGATCAGCCCGTTGTCGAAGCAGAACTGCCGGCAGATCATGCCAACACCCTTGCCGACGTACCGTGCACGGGTCGCCTTGTCCTGAACCAGCTCAATGGCCCCCAACAGACCTACCCCACGAACTTCACCCACCAATGGGTGATCGTTCAGTTCCCGTAGACGCTTTTGCAAATAAGGTGCCGTTTCTGCACGAACGCGCTCGACAATTTTTTCGTCGCGCAGAATACGGATGTTTTCCAGCGCCACCGCAGCGGCAACCGGGTGCCCGGAATAGGTGAAACCGTGGTTGAAGTCGCCACCTTCGTTCAGCACGTCGACCACTTCGTCACGCACGATCAGGCCACCCATCGGGATGTAGCCGGACGTCAGGCCTTTGGCGATGGTCATCATGTCGGGCTTGAGGCCGTAGAAATCGCTACCGAACCACTCGCCGGTACGGCCGAAACCACAGATCACCTCATCCGCGACGAACAGGATGTCGTACTTGGCGAGGATTTCCTTGATGCGCGGCCAGTAGCTGTCTGGCGGAATGATCACGCCGCCGGCGCCCTGGATCGGCTCGGCAATAAAGGCACCGACCGTGTCGACGCCGAGTTCGAGAATCTTTTCTTCCAGCTGGTTGGCCGCCCAGATACCGAACTCTTCCGGGCTCATGTCGCCACCCTCACCGAACCAGTACGGTTGCGGGATGTGAACGATGCCCGGGATCGGCAAGTCGCCCTGTTCGTGCATGTAGGTCATGCCGCCCAGGCTGGCGCCGGCCACGGTCGAACCGTGGTAACCGTTTTTGCGGCTGATGATGACTTTCTTCTTCGGCTGGCCTTTGATCGCCCAGTAATGGCGAACCATGCGCAGCATGGTGTCATTGCCTTCAGAGCCGGAACCGGTGAAGAACACATGGTTCATGCCTTCAGGCGCGATGTCGGAGATCGCCTTGGCCAGCTCCAGTACCGGCGGGTGGGCGGTCTGGAAAAAAAGATTGTAATAAGGCAGCTCGCGCATCTGTTTGCTGGCGGCATCGGCCAGTTCATCGCGACCGTAACCGATGGCCACGCACCACAGACCGGCCATGCCGTCGAGGATCTTGTTGCCTTCGCTGTCCCAGAGGTAAACGCCCTTGGCGTTGGTGATGATCCGCGGGCCTTTCTCTTTCAGCTGTTTGAAGTCGCTGAAAGGCGCCAGGTGGTGTTCGCTGCTCAGGGTTTGCCATTCACGGGTTTGCGGGTTCTTGCTGGTCATAAAGCTCTCCTGGTTGGGTGAGGGTGCGACTTTTCAGGGCCGCACCCGGCGCATCAGACGGCGAACAACAGGAACTCCCGCTCCCACGAACTGATCACGCGCTTGAAGTTTTCATGCTCGGCCCGCTTGACCGCGACGTAGCCAGTGATGAATTTTTTGCCCAGATACTTCTCGATGGTCGCGCTGTGTTCCATGCGTTCCAGTGCGTCTTCGATGGTCAGCGGCAGACGCAGATTGCGTCGCTCGTAACCACGCCCAACCACGGGTGCGCTTGGGGTGATGCCTTCCACCATGCCGATATAACCGCAGAGCAGGCTCGCGGCGATCGCCAGGTACGGGTTGGCATCGGCACCCGGCAGGCGGTTTTCCACCCGACGGTTTTGCGGGCCTGCGTCTGGTACTCGCAGGCCGACAGTGCGGTTCTCTTCGCCCCACTCCACGTTCACCGGCGCCGAGGTATCCGGCAGGAAGCGGCGGAACGAGTTGACGTTCGGCGCGAACAGCGGCAACAGCTCGGGGATGAACTTCTGCAAGCCACCGATGTGGTGCAGGAACAGCTCGCTCATGGTCCCGTCTTCATTAGAGAAGACATTTTTACCGGTTTCGATGTCGATGATGCTCTGGTGCAAGTGCATCGCACTGCCCGGCTCGCCAGTCATCGGCTTGGCCATGAAGGTCGCGGCCACGTTGTGCTTGAGCGCCGCTTCGCGCATGGTGCGCTTGAACACCAGAATCTGGTCGGCCAGGGACAGCGCGTCACCGTGACGGAAGTTGATTTCCATCTGCGCCGTGCCGTCTTCGTGGATCAGCGTGTCCAGATCCAGTTCTTGCAGTTCGCACCAGTCGTAGACGTCTTCGAACAACGGGTCGAATTCGTTGGCCGCCTCAATAGAGAACGACTGACGACCGGTTTCCGGGCGACCGGAGCGGCCAATCGGCGGCTGCAACGGGAAGTCCGGGTCTTCGCAGCGCTTGGTCAGGTAAAACTCCATCTCCGGCGCCACGATCGGCTGCCAGCCCTTGTCGGAATAGAGTTTCAGAACCTTCTTGAGCACGTTGCGCGGCGACAGCTCGATCGGGTTGCCCTGCTTGTCGTAGGTGTCGTGAATCACCTGTGCGGTCGGCTCGATGGCCCACGGCACGAGGAACACCGCGTTCGAGTCCGGGCGGCAGATCATGTCGATGTCGGCCGGGTCGAGCAGTTCGTAATAGATGTCGTCTTCGACGTAGTCGCCCGTCACTGTTTGCAACAGCACACTCTCGGGCAGGCGCATGCCTTTTTCGGCAATGAACTTGTTGGTCGGCGAAATCTTGCCACGGGTGATCCCGGTCAGATCGCCAATCATGCATTCGACTTCTGTGATCTTGTGGTCTTTCAACCAATCGGTGAGCTGGTCGAGGTTGTTACTCATAAATGCCTCTGGGCTGAGTGTCCTGACGTCTTTAAACGTCAGGCGTTGTTTGACGCATCCGCGTCGCGTTGTGTTGCCTGCTGGCTGGCGCAAATCAACGGGAGGGTAGTGGCGTCGCGTGCAGGATCATGAGCAGTTCCCGGCGCACTCGCAGGACCGCTATAGTGAAAAGGTTCTACAGTGGAAGGAGAGCCGGTAAACAGGATGCCATCCAGACCGTCAATAATATCGGTCGGATCAAGCAGTTCCGCCTGGGACGCAAGCATCAACGGCAGGCCCTTGGCAGCGGTGGCCACTGCGCGGGCGTACTTATCGCCAGTGATGTGATAAGCATGCAAACCGATCTGCCTGGAGCGGTCGGTGACGCCGATTAACGGCAGGCGAGACATGAAGCACCCCGGTATTATTGCTGTTATGGGTTTGATTCGAGCTTAGCGTTGTTCATTTTTTTACACAACACCCCCGTAAAAAATACAACACGCCCCGCTCAAGCCTGCGGCCGCCAAAGACCCCGAAGGCATAAAAACGCCCCAAAGCGCCTCAAAAATGCCCTTGGAGCGCTTTTTTAGGGCAAAAAAGGCCTCGCTTGACTTCGGCATGCCGTTCGGGTTGACTGGAATCTGAAAAGATCAATGATTGATATTTTTAACAATAAAGGTGTTGCATCATGTCGGTACCCCCGCGTGCCGTTCAGCTTAACGAAGCGAACGCGTTCCTTAAGGAACATCCTGAGGTTCTGTACGTTGACCTTCTGATTGCGGATATGAATGGTGTGGTGCGCGGCAAGCGCATCGAACGCACCAGCCTCCACAAGGTTTACGAGAAAGGCATCAACCTGCCGGCCTCTCTATTTGCTCTGGATATCAATGGCTCGACGGTGGAAAGCACCGGCCTGGGCCTGGACATCGGTGATGCTGACCGAATCTGCTATCCAATCCCCGATACGCTGTGCAATGAGCCCTGGCAGAAGCGCCCGACCGCGCAACTGTTAATGACCATGCACGAAATTGAAGGTGAACCTTTCTTCGCCGACCCGCGCGAAGTCCTGCGTCAAGTCGTGACCAAGTTCGACGAACTGGGTCTGACCATCTGCGCCGCATTCGAGCTTGAGTTCTACCTGATCGACCAGGAGAACGTGAATGGCCGGCCGCAACCTCCACGCTCGCCGATTTCCGGCAAACGTCCGCACTCGACCCAGGTTTACCTGATCGATGACCTCGACGAATACGTCGACTGCCTCCAGGACATTCTGGAAGGTGCGAAAGAGCAAGGCATCCCTGCCGACGCGATCGTCAAGGAAAGTGCTCCGGCGCAGTTCGAAGTGAACCTGCACCACGTTGCTGACCCGATCAAGGCCTGCGATTACGCGGTACTGCTCAAGCGTCTGATCAAAAACATCGCCTACGACCATGAAATGGACACCACCTTCATGGCCAAGCCTTACCCAGGCCAGGCGGGTAACGGTCTGCACGTCCATATCTCGATCCTTGATAAAGATGGCAAGAACATTTTTGCCAGTGAGGATCCCGAGCAGAACGCCGCACTGCGTCATGCGATCGGCGGTGTGCTCGAGACCCTACCGGCGCAGATGGCGTTCCTCTGCCCGAACGTCAACTCGTACCGTCGTTTCGGCGCACAGTTCTACGTGCCGAACTCACCGTGCTGGGGCCTGGACAACCGTACCGTAGCGATTCGCGTACCGACAGGCTCTTCCGATGCCGTACGTATCGAACACCGCGTTGCCGGCGCCGATGCCAACCCGTACTTGCTGATGGCTTCGGTATTGGCGGGCGTACACCACGGTCTGGTCAACAAGATCGAACCTGGCGCGCCAGTCGAAGGCAACAGCTACGAGCAGAACGAGCAGAGCCTGCCGAACAACCTGCGCGATGCACTGCGCGAGCTGGACGACAGCGAAGTCATGGCCAAGTACATCGATCCGAAATACATCGACATTTTTGTCGCCTGTAAAGAGAGCGAGCTGGAGGAGTTCGAACACTCCATCTCCGACCTCGAGTACAACTGGTACCTGCACACCGTGTAAGCGGTTGTAGTAAAAAACAACGCCGCCGGCTCACAGCCTGCGGCGTTTTTTTATGGGCTCATTCAGCTGGACCGAGGTGAATTCATCGCGAGCAAGCTCGCTCCCACAGTTGTTATGTATTGAACACGGATGTTGGGTACGCAACAGGTCCCTGTGGGAGCGAGCCTGCTCGCGAAGGCGGCCGACAAGACAACACACAACCCTGCTCGTACAATGCCCGCTGCCCTGCAGGAGACTCCAATGACGCGCCCCGCCCCCCTTCGCAAACCCCGCGCACGCAGCCAGGCCCGGATCGACTCGATACTCGACGCCGCCCGCACGCTGCTTGCCGCCGAGGGTGTGGCCAGCCTGTCGATCTACAGCGTCGCCGAACGCGCCGAGATCCCGCCGTCATCGGTCTACCACTTCTTCGCCAGCGTCCCGGCCCTGCTCGAAGCCCTGACCGCCGACGTCCACAGCGCCTTCCGCGCGTGCCTGCAAGAACCGATCGAAGTCGACTCGCTCAAGGGCTGGCGTGATCTGTCACGACTGGTCGAGCAACGCATGCTCGCCATCTACAGCGAAGACGCCGCCGCGCGCCAGCTGATCCTCGCTCAACACGGCCTGACCGAAGTCACCCAGGCCGACCGCCAGCACGACATCGAACTCGGTGACCTGATGCACAAACTCTTCGATCAGCATTTCGAACTGCCAGCGCTGCCCAAGGATGTCGATGTGTTTGCCCTAGCAATGGAATTGGGTGACCGGGTCTATGCCCGCTCGGTGCAACAGCATGGACAGATCACCCCACGCATGGCCGAAGAAGGCATGCGGGTGTTCGACGCTTATCTGGGACTGTATCTGCCGCCGTATTTGCCAAAACGTGCTATTCCAGCCTGATTTCTTTGCTGGCCTCACTGGCCTCATCGCGAGCAAGCTCGCTCCCACATTGGATCTGCGTCGTATACAAATTGTGTGTTCGCTGAAGATCTAATGTGGGAGCGAGCTTGCTCGCGATGGCCGCACCGCCGATACCCTGAGAAAAAACCACAAAAACCCCGAAGGGCTCACACCCTTCGGGGTTGTTCGCTGCACACGACTCACAACTTGGCGATCGACACCTCGGTGGACTTCACGAAGGCGATCACTTCGCTGCCAATCACCAGTTCCAGCTCTTTGACCGAGCGTGTGGTGATGACCGAGGTGACGATGCCGGACGCTGTCTGAACATCGATTTCCGAGAGCACGTCACCTTCGACGATTTCCTTGATGGTGCCTTTGAACTGGTTGCGAACGTTGATGGCTTTGATAGTCATGAGATTGATTCCTGTCGTTGGGAGAACGTTGCGTCAGTGAGCCCAGCGCAATTGCGTGGGCAAGGGTGAAACAGGTTCCGGTTCGGGCGGTGAGCCCGGCAGTGACAACACGCGGTTGAGTACTTCGGTTTCCAGCGCCGCCAGTCGATGTGAACCACGAACCCGAGGGCGCGGCAGTTCAACGTGCAGGTCGAGGCCGATTTCGCCCTCTTCGATCAGCAACACCCGGTCGGCAATCGCCACCGCTTCGCTGACGTCGTGGGTCACCAGCAACACGGTGAAACCGTGCTGTTGCCAGAGGCGTTCGATCAGTTGCTGCATTTCAATTCGGGTCAACGCATCCAGTGCGCCCAGCGGCTCATCGAGTAACAGCAAGCGCGGCTGATGGATCAGCGCCCGTGCCAAGGCCACCCGCTGCTTTTGCCCGCCGGACAACGCCGCCGGCCATTCATCGGCACGATCCGCCAGGCCCACGGCGTCCAGCGCATCCAAAGCCTGTTGGCGCCAATGGCCCTTGAGCCCGAGGCCGACGTTGTCGATGACCTTTTTCCATGGCAGCAAACGCGCTTCCTGAAACATCAGCCGAGTGTCTTCGCGCGCCTCGCTGAGCAGCGCAGAGCCGGCCAACAGTTCGCCCGCCGTGGGTTGATCAAGGCCCGCCAGCAAACGCAGCAAGGTACTTTTGCCGCAGCCGCTGCGACCGACCACTGCGACGAACTGACCGGCCGGAATGTGCAGGTCGATCTCGCGCAGCACCTGCCGCGCGCCAAAGGTTTTTTGCAGTTTGCGCACCGCCAGCGGAATTCCGCGCAGCAGGCGTGGAGGTTGTTGGGCCGTCATGCTGCACCGCCCTTGGCCACTTGATAGGCCGGATGCCAGCGCAACCAGACCCGCTCCAGACCACGCGCCGCGAGGTCGGCCAATTTGCCGAGCACCGCGTACAGAACAATCGCCAGCACCACCACATCCGTTTGCAAGAACTCCCGGGCATTCATCGCCAGGTAGCCGATGCCGGAGCTGGCAGAGATGGTTTCCGCGACGATCAGGGTCAGCCACATGAAGCCCAGGGCAAAACGCACGCCCACCAGAATCGAAGGCAGCGCGCCCGGTAGAATCACCTGACGGAACAGGCTGAAACCGGACAGACCGTAACTGCGCGCCATTTCCACCAAGGCCGGGTCGACGTTGCGAATGCCGTGGTAGGTGTTGAGGTAGATCGGGAACAACGTGCCCAGCGCCACCAGGAAAATCTTCGCCGACTCATCGATGCCAAACCAGAGGATCACCAGTGGAATCAGCGCCAGGTGCGGCACGTTGCGGATCATCTGCACCGAACTGTCGAGCAAACGCTCACCCCACTTCGACAGGCCGGTGATGAAACCCAATGCCAGACCGATACCGCCGCCAATCACAAAACCAATGCCGGCGCGCCAGCCACTGATCGCCAGGTGTTTCCAGATTTCGCCGCTGCGCACCAGGCTGACGCCCGCCTCGATCACCGCGCTCGGTGCCGGCAGAATCCGCGTCGACAACCAGCCCGCCGACACCGACAACTGCCACACCGCCAGTAACAGCACCGGCAAGGCCCAAGGCGCGAGGCTGTGGATAAGCTTTTCCCTTTTCATGGCGCGCCTCAGCTCTGGGACGCGGCTTTGGGAAGAATGTCGTTGGCGACCATTTCGCCAAACGGGCTGACGTAACCGGCGCTTTTCGGCAACTCGGGCCGCTCGATGTCGAGGTGCGGGAACAACAGCTCCGCGACCCGATACGACTCTTCCAGATGCGGGTAGCCCGAAAAGATGAAGGTATCGATGCCCAGGTCTGCGTATTCCTTGACCCGCGCCGCTACGGTCGGACCATCGCCGACCAGCGCTGTGCCAGCACCGCCACGTACCAGGCCGACGCCGGCCCAGAGGTTCGGGCTGACTTCGAGGTTGTCGCGGCTGCCGCCGTGCAGCGCGGCCATACGCTGCTGGCCGACCGAGTCGAAGCGCGCCAACGAAGCCTGAGCGCGGGCGATGGTCTCGTCGTCCAGATGGGAGATCAATCGGTCCGCCGCTTGCCAGGCTTCAACGTTGGTTTCACGGACGATCACATGCAAACGAATGCCGAAGCGCACAGTGCGCCCGAGCTTCGCGGCTTTGGCTCGCACTTGCTCGATCTTCTCGGCGACCGCGGCCGGCGGCTCGCCCCAGGTCAGGACCATTTCGACCTGTTCGGCCGCCAGATCCTGAGCGGCTTCCGAGGAGCCACCGAAGTACAGCGGCGGACGCGGTTGCTGAATCGGCGGGTAGAGCAATTTCGCGCCCTTCACGCTGATGTGCTGACCGTCGTAATCGACCGTCTCGCCTTCCAGCACCCGACGCCAGATCCGGGTGAATTCCACCGAGGCCTGGTAGCGCTCTTCGTGACTCAGGAACAATCCATCGCCGGCCAGCTCTTCCGGATCGCCGCCCGTTACCAGGTTGAACAGCGCACGCCCACCGGACAACCGATCCAGGGTCGCGGCCTGACGCGCGGCCACCGTCGGGGAAATGATCCCGGGGCGCAACGCGACCAGAAACTTCAAACGCTGGGTGACCGGGATCAGCGACGCGGCCACCAGCCACGAGTCTTCGCAGGAGCGTCCGGTGGGAATCAGCACCCCGCCGAACCCCAGACGATCCGCCGCTTGGGCGACTTGCTGCAAATAACCGTGATCGACGGCGCGAGCACCTTCGGCGGTGCCAAGGTAATGGCCGTCGCCGTGGGTAGGCAGGAACCAGAAAATATTGAGGCTCATGGAGTGGTCTCCTTGGGAAGTCGAATTACGGCGCGGTGGCAACGGCTGCCGGTGGCGTCCAGATCACGTCTTTGATGCTCAGGGGTTTCGGAATCAATTTGAGCTGATAGAAGCTGTCGGCGATTTTCTGTTGGGTCGCGACCACTTCCGGGGTGAGGAAATGCGCGCCGTAGCCCTGGCGTTTCACCGAGGTCAGGGTGATGTCTGCCGGCAAACCGAGCAGCGGCGAGACTTGTTGGGTCACCTCGACAGGGTTGGCTTTGGACCATTCGCCGATGGCGCGGACTTCTTCCACCAGCGCCTTGATCACGGCCGGATGTTTTTCGGCGTAAGGCTTGGTCGCCAGATAGAACTGATGGTTGTCGACGATGCCGCTGCCGTCACGCAGGGTGCGCGCTTGCAGTTGCTGTTCGGCGGCGGCCTGGTATGGGTCCCAGATCACCCAGGCATCGACGCTGCCACGTTCGAACGCGGCGCGGGCATCGGCCGGCGGCAGGAATACGGTTTGAATGTCGGTGTATTTGAGACCGGCGTCTTCCAGGGCGCGCACCAGCAGGTAGTGCACGTTGGAGCCTTTGTTGAGGACGACTTTCCTGCCCTTGAGGTCCTGCACCGATTTGATCGCCGAGTCTTTCGGTACCAGGATCGCCTCGCTGTGTGGCGCTGGCGGTTCATAGGCGACGTAGAGCAGATCGGCACCGGCCGCCTGCGCGAAGACCGGCGGGGTTTCGCCGGTCACGCCAAAATCGATCGAGCCGACGTTCAGTCCTTCAAGCAACTGCGGGCCGCCGGGAAATTCAGTCCATTGCACATCGACGCCTTGGGCGGCGAGGCGTTTTTCCAGTGTGCCGCGGGCTTTGAGCAGTACCAGAGTGCCGTACTTTTGATAGCCGATTCGCAAGGTCTCGGCCGCTTGAGCTTGAGTAATAACGCCGAAGGACACAGCCGCAGCAAACAGAGCGACCAGACCACGACGCAAAATGACAGTGCGCATAGCGCTCTCCTTTTTGCTGTTGGGTTTTGGCTGCACCTGCTTACCCGTTAGCGGGCGAGTAAGGCGAGTTTTTTGTCTGAAAAGTGCCTGCGCTCGATCATGCTGCGTTAAAAGTCAGCTCGGAATGCTCATTGACTAACGTCAACTCCGCTTACTCGCTAACTTTTGCCTTGCCTGATCTTCGCTCGGCGACTTTTCAAACTAAAAAAATAAATGCTTTAAATGCTCCAGCGAGCACTCAACAAACGTTCATTCAACAGACGTGGATCAAGGGGCTTTGGACGTCGGGCCATGGCGCTGAAGAACTGCTCCAGTGCCTCAAACAAACGCTGCTCCAACTGTGGCGCCAACTGCGCCTGGGCACTGCCTTCGCCGTAAGCGATCTGGCTGTCTTCGGCGAAAATCCCGTGAAGCATTTCCTGGGCTTTCAGCGCCGACAGCACCGGCTTGAGCGCGTAATCCACGGCCAGCATGTGGGCGATACTGCCGCCAGTGGCCATCGGCAATACAACCTTGTGGCTCAGGGCACGTTCAGGCAGCAGATCCAGTACGGTTTTCAGTGCGCCGGAAAACGACGCCTTGTAGACCGGTGTAGCAATCAGCAGGCCGTCGGCGTTTTCAATCTGTTGCAGCAGGTCGACTACCTTCGGGCTATCAAAACGTGCGTGCAGCAAGTCTTCAGCCGGGAAGTCCCGTACCTGATAACTCACCACTTCGACTCCTTGTTGCTGCAACCAGCGTTGGGAGCGATCCAGCAGCACCCCGGAGCGGGAGCGTTGGCTGGGACTTCCTCCGAGTGAGACGACCAGCATGCGGTAATTCCTTAAACTTTCTAGGCGATTCGCAGTGTGCGATCTCGCGACGATGGACAGACCTTAACAGCTGATTTATATATCCATAAATCATATTTATTTATGTGTTTATTCTTTAAATGCATATACGAAAAAGCACTCTCCAGACGAAAAAAAGGCCGTCGAAACGGCCTGAAACCCCCTGCATTTTGGATACCCTTGAAGCTGTTGCGCCTGGCAGATCGCTATCGCGAGCAAGCTCGCTCCCACAGTGGAATGCGTACACCTGTGGGAGCGAGCTTGCTCGCGATTGGATTTCAGTACCACCGAACAATCCGGACCTTATTTATTAGGCTGTGGCGTCAGACGCAGGTACGGTTTCACTGCGCGGTAGCCTTTAGGGAAACGTTTGCTGATTTCGTCTTCATCCTTCAACGATGGCACGATCACCACTTCATCACCGTCCTGCCAGTTGGCCGGGGTGGCCACTTTGTAGTTGTCGGTGAGTTGCAACGAATCGATCACCCGCAGGATCTCGTGGAAGTTGCGTCCGGTGCTGGCCGGGTAAGTGATGGTCAGGCGAACCTTCTTGTTCGGATCGATCACGAACAGCGAACGCACGGTCAGGGTGTCGTTGGCGTTCGGGTGGATCAGGTCATAGAGGTCGGAGACCTTGCGATCGGCGTCGGCGAGTATCGGGAAGTTGACGACGGTGTTCTGGGTTTCGTTGATGTCTTCGATCCACTTGTGGTGCGAATCCACCGGGTCGACCGACAGCGCGATGGCCCTGACGCCGCGCTTGGCAAATTCATCCTTGAGCCTGGCGGTAAAGCCCAGCTCCGTGGTGCACACCGGCGTGAAGTCTGCCGGATGGGAAAACAGCACGCCCCAGCTATCGCCCAGCCACTCGTGAAAACGGATGGTGCCGGCGCTGGAATCCTGTTCGAAATCGGGGGCAATGTCGCCCAGTCTGAGGCTCATGGTGCTGCTCCTGGTGAGTGCGTGATGAGCCTACTGTGCCTAGTGTCGTAACTTATTAAAAAGAATAAATATCGATTTATTTAGATCGCAAAGGAATATTAAAGATCTGTTCACTGGACGCATACGTCAACGAAGACCAGTCTTGGAACCAAGGTTCGAGAAGGCCTTGAGTTGCTGCAAAGAGGGAAATGAAGGAGGGTCTGCGGGGGTGGGCCCGACTTGAAACGCAAAAGCCCCGCCAGGCTTACGCCGAGCGGGGCTTTTTATACAGGCTTGTAAACGCCTGGGTATTACAACAGCGGGATCGAGTAGCTGACGATCAGGCGGTTTTCATCCTGGTCGCGCTGACCTGGGATGTCGTTGCGCCACATAGCGTTTTTCCACGCCACGCCCAGGTTCTTCAGCGGGCCTTGTGGAACCACGTAAGCCAGGGTCAGGTCACGTTCCCACTCGGTGCCGCCGTAGCCGCCAGTCAGAGTCTGAGTGCTGCCGACTTTACCAGCGGTGTCGATGTTGTTGCCGCGCAGGTAGATGATACCGGCGGTCAGGCCTGGAACACCGACTTTAGCGAAGTCATAGGCGTAGCGAGCTTGCCAGGTACGTTCGCCGGCACGGGCGAACTTCTGGATCTGCATGTCAGTGATGGTGCTGTTGGACGAACCGTCACCCTGGTTCAGCCACGGGAAATCGCTTTCGCCGTTGCTGTACTGGTAACCAGCACCGAAGGTGTGACCTTCAACCGAGTACAAAGCCAGGTAGCTGTACAGGTTGTTGTCGACCTTGCCACTGGTAGTGTTAGCCAGGGGAGTGTTGTCCGGGTAGTAGCCGGTGGTGAAGAAGTTCTTGTCGTTGCCGTTGGAACCGTTGTCGCGGCTACGGTAGTAGCGCAGGTCACTTTTCAGCACGCCAGGACCGATGGACCAGTTGTGCACCAGACCCAGGAAGTTCTGCGAGTAGAAGTCCTTCAGCTCGCCGTAGTAGTACGAGGCGGTCAGGTCCTTGGTAATTTTGTAGTCAGCGCCAGCGTAGTAGAACTTATTGCTGAACTTGCCTGTGTCGTAGTTGGAGCCTTTGTTGGCACCGGCGATGGACAGGCCTGCGTCGTTGCTGGAGTTACGGCCTTTGGCCTCATTGATCTCGCCGGCAGTCAGGGTCAGGTCCTTGATCTCGTTCGAGACCAGCTCGCCACCGGTGAAGGTTTGCGCCAGCATACGACCATCGTTGTACTTGATGACCGGGTTATTAGGCTGCAGGGTGCCGACTTTCAGCACGGTCTGCGAAACCTTGACCTTGCCGGTCAGGCCCAGGCTGGCGAAGTCGTTGACGGCGCCGTGGTCGGAGCCCTGAGTCGGGAACACGGTGCCGCCTGAAGCGCTGCCAGTCGGGTTGCCGGCTTTGGCCGGGCTGGAATCCAGTTTCACGCCGTACTGACCAATGGCATCAACACCGAAGCCGACAGTACCTTGGGTGAAGCCCGAGGTGAAGTTGAGCTGGAAGCCTTGCCCAGTCTCTTCAATCTTGCTTGGGGCTTTTGCGGCTTTGGTGTCGGAGTCGCGGTTATCGGTGTTGATGTAGAAAGTACGCAGACCCAAGGTCGCCTTACTGTCTTCGATGAAACCGGCGGCGCTTGCCTGCTGCGCCAAAACCCCTACGGCCACAGCCAGGGCCAAGGTGGACTTATTCATGTTTCGCTCCTCTACGTTTCTAATTTTTTGTGCACTTTGGTCCAGGATCTGGCGCCCCGGTTCCCATCGATGCGCGATTAGCGCAAGACCGTGACCGATAAGTCAATCGTAAGCAGTCGCGTCTACGACTTTGGTCTAATCGCAGTGTTTGGTCCGTTCAGGTTAATGACTTCCTCATAAACCCAAAAAGAACTGTTTATTCATTTTTCATACGATTCGGGAATATAGCTCAGCACACCTCAACCGAACCGGATCCTGGGGTATCGGCCTATGAGCTAATTCCTAAATGGTATTTACAGACGCTTCTTTAGTTCCATTCGAGCTGACGTATTCTTCATACGTCAATCACGATCAAATAAGCGACGCCATCATGGCGAAACGTGCATCTTCCCGTCAAATTGTTACAGTTTGTATACCGTTATAATTTTTTTTACCGCCCGTCCGGTGAACACCGTAACGGGCAGCAAAAACGGCAGAACTGATCGGCGCACGCCCTGCATGAGCAGGCGCAGCTGGCGATCTGTCAGTGCCCGGGGCGAAGTCTAGGCGCCTAAGGTTACAGAGTCTTTTCGAAGATCTTCGAATTACGCTGATAGTTGTACAGCGAGGCCCGGGCCGACGGGAGGCGCTCGACGCTGCTTGGCACAAAGCCACGCTCGCGGAACCAGTGCGCAGTGCGGGTGGTGAGGACAAACAGGGTGTTGAGCCCTTGAGCACGGGCCCGGGACTCGATCCGTTCCAGTAGTTCGTCACCACGGCCGCCATGGCGGTATTCCGGATTCACCGCCAGACAGGCCAGCTCCCCGGCATCCGAGTCGGCAATCTGATACAGCGCCGCACAGGCGATGATCATCCCTTCACGCTCGACCACGCTGAACTGCTCGATTTCGCGCTCCAGCACTTCGCGCGAACGACGCACCAGAATCCCCTGCTCTTCCAGCGGGCTGATCAGGTCCAGCAAACCACCGACGTCTTCGATAGCCGCTTCGCGCACCACTTCGAATTGCTCTTGGGCTACCAGCGTACCGCCACCGTCACGGGTGAAGAGCTCGGTCAGCAGCGCGCCGTCTTCGGCGTAACTGACAATATGGCTACGGCCGACGCCGCCACGGCAGGCTTCGGCCGCCGCATCCAGCAACTCTGCCTGATAGTTGGCGCCCAGACGCTGCAAGTGCGCAGGCACCTGTTGCGGGCGCAGTTCGCGGACCAAACGGCCGTTCTCGTCAATCAGCCCCAGGTCCGCGCCGAACAGCAGCAGCTTGTCGGCGCCCAGATCGATGGCGGCGCGGGTGGCGACGTCTTCGCATGCCAGGTTGAAAATTTCCCCGGTCGGCGAGTAGCCCAGCGGCGAGAGCAGCACGATGGAGCGCTCGTCCAGCAGACGGTTGATACCCTTGCGGTCAACCCGACGCACTTCGCCGGTGTGGTGATAGTCGACGCCTTCGAGCACACCGATCGGCCGTGCGGTCACCAGGTTGCCGCTGGCCACCCGCAAACGCGAGCCCTGCATCGGCGAGGACGCCATGTCCATCGACAAGCGCGCCTCGATGGCGATGCGCAGTTGGCCCACCGCGTCGATCACGCACTCCAGGGTCGCTGCATCGGTGATGCGCATCCCGTGGTGGTAATGCGGGGTCAGGCCCCGCGCGGCGAGGCGGGTTTCAATTTGTGGACGCGAACCGTGAACCAATACCAACCGCACACCCAGGCTGTGCAGCAGCACCAGGTCGTGGACGATATTGCCGAAGTTCGGGTGCTCGACGCCGTCGCCGGGCAGCATGACGACGAAGGTGCAATCACGGTGAGCGTTGATGTAAGGGGAAGCGTGACGAAGCCAATTAACGTATTCGGGCATAACACCTGCGCCTGTAATAAATAGCAGCCGATAAAAAGGACGAAGCAATACGCACAGCGGGCTGATGGTTATCGTCGGAACAGGCTTGGCGACACGCGCGCTCTCCTCATGAATACGGGTTAAACACCGGCAATTTAACTGCGAACCCCCTGTAGGAGCTGCCGAAGGCTGCTCCTACAAGATCTGTGAGTTTTGCGCCGGGGTCAGGCAATAATGTTCGATCAGTTGACGCAATAGATGCACGGTAGGCTGCAAACGTGACATTTCAAGGTATTCCCCCGGTTGGTGGGCGCAGGCGATATCGCCAGGGCCCAGCACCAACGTCTCGCAGCCAAGACGCTGAAGATAAGGCGCTTCAGTGCCGAACGCTACTGCTTCGGCGAGGTGGCCGGTGAGTTTTTCAGCAACCCGCACCAACTCCGAGTCCGCCGCCTGCTCGAAAGGAGGCACTTCGGGGAACAGCGGAGCGTAGTCGATCTTCACCTGATGGAGTTCGGCGACCGGTTCGAGTTTCTGCCGGATCGCCGCACGCAATGCGTTCGGGTCCATACCCGGCAAGGGCCGCAGATCGAACTCCAGCGAGCACTGGCCACAGATCCGGTTCGGGTTGTCGCCACCGTGGATGCAGCCGAAATTCAACGTCGGTTGCGGCACGCTGAACTGCGGATTGCGAAACTCGCGCTGCCATTGCAGGCGCAAGCCACGTAACTCGCCCATCGCATCATGCATGGCCTCCAGAGCACTGTGACCCAGACTCGGATCGGACGAATGGCCGCTCTGACCGAGAATGTCGATGCGCTCCATCATCACGCCTTTATGCAGACGGATCGGCTTCAGCCCCGTCGGTTCACCGATCACCGCGGCCCTGCCCAACGGCCGGCCGGCAGCAGCCAGGGCCCGAGCACCGGACATCGAGCTTTCTTCGTCACAGGTGGCGAGAATCATCAGCGGTTGCTTGAACGGTTTATCCAGCAGCGGCAGCACGGCTTCGATGGCGAGGGCGAAGAAGCCCTTCATGTCACAACTGCCGAGACCGACCCAACGGCCGTCGACTTCGGTCAGTTTCAGCGGATCGGTCTGCCACAGGGCGCCGTCGAACGGCACCGTGTCGCTGTGCCCGGCCAGCACCAGGCCGCCGGGGCCGCTGCCAAAACTGGCGAGCAGGTTGAATTTACCGGGGCTGACCTGCTGGATTTCGCAGGCAAAGCCCAGGTCGCCGAGCCAGGTCGCCAGCAGATCAATGACCGCACGATTGGATTGATCGAGGTTGGGTTGGGTACAGCTGACGGACGGTGCGGCGATCAGCGCAGCGAACTGTTCTTTCATGGACGGCAAAGGCATCGCTGACTCCCAACTCCCGAATTGAAGTCCATGATAGATCCATCCGGCGACAGGAATAAACCGTCGCGGCGCGTAGGTTTAGTGAGTGCTGTACACTGCACGGCCTTGGCAGCCACACATTCCCCCGGCTGCGCTCCCGATCCTGGATTTTCCGGCCATGCAGAAAGAAACCGAAATCAAACTCCGCGTCAGCCGCGAAACCCTCGCCGCCCTGCGCGAGCACCCGTTACTGAAAAAACGCAACAAAAGTGGCTGGGAACGCCGTGAGTTGATGAACCAGTACTTCGACACGCCAGAGCGTGACCTGGCCCGCGCCAAGGTCGCCCTGCGCCTGCGCCGCGATGGCGAAGAAGTGATTCAAACGCTCAAGACCCGTGGCCACAGCGTCGCCGGTCTGTCCGAGCGTCATGAATACGACTGGAACCTGCCCAAAGCCAAGCTCGACGTGAAGAAACTCGACGGCGAATGCTGGCCCAAAGAGCTGGCCGAGCTGGACAAGAAAACCCTGAAGGCGATTTTCACCACTGATTTCGTACGCGAACGTGCGGAAATCGCCTGGGGCCGTGGCAAGACCAAAGTGGTCATCGAAGCCGCGCTGGACCTGGGCCACGTGATTGCCGGCAAACAGAAAGAAGAAATCTGCGAGCTGGAACTGGAACTGCGCGAAGGCGAGCCGGCGGCATTGCTGGAACTGGCCGCCGAGCTGGCCGCGACCCTCGCACTGATGCCGTGCGACATAAGCAAGGCCGAGCGCGGCTACCGCTTGTTCGACGCCAACAGCTACTCGTTGAGCCTGCCGGCACCGCAGATCACCGCCGAAACGCCGCTGGACGACGCTTTCGCCGCACTGAGCTGGCACTTGCTGGGCAGCAGCCAGCGTCTGGCCGAACAATACCGTTTCAACGGCCACTGGCGCCTGTTGCAGGACTGGGTCGAAAACCTGGCTGAATTGCGCGCGCTGCTCAGCAGCCTGGGTCAAGCCGCACCACGTCAGTCGACTCACGATCTGCGTCTTGCACTGGATGCCTTGCTCGAAGACTGGCGCCCGCTGGTACAAGCCGGTCTGGACGACGAAGACGTGCGTAAAGCCGCGCCGGAGCAATTCCTCGAAGAACTGCAAGACCCGCGCTGGGGCCTGTTCTCCCTGAACACTTCGCGCTGGTTGCTGGCCCGTACCTGGGCTGCCGATCGCAACACCCGTGGCAATCGCCAGGGCGCTGCGCAACTGGGCAGCTGGCTGCCGCGCCTGCTGGGTGAAGAAGCTACGTCCCTGCAGTTGCAGCGTTATCAGCAACAGCCCGAAGACCTGGCCGAGCAACTGCCGCGTATCGAACGCATCCAGGCCTGGCTGCACCATGCCCGCAACGTGCTGGAGATCCCGGAAATGGATCGTCTGTACGGTGAGCTGAACAAACTCGCGCAACTGGCCAACGAGCCGATCACCGACGAAGTGCTGGATGCACGCAAGCAGCAGGCGATTGCGGTGTATCAGAACCGCGCGTGGAAGATGTTGCTGCGTATGTAATATCGCCATCGCGAGCAAGCTCGCTCCCACATTTGGTCTTCAGTGAACACAAATTTTGCGTACGACCGAAATCCAGTGTGGGAGCGAGCTTGCTCGCGATGAGGCCCGCGCATTCACTGCAAAACCCTACCCCCGCAAGACCGGCAAACTCGTCGTGGACTTGATTTCCGACAAGGCCACGATCGAGTTGACCTCCTGAATCCCCGGCACCATCGATAGCTTCTCGAAGAAGAAGCGCTCATAGGCTTCGATGTCTGCCGTGACGATTCGCAACAAAAAATCCACCGCGCCCATCAGCACATAACACTCCAGCACTTCCGGAAAACCGCGAATCGCCTCGGTGAACTCGGTGAAGTTCGAACGCCCGTGGGCGTTGAGTTTGATCTCGGCGAAGATCTGCGTGTTGAGGCCGATTTTCTTGCGATCGAGCAAGGTCACCTGCCCGCGAATCACGCCCTCCTCCTTCATCCGCTGAATGCGCCGCCAGCACGGCGACTGCGATAACCCGACCTGCTCGGCAATCTGCGCACTGGAAAGCGAGGCGTCCTCTTGCAGCAGCGCCAGAATCCGTCGGTCATATGCGTCAAGTTCGCTATGCATAGAAAAACCCGTATAGACATCAATTTAGAATTAAACAATTCGATTTATTGCCAATTACCCCCATCATAGATAAGAAATACCCGGCACCAAATGTAAAAATTTCTCCAGTGATTTGGAGACCGACCATGCCCCCGCTCGAAGCCGTCAGCAACACCCCCACCCGCACCGATGTGTGGAACGTCAGCAATGCCCATTGCCGCGTGCACTACCAACTGCTGGCCGAAGCCGAACCGGACGTGTTGTGCCGGACGCTGAATCTGTTTGCGTTGCAGTTTCTGGTGCCGCAGCACGTCAACGTACTGCGCCAGGACGACCTGCTGTCGATCGATATCGTCATGGACGCCCTGAGCTGGCACCGCGCCCAGGTCATCGCGGAAAAATTACGTAACCTGATCAGCGTGTGCTCGGTGGAACTGCAAACGGCTGATTCGCAACGGGTTCGGCCTGCACAGGCCACCGGCTGAAGCACCACTGCAAAAACTCGCAACGATCAATCGGGCAACGGCCAAACGGTCGGCCCTTGTGGGGACTATTCTTGGCATCTGTGGTCAGAGACGCACCTGTCTAAACCGCTCGTTGCAGGATCGTTTCCATAAGGAGCCCGGATGTCCGTTCAACTCGCCACTCAGGATCGCTGGCTGGATCTCAATGACCTGCTGCGCGAACTGGTCGCCCAAGGCTTCATCAGCCAGGACTCGGCCGAGCACGCGCTGACCACCCGCCGTAATACCAGCAACAGCCAGTTGCACCCGCTGGAGTTCCTCGCCAGCCAACACCTCGACGACCTCAGCCGCCCCGGCAAACGCCTGGATCTGGAAAGCCTGACCCTGTGGCTCTCGCAGCAGGCCGGTCAGCCTTATTTGCGCATCGACCCGCTGAAAATAAACGTCGCGCAAATCACCCCGCTGATGTCCTACGCCTTTGCCCAGCGCCACAAGATCCTCGCCGTATCGATCGACCGCGACGCCGTCACCGTCGCCAGTGCGCAGCCTTATGTGCGCAGCTGGGAAGCTGACCTGACCCACGTTCTACAGCTGCCGATCAAACGGGTAGTGGCCAACCCGGCAGACATCCAGCGCTTCAGTGTGGAGTTCTTCCGCCTGGCCAAATCGGTCAGTGGCGCGACCAACACCGATCAGCAGATGAACACCCTGGGCAACTTCGAACAACTGCTCAACCTCGGCGCCAGCGATCAGGAGCCGGATGCCAACGATGCGCACATCGTCAACATCGTCGACTGGCTGTTCCAGTACGCCTTCCAGCAGCGCGCCAGTGATATCCACATCGAACCGCGACGCGAGCAAGGCACCGTGCGCTTTCGCATCGACGGCGTATTGCACAACGTCTATCAATTTCCACCGCAGGTGACCATGGCGATTGTCAGTCGCCTGAAAAGCCTGGGGCGAATGAACGTCGCGGAAAAACGCAAACCCCAGGATGGCCGGGTCAAGACCAAGACTCCGGATGGCGGCGAAGTGGAGTTGCGGCTGTCGACGCTACCGACTGCGTTCGGCGAAAAAATGGTCATGCGGATCTTCGATCCGGAAGTGCTGCTCAAGGACTTCGACCAGCTCGGATTTTCTGCCGATGATCTGCGCCGCTGGCAGGACATGACTCGTCAACCCAACGGCATCATTCTGGTTACCGGGCCGACCGGTTCGGGCAAGACCACCACGCTCTACACCACGCTGAAAAAACTCGCGACGCCAGAGATCAACCTCTGCACCATCGAAGACCCGATCGAGATGGTCGAGCCGGCATTCAATCAGATGCAGGTCCAGCACAACATCGACCTGACCTTTGCCAGCGGCGTGCGTGCACTGATGCGACAGGATCCGGACATCATCATGATCGGCGAGATCCGCGACCTCGAAACCGCCGAAATGGCCATTCAGGCAGCACTCACTGGACACCTGGTGCTGTCGACCCTGCACACCAACGACGCGCCAAGCGCCATCAGCCGCTTACTGGAACTCGGCGTACCGCATTACCTGATCAAAGCCACTGTGCTGGGGGTCATGGCGCAACGGCTGGTCCGCACGTTATGCCCGCATTGCAAGGCGCCGCTGACCTTGGGCGAAGACGACTGGCAAACCTTGACCCGCCCCTGGCAAGCACCGCTGCCAAGCAACGCCCAACGCGCCATTGGCTGCCTGGAATGCCGCGACACCGGTTATCGCGGACGTGCCGGGGTCTATGAAATCATGCAAATGACCGACGGCGTCAAAGCCTTGATCAACCCCGACACCGACCTGCTCGCAGTCCGTCGCCAGGCATTCAAGGAAGGCATGCGCAGCCTGCGGCTGTCGGGTGCGCAAAAAGTGGCGGCGGGGCTGACGACGATTGAAGAGGTGCTGCGAGTGACGCCGCAGAGTGAGCAGAAATAGGGGGGGTTATCCTGGTCGAACACGCCGATGAACGCTACGGAACTCGTTTGGGGTATTGGCAATCCAACCTGCCAGAAATCCCACTGGAGTCACCCACAATGCGTTTTAAACTTGCTGCCGCTACGCTTGCCTTGCTGTCCCTGTCTGTAGGTTCAGCAATGGCTCGTGATCATGATCATGATGGCATCTTGCAAGAAGTTATTTCCTCAGGTGCGACCACCGCGTCCACCTACCTGACCTCCAGGGATCACAAGCTGGTCGTTGCCGCTCAGGACGACGCCAGCAGTTTCGTAGCCAGTGACGGCAATATCCGCGGTCCGTACCTGGAATCTGCAATGCAGAAAGTCCGTGCGGACAACCCAGGTTTGAAGGCTACCGACATGGAGTTGGCCAACGCAATTTTGGCCAAGAACGCGGTCGCCCCGGAATAATTTTGTTGCTGTAAAAATGCGATCCATTGTGGGAGCGAGCCTGCTCGCGATGACGGTGTAACAGTCAGCATAAATGTTGAATGTTATGACCCCATCGCGAGCAGGCTCGCTCCCACATTTGATTTGCGCCTCATCAAACCCGTGCGTTTCAGCGGTATTCATCCACCGGCACGCAGGCACAGAACAGGTTGCGATCTCCGTAAACGTTGTCCACGCGATTCACCGCCGGCCAATATTTATGCAGCCTGGTGTGCATATCCGGGGTCACCGCTTGCTCAATGCTGTAGGACCGATCCCAGACGCCGATAATATCCGCCAAGGTATGAGGCGAGCGTTTCAGCGGGTTGTCCTCGGCAGACCAATTGCCATTCTGCACCTCGGCAATTTCTGCGCGAATACTCAGCATCGCGCTGATAAAGCGATCCAGCTCAGCCTTGGACTCGCTTTCGGTAGGCTCGACCATCAACGTTCCCGGCACCGGGAAAGACATGGTCGGCGCATGGAAACCGTAATCCATCAGCCGCTTGGCGACGTCCTCTTCGCTGATACCGGTCTGCGCCTTGAGCGGGCGCAGGTCGAGGATGCATTCGTGCGCCACCCGCTCGTTGCGCCCGGTGTAGAGCACCGGGAAGGCACCGGACAAGTGTTTCGCCAGGTAGTTGGCCGAGAGAATCGCCACTTCGCTGGCATCGGCCAGTTGCGGCCCCATCATCGCGATGTACATCCAGCTGATCGGCAAAATGCTCGCACTGCCCCAAGGCGCCGCGCTGACCGCACCATTGTGTGGATCAGGTCCGTCGATCGGCACCACCGGGTGATTGGCCACGAACGGCGCCAAGTGCGCCCGCACGCCAATCGGCCCCATCCCCGGCCCGCCTCCGCCATGGGGAATGCAGAAGGTCTTGTGCAGGTTCATATGGGAAACATCAGCGCCGATATCCGCCGGCCGGGCCAGCCCGACCTGCGCATTGAGGTTGGCACCGTCCATGTACACCTGGCCGCCATGACTGTGGATAACTTCGCAGATTTCGCTGATGCCTTCCTCGTACACCCCATGAGTCGAAGGGTAAGTGGCCATCAGGCAGGAGAGTTTGTCGCCGGCAGCCGTCGCTTTGGCTTTCAGGTCATCGAGGTCGACGTTACCGGCATCGTCGCAGTCGACGATCACCACCCGCATCCCGGCCATCTGCGCCGAGGCCGGGTTGGTGCCATGGGCCGACGCGGGAATCAGACAGATGTCGCGCGCGCCTTGCTGACGGCTTTCGTGGTATTTGCGGATCGCCAGCAACCCGGCGTATTCACCTTGGGCGCCGGAGTTGGGTTGCATGCAGATCGCATCAAAACCAGTGATCTCGCAGAGCCAGCTCTCCAGTTCGCTGATCATCAGCGAATAGCCCACTGCCTGCTCCTTCGGTGCAAACGGGTGCAGATTGGCGAATGCTGGCCAGGTGATCGGGATCATTTCGCTGCTGGCGTTGAGTTTCATGGTGCAGGAGCCCAACGGGATCATCGACTGGTTGAGCGCCAGGTCCTTGTTCTCCAGTTGCTTGAGGTAGCGCAGCATCTCGGTTTCGCTGTGGTGGGCGTTGAACACCGGGTGGCGCAGATACGGCGTGGCCCGCAACAAGCCATCGGGAATGCCCGGGATCAGCGCTTCGCCATCCAGTCCGGCAACATCCAGCCCATGATCGGCACCGAGGAACACATCGAACAACTTCGCCACGGTGCCTTCATCGCAGCTCTCGTCGAGACTCAATCCGAGCTGCCCGCGCCCGAGAATCCGCAGGTTGATCTGTGCGGCTTTGGCGCTTTCCATGATTGCAGTCTGACTGCCGCCAACCTCCAGGGTCAGGGTGTCGAAGAAGTGCTGGTTGAGCCGGGCAATGCCGTTGCGCTCAAGCCCGGCAGCGAGGATGCAGGTCAGCCGATGCACTCGTTGAGCAATCCGTTTGAGCCCCTGCGGGCCATGGTAGACCGCGTAAAAACTGGCAATGTTGGCCAGCAATACCTGGGCCGTACAGATGTTCGAGTTGGCCTTCTCGCGGCGGATGTGTTGCTCGCGGGTTTGCAGGGCCATGCGCAGCGCGACGTTGCCGCGAGCATCTTTCGACACACCGATGATCCGCCCGGGAATCGCCCGTTTGTATTCATCGCGGCTGGCGAAGAACGCTGCGTGAGGGCCGCCATAACCCATCGGCACGCCAAAGCGCTGGGACGATCCAAACACCACATCAGCGCCCTGCTCACCCGGCGGCGTCAGCAACAACAGGCTCAGCAGATCCGTCGCAACGCAGGCCAGCGCCTGTTGCGCGTGCAAGTGGTCAATCAGCGGGCGCAGGTCGCGGATCTCACCGTGGGTATCGGGGTACTGCAGCAGTGCGCCAAATACCTGATGCTGTTTCAAGTTATCCACAGCGTCGACGATCAGCTCGAAGCCAAAACCCTCGGCGCGGGTCTGCACCACGGAAATGGTTTGCGGGTGGCAGTTTTCGTCGACGAAGAACAGATTGCTTTTCGACTTCGCGACACGCTTGGCCAGCGCCATGGCTTCGGCCGCAGCCGTGGCTTCGTCGAGCAACGAGGCGTTGGCCAGTTCCAGGCCCGTAAGGTCGATGGTCAATTGCTGGAAATTGAGCAGCGCTTCGAGTCGGCCCTGAGCAATCTCCGGCTGATACGGGGTGTAAGCGGTGTACCAGCCGGGATTTTCCAGCACATTGCGCAAGATCACCGCGGGCAGAAGGGTGCCGTGGTAACCCATGCCGATCAGGCTGGTCCAGACCTGATTCTGTTCGGCATAGCCGCGCAGTTTTGCCAGCGCGGCCTCTTCATCGAGCGCCGGCGGCAAGTCCAGTGCGCGGTTGAGGCGAATTCCCGGCGGCACCGTCTGCTCGATCAGCTCGACACGGCTGCCGAGCCCGAGGCTGTCGAGCATCGCCTGCTGCTCGGCGGTGTCCGGCCCCAAGTGGCGCCGCAGGAAGGCATTCGGGTCTCGTAACTGACTCAAGGATGGCAACTGGGACATGACGGGCTCTCTCTTGAATGGCGCTCAGCGTCGATGCAACTCGATCAAAGCAGCATAGCTCCCCTGCGCGGACGGCATGGCGTCTTTGCTCAATCAGGCTCATCATGTGCAGCGCATATAACTACCGTCAGCCAATCGGGTGCACTGATCGACATGAGCCAATTGCCTTTTCTGCCATTTTCCAAACCTACTATCGATGAAGCCACAATTGCCTCTGTCGGCGATGTCTTGCGCTCCGGCTGGATCACCAGCGGGCCCAAGGTTCAGGCGTTCGAAGCCCAGCTCTCGGAGTTTTTTGGCGGCCGCCCGGTGCGCACGTTCAACTCCGGGACCTGCACCATGGAGATCGCCCTGCGCATCGCCGGGATCGGTGCTGGTGACGAAGTCATCACCACGCCGATTTCCTGGGTCGCCACGGCCAACGTGATTCTCGAAGTGGGCGCCACCCCGGTGTTCGCCGACATCGACCCGATCACCCGCAACATCGACCTGGACCAGCTCGAAGCGGCCATTACCCCGCGCACCAAGGCAATCATCCCGGTGTACCTCGCCGGTTTGCCGGTGGACATGAGCCGCCTGTACGCGATCGCCAAGAAACATGGCCTGCGGATTGTCGAAGACGCCGCCCAGGCGCTGGGTTCGAGCTGGAATGGTCAGCGCATCGGCGCTACAGGCGATTTCGTGTCGTTCAGCTTCCAGGCGAACAAGAACGTCACCTCCTCGGAGGGTGGCTGCCTGGTGTTGAACAACGCTGAAGAAGTGCGGCTGGCCGAGAAATATCGCCTGCAAGGCGTGACCCGCACAGGCTTCGACGGCCTGGACGTCGACGTGCTGGGTGGCAAATTCAACATGACCGACGTGGCAGCGGCCATTGGTCTGGGCCAATTCGCGCACATTGACGCCATCACCGCTCACCGCCGCGAACTGGCCAAGCATTACTTCGCCTGTTTCGGCAGCGATTTCGAGGCCAAGTACGGTGCACAGCTGCCACCGGCAGACTTCACCAACAGCAACTGGCACCTGTTCCAACTGGTGCTGCCAGAGCGCAAGGACGGCAAACCGGCCCGCGCGACCTTCATGGAGCAAATGCAGGAACTGGGCGTCGGCATCGGCTACCACTACCCGCCTATCCACCTGCTGAGCCTTTACCGCGAACGCGGTTTCAAGGAAGGCATGTTCCCGGTGTCCGAACGTGTCGGTCGCCTGATCGTCTCGCTGCCGATGTTCACCGCCATGAGCAAAAGCGATGTCGAGCGTTCAGTGGCGGCGGTGAAAGCTGTATTGCAAAACGCCTGAGTCACCTGTCCAGCCTTTGAACAGGCTGACACTTGCAACACTCAAAACGCCCAATGCACTGCAGTGGGCGTTTTTTATTTCAGCAATAAGTGCAGTTACGGATAGTTATATATAGAGCGTTACTTACTCAGCACTTTGCGCCAAAAATAAAGCCTTCTACAGCCCCCTCTCCAACAGCCTGCGCAAACAGGTGATAACCTTGCATTAATCAACGCCCTCCCTTTTTGAAAAAATCAATCGCAATATATAAAATCCAGCAATAGCCAATGAATCTATAGGCCAAAAATCTGCATGCTATGTTTGTTGAGGACTGGGCAGCGGCGACAAAACTCCACTACACAGTTACACACAACATATTCTTCAATCTATTCGAAATGGAGTTCAAAAAATGAGCAGCCAACAAATAATTATATACATCGAAGAACAGCAGTTGATCGCACAAAAAAATAACAATTACAGCCTTTATCTAGCCAAAAAGGTAAACAATGAGTTCACTGTTATTTGGCAATCGAAAGGCCCCGTAGCCACCGTCGGAAGCCCAAGTTATCAGTACCAAAACACGTTTGATATTACAACTCCGTCCTTCATGGTCAACTATACAAATGACCCTGTAACAACCGGTAATGTCACCTTCACCTCCGGCGGGAAAAACCGGGCAATCAGCACAGGCCAGTCAACTATCCTGGATGCCAACGGTGTATTTTCACCTCCTGCGAATGATGCCAAGCCATCGGATATTTTAATCAGCAATATGTTGCAAGCCAATCCGCATGAAATATTGCTGGATTCCAAAGGAAAATATATCTGGGTCAACCGTCAGAGCGGCATGAACATTGGCACCGCAACGCTGACACCCAAAAATGAATATCAACTATGGTTCGGCAATCGTCAGGAAACAGGCACATTAATTGCCGAAAACCTGTCCAACTCGACAACGCAATCCCTGGTCGATGGACAAACGGTGATCATCACCTATACCAACGCCGGTATCTGGGTGCCTGGCGAACCCGCCAACCGCCTGAGCGTCAAACAAGTCGAGGCACTTCACGCCAGGGTCGGGATCAAAGAAACTGCGTAGCAAGCGGGCTGATCAAGCATCGTCTGCGAAACGCCGGCGTTTTTTAGGCCAATAAAAACCCTGTATATCGAGGATCTACAGGGTTTTTTATTGAGGGTATCGAGGCCGTAGTCAAATCGGGCCAGGTGGATTCGGAACTCCGTCATCAGTCACCTGCCGGATGAATGGGAGACCAGCCATGAGTAATCAGCAGATTATCGTTTATATTGAAGAGCAGCAATTGATCGCACAAAAAAACAACAACTACAGTCTCTATCTGGCAAAAAAAGTAAACGAAACCTTCACCGTCATCTGGCGTTCAGAGCCCCCATTTCCCACCGCAAACCAATCCGCCTATCAATATAATAACGTCTTCGACATTGCAAACGCCTCCTACATGGTTAACTTTACAAATACCCAACTACCAGAAGGAGACATCACCTTCACCTCGGGAGGAAAAAATTTGCCTATCCGTACCGGGCAAATGACGACCCTGGATAGATATGGTGTATTCAGCCCCGCAAACAGTGGAGGCACCCCAAACACAATTTCAATCATCAATCAATTGCTGGGTAATCCTCGTGCAGTATTACTGGACTCCCAAGGTCGTAACATTTGGGTTAATTGCTCAAATAGCATGAACATCGGCACAAGCATCATCACGCCAAACAACGAGTTTCAGTTATGGTTCGGCACGAATCAAGTGACGGGCTCGTTAATCCCTGACAACGTATCCAACGCTTGCAACGTAACGGTAATTGACGGCGCGCCCCAAACAGTCACTTACACCAACAATGGTCTCTGGGTTCCGGGCGCTCCTGCAATGAGCCTGACACTAGAGCAAGTGACAGCACTTCACTTCAGGGTAAACATGGCTGTAGCAAAGGCCGCATTAGCCGCCCGTGCAACCAGCCATTAAGCATTGAATAAAAAACGCCGCGCCCCCGATAAGGGAAACGCGGCGTTTTCCCGCTTTTGTAGGAGCTGGCGGAGCCTGCGATCTTTTGATCTTTTGATCGTCTGAACAAAGATCGCAGCCTGCGGCAGCTCCTACGGGGCGAGCATTACTCGCCGATGGCGTTCTTGTAGCCCGTCGGATCGAGCAACTTGTCCAGTTCAGCGGTATCCGTTGGCTCGAGTTTGAAGAACCAGCTGTCGTATGGCGCGCTGTTGACCAGTTCCGGGCTGTTGGCCAACTCTTCGTTAACGGCAATGACTGTACCGGAGACCGGCGAGTAGATATCCGAAGCAGCCTTGACCGACTCGACTACGCCCGCAGCTTCACCAGCAGCGAAGACTTTGCCGATTTCCGGCAATTCGACGAACACCACATCACCCAAGGCTTCCTGAGCATGGTCTGAAATCCCCACTTTTACACCACCGTCTTCGTCCAGACGGGCCCATTCGTGACTTTCGGCAAAACGCAGGTCTACAGGGATTTCGCTCATGTTCTGTGTCCTCAAGAAGAAATGTCAGCGGTGTTGGCCCGCCAGAAAATGTTAGATCAGGGTTTTGCCGTGACGCACGAAGGTCGGTTTGACCACCCGAACCGGGTACCACTTGCCACGAATTTCCACTTCTGCCCGGTCGGAGGTCGCCATCGGCACCCGCGCCAGGGCAATCGATTTGCTAAGCGTAGGAGAGAAACTACCACTGGTGATCTCCCCTTCGCCAACATCAGCGATGCGAACCACCTGATGGGCGCGTAAAACCCCACGTTCTTCGAGCACCAGACCGACCAGTTTGTGCTTCACGCCGGCGGCCCGTTCGGCCTCCAGTGCTACGCGGCCGATGAACTGACGAGTGGCCGGTTCCCAGGCAATGCTCCAGGCCATATTGGACGCCAGCGGTGAGACATCCTGATGAATGTCCTGACCGTAAAGGTTCATTCCGGCCTCAAGGCGCAGCGTGTCGCGGGCGCCGAGACCGATGGGCGATATACCCGCACCGATCAGATCGTTGAAGAATCCCGGTGCCTGATCGGCCGGCAAGGCAATCTCCAGACCGTCTTCGCCGGTATAACCGGTACGGGCGATAAACCAGTCGCCGTCACAGTGTCCTTCGAACGGTTTGAGTTGCTGGATCAACGTGCCACGGGACTGGGTCACCAGTTCGGCGATCTTTTGCCGCGCTTGCGGACCTTGAATCGCCAGCATCGCCAACTCGCTGCGCTCGTGCAGTTGCACCTGATAGGCGCCGAGCTGGGCCTGCATCCAGGCCATGTCCTGATCACAGGTGGCGGCGTTCACCACCAGGCGGTAAGCGTCTTCCAGGCGATAGACGATCATATCGTCGACCACCCCGCCCCGTTCATTGAGCATGGTGCTGTACAAGGCACGGCCGACGCTGTGCAGACGGTCGACATCATTGGCCAGCAAATGCTGGAGCCAGGCCTTGGCCTGAGGGCCGCTGACATCGATTACGGTCATATGGGATACATCGAAAACCCCACAGTCGCGGCGCACCTGATGGTGTTCCTCGACCTGCGAGCCGTAATGCAGTGGCATATCCCAACCGCCAAAATCGACCATCTTCGCGCCAAGTGCGAGATGAAGGTCATACAGAGGCGTACGCTGTCCCATGGGTTTCTCCTTCCGGGCGTGGCGAAGGTACGGACAGGCGCTGCGTGGTTGAAAGCCTTGAAATAGAAGGCTTCCAGCCAATTTCAGCAACCTGGTCTGAAGGACGAACCGCACCGAATGCCGCGCATTGTAGCCGCAAGGTGTAGGACTGACACCTAGCCGTTTCGATGTGCCGAACGTCTGATCAAGCCAATGACCGGCAACAGGCCCACCAGTATCAGCGTCAGCGCCGGCAATGACGCCCGCGCCCACTCGCCTTCGCTGGTCATTTCGAAGATCCGCACCGCCAGCGTGTCCCAGCCAAACGGGCGCATCAGCAAGGTCGCGGGCATTTCCTTGAGCACATCGACGAACACCAATAACGCCGCGCTCAACGTGCCGGGAAGCAACAGCGGCAGATACACTTTGAAAAACAGTCGTGGCCCACTGACACCCAAACAGCGTGCAGCTTCCGGCAACGACGGACGGATCCGCGCCAGACTGCTTTCCAACGGCCCGTAGGCCACCGCGATAAAGCGCACCAGATACGCCAGCAATAACGCCGACAGGCTGCCCAACAGCAACGGTTTGCCTGCACCACCGAGCCAGCCCGACAGCGGCACCACCAGTTCGCGGTCCAGATAACTGAACGCCAGCATGATCGATACCGCCAGCACCGAGCCCGGCAAGGCGTAGCCGATATTGGCCAGGCTGACCCCGGAGCGAATCGCCCGCGTCGGCGCCAGGCGCCGGGCAAACGCCAATAGCAACGCGACGCTGACGGTGATCAGCGCGGCCATGGCGCCCAGGTACAACGTATGCGTGATTAGCCCGGCGTAACGCTCATCCAGATCGAAGCGCCCACGCTGCCAGAACCACGCCACCAGTTGCAGCAAGGGAATGACAAACGCGCAGGCAAACACCAGCCCGCACCAACCGGTGGCCGCCACGGCCTTGAACCCGCGCAGGTGATAGAGCGCCTTGCCCCTGGGACGTTCGTTACTCGCCCGGCTGGCGCCGCGCGCACGGCGTTCGCCGTAAAGCAGCAACATCACCACCAGCAGTAACAGGCTGGCCAGTTGTGCGGCGCTCGACAGGCTGAAGAAGCCGTACCAGGTCTTGTAGATCGCCGTGGTGAAAGTGTCGAAATTGAACACCGATACCGCACCGAAATCCGCCAGCGTCTCCATCAACGCCAAGGCCACTCCGGCACCTATCGCCGGCCGCGCCATCGGCAACGCCACGCGCCAGAATGCTTGCCACGGCGATTGGCCGAGCACTCGCGCAGCCTCCATCAGACCTTTGCCCTGAGCCAGAAATGCGCTGCGCGCCAGCAGGTAGACGTAGGGATAAAACACCAGCACCAACACCAGAATCACCCCACCGGTGGAGCGCACACGCGGCAGCCGCAAACCGCTGCCGAACCCTTCACGCAGCAGGGTTTGCACGGGGCCTGAGAAATCCAGCAGCCCAACAAAAACGAACGCCAGCACATAGGCCGGGATCGCAAACGGCAGCATCAGCGCCCAGTCCAGCCAGCGTCGCCCGGGGAACTCGCAGAGGCTGGTCAGCCACGCCAGGCTCACGCCCAACAGCGTGACGCCTACTCCGACGCCGAGGATCAGCGTCAGGGTGTTGCCCAGCAGGCGCGGCATCTGGGTGTCCCACAGGTGCGACCAGATCTGCAGATCGACGGTTTGCCACGACAGCAGCAACACGCTCAGTGGCAACAGCACCAGAGCGGCAACGACGAAAACCAGCGGATACCAACGGCGTTGGGCGGGATGGGCCAAGGAAAAGCTCTCTGGGGGGAATCACGCAAAAAGATCGCAGCCTGCGGCAGCTGCTACGCGGGGTTGGTGTTCCCCTGTAGGAGCTGCCGCAGGCTGCGATCTTTTGATCTTTAGTGCTTCGGACTCAGTTCCAGCCCGCGCGGTCCATCAGGCGAATGGCTTCAGCCTGGCGCAGGCCAGCGACTTCAACCGGCAGGGTGTCCGGGATGAACTTGCCCCAGGCCTCGACTTCAGCGGACGGTTTCACCGTCGGGTTGGCCGGGAATTCCTGGTTGACGTCGGCGAAGATTTTTTGCGCTTCAGGCGTGGTCATCCATTCCACCAAAGCCTTGGCGGCTTCCGGGTGCGGCGCGTATTTGGTCAGGCCAATCCCCGACAGGTTCACGTGTACGCCACGGTCAGCCTGGTTCGGCCAGAACAGTTTGACCGGCAGGTCCGGCTTCTGCTGGTGCAGACGGCCATAGTAGTAAGTGTTGACGATACCGACGTCGCACTGCCCGGCGCTGATCGCTTGCAGTACGGCGATGTCGTCGGAGAACACGTCAGTGGACAGGTTGCGAACCCAACCCTTGATGATTTCTTCGGTTTTTTCCGCGCCATGGGTTTCGATCAGGGTCGCGGTCAGCGATTGGTTGTAGACCTTCTTCGCGGTACGCAGGCACAGACGACCTTCCCACTGCTTGTCAGCCAGTGCTTCGTAGGTGGTCAGGTCCGAGGGTTTTACCCGGTCGGTGGAATAGGCGATGGTCCGCGCCCGCAGGCTCAGACCGGTCCAGGCGTGAGAAGCGGCGCGGTATTGCAATGGAATGTTGGTATCGATCACTTTCGAGGTGAACGGCTGCAGGATGCCCATTTGCTCGGCCTGCCAGAGGTTGCCGGCATCGACGGTGAGCAGCAGGTCAGCGGTGGCGTTCTCGCCTTCGGCCTTGATGCGCTGCATCAGCGGTGCTTCCTTGTCGGTGATGAACTTCACCTTTACGCCGGTTTTTTGGGTGTAGGCATCGAAGACCGGTTTGATCAGTTCGTCGATACGCGAGGAGTAGACCACCACCTCGTCAGCGGCCTGAGCGGTGGTGCCAATCAGGGTCAGGGCGAGGGCTGTCAGTAGACGCTTCGGTGCCGACATGGGAGCGGTCTCTCGAAATCAAAAATGAGTCGAAATGATAAGGACTCACATTTAGCTTCTCAACCGATCCCGCCGTGGAGGAGTTACCGGATGTTGCACCACTGGGGATTGATGGTGAATGTGCCGCCGTCATCGCGAGCATGCTCGCTCCCACAGGGAATATTCTTGAAGCGCACATTCGTGTGAACAAAGAAGATCAAGTGTGGGAGCGAGCTTGCTCGCGATGAGGGCATCAGCTCCGACGCAAAATGTCAGGCCTTGGCGAGCTCCGGCAGATCCCCGATCAATCCAAGCGCTTCACGCACGAACAGCGCCTTGGCTTCGGGCATCTGGTCGACCATTTTCAATCCGGTGTTGCGCAACCAGCGCAGCGGCAAAGGGTCAGCCTGGAACAAGCGCTCAAAGCCTTCCATCGCCGCCATCAGCGCCAGGTTGTGGGGCATGCGTCGGCGCTCGTAGCGGCTGAGGACTTTCACATCCGCCAGGCGCTCGCCACGGCTGGCCGCGTGCAACAGCACTTCAGCCAGCACCGCGGCATCGAGGAAGCCAAGGTTGACGCCCTGCCCGGCCAACGGGTGAATGGTGTGAGCGGCGTCGCCGATCAGCGCCAGGCCTTCAGCCACATAGCGCTTGGCATGGCGCTGACGCAACGGCACACACAGTCGTGGGTCGGCGCTCAGCACACTGCCCAGGCGCCCTTCGAAGGCGCGCTCCAGCTCACGGCAAAAACCTTCCTCATCCAGCGCCATCAGCCGCTCGGCTTCGCTCGGGGTGGTCGACCAGACGATCGAGCACCAGTCTTGCTGGCCGTCACGTTCCAATGGCAGGAATGCCAGCGGACCATGGTCGGTGAAACGCTGCCAGGCCGTCATCTGGTGCGCCAGCGAACTGCGAACGCTGGTGACGATGGCGTGATGCAGGTAATCCCACTCGCGAGTCGCGACACCGGTGAGGCGGCGCACCGCCGAGTTGGCGCCGTCAGCCGCGATCACCAGCGGTGCACGCAGCGTGCGGCCATCGGCCAGGGTCAGCAGCCAGTCGTCGCCGGAACGGCGCATCTGCTCCAGGCGCGCATTGGCCAGCAGACCCAGGTCGCAATCATGCAGGCGATCGAGCAGCGCATCCTGCACCACCCGGTTCTCGACGATATGCCCGAGCGTCTCGGCATGGACGCTGGTGGCCGAGAAATGAATCTGCCCGGTGCCGCTGCCGTCCCAGACATGCATGTCGGTATAAGCGCTGCAGCGCCGACTGACGACGCCTTCCCACACACCCAGACGTTCCAGGATTCGCTGACTGGCGGCCGACAAGGCACTCACCCGAGGCTCGAACGCCGACTGCGCGTCGAAGGGTTTGACGCTCATGGGACTGCCGTCGAGCAGCAGGACTTCCAGCCCACTGTTCTGTAACGCCAGCGCCAACGCGCTCCCGACCATTCCGGCCCCGACAATCAGCAGATCTGCGCGCATTTCCATGCTTTAAGCCTGTCTCGCTTGCGGCTTGAGCCGCACGTAAAAAGTTTTATCGACCCGCGCCACCAAGCCGTCGTGAACATCGACCTGCAACCACTCAACCATCGGAACGTGTTCCCAACCCCATCGCTTGCCGAGCGAACCAGCGTTTGGCCGGCGGCAACAGATCGAGGCCCAATAGGCCGATGTTGCGGCCCAGCGATACCAGCGGTTGGGTACTGCCGAACAAACGGGTGACCTGATCGGAGAAACCCACGGTGAGGTTCTGGTCCAGGCGCTGGCGTTCGCGGTAAGCCTGCAAGGTGGCAAAGTCACCCGGCGTGTTCTGGCTGGCGAGCAGCGCTTCGGCCAGGGCCTGGGCGTCGCGCAGTGACAGGTTGAAGCCCTGGCCGGCAATCGGGTGCAGGCTGTGGGCAGCGTTGCCCAGTACGGCCAGATGCGGACGCACCTGCTCTTCGGCTTCGATCAACGACAACGGGTACAGATGCCGCGCACCGACCTGCTTGAGGGTGCCGAGGCGATAACCGAACACGCCCTGCAACTCGCTGAGAAAGCTGCGCTCATCGAGTGCGGCCAGACGCTGCGCGTCCATGCCCAGGCGAGTCCAGACCAGCGCGCAGCGGTTTTCCGGCAGCGGTAGCAAGGCCATCGGGCCGTCATCGGTGAAGCGCTCGAACGCCATGCCGTTGTGGTCTTCGCTGGGGGTGATGTTGGCGATCAATGCGCTCTGGTTGTATGGACGCTTTTTGACGCCGATCCCCAACTGCTCGCGCAAGCCCGAACGGCCGCCATCGGCCAGCACCGCGAGGTCGCATTCAAGGCTGGTTTCGTCGTTGAGGGTCAGGCGGTAACCGTCTTCCAGCGGCTCCATGCGCGTGACTTCGGCCGGGCAGCGCCAGCTGATCACGTCCTTGTCCAGGCCCTGCCAGAGGCATTGGCCCAGCCAGGCGTTTTCCACCACGTAACCCAGGGCCGGAACGCCCTCTTCCATGGCCGATAGCCGCGCGGTAGAGAAACGCCCACGGTCGGAGACATGAATCTGTTTGATCGGCTCGGCGCGGCGGGAGATTTCCTGCCACAGGCCCAGCCGCTGATAAATTTGCCGAGCACCAAAGGACAGCGCCGAAGAGCGCGCGTCATAGCTTGGCTGATAGGTATGGCCAGGCGCGAACGGCTCGATCAGCACGATCTTCCAGCCACGGGCACGGGCACCGGCCTGCAAGGCCAACGCCAGACTGGCGCCCACCAGACCGCCACCGATGATTGCCAGATTGACTCTGCTCATGCGGCTTCAGTCCGCGCAGCGGCCATCAAGGCCTCGATCTCGGCGACCGTTTTCGGCGCGCCGCTGGTCAGGATTTCACAGCCCTGTCTGGTTACCACCACGTCATCCTCGATACGTACGCCAATGCCGCGCCACTTCTTCGCCACGCTCATGTTGTTCGGGGCAATGTAGATGCCCGGCTCGACAGTCAACGCCATGCCGACTTCCAGCACCCGCCATTCACCGCCGACCTTGTACTCGCCGACGTCATGCACATCCATGCCCAGCCAATGGCCGGCGCGGTGCATGTAAAATGCCTTGTAGGCTTCGCTGGCGATCAACTCGTCTATGTCTCCCTGCAACAAACCGAGCTTCACCAGACCGGCCGTAATCACCTGAACCGTCGCCTCGTGCGCCTGATTCCAGTGCTTGTTGGGTGCGATCTGGGCGAACGCGGCTTCCTGCGACGCCAACACCAACTCGTAGATCGCCTTCTGTTCCGGCGAATACTTGCCGTTGACCGGCCAGGTGCGGGTGATGTCGCTGGCGTAGCAATCGATCTCGCAACCGGCGTCGATCAACACCAGATCGCCATCTTTGAGCAGCGCGTCATTCTGCTGGTAATGCAGGATGCAGCTGTTACGCCCGGCGGCAACGATCGAACCATAAGCCGGCATTTTCGCCCCGCCTTTGCGGAACTCGTAATCAAGCTCGGCTTCCAGGCTGAACTCATGCAAGCCGGCACGACTGGCCTGCATGGCGCGAATGTGGGCCTGCGCGGAAATCCGCGCGGCTTCGCGCATCACCTTCACTTCTGCCGCCGATTTATACAGGCGCATGTCGTGCAGCAGATGATCCAGCGCAACGAATTCGTTCGGCGGCTGGGCGCCCAGGTGCGCCTTGGAGCGGATCACGTTGATCCAGTCCATCAGGTGACGATCGAATTCGGGGTTGCTGCCCATGGCCGAATAGACCCGGTCACGGCCTTCGATCAGGCCCGGCAGGATGTCGTCGATGTCGGTGATCGGAAAGGCGTCGTCGGCACCGAAATCGCGGATCGCGCCTTCCTGCCCGGCACGCAGGCCATCCCACAGTTCACGTTCAGCGTTGCGTTCACGGCAGAACAGAAGGTATTCGCCATGCTCACGGCCAGGCATCAATACGATGACCGCCTGAGGCTCGGGAAAACCGCTCAGGTACTGGAAGTCGCTGTCCTGACGGTAAACGTGCTCGACGTCGCGGTTGCGAATCGCCACGGCGGCGGCCGGCAGGATTGCGATACTGTTGGGTTCCATCTGCGCCATTAGCGCCTTGCGGCGGCGGGTGTATTCCGATTTAGGGATATGAATCATGGGCAGATGGAAGTCCCTGGCAAACGATCAGTGCAGAGAAGGTTTGGCGGCCGGTGCGGCTGCTTTATTGTTCTCGGTGAACAGCAGCAATGGGGCGACCCGCAGGTACTCCATGACTTCCATGTAGTCGCTCTCACCGTCGTCGGACTCTTCCAGCGCATCCTGCACCTGGGCGATGGCGGCCAGGTCCTGCAGGACTTCGGTGGCCTCGGTGCTCAGCATGCTGCTGTCACGGCAGTTCAGGCCGAAACCGCTGAGGAAGCCCTGGCACCACTGGCCCAGTGCAACGGCACGTTCGGTGAGCGGCGCGTCGTCGCTCGGCAGCAGCAGAACGACAGTCATGTCGTCGCTGGTCAACTCGCCCTTGACCATCTCTTGCAGGCCGATCAGGGCGTTGCGGACGTTATCTTGTGGCTCACCTTCGAGCAATTCGGCGGCGTCGACCAACCAGCCGTCGACGTCAAAACCGGCACCGGCGCAACTGCGGCCGAGCAGCAGGCCGTGAAGTTCAGCAGGCGAGGCAGGATGGCCGCTGGTGCTCAGCAGGGTGGCGAAGGCGTTATACGGGGAATTCTGAATGGTCATGGGCAGCTAGGCGCCAGACGGCGCTATGTCTAGAATGAAGGCCTTGTATCCTACATCGACAGACTCGCCAAGACTATTAAAGGCTGCCAGTTACCGCCCATCAGACCAATCCCGTGGAACACTATGGAAGACAACGACCTGCAAGCGCTGATGGCCAGACTCGAGCTGCTAATTGCCCGAGTCGAGCAACTTAAGAGCCAAAACGGACTCTTATTAGCTCAGGAAAAGACCTGGCGCGAGGAACGCGCTCATCTCATTGAAAAAAACGAAATCGCCCGGCGTAAGGTCGAATCGATGATTTCGCGCCTCAAAGCCCTGGAGCAAGACTCATGAGTTCAAGCAATAGCGTTACCGTGCAGATCCTCGATAAAGAGTACTCGATCATTTGCCCCCAGGAAGAGCGCAGCAACCTGGTGAGCGCCGCCCGTTACCTGGACGGCAAAATGCGCGAGATCCGCAGCAGCGGCAAAGTCATCGGCGCCGATCGCATCGCCGTGATGGCCGCGCTGAACATCACCCACGATCTGCTGCACACACGGGAACGTCCTGATGTGCAGGCCAGTGGCTCGACCCGCGAGCAGGTGCGTGACCTGCTCGATCGCGTGGATCTGGTGCTTGCCACCGATCCGGATGTCAGCAAGGGCTGATTCCCGAAGGTGGTTGCGGTATACTCGCGCCACTCCCTGGGGTGCTTGCCAGTTGACGATGTCCCTGAGCCGATTCGCACTACCCTGGAAGTTGCACGTTGGGCCGGTGTGCATGTCCGCTAGACGGAAAGCCTTAAGGTCTACTGCATCTTCCACCTTGAACTTTCGGGTTCAAGGGCTAAGTCGACAGCGGTTCATCCGGGGAGCCTGATTCAAGCCGATGCCAGTTTTTGCTGGCATCGGCTTTTTACGAAGGCATCAATCTGCTGCCCTCGACACTCGAACAGCCCATGACGATGACCGAACCTGCGCCGCTTTCCCGCCCGCAACTTCGACGCATGCTGCGCAAGGCCCGTCGCGCACTCTCGCACTGCGAGCAACGCCAGGCCGCACGCGGGCTGTATCGGCAATTGGCGCAGCATCCGCTGTTTCGCCGCGCCAAACACATTTCCCTGTACCTGCCCACCGACGGTGAAATCGACCCGCGCCTGCTGCTGCGTGCCGCTCAACGCCGGGGCAAGGCGACCTATCTGCCGGTACTCAGTGCCTGGCCGCGGACCAAAATGGTCTTCCAGCGTATTCGCCCCGGCGAAAAGCTGCGGCCCAACCGCTTTCGCATTCTCGAACCACGGGTCAACCAGGCCAGGCAACGCAAGGTCTGGGCACTGGACCTGGTGTTGTTGCCGTTGGTCGGTTTTGACGAGCACGGTGGACGTCTGGGAATGGGCGGCGGTTTCTATGATCGCAGCCTGGCCTATCTGGCGCGCCGCAAAAACTGGCGCAAGCCGACGCTGCTGGGCCTGGCCCATGAATGTCAGAAAGTCGAAAAACTGGCTCAAGCGAGCTGGGATGTACCGATGCAGGGAACGGTGACTGACAGGAAGTGGTATTTCGCGGACTAGACCTGGACGCCACTGCCATCAGCGGCGTCGCTTGCAGCGGTTTTAGCGCTTGTGCGGCTTTAGAGGTTGTTTCTGTTGTTGCGCGACTTCGATCGGTGCATCAGTCTTGTTCGCCCACAGGCTTTGCGCATAACCCGTGGTTACGACGCCCAGGCCGAACACAATCACTAAAATCCACAGTAAATCCGGTTTGCGTTTCATCGATTGCCCCCCTCAAGGCATGTCGCACACGATGACAGCAACGTACCGAAATAGGCCGTGCTTGCCGCGTCTCGCTTAAAAGTCCGGCATTTTGCGGTAACGTGAAGCGACACGCAAACGCTGGCGTCAACCGACCGTCGGTTTGTCATAAAATTGCCGGGCACCTTTCCCGGCCACCGCTTTCGGAGCAAAAAAGATGGCCTATTGGCTTATGAAATCCGAGCCCGACGAGCTCTCGATCAAAGGCCTGGAGAAGCTCGGCAAAGCCCGCTGGGACGGCGTTCGCAACTATCAGGCACGCAACTTTCTGCGGACCATGGCGGTCGGCGACGAGTTCTTCTTTTATCACTCCAGCTGCCCCGAGCCGGGCATCGCCGGGATCGGGCGAATCATTGAAGCGGCGTATCCGGACCCGACGGCACTGGAGCCGGAGAGTGTTTATTTCGACCCGAAGGCCACGCCCGAGAAAAATGCCTGGAGCGCGATCGACGTTGGTCACGTCGAGACATTTCCCAAAGTGCTGAAGCTCGACTATCTGAAACAGCAGACCGCACTGGCAGAGATGCCGCTGGTACAGAAAGGCTCGCGATTGTCGGTGATGCCGGTGACGGCCGAGCAGTGGGCTGCGGTGTTGGTGTTGCGTTCGTGAGTAATGCGGCGACTGCACAAATGCTATCGCGAGCAAGCTCGCTCCCACAGGGGATTAGTGCCGTTCACAATACTGTGGACTGACACCGTTTCAGTGTGGGAGCGAGCTTGCTCGCGATGAGGGCCGCCCGAACAGCGAAGGACTTACTGGATGATCAGGTTGTTGAACAACAGGTCGTCAACCATCGGTTTGCCGGTTTCGTCATTCATCACTTGCTGGGTCTGCTTCAAGGCTTCCTGACGCAACTTCTCTTTCGCTTCGACGTTGTTCATGGTTTCAGTGGTTTGCTGGGCGAACAGCGCCACCAGCTGATTACGGATCAACGGCTCGTTGGCCTTCACCGCCTTGACCGCTTCGTCACCAGTTACCCGCAACGCCACATCAGCCTTGTAGACCTTGAGCTTCGGGGTACCATCCAGCCCGTAGTTACCCACGAACGGTGGGGTCAGGCTGATATAGCTGACTTTCGGCGCTTCGCCTTCTTTGGCTTCTTTGGCTTCTTCGGCCATCGCTGCCACAGGCAGAGACAGGGCCAGCATCAACATGATCCACGCTTTCACAATTCGCTCCTAATCCGGTTTGCGGCCTAGCATAGCGACCCGCAGCCCAAGCACAAAGCTTATGGCTGACTATCAGGGTCGGGCATGCTCGTTGACCCGTTGACTCACACACCTACACTTATCGGCCATCACTCCCAAAGGAATAGCCCTGATGAAAGCCGTGCTGTGCAAAGCCTTCGGCCCTGCCGAATCGCTGGTGCTGGAAGAAGTCGCCAGTCCTGTCGCCAAGAAGAACGAAATCCTGCTGGACGTGCATGCGGCCGGGGTGAACTTCCCGGACACGCTGATCATCGAGGGCAAATACCAGTTCAAGCCACCCTTCCCGTTTTCGCCCGGCGGTGAAGCCGCTGGCGTGGTGAGCGCGGTGGGCGAAAAAGTCAGCCACCTCAAGGTCGGTGACCGGGTCATGGCACTGACCGGCTGGGGCAGCTTCGCCGAGCAAGTCGCGGTGCCGGGCTACAACGTGCTGCCCATCCCGCCGTCCATGGACTTCAACACCGCCGCCGCTTTCAGCATGACCTATGGCACCTCGATGCACGCGCTGAAACAGCGCGGCAACCTGCAACCGGGGGAGACCCTGCTGGTGCTCGGCGCTTCGGGTGGTGTAGGCCTGGCTGCCGTGGAAATCGGTAAAGCCATGGGCGCCCGGGTCATTGCCGCCGCCAGCAGCACCGAGAAACTCGCGGTGGCCAAGGTTGCCGGCGCCGACGAGCTGATCAATTACAGCGAAGCCAACCTCAAGGACGAAATCAAACGCCTGACCGACGGCAACGGTGCCGACGTGATCTACGACCCGGTGGGTGGCGACCTGTTCGACCAGGCGATCCGCGCCATCGCCTGGAACGGTCGCCTGCTGGTAGTCGGTTTCGCCAGCGGACGCATCCCGGAACTGCCAGTAAACCTCGCCCTGCTCAAAGGCGCAGCAGTCGTTGGCGTGTTCTGGGGCTCCTTCGCCCAGCGCCAGCCGCAAGACAACGCCGCAAATTTCCAGCAACTGTTTGACTGGTTCGCCGAAGGCAAGCTCAAGCCTTTGGTGTCGCAGGTGTATCCGCTGGCTCAGGCCGCCAACGCCATCAATGATCTGGGCCAGCGCAAGGCCGTTGGAAAGGTGGTGGTGCAGGTACGGTGAACAAGACTCCCTGCTACGCTTCGAGTCTGTTTACCCATCACAGGACGGAGGATGAGCATGATGCTGCGCAAATTGTTATTGGGGATGGCGGTCTTGCCTGCACTGGTGATTTCAGCGCAGACACCGGCAAATCAGAGTGACAAGGCCGCTCAGGGCCTGAAAAATGTCACGGTGCTGATCGTCCGGCACGCGGAAAAGCCCGATCAGGGCACAGGATTGAGCCCGCGTGGCGAGCAGCGCGCTGAGGCTTATGCGCACTATTTCGACCCGCTGCAGCTGGGCGGCAAGAATCTGGTACCGCAACGACTGATCGCCACCAGCGACAGCAAGTCCAGCGCACGACCACGGCTGACTCTGACACCGCTGTCGCAGCGTCTGCACATTCCGATCGAGCAACCCTATGCCGATGAAGAAGTCGACAAACTGGTCAAATCGCTGGGCAAGAAGAACCAGGCCCCGGTCGTATTGATCGCCTGGCATCACGGGCATATCGACAATTTGATCGAAGCGTTCGGTGGCGATGGCCAAGCGTTGACCGGGCAGAAATCCTGGCCAGAAGACGTCTTTGACTGGCTGATCGTGTTGCGCTTCGATGACCAGGGGAATTTGGTCGAATCCCATAGCCAGAAGGTCCAGGAACATCTGTTGCCCGGAGATGGCAGCTGATTCTCCGGATCCCCTTCCTTGCGCCAGATCTACCCCGATCTGGTGCACAAGACGCCCCATGCTCCGCCCCTCCCATTTCTTCCAGCTGAGCGACATGTTCATAAAGGAACATGCGCTTTCGTTCACTTCTCTCAATTTCCTTGACGACAAGCGGTGCTTTTTTCGGTAACGAAACTGTAACATTCGCATCCGCAGTCAAAACAAGAAATTTGGAGCTCTTGAATGTTTGCTTTCTTTCGTCCTGCCGCACATCAGGCTCCATTGCCTGAAGAACACGTAGACAGCACTTACCGGCGCTTGCGCTGGCAAATCTTCGCCGGGATTTTCTTTGGCTACGCGGGTTATTACCTGCTGCGCAAAAACTTCTCCCTGGCCATGCCGTACCTGATCGACGAAGGCTACACCCGTGGCCAGTTGGGCCTGGCGATGTCGGCGATCGCGATCGCCTACGGCTTGTCGAAGTTTTTGATGGGGCTGGTGTCCGACCGCTCCAACCCGCGTTATTTCCTGCCCTTTGGCTTGCTGGTATCGGCCGGGGTCATGTTCATTTTCGGTTTCGCACCCTGGGCAACGTCCAGCGTGACCATGATGTTCATCCTGCTGTTCATCAACGGCTGGGCCCAGGGCATGGGCTGGCCGCCGAGTGGCCGGACCATGGTGCACTGGTGGTCGCAGAAGGAACGCGGTGGCGTGGTGTCGGTCTGGAACGTCGCGCATAACGTCGGCGGCGGCCTGATTGGCCCGCTGTTCCTGCTCGGCATGGGCCTGTTCAACGACTGGCACGCGGCGTTCTACGTCCCGGCAGCCGTGGCCTTGCTGGTGGCAGTGTTCGCCTTCATGGTGATGCGCGATACCCCGCAATCGGTGGGCCTACCGCCCATCGAGAAGTACAAGAACGATTACCCGGAAGGCTACGACGCCAGCCACGAAGACGAATTCAGCGCCAAGGAAATCTTCGTCAAGTACGTGCTGCGCAACAAAATGCTCTGGTACATCGCCATGGCCAACGTCTTTGTCTACCTGCTGCGCTACGGCGTGCTGGACTGGGCGCCGACCTACCTGAAGGAAGCCAAGCACTTCGACGTGGATAAAACCTCGTGGGCGTACTTTTTCTACGAGTGGGCCGGTATCCCGGGCACGCTGCTGTGCGGCTGGATGTCAGACAAGATCTTCCGTGGCAACCGTGGCCTGACCGGCATGGTGTTCATGGCATTGGTCACCGTGGCGACCCTGGTTTACTGGCTGAACCCAGCCGGCAACCCGACCATCGACATGATCGCGCTGTTCTCTATCGGCTTCCTGATCTATGGCCCGGTGATGCTGATCGGTCTGCAAGCGCTGGAGCTGGCGCCGAAGAAAGCCGCCGGCACCGCTGCGGGTTTCACCGGTTTGTTCGGTTATCTGGGCGGGTCGGTCGCGGCCAGTGCAGCGATGGGCTACACCGTGGACCACTTCGGCTGGGATGGCGGTTTCGTGTTGTTGGTCGGTGCGTGTCTGTTGGCGATGGCCTGCCTGGCACCGACCTTGTGGCACAAGCAAGTCGCCAGTCAGGGTCGTGAAGCACTCGCTTAAGCCTTGCAGCGCTTGAGCCGCGCCTCCAGATTCCGGTCTGGCATGGCGTGGCTACGCAGGGCGTGTGCAGTCTGCTCGACATAATCGCGAGTGGTACCGTAACGCCCGCAAGCGCTTTCGAACACCTGGCTCAGCACATGGTCCGGCAAGTTGCCGGCATAGCTGGGCAGGTGCCGCTCCAAAACAAACCCCAATGCCTGAACCTTGCTTCCGTCTTCCAGCCGGCAATTGAGCCAGTGCGGGCGATAAGACGGCACCGGCATTTCGCGCTGCCAAAGTGCGTACAGCGATGCTTCCAATTGCTCCTCGGGCAACCGATAGGCAAAGCCGCTGCAAGAGCCTCCGCGATCCAGCCCAAACACCAGCCCCGGCATTTCCGGCGTACCGCGGTGTTCGTGGGACCACAGGTACAAGCCTCGATGGTAACCATGCACGCGCCCGCGCACCCGCTCGACGGCTGTGCATTCCGGGCGCCAGATCAATGAGCCATAAGCGAATAACCAGACTGGCCCCCCCTTGTGCCGAGCCATGGTGGACTGCATCGAGCTGAGCAATTGTTCGTGAGTCAGCTGCGCGCCCAGATCGAGCCGCGGAGGGTAAGCCAGATTCAAACAAGCAGATTCAATGGCGGTCATGGCAAAGGGTGTTCAGTCCCACAAGTATTACAAGATGTAAGCAAGATTAACGTCATAGAACATATAGCAGTAAACGTAAAACGAAAAGTGCTAAAGGACGTATGACCCTTCTATATCAAGGACTGCAACCCATGAAAGAGCCTGATATATAGCCTAATACTCTTTGGGGAATATCTTAAATACCCGAATGAAATATGCATAAGCCTTGCGGCCGTTCAGAATCAACCGTCATTTAACAGATCTTTCTGACGTATTCGTCTGATACCCTGCCGCCCCTTCTTTGAATGCAGGCGTATAGCAGCCTCCACAGGCGCAAGCCGAATTACCAATAGAGGTCGCAAGATGAAAAACCTGAAAATGTACGGTCTGCTGTTACTGGCGCTGGCCACCCCGGCGCTGGCAGTAGAAAGCCCGACTCGGGAAGACAAGGGTTTCTGGTACCTGCAAGGTAGCCTCTACACCAAACACTATTCGCCAGACCCCGATCACAATAACAATCAGGACCTGATCGGCCTTGAACGCAATGAAGCATCCGGCTGGTTGTTTGGCGCAGCGACTTTTCGTAACTCGTTCAGTCAGCGCTCGTATTACGCCTATGCGGGGAAGCGTTACGAGAGCGCCGACTATCCGGTGTATATAAAGCTGACCGGTGGATTACTTCAGGGTTACAGCGGCGAGTACAAAGACAAGATTCCGCTCAACCACTTCGGCGTAGCGCCCGTGATCATTCCATCACTGGGCGCGCATTACGGTCCGGTGGCCGCCGAGCTGGTGCTGCTCGGCTTTAATGCCGCGCTGATCACCACCGGCGTGCGCTTCTAGCTTGCTTGCGGCCGGGGCGCGTAGGCGAAGACGTCAGCGCGCATCTGGTGGGCATCCATCCCGGCATTGACCAAGGCGTCCAGGGTGCCGTAAACCATCGCCGGCGAACCGCTCGCATACACATGCAGGGATTTCAGATCGGGGAAATCCTCGCAAACCGCCTCGTGCAACATGCCACAACGCCCTTCCCAACCGCACAGATCGCTGACGACCTTGTGCAGGAACAGGTTGGGCAGCTTCAGCCATTCATCCCAATGCTCGATCTGATAAAAATCTTCCGGTCGCCGCACACCCCAGTACAAATGCACCGGATGCTTGAAACCCTTGGCCCGGCAATGCTCGATCAGGCTGTGGATCTGCCCCATGCCGGTACCCGCAGCCATCAACACCAGCGGACTGTCGGGCAACTCGGCCAGATGCGTATCGCCGAAGGGCATTTCGATGCGCACCATGCGATTGCGCTGCAACTGCTCGATCAGGCTCAGTGCGCTGGCTTCGCGCGCCAGCACATGAATTTCCAGATCGCGCCCCGAATGCGGTGCCGAGGCCAATGAGAAGGCAGATTTTTCGCCATTCTCGCGCTCGATCAGCAGGTACTGCCCGGCGTGATAGCGCGGCGGCTTGCCAGCCGGTGCCCGCAGTCGAACCCGCCAGGTATCACCGCCAACGTCTATGCATTCAGTGACCTGACACGACACACTGCGCACCGGCAGCTCTCCCAGCGCAAGGACGCCATCCCACAATACGATGCAGTCTTCCAGCGGCTCTGCTATGCAAGTGTAGAACTCGCCGTGGTCGCGCACATCGCCTGACTGCTTGACCCGACCTTCAACCAGCAACGCGCCACAAACGTGGCAGTTGCCATTACGGCAGCTTTGCGGGCACTCATAGCCCAGGCGCCGCGCCCCATCGAGAATCCGCTCGCCGGGCAGTATCTCAAGCACTGCTCCGGACGGCTGCAAGGTTACACGCATCAATCTATTCCTAACTGATTCCAGATGGCATCGATCCGGCGTGTCACCGCCTCATCCTTGACGATCACCCGGCCCCACTCGCGGGTGGTTTCACCGGGCCATTTATGCGTGGCATCGAGCCCCATCTTCGAACCCAGGCCGGAAATCGGCGAGGCGAAGTCGAGGTAGTCGATCGGCGTGTTATCGATCATCACCGTATCGCGCTTGGGGTCCATGCGCGTGGTGATGGCCCAGATCACGTCGTTCCAGTCGCGGGCGTTGATATCGTCGTCAGTGACGATAACGAACTTGGTATACATGAACTGTCGCAAAAACGACCAGACACCGAGCATTACCCGCTTGGCGTGGCCGGGATACTGCTTCTTCATGGTCACAATAGCCATGCGGTACGAGCAGCCTTCGGGCGGCAGGTAGAAGTCGGTGATCTCCGGAAACTGCTTTTGCAGGATCGGCACGAACACTTCGTTCAGCGCCACGCCGAGGATCGCTGGCTCATCAGGCGGACGGCCGGTGTAGGTGCTGTGGTAGATCGGCTTGATGCGGTGCGTGATGCGCTCGACGGTAAACACCGGGAAGCTGTCGACTTCGTTGTAATAGCCGGTGTGGTCGCCGTAAGGACCTTCGTCAGCCATTTCGCCCGGATGGATCACGCCTTCGAGGATGATCTCGGCGGTGGCCGGCACTTGCAGGTCGTTGCCACGGCACTTCACCAACTCGGTGCGGTTACCGCGCAACAGGCCGGCGAAGGCGTACTCGGACAGGCTGTCCGGCACCGGCGTAACGGCACCTAGAATGGTCGCAGGGTCGGCGCCCAGCGCCACGGACACCGGGAACGGCTGGCCCGGATGCTTCTCGCACCACTCGCGGTAGTCCAGCGCGCCGCCACGGTGGCTGAGCCAGCGCATGATGACTTTGTTACGACCGATCACCTGCTGGCGATAGATGCCGAGGTTCTGGCGATCCTTGTTCGGACCTTTGGTGACCGTCAGGCCCCAGGTGATAAGCGGGCCGACATCGCCGGGCCAGCAGGTCTGCACCGGCAGCATCGCCAGGTCGACGTCATCGCCTTCGATGACCACTTCCTGGCAGATCGCGTCTTTGACGACTTTCGGCGCCATGGCGATGATCTTGCGGAAGATCGGCAGCTTGGACCAGGCGTCTTTCAGACCCTTTGGCGGCTCAGGCTCTTTGAGGAAGGCCAGCAGCTTGCCAATCTCGCGCAGTTCGCTGACGGCTTCGGCGCCCATGCCCAAAGCCACGCGCTCAGGCGTACCGAACAAGTTGCCGAGCACGGGAATGTCATAACCGGTGGGGTTTTCGAACAGCAGCGCCGGGCCCTTGGCCCGCAAGGTGCGATCGCAGACCTCGGTCATTTCCAGCACTGGTGACACCGGAACCTGGATGCGCTTGAGCTCGCCGCGCTGTTCCAGGCCGCTGATAAAGTCGCGCAAGTCGCGATACTGCATGCATTAGCCTCGTTTTGGCCATGGCGTTCGGGGGCATGAGTTTAGCCTCGAACCCACCCGTTCAGAAGAGTGACCTGGCAAATCATCAAAAATCAGATAGCAAAAAGCCGGGTTTCCCCGGCTTTTGCGTTCCTGCTCGACTTACTTGCGTTTCATCGACAGGAAGAACTCATCGTTAGTCTTGGTCTGTTTCAGCTTGTCGACCAGGAACTCGATGGCAGCGACTTCATCCATAGGATGCAGCAGCTTGCGCAGGATCCACATGCGCTGCAACTCGTCGTCGGCGGTCAGCAACTCTTCGCGGCGAGTGCCGGAGCGGTTGATGTTGATGGCCGGGAAGACGCGCTTTTCAGCGATCTTGCGATCCAGAGGCAGTTCCATGTTGCCGGTGCCTTTGAACTCTTCGTAGATCACTTCATCCATCTTCGAGCCGGTTTCAACCAGCGCGGTAGCGATGATGGTCAGCGAGCCGCCTTCTTCGATGTTCCGTGCAGCACCGAAGAAACGCTTTGGTTTCTCCAGGGCGTGGGCATCGACACCACCGGTGAGGACCTTGCCGGAGCTCGGGATCACGGTGTTGTAGGCACGCGCCAGACGGGTGATGGAGTCGAGCAGGATGACCACGTCTTTCTTGTGTTCAACCAGGCGCTTGGCCTTCTCGATCACCATCTCGGCAACCTGCACGTGGCGGGTTGGCGGCTCGTCGAACGTCGAGGCAACCACTTCGCCGCGCACGGTGCGCTGCATTTCGGTTACTTCTTCCGGACGCTCGTCGATCAGCAGCACGATCAGATGAACTTCAGGGTTGTTACGAGCGATGTTGGCAGCGATGTTCTGCAGCATGATCGTCTTGCCCGCTTTTGGCGGAGCAACGATCAGACCGCGCTGGCCTTTACCGATCGGGGCGCACAGGTCGATGACACGACCGGTCAGGTCTTCGGTGGAACCGTTACCGGCTTCCATCTTCATGCGCACGGTCGGGAACAGCGGGGTCAGGTTCTCGAAGAGAATCTTGTTTTTCGCGTTCTCGGGACGATCGTAGTTGATCGTGTCGACCTTGAGCAGTGCGAAATAACGCTCGCCTTCCTTTGGAGGACGGATCTTGCCAACGATGGTGTCACCGGTGCGCAAGTTGAAGCGACGGATCTGGCTCGGCGAGACGTAGATATCGTCTGGGCCGGCAAGATAGGAAGCGTCAGCAGAACGGAGGAAGCCGAAGCCGTCCTGGAGAATCTCCAGCACGCCATCACCGGAGATTTCCTCGCCGCTTTTCGCGTGCTTTTTCAACAAGGAGAAAATCACGTCCTGCTTGCGCGAACGGGCCATATTTTCTATGCCCATCTGTTCGGCCAATTCGAGCAGTTCGGTAATCGGCTTTTGCTTGAGTTCAGTCAGATTCATATAGGAATGACGTAATCATTTATGGAGGGGGGGAAATTAAGCTTTTGGCTTAATGAGGCCGCGCCGCAGAGAAGGCGACAGGATCGCGTACTTATTCGAAAAGGAGAGCGTCGGCGACGGCTTGCAGGGGGCGCTGGAGAAACCAGTGCGGGGCCGAATGTAACACCTGAGTTTCGGAGCGTCTAGCCCTGAATAACGAAAAGGCCCCGCTATTTACGGGGCCTTTTGGGTGACACTTGCAACGACGCTTAGATGTTGGCGTCGAGGAAGGCAGCCAGCTGCGACTTCGACAGCGCGCCAACCTTGGTCGCTTCGACGTTGCCATTTTTGAACAACATCAGGGTCGGGATACCACGCACGCCGTGCTTGGCCGGGGTTTCCTGGTTTTCGTCGATGTTCAGCTTGGCAACGGTCAGCTTGCCTTTGTAGGTTTCAGCGATTTCGTCCAGAACCGGAGCGATCATCTTGCATGGGCCACACCACTCAGCCCAGTAGTCGACCAGTACAGCACCTTCGGCCTTGAGTACGTCAGCTTCGAAGCTAGCGTCGCTAACGTGTTTGATAAGATCGCTGCTCATGGAAGTCTCCAGGTTGTAAGCAAAAAAACGTGGCCCATCATAGCTGCCCTTCCCTCGTTCAGGAAGCCGCAGATGATTGAGTCTCGCTATGGCGGCCCATGAGTTTGGGTATAGCTCAAGTCACGGCGTGGCGGGGGTCACGAAGGAGATTCCAGTGCGCAGGGCCGCGTTGCGCACATGCTCCTGCATAGCCTTCTGGGCGGCACTCGAAGCCCGGCGGGCCAGCGCTCGAAGGATCTTGCGGTGTTCTTGCCAGGTTTCCATGGCCCGTTCGGCCCGGATGAACGGTAGTTTCTGGCTCTCCAGAAAGAGCTCGGCACTCGCCGTCAGAATGCTCAACATCGCCTGATTGCCGCTGGCCAGCAGGATTCGCCGATGGAATTCGAAATCCAGCCGCGCCGCCGCGTCGAAGTCCCCGGCTCGCAACTCGTCGCGCATCGCTGCGACGTTGTCTTCAAGGGCATCCAGCTCATCGGCGCTCAACGTCACCGCCGCCAACCCTGCCGCGAAACCCTCCAGGGCATAGCGCAGTTGAAAGATATCCACAGGCGAGGCTTGAGCAGCGAACGGCCAACTCACCCCCGACACCGCCGGGGATGGTTCAACCGCCTGCACGAACACCCCCTTGCCCGGCTGCACGCTGATCACCCCCAAGGCGCTCAAGGATGACAGCGCCTCGCGCAGCGACGCCCGGCTCACACCCAGTTGCACTGCCAGATCGCGCTGCGAAGGCAGCACATCCCCCGGCCCGAAACCCTGTTCGGCAATCAGTTTACGGATGGCGTGCAGCGCCACTTCGGGTACGGCGCGGGAGATGGAATTCATGTTTTTTCAGACGAGCCAGACCAGTGAGCGGCTAGTTGTAAAGCTAATCGCCGAGTCAGGCAAGTCGTGCCCCACGGGGGTTCGAGCGCCTTGGGCGATGCCCGATCAAGGTGCGAAAAAACCAGCAACTGTTCAGACCAGTAAGACCGATCAATGCCAGTAAATCCGCGGTCTGACAGGCATTTCGCCGGGGGTTGGCACGGGCTGTGCTCTGTCGATTCGCAGAAATTACTTGCCGAATCCGGAGATTTGCCATGACCCAGCGTTGCAGCGCCCTGCTCACTGCCCTGTTCGCCAGCCTGATGCTCTGTCAGTTCCCCGCCCATGCCGACGGCCTGGAGGATGTGGTCAAACGCGGAACACTCAAGGTCGCCGTACCTCAGGACTTCCCGCCGTTTGGCTCGGTGGGTCCCGACATGAAGCCCCGCGGCCTGGACATCGACACCGCCAAATTGCTGGCCGACCAGCTCAAGGTCAAACTCGAACTGACGCCGGTCAACAGCACCAACCGCATTCCGTTCCTGACCACCGGCAAGGTCGACCTGGTGATCTCCAGCCTCGGCAAAAACCCTGAGCGCGAGAAGGTCATCGACTTCTCCCGCGCCTATGCACCCTTCTATCTCGCGGTATTCGGCCCACCCCAGGCCGCCATCAACGGCCTGGATGACCTCAAAGGCAAAACCATCAGCGTCACCCGTGGCGCCATCGAAGACATCGAGCTGACCGCCGTTGCCCCGCAAGGCGTGACCATCAAGCGCTTCGAAGACAACAACTCGACCGTCGCCGCTTACCTCGCAGGCCAGGTCGACCTGATCGCCAGCGGCAATGTGGTGATGGTGGCCATCAGTGAACGCAACCCGAAACGCATTCCAGCGCTGAAAGTGAAACTCAAGGACTCGCCGGTCTACGTTGGCGTGAACAAGAACGAGCCGGCGCTGCTGGACAAGGTCAACCAGATCCTCGCCACCGCCAGGACCGATGGCAGCCTGGAGAAAAATTCCCAGACCTGGCTCAAGCAACCGCTGCCGGCCGATCTCTGATTGTCGCGACGCCGCTTAATCGAGGAACCTGTCCATGGCCTATCAGTTCGACTTTTTACCGGTGGTGCAAAACACCGACCTGTTGCTGCGCGGTGCGCTGTTCACCCTTGAGCTAACGGCCATCGGCGCGCTGCTCGGGGTCAGCCTGGGGACTGTCGGCGCCGTGGTGCGGGCGTGGAATATCCGTCCGTTTGCCGGGATTTTCGGGGTTTATGTCGAGTTGATCCGCAACACGCCGTTTCTGGTGCAACTGTTTTTCATCTTCTTCGGCTTGCCGTCGCTGGGCCTGCAAATCTCCGAATGGCAGGCCGCGGTGCTGGCGATGGTGATCAACCTCGGCGCCTATTCGACGGAAATCATTCGCGCCGGCATTCAAGCGATCCCGCGCGGCCAGCTGGAAGCCGCGGCGGCGTTGGCGATGAGCCGCTTCGAAGCGTTCCGCCACGTGGTGCTGCTGCCGGCGCTGGGCAAGGTCTGGCCGGCCCTGAGCAGCCAGATCATCATTGTCATGCTCGGTTCGGCGGTGTGCTCGCAGATCGCCACGGAAGAGCTGAGTTTTGCCGCCAACTTCATTCAGTCGCGCAACTTTCGCGCCTTCGAAACCTACGCCCTTACCACACTGGTCTATCTGTGCATGGCGTTGATGATCCGCCAGTTGCTGGGCTGGATTGGGCGACGGTTTATAGCAAGAAGCAGCGCGAGGAACGGCCAATGAGCGATTTCACCTTCTGGGACATCGTGCGCAACCTGCTCACCGGCCTGCAATGGACCTTGGCACTGTCGCTGGTGGCGTTTATCGGTGGCGGGCTGATCGGCTTGCTGATCATGACCCTGCGCATCTCGAAAAACGCCCTGCCACGCAATTTTGCCCGCACCTGGATCGAACTGTTCCAGGGCACGCCACTGTTGATGCAGCTGTTTCTGGTGTTTTTCGGCGTGGCGCTACTGGGGATCGAGATTTCGCCGTGGCTGGCGGCGGCGATTGCCCTGACGCTGTTTACCAGCGCTTACCTCGCGGAGATCTGGCGCGGTTGTGTCGACTCGATCGCCAACGGTCAGTGGGAAGCGTCGGCGAGCCTGGCGCTCACTCCCTTTGAACAACTGCGTTACGTGATCCTGCCGCAAGCCCTGCGCATTGCCGTGGCACCGACCGTGGGTTTCTCGGTGCAGGTGGTCAAAGGCACAGCCGTGACCTCGATCATCGGCTTCACCGAACTCACCAAAACCGGCGGCATGCTCGCCAATGCGACCTTCGAACCCTTCATGGTCTACGGCCTGGTGGCGCTCGGTTACTTCCTGCTCTGCTACCCGTTGTCCCTCAGTGCCCGCTACCTGGAAAGGAGACTGCATGCCTCTGCTTAGAATTTCCGCCCTGCATAAATATTACGGCGATCACCATGTGCTCAAAGGCATCGACCTGAGCATCGACGAAGGCCAGGTGGTGGCGATCATCGGTCGCAGTGGCTCGGGAAAATCGACCCTGCTGCGCACCTTGAACGGCCTGGAGTCGATCAACGACGGGGTGATCGAAGTCGACGGCGAATACCTCGACGCCGCCCGCGCCGACCTGCGCAGCCTCAGGCAGAAGGTCGGCATGGTGTTTCAGCAGTTCAACCTGTTCCCACACCTGACGGTGGGCGAAAACGTCATGCTCGCACCGCAAGTGGTGCAGAAAGTCTCCAAGATCAAAGCCGCCGAGCTGGCGCGGCAGATGCTTGAGCGGGTCGGGCTCGCGGAAAAGTTCGATGCGTTCCCCGATCGGCTGTCCGGCGGCCAGCAACAGCGGGTCGCGATCGCCCGAGCCTTGGCGATGTCTCCAAAAGTGCTGCTGTGCGACGAAATCACCTCGGCGCTCGATCCGGAATTGGTCAACGAGGTGCTGAGCGTGGTCCGGCAACTGGCCAGGGACGGGATGACGCTGATCATGGTCACCCACGAAATGCGCTTCGCCCGGGAAGTTGGGGACAAACTGGTGTTCATGCATCAGGGCAAAGTGCATGAGGTGGGCGATCCAAAGGTGTTGTTTGCCAATCCGCAGACGGCGGAACTGGCGAATTTCATCGGCACCGTGGAAGCCGCAGGCTAAGACGATCGTTCCCACGCTCCCGCGTGGGAATGCCTCAATGGACGCTCTGCGTCCGCTCTTGGGACGCAGAGCGTCCCGGGCTGCATTCCCACGCAGAGCGTGGGAACGATCAACATAAGGGTCGTGCACTGCTCTGGATCAAGGATCGCAGCCTTTGGCTGATGCTACGCGTTGGCGGCAGCGGTTGATCGTGGCACGATGGTCGGGTTATCGACCGAGACCTCTAAACCATGCCTCAATCCCAAGCCAAGAATCTGTCCCTGATCGCCGCTATCGACCTGGGCTCGAACAGCTTTCATATGGTCGTGGCCAAGGCCTACCACAATGAAATCCGTATTCTCGAGCGGCTTGGCGAGAAGGTTCAACTGGCCGCCGGGATCGACGAAGAGCGCCAACTCACCGAAGAATCCATACAGCGCGGGCTCGATTGCCTGAAGCGCTTTGCCCAGCTGATCAACGGTATGCCACAGGGCGCCGTGCGGATCGTCGGGACCAATGCCCTGCGCGAGGCGCGCAACCGCGGCGAATTCATCCGTCGCGCCGAAGAAATCCTCGGCCACCCGGTAGAAGTCATTTCCGGTCGTGAAGAAGCACGTTTGATCTACCTTGGCGTCTCCCACACCCTCGCCGACACCCCAGGCAAGCGTCTGGTGGCCGACATCGGCGGCGGCAGTACCGAATTCATCATCGGCCAGCGCTTCGAACCGCTGCTGCGCGAAAGCCTGCAAATGGGCTGCGTGAGCTACACCCAGCGTTATTTCCGCGACGGCAAGATCACCCCGGCCCGCTACGCCCAGGCGTACACCGCAGCGCGGCTGGAGATCATGAGCATTGAACACGCCCTCCACCGCCTGACCTGGGATGAAGCCATCGGCTCCTCGGGCACCATCCGCGCCATCGGTCTGGCGCTGAAGGCCGGCGGTCATGGCGCTGGCGAGGTCAACGCCGAGGGTCTGTCCTGGCTCAAGCGCAAGCTGATCAAGCTCGGCGACGTCGAGAAAATCGATTTCGAAGGCATCAAACCGGATCGCCGGGCGATTTTCCCGGCCGGCCTGGCGATTCTCGAAGCGATCTTCGACGCACTCGAATTGCAACGCATGGATCACTGTGAGGGCGCTCTGCGTGAAGGCGTGCTCTACGACCTGCTGGGCCGTCATCACCACGAAGACGTCCGCGAACGCACCCTCAGCTCGCTCATGGAGCGTTACCACGTCGATGTGGGACAGGCCGACCGCGTCGAACGCAAGGCGCTTCACGCGTTCGACCAGGTGGCCGAGGACTGGGATCTGAATGACGGAGTCTGGCGCGAACTGCTGGGCTGGGCGGCCAAGGTCCACGAAGTCGGGCTGGACATCGCCCACTATCAATTCCACAAGCACGGTGCCTACCTGATCGAACACTCCGATCTGGCCGGTTTTTCCCGTGAAGACCAGCTGATGCTGGCGCTGCTGGTACGCGGCCACCGCCGCAACATTCCCAAGGACAGGTTTGCCGAGTTCGGTGATGACGGAATCAAGCTGATTCGCCTCTGCGTGCTGCTGCGCTTCGCGATTCTGTTCCATCACATCCGCGGCACCCAAAAGATGCCGCAGGTCACGTTGCAGGCCAACGGCGACACCCTGGATGTGTTGTTCCCGGAGAACTGGCTGGACGAAAACCAGCTGACTCAGGCGGACTTCGCACTGGAAGCGGAATGGCTGACCCGCGTCAACTTCGTACTTAACGTTCGCTAACCCGCTCGATTACACACAGCAAAACCAATGTGGGAGCGAGCCTGCTCGCGATAGCGGTGCAGCAGTCAACATGGATGTTGAATGTCACTCCGTCATCGCGAGCAGGCTCGCTCCCACATTTAGGCTGCGCTATTTCGACATTGGCCTTCCATGGCCTTTGCGTGAGGTGTCCCCGGACCTCAATTGACGGTCAGAATCGGGCTGCCCAAACGCTCCAGCAAGGTTGCCTGGGCACTGCGCGGGTTCTGGTTGCCGGTCGGCGTGTTACGGATGTAACGACCGTCCGACTGCAGGCTCCAGCTGTGGGTGTTATCGGTGAGGTAAAGCTCCAGCTCTTTTTTGACCCGGGTAATCAGCTTCTTGCCCTCGACCGGGAAGCAGGTCTCGACGCGTTTATCGAGGTTGCGCTCCATCCAGTCGGCACTCGACAGGAACATCTGCTCTTCGCCGCCATTGAGGAAGTAGAAGACCCGCGTGTGCTCCAGGAAGCGGCCAATGATCGAGCGTACATGGATGTTGTGTGAAACCCCGGCGATACCCGGCCGCAGGCAGCACATGCCACGTATCACCAGATCGATCCGCACCCCTGACTGGCTGGCCTTGTACAGCGCGCGGATGACCTTCGGGTCGGTCAGCGAGTTGAACTTGGCGATGATGTGCGCCGGTTTGCCGTCGAGGGCGAACTGGGTCTCGCGGGCAATCATGTCGAGCATGCCCTTCTTCAACGTGAACGGCGCGTGCAGCAGTTTCTTCATGCGCAGGGTTTTACCCATGCCGATCAACTGGCTGAACAGCTTGCCGACGTCTTCGCACAAGGCGTCATCGGAGGTCAGCAAGCTGTAGTCGGTGTACAGACGGGCGTTGGCCGCGTGGTAGTTGCCGGTGCCCAAGTGGGCGTAACGGACAATCTCGCCAGCCTCGCGGCGCAGAATGAGCATCATCTTGGCGTGGGTCTTGAAGCCCACCACGCCGTAGATCACCACCGCGCCAGCGGCTTGCAGACGGCTGGCCAGTTGCAGGTTGGACTCTTCATCGAACCGCGCGCGCAATTCGATCACCGCGGTAACTTCCTTGCCGTTACGCGCCGCGTCGACCAGAGCATCGACGATTTCCGAGTTGGCGCCGCTGCGATAGAGGGTCTGACGGACCGCCAACACGTGCGGGTCCTTGGCAGCCTGGCGCAGCAGGTCGACCACCGGGGTGAACGACTCGAACGGGTGCAGCAGCAGGATGTCCTGCTTGCTGATCACGCTGAAAATATTCTCGCTGTTTTGCAGCAGTTTCGGAATCTGCGGGGTGAACGGCGTGTATTGCAGCTCTGGGTGACTGTCCAGACCGGTGATGCTGAACAGCCGCGTCAGGTTGACCGGACCGTTGACCCGATACAGCTCGGTCTCTTGCAGGTTGAACTGCTTGAGCAGGTAGTCGGCCAGGTGTTTCGGGCAGGTGTCCGCCACTTCCAGACGCACCGCGTCACCGTAGCGACGGGAGAACAGCTCACCGCGCAGGGCGCGGGCCAGGTCTTCGACGTCTTCGGTGTCGACTGCCAGGTCGGCGTTTCGGGTCAGCCGGAACTGGTAGCAGCCCTTGACCTTCATGCCCTGGAACAGGTCATCGGCGTGTGCGTGGATCATCGACGACAGGAACACGTAGTTGTCACCCGTGCCACCCACCTCTTCCGGCACCTTGATGACCCGCGGCAGCAGACGCGGTGCCGGGATAATCGCCAGACCGGAATCGCGACCGAACGCATCGATACCTTCGAGTTCGACGATGAAGTTCAGGCTCTTGTTCACCAGCAACGGGAACGGGTGCGTCGGGTCGAGACCGATCGGGGTGATGATCGGCGCGATCTCGTCGCGGAAATAGCGGCGCACCCAGGTCTTGAGCTTGGTGGTCCAGTAGCGACGACGGATGAAGCGGACCTGATGTTTTTCCAGTTCCGGCAACAGAATGTCGTTGAGGATCGCGTATTGGCGATCGACGTGGCCGTGCACCAGATCGCTGATGCGCGCCAACGCCTGATGCGGTTGCAGACCATCGGCACCGGCCTGTTCACGGGCGAAGGTGATCTGCTTTTTAAGCCCTGCTACACGAATCTCGAAGAACTCGTCCAGGTTGCTGGAGAAGATCAGCAAAAACTTCAGCCGCTCCAGCAAGGGATAGGACTCATCCAGCGCCTGCTCCAGTACGCGGATGTTGAACTGCAGTTGCGACAGCTCGCGATGGATATACAGGCTGCTGTCATCCAGACCAGGAACCGTGATCGCAGGCGTCGCCGGCACAGCGTCGGCCACCACCACGGGAGCAACAGGTTCCGGCGTGGTTTCGACGACGGGCTCGACCATAGGTTGAGCTTCGTTTACGGCAACTTCAGTGAGTCCTTCGGTATTCATCGAGTGTTCCTGGGAGGGCTATTGTTGCTCTCGTAACAATTGAGCGGCACGTACGGCAAAGTAAGTCAGGATGCCATCAGCGCCAGCACGTTTAAAGGCGGTCAGGGATTCAAGAATAACCCCTTCGCTTAACCAGCCATTCTGGATCGCTGCCATATGCATCGCGTATTCACCGCTGACCTGATAGACAAAGGTCGGCACTTTAAATTCTTCTTTGACGCGGTAAAGGATGTCCAGGTACGGCATGCCTGGCTTGACCATGACCATATCCGCGCCTTCTGACAAGTCGCTGGCCACCTCGTGCAGGGCTTCGTTGCCGTTGGCCGGGTCCATTTGATAGGACGCCTTGTTCGCCTTGCCCAGGTTCAGCGCCGAACCGACCGCATCGCGGAACGGGCCGTAATAGGCGCTGGCGTACTTGGCCGAGTAAGCCATGATCCGCACGTTGACGTGATCGGCCAGTTCCAGCGCCTCACGGATCGCCTGGATGCGGCCGTCCATCATGTCCGACGGAGCCACCACCTGCGCACCGGCAGCCGCATGGGACAAGGCTTGCTTGACCAGTGCATCGACAGTGATGTCGTTCTGCACATAGCCTTCTTCATCCAGAATACCGTCCTGACCGTGGGTGGTGAACGGGTCCAGCGCCACGTCGGTAATCACCCCCAGTTCCGGGAAGCGTGCACGCAGGGCGCGGGTGGCGCGTTGGGCGATGCCCTCCGGGTTCCAGGCTTCAGCGGCGTCGAGGGATTTGAGCTCGGGCGGAGTGACCGGGAACAGCGCGACGGCGGGAATACCCAGCTCGACCCACAGGGCCGCTTCTTCGAGCAACAGGTCGATGGTCAGACGTTCTACGCCTGGCATCGAGGCGACCGCTTCGCGACGGTTTTCACCGTCCAGCACAAAGACCGGAAGAATCAGGTCATTGGTGGTCAGGACGTTTTCGCGGACCAGACGGCGCGAAAATTCATCACGACGGTTGCGACGCAGGCGGGTTGCAGGAAACAAACGGTTGGCGGGGGTAAAGCTCACGGCAGACTCCTGAGCCCGCGCTGGCGGGCGAGCGTGACAGTTATAAGCGCCCATTATGACCAACACATTACAGTTATGTGCACCCCTGTGACCCGTAGTCGCAACCATTGTCCTTGTAGGAAATGTTCACGTCGAGACACATTTCGACACTTTCCTGAATGTGTCTGAAGGGTTAGGCTGCGCGTTCATTTCGCCAGCACCCAGACAATGCTCCAACAATTTCTGCATGACTTCGGCTACTTTGCCCTTTTCCTCGGCACGTTCTTCGAAGGCGAAACCATTCTGGTACTCGCAGGCTTCCTCGCGTTCCGCGGATACATGGACATCAACCTGGTGGTGGTCGTGGCGTTCTTCGGCAGTTATGCCGGCGATCAGCTGTGGTACTTCCTGGGGCGCAAACACGGCCGCAAACTGCTGGCGCGCAAACCACGCTGGCAATTGATGGGTGATCGGGCGCTTGAGCATATCCGCAAGCACCCGGACATCTGGGTGCTGAGCTTTCGCTTCGTCTACGGCCTGCGCACGGTGATGCCCGTGGCCATCGGCCTGTCGGGTTATCCGCCAGGACGCTACCTGATACTCAATGGTATTGGTGCGGCGATATGGGCCAGCGCCCTGGCGGCCGCCGCTTACCACTTTGGCGCGGTGCTCGAAGGCATGCTCGGCAGCGTCAAGAAGTACGAGTTGTGGGTTCTCGGCGCCCTGCTGGTGCTGGGCTTCTGCCTGTGGCTGCGTCGGCGCTTCAAGAATGCTCGCCTGGCCAAGCAGATCTACGAAGACGATCAGGTCCTGCAAGCTGAAAAGGCCAAGAGCAGCGAACCTACGACGCCAGTCGAGTGATGCGGTTTTTGCAGCAGTAGAGACCGATGCCGCTGAGCAGGCTGTAACTGAGCAGGCCGATCCAGCCCACCGCGCTGGCCGGCCACAGCCCGACCAGCGGCGCCAGCCACACCAGCGGCAGGTTCAGCGCCAGCCGCAGCAGCTCCAGCTTCAACGCCTGCGGGCGATTCTCCAGGGCCACGCCCAACACAAACAAACCCAGCGCCACCGCCCCCCAACCCAACACCAGGGCCGCGGTCGACAAGCTTCGTTCCAGATTCATCAGGTAGCTGCCCAGCGCGATGTACACGCAAAATTGCAGTGCGACATACAGCTGCTGGCGGCCGTCCAGCGGCACCTCGAATTTACGGAACTGACTCAGGTCGGGCTTGTTCATCGGGTACTTCGCCACCACGTCCGCCGGACGCCAGCCAGTGCGCATGAACCAGATCCGCAGCTTGTCCCACAGGCTCTCGGCGCGTCGAGCATCGGCCCACAACTGCGCATAGAACTGCAGGTTCGCCCACAACGGATTCCAGCTCGCCAGCGGCGTGGTCACGCCAAAAATCACCGGCTCGTTGTCGTCCTCCTCCTGGAACGAACCAAACAACCGGTCCCAGACAATGAACACCCCACCGTAGTTGCGATCCATGTACAGCGCGTTCTGCGCGTGGTGAGCCCGATGGTTGGACGGCGTGACGAAGAACCATTCGAACCAGCCGAGCTTGGGAATGTGTTTGGTGTGGACCCAGAATTGATACAGCAGGTTCAGCGCCGCGACGCTGACGAACACCAGCAGCGGCACACCGAGCACCGCCATCGGCAGGTAGAAAATCCAGCTCAGCAGGAACCCGGTGCTGGTCTGGCGCAATGCCGTGGAGAGGTTGTAGTCCTCGCTTTGATGGTGCACCGAATGCGCCGCCCAGAGGATGTTGCGCTCATGCCCCATGCGGTGCAGCCAGTAGTAGCAGAAGTCGTAAAGGACAAAGGCAAACACCCAAACCCAAACGCTCTCGGCCGACAGCTCGAACAACGCCAGATGTTTCAGCGCAAAGGCGTACGTCAGCAGTCCCACGCCTTTGGTCAACAGGCCGGTGGTGGTCGACAGCACGCCGGTGCTGAGGCTGTTGATCGCATCGGCCAGGCGATAATTACTCACCCCGCGCCAGCGGTCCGCCAACAGCTCGACGGCAATCAACACAAAGAAAAACGGCACCGCATACAGAATGAAGTCCATGACGCGACCTGATCACAATTGTTGCCAAAAGATTAGGTGTAGACGCGAAATAACCCTATGGCAACGAATGACAAATTAGTGGACATTTAACGCCATGAATCTGGAGAAGAACCCATGAGCAAAAAAGTTGCAGTGATACTTTCCGGCTGTGGCGTCTATGACGGCGCCGAGATCCATGAAAGCGTGATCACCCTGCTACGCCTTGACCAACGCGGTGCGCAGGTCCAGTGCTTCGCCCCTGATATCGCGCAATTGCATGTGATCAACCACCTGACGGGCGAAGAAATGCCCGAGTCGCGCAACGTGCTGGTGGAGTCGGCGCGCATCGCCCGTGGACACGTAAAAGACCTGCGTGAAGCCAACGCCGAAGACTTCGACGCGTTGATCGTGCCCGGCGGTTTTGGCGCCGCGAAGAACCTGTCCAACTTCGCCATCGAAGGCGCCGGTTGCAGCCTTCAGCCAGAAGTCCTGGCGCTGGCCGAAGCCTTTGCCGAAGCCGGCAAGCCGGTTGGCCTGATCTGTATCTCGCCGGCGCTGGCGGCGAAGATCTATGGCCCGGGCGTGACCTGCACCATCGGCAACGACACCGACACTGCCGCTGCAATGACCAAAATGGGCGCTACCCACGCAGACTGCGCGGTCGGCGACATCATTGAGGACAAGGCCCGCAAACTGGTGAGCACCCCGGCTTATATGCTCGCGCAGTCGATCAGCGAAGCGGCTTCAGGGATCAACAAGCTGGTTGATCGGGTGCTGGAGCTGACGCACGAGAATGATGCGTAACACGGTTTAAATGTGGGAGCGAGCTTGCTCGCGATAGCGACCTAACCGTCAACATTAATGTTGGATGTGCTGGCCCTATCGCGAGCAAGCTCGCTCCCACAGGGTTCACTGCAAGGCTCAAGACTTTCGGGTCAGCCGGGTGATGATCCGGTCCAGCGCATTGGCGAACGCCTGCTTCTCCCGTTCACCAAACGGCGCGGGACCACCGCTCATCTGGCCCTGCTCGCGCAGATCGGTGAACAGGTTGCGCACCGCCAACCGATCGCCCATGTTCTGCGCATCGAACTCCTTGCCGCGCGGATCAAGCGCCGCCACACCCTTCTTCACCAGCCGATCAGCCAGCGGCACGTCACTGCAAATCACCAGATCACCGGGCAGCGCATGTTCAACCAGGTAATCATCGGCCGCGTCCGGACCGCTCGGCACCACGATCAGCTTCACCAGGGCCAGGCTCGGCTTGATCTGCGGCTGCCCGGCCACCAGCACCACTTCGAACTGGCGCTTGAGGGCGAACTTCACCACCAGGTCCTTCGCCGCCCGAGGGCAGGCGTCGGCATCGATCCAGACACGCATTGTTGTTACCTCTTCCAAAAAGCATCGCGAGCAGGCTCGCTCCCACAGGTTATACGCAATCCTGTGGGAGCGAGCTTGCTCGCGATTGTGAGCGCAGCGAATGCTGTTAAGAGGCTTGAACCCGCCGCTTCTCCGCCATACGACTGCGACTGTACAGCACGACAATCGCCAGAATCGCCACCGCCTGTGCGCTCAGCGAATAGGCATCAGCGTGAATCCCCAGCCAGTCGAAGTCAAAGAATGCCACCGGACGAGTGCCAAAGATCCCGGCCTCCTGCAAGGCTTTGACACCATGCCCGGCGAACACCACCGACAACGCGCAGAGCAAACCGGCGTTGATCCCGAAGAACAGCGCCAACGGCAGTTTCGCCGAGCCGCGCAGGATCACCCAGGCCAGACCGACCAACAACACCAACGCCGTGGCGCCACCCGCCAGTACCGCGTTATGCCCGGCCGGGCCTGCTTGCAGCCACAAGGTCTCGTAAAACAGCACCACTTCGAACAGCTCGCGGTAGACCGAGAAAAACGCCAGCGCCGCAAAACCGAAACGCCCGCCGCCGCTGACCAGGCTGCTCTTGATGTAGTCCTGCCAGGCGGCCGCGTGACGACGGTCGTGCATCCAGACCCCGAGCCAGAGCACCATGACACTGGCAAACAGCGCGGTGCAGCCTTCGAGCAACTCACGCTGGGAACCACTGACATCGATCACATACGCCGCCAGCGCCCAGGTCGCCAGACCCGCTACCAGCGCCAAGCCCCAGCCAATATTGACGCTGCGAATCGCCGACTGTTGACCAGTGTTGCGCAAGAATGCCAGCACCGCAGCCAGTACCAGAATCGCTTCCAATCCTTCGCGCAACAGAATCAGCAGACCCGATACGTAGCTCAACGACCAGCTCAATCCATCGCTGCCCAGCAGGTCAGCTGACTCTTTCAACTTGGCCTTGGCAAACGCCAGACGTTGCTCGGCTTGCTCGATCGGCAGCCCGTCCTGCAACGACTGACGGTAAGCCATCAGGGATTTTTCAGTGTCTTTGCGCACCACGGTGTTGACGTTATCCAGCGAGCTTTCGACCAGTTCGAAGCCCTCCAGATACGCCGCCACCGACAGGTCATAGGCCTGATCGTGCGCGCCGGCACGGTACGCGGCGATGCTCTTGTCGAGGGTCGCTGCGGTGTAATCGAGCAACTGCGCCGGACCGCGTTTGACTTGCGGCGGCTGCGCACGCTGGGCGCGGAACGTAGCAGCTGCCTGAGGGCCTTCGGCCGTCAGCACTTCAGCCGGGGTCTGTCGGGCCAGGTCGGCGAGGTTGAAGTTCCTTTCGCTTTTCGCCGCAGTCGGATCGGCGCTGAACGCGGCGATATAGGTCGCCAGATCCCAGCGCTGACGCTCGTCGAGTTGATCGGCGAAGGCCGGCATGTCAGTGCCCTCGATACCCTGCCCCAACGTGCTGTAGATCGCATACAGGCTCAGGCGGTCCAGCCGCGTGGCATCGCGCAGATTGGCGGGTGGCGGCGTCAGGCCGACACCTGCGGGACCATCACCGGCACCGGCGTCGCCATGGCACACCGAGCAATGCTGGGCATACAACGGCGCGCCGCGTGTGGGGTCCGGCGTAATGATCGGTGCCTGGCTGACTTCATAGGCCACTGCCAGTTTCGCGCCCAGTTGCCGCGCCAGACGGGCCACCTCCGCACCGTCTTGACGCAGGGTTACAGCGTTACGCAGATTGCTCACACCCTGCTCAAGCTCCGCGCGTTCGGGTCTGGCCGGCAGCGCAGCGATCAGCCCCTGCAAGACACCGAGAAACTCCAGTTGCTCACGATATTCGCCATCATCGATGACCTGTCCCGCCTCCACAGTCGCCGGATAATCGGCACCAATATAATCGAGCAAATGCAGTGCCTGTGGCGCACCTTCCACCGTGTCGGCCAGCAGGTTGAAACTGCACAAGGCAAACAAAGGGAAGACCAGCCAGGCCAGGAAACGGGACGGGGCAGTCATGAATGAATCTCAATTGATAATACGAAGTAACACATTGTTCACTCTCAATGCTTTCCGCTCAAGCTTTGTCGTCCATTGTTCGTGGATTCAGACACCTCCCACATGGTGGCACCCAAAGAAAAAATGAAATTAAAAAGCCATTACATGGCCAGTATCCGCGCTTATAATGCCGCGCCCTCGTTATTGCGATCGGGTATTTAAGCTCCTCTTTTTATGAGGAATTGGCATGGAAAGCCACCTTCCCTGTCGATTGGTTCACCCAGCCCGACCAGCACGCTCGGCTGTTTAAACTCAGGGAAGAAGTACCCATGGCATCCCGCGCCCTTACCTCGATCGCGCTCAGCGCAGTCACTTTGCTTGCCGGTTGTTCGGCCTTTCGCAGCTACGACACAGAACTGCAAGAAACCAACCAGCAGTTGGCCAGCGGTAACGTCGACGCCGCACTGACGCTGCTGGAAAAAAACAACACCGGTGAAAACAAGGACCTGCTCTATTACTTCGAGAAAGGTGAACTGCTGCGCGCCAAGGGCGACCTGACCGGCAGCCAGACCGCGTGGAGAAGCGCGGACCAGGTCGTCGGTACCTGGGAAGAGTCGGTCAAGCTGGATACCGACAAGTACCTGGCTCAGTTCGGCAGCTTTCTGGTCAATGACAAGGTCCGCCGCTACGAAGGGTATGACTACGAAAAAGTCATGCTGACCACGCAAATGGCCTTGAACCTGCTGGCAGTGAACGATTTCGACGGTGCCCGCACCGAAATCAAGAAGACCCACGAACGTGAAGCGGTGATCGCCGAACTGCGGGACAAGGAATACCTCAAGCGCGAAGACGAAGCCGAGAAGCAAGGCGTCAAGACTCAATACAAGGACCTGAAGGGTTACCCGGTGGCGAGTCTCGACGCGCCTGACGTGGTCGGCCTGAAGAACAGCTATCAGAGTGCGTTCAGTCATTACCTGGCCGGTTTCGTCTACGAAGCCCTGGGTGAAAAAGACCTGGCCGCGCCGGGTTATCGCAAAGCCGCCGAACTGCGCCCCAACACTCCGTTGCTCGAACAAGCGCTGCTCAACCTGGACAAGCCGGCCGGCAAAAACGAAGAAAGCGACATCCTGATCGTCGTGCAAAGCGGCCTTGCGCCGAGCCGTGATTCCATTCGCATTCCCTTGCCACTGCCAATCAGCAATAACGTGGTGATCACCCCGCTGTCGTTCCCGGTAATCAAGCCTGACACCTCGACCGTGACGTATGCCCAGATCGGTGTCGACGGCCAGCAACAGAACCTGACCCAGCTCAACAGCACCACCGCCATGTCCCGCCGCGCCCTGCGTGACGACATGCCCGGGATCATTCTGCGCACCACCGTACGGGCCGTGACTCGCGCCGTGGCGCAAAAGAAGATCAACGAAACCAACCCTCTGGCCGGTCTGGCCGTAGGCATCACGTCGGCGGTGATGGAAGGGGCGGATACCCGCACCTGGCGCACCCTGCCCGACAACACCCAGGTTGTGCGCCTGCGCCTGGCCAAAGGCGAGCACCAACTGAGCCTGCCGAACGCTCTGGGCGGTTCGCGAATCACCGTCAAGGTCGATCAGCGTTACCAGGTGATCGGCCTGCGTACGGTGGGCAATCAGGTGTTCGCCAGTGGCGTCGCCGCCCACGTGATCCCAAGCGCCACCCCGCAAGTCGTGGCCAGCGTCAAACAACCTTAAGCGGAGCTTCTCCATGCGTTTCAAACTGATTGCTGTCGCCGCCCTGGCTCTGCTGGCCGGTTGCGCCACCCCGCCGCCACCTGCGCCTGGCAGTGCCGAGAGCAAAGTCGTGGTGATGAACAAGTTCAAAAACATCGCCATTGGCGCGATGCGGGTCGCCCGTGAAAACGGCTTCCTGACCGTCAAGGTCGCGCTGAACAACACCAGCCACACCAACATGACGATGTACTACCGCTTCGTCTGGCTGGGCGATGACGGGTTCCCGGTGGCCGATGAAGAAAACTGGAAAACCCTGAACCTGTATGCCGCGCAGGCCACGTTCCTGCCAGCCATTGCGCCTGTGCCCAAGGCCACCGACTTCCGCCTTGAAGTCAAAACCCCTTAAGCCCCCCCCTATTTCGTGACAGAGAGACATTCCCATGTTTGTACGCTTTTCGTTCCTCGCCGTGGTCGCCCTTCTGGCCAGCGGCTGCGCCAACAACTCGCCGGTTCTGGGCGGGAAAAACATCGGTTACGGCGACAGCAAGGCTGTTGAGCTGGTGACCAACGAGTTCGGCTCCACTGACCTGCAGATGATTGCGGAATCCATGACCCGCTCCCTGGCCCAATCCGGCATCTTGCAAGGCCGCCCGGTCGTGCAGGTCTACGACGTGAAGAACAAGACCAGCGAATACATCGATACCCGCGAAATCACCACCAGCATCAAGACTCAACTGATGAAGTCCGGCACCGCCCGTTTTGCCAGCGACAACACCGCGATGCAGAGCCAGGTCGACCAGCTCAAACTGCAAAACCAGAGCGGCCTGTACAAGAAAGGCACCGTGGCCAAGACCGGCAATATGGTCGCTGCCAAATACCGTCTTGAAGGCTCGATCAGCTCGATCGTCAAGCGCAGCAGCGATTACAAAGACGTTTTCTACAAGTTCAGCCTGCAACTGATCGACGTTGAAAGCGGTCTGGCCGAGTGGATGGACGAGAAAGAGATCCGCAAAACCACGGAGCGTTAAGCAATGCGTGCATGGATTGGCATCATGGCCCTGGCCTGCGCGTTTGGCGCGCAGGCGGCCCCGAAAATCGCGGTCACCGACCTCGCCTACCAAGAGCGGGTGGAGCAGTACATCCACATCGTCTCCGCACAGAGCAATATGCAGGCGGGCATGTATCACGCCAGTGGCTCGTCGAGCTACAACGAGATCGAGGCCAGCAGCAGCTACATCGAGCAAGGCGAGCTTCGCAAGTTCAGCGGCGACATCAAGGGCGAGATTCTCAAGTCCGGGATGTTCCAGCTGGTGCAAGGCACCCCGTACACTGCCAAGTCCAAGGAAGACGTCTACGACGTGATCAAACGGATCAAGGCCGGTAACTACAAGGGCGCCGACTATGTGTTGTTCGGCACCCTGTCGGATATCGACTTCACCCGCGACATCACCTCGCTGGCCAACACCGATAGCTATTCGGCGATTCTCGGCCTGAGCCTGGTGGCGGACTTCAGTCTGATCAACACCCGGACGTTTGAAATCACGTCGGCATTCACCGCCATGGGTGACGGCCAGGACACCAAACTGGTGAACGGCGAAGACGTCAAAGTGTCGCTGAACCGCCCACGGGTGGTGCGTGACGTGTCCAAGTCGCTGGGCGAGGACGTGGCCCGTCAGTTGGGCGAACAACTCGGTCGCGGCACTCAGCAACAGCCGGGGCAAGCGCCACTGCGCAATAACCTGCCACGTGATACGGCGCCGGTTATTCTGCGCTGAGTCATCCATGCGGGAACGAAAAAGGCGACCTCTTGAGGTCGCCTTTTTTGTGCCTTGCGGGTTTTACACCGCAGCTCTACGAATGGTCGCCAGCAGCCCGGCAGCACCAATGAACAGCCCGGCAAACGTGCGGTTCATCCGTCGTTGTTGCTTGGGTGTGCGCAGCAGTCGCAACACCTTGGAGGCAAGGCCGGTGTAACCCGCCATGACGATCAGGTCGACGCAGATCATGGTCACGCCAAGGATCAGGTACTGCGCCACCAATGGCGCGTGCGGGTCGATGAACTGCGGCAGCACCGCCAGCATGAACACCAGCGCCTTGGGGTTGCTGACATTCACCAGGAAACCGCGAAATACCAACGCCAGCGGTTTGCCGATCTGCCGAATGGCCGCGTCATCGCTCATGTTGCTGGGCAGTGCGCGCCATTGCTTGACCGCCAGATACACCAGATAAGCCACGCCAAACCATTTGATCGCGTAGAAGGCCGTGGCCGACGTGGCGAGAATTGCGCCCACTCCGGCGGCGACAATCGCAATCTGCATCGCCAGCCCCAGTTGCAGGCCCAGGGCGTTCCAGTAGCCACGCCAGAAACCGTACTGCAAACCGCAGGACATCGACGCAATGGCGCCGGCGCCCGGGGAAAGACTGATCACCCAACAGGCGGCAAAAAACGCCAGCCATGTCTCAAGCACCATCGCACACCTCGACTCAGACTCGTTATAGACGTCTAAGCTAATGTGCTGGCTTGTGAATGACTATCGATTTTTTGCAGAAAAATCGCCCTGCCGACCAGCGTTACCGGCAGTCCGGCTACTTTTCGAAGCCGCTCGACAACACGTCGTTGCCGCGCCAGCGTCGTACCGAGCGCTGGCAGGCCTCTATCAGGACAGCGCTTCCAGCTCTGCCTGCATGCTTTCGAGCAGCTCCAGAGCTTCCATCCAGGTTTCTTCAAGCTCGGCTTCGCGAACCTTCAGCCTGGCCTGTTCGGCCAGCAGATCGCGCAGCTCATCCTTGCGGGCGGCTTCGTAGACGGCGCTGTCGCCGAGGCTGGTTTCGATCTTCGCCAGCTTCTCGTGCAACTTGCCCAACTCGGCTTCAAGCTTATCGGCTTCGCGTTTGTGCGGCGCCAGTTGCTGACGCAACGCAGCAGCGGCCTGACGCTGGGCTTTCTTGTCGGTCTTGTCCGGATTGACCGGCGAGTTGTTCACCGGCGCATTGCGCTGGCGATAATCGACCAGCCAACGGGCATAGTCTTCCAGATCGCCGTCGAACTCTTCGACCTTGCCATCGGCCACCAGGAAGAAGTTATCCGTGGTGCTTTTCAGCAGATGACGATCGTGGGAAACCACCAGCACTGCGCCACTGAATTCTTGCAGGGCCATGGTCAGCGCCAGGCGCATTTCCAGGTCCAGGTGGTTGGTCGGTTCGTCGAGCAGCAACAGGTTCGGCCGGTCCCAGGCGATCAACGCCAGTGCCAGTCGGGCCTTTTCGCCGCCGGAGAAATTCAGCACCGGCTCGTCGATCCGCGCACCACGGAAGTCGAAACCACCGAGGAAGTCGCGCAGGGTCTGTTCACGCTCGGTGGGCGCCAGACGCTGCAAGTGCAGCAACGGGCTGGCCTTGGAATCCAGCGAGTCCAGCTGATGCTGGGCGAAGTAACCGACGACAGTGTTCTCGCCACGGGTCAGTCGGCCGGACAATGGCTCGAGTTCACCGGCGAGGTTTTTGATCAGCGTCGACTTACCTGCGCCGTTGGGGCCGAGCAAGCCGATCCGCGCACCTGGCGTCAGTTGCAGCTTGACCTTCTCCAGCACGGTTCGCTCGCCATAACCCAGACGGGCGTCGGAGAGGTCAATCAACGGGCTGGAAATCTTCGCCGACTCGCGGAAGACGAAGTCGAACGGCGAATCGACGTGGGCGGCGGACAACTCTTCCATCCGCTCCAGCGCCTTGATCCGGCTCTGGGCCTGGCGGGCCTTGGTGGCCTGGGCCTTGAAGCGGGCGATGTAGCTTTCCATGTGCGCACGTTGCGCCTGTTGCTTCTCGTAGGCCTGTTGTTGCTGGGCCAAACGTTCGGCACGGGCACGTTCGAACGCCGAGTAGCCACCGCGATAGAGGGTAATCTTGCGCTGATCGACGTGAGCCACGTGATCGACCACGGCGTCGAGGAAGTCACGGTCGTGGGAAATCAGCAGCAAGGTGCCGGGGTAGCTCTTGAGCCACTCTTCCAGCCAGATAATCGCGTCGAGGTCCAAGTGGTTGGTCGGTTCGTCGAGCAACAACAGGTCCGACGGGCACATCAGCGCCTGCGCCAGGTTCAGACGCATCCGCCAGCCACCGGAGAAATCTCCGACCTGCCGATCCATCTGTTCATTGGTGAAGCCCAGGCCTGCGAGCAACTTGCGCGCCCGGGCGTCGGCGGTGTACCCGTCGGCGCTGTCGAGCTCTGCGTGCAGACGGGCCTGAGCAGCACCGTCATGGGCCGCTTCGGCTGCGGCGAGGTCGCGTTGCACCTCGCGCAGACGCAGGTCACCATCGAGCACATAGTCGACCGCGATGCGATCGAGGGTGTCGATCTCTTGGCGCATGTGGGCGATGCGCCAGTCGGCCGGCAAGAAGCAGTCACCCGAGTCCGGGTGCAGGTCACCCAGAAGCAAGGCGAACAGGCTCGATTTGCCGGCGCCGTTGGCACCGATCAGGCCGGCTTTGTGACCGGCGTGCAGGGTCAGCTCGGCGTCTTCTAGCAGACGTTGCGGGCCACGTTGTAAAGTCAGGTTCTGAAGTCGAATCATAATGGCGGCGGAGTCTACCAGCTTCGCTCGCAACTGGCGCGAGTAGCACTATGTCCTCTGACCTGTGGAGCTTTTCCCTCACCCTCTACACCCGACCGGGTGTTGAAGACGCCTGCCTGAAGCTGCAAGCAGCCGGGGCCAACGTTTGCCTGCTGTTGTGCGCAGCCTGGCTCGGACAGCACGGCGTGAGATGCAATGCGCAACGCCTGCAACAACTACAGCACCTGGCCGGCCCGTGGCATACGGAAGTCGTGCAACCGCTTCGACAACTGCGTACGCAGTGGAAGGCCGCAGCCCTCGCCGACGAAGAACTGAACACGTTACGAGCGCAAGTCAAAGCTCTGGAGCTGGAAGCGGAGCGGCAACTGTTGTTGCGTCTGGAAAATGCGGCGCAAGCATGGCCGCAGGGTCAAGCCAAAGACCTGGCCGTGTGGCTGGAAGGATTGGCGGCGGGCGCCGCCAACCTGAACCGCGACGCGCTGCTTCAGCTGCGCGTCGCGGTGACCGGCACTTAGGAAGCGCTGGTCGGGGTGCTGGTAGTGCTTGCAGCAGCTGCCGGTGCAGGCGAAGCGGCTGGCGTGCTCGCGGCTGGCGCAGGTGCAGCAGCCGGTGCAGACGTCACAGGCTTGGCGGCCGCTGGTGCGGTTGCCGGTTTTGCAGCCGCTGGTTTGGCGGCAGCAGGTTTGGCCACGACTGGTTTTTTCAGCGCTGGCTTGGCGGCTGGTTTTGCAGCAACCGGCTTGACGGCAGCAGGTTTGGCAGCGCTGGACGCTGCAGGCTTGGCAGCGGCTACTGGTTTAGCGGCAGGCTTGGCCGGCGCTTTGGCAGCTGCGGGTTTGGCCGCTGGCTTGGCGGCAGGTTTTGCAGCGACCGGTTTAGCGGCTGGCTTGGCAGCCGGTTTGGCCGCTGCGGTTTTTGCTGCTGGCTTGGCGGCAGGTTTTGCAGCGGTGGTTTTCGCTACTGCAGGTTTGGCAGCCGGTTTGGCGGCGGCAGTTTTAGCAGCAGGTTTTGCTGCTGGTTTGGCGGCAGCTGGTTTGGCAGCGGCTTTGGCAGCTGCCGGTTTAGCGGCGCTGGCAGCGACAGGTTTTTTCGCCGCAGGTTTGGCGGCTGCTTTCGCTGGAGCCTTGGCCGGTGCCTTGGCGGCTGCGGGTTTGGCAGCTGGTTTTTTCGCGGCGCCCGCAGCGGCGGCTGGCTTGGCCGAACGCAGGGTCAGCGTTTTGCCGACGGCTTCTTTCACGCGACCAATACCCTGGGCCAGTTTCAGGCTTTCCTGGGCATCGCGCTTGAGTTGCAGAATGTAGCCGCGAGTTTCGGACTGACGATCCTTGAGCGCATCAAGCAGATCTTCAAGTTCTTGTACCGCATCTTTGGCCTTGGCTTGTGCCTTGGCTTTGCCGGCCGCCGCAGCGTCCTGCAATTTGGTGCGAGATTTGTGCAATTTTTCCTGTGCTTTTCCGCGCTGCTTTTCCAGTTTGGCGAGCAGTTTTTCAGCATCAGCCAAGGCTTGGGAACAAGCGTTTTCCAAATGCTCGAGCAAGCTGCCCGAAAGCTGATGGAGTAAGTGCAACGGAGTATTTACAGGCTTCTTATTGGCCGACATGATTTACCTCCTGGCTGACGTGAATGCGGCTCATACTAGACCTCTGCTGCTACCGCCGCTAGGGCATGTTGACAGTATCGATTGCTGTGCGTTGCACCGATTTTAAAATGTTCTGCAGACACCTCAAAGCAGTTCACCGCTCACGGCATTCTCACTGGCATAATCCTGCGCATCTCAGGCTGGAGAGCGCCCATGTCGCGTTACCTTTTTTTACCCTTGTGCGTGTTTTTTTCGTTGGCTCATGCTGCGGAAAAATCCACGGAAAATGACGCCCACGATCTCGCTTACAGCCTGGGTGCAAGTCTGGGTGAACGTCTGCGCCAAGAGGTTCCAGACCTGCAAATTCAGGCACTGGTCGAAGGCTTGCAGCAGGCCTATCAAGGCAAGCCACTGGCGCTGAAAGATCAGCAGATCGAAAAAATCCTGGCCGAGCACGAAGCGCAAATTGCCGAGCAGCCAGCGATACCGCAAAGCGAAGTAGCCCTGGACAAGGAACAACGCTTCCTGACAGCCGAGAAGGCAAAACCCGGGGTTCGCGAACTGGCAGATGGCATCCTGCTGACCGAACTGGTCGCAGGTAACGGCGCCAAGGCCGGACCCAGTGGCAAGGTGCAGGTTCGCTACATCGGCAAGCTGCCCGACGGCACGGTGTTCGATCAGAACACTCAGGCGCAGTGGTTCAGCCTCGACAGTGTGATCAGTGGCTGGCGCAGTGCGTTGCAGCAGATGCCAGTAGGTGCGAAATGGCGCCTGGTGATTCCATCCGCGCAAGCCTACGGAGCCGATGGCGCAGGGGACCTGATCGCGCCGTTCACGCCTCTGGTGTTTGAAATCGAACTGCTCGGCGCGACTGGCTGAGCAATCGCCCAAACGAAAAACGGTGCGCAGAGCGCACCGTTCAAGGGATCTTTTACAACACGTGAGAACTCAGGCTTGCTCTGGAGTTTCTTCCTTATGAGCCGTGTGCAGCACTTCGATCAGGCAATCTTCCAGTTCGAAGCGCTCGTGCAACAGGCCACCGAGCTCCTTGAATTTCTCCGCAACGCACTTGCCTTGATCGCAGAGATCGTTGAAAGCCAGCAGCTTCTCGGTGATCACATCAATGCGCGGATAAATGGTTTCGGCCAATTCAAGCCCGCGCGTATCACCGAACGCCTTGGCTTCGCCCGTCAGCTGTTCGTAGATTTCGAAGTGGCCGGCAGAGACGTAATCGACCAGGACACCACAGAACTCCTGCAACGGTTTGCGGTTCTCGCCCAGAGCCTCAGGCTTGGCGCCGAGAGCATCATAGGCTCGAACCAGTTCGTGACGCTCCTGCAACCAACGATCGATCAGCAGATGCACTCCACCCCAGCGTTCCTGAGCATTCTGACAACTTTCGAGCATGGTGATCTCTCTTCCCTTATGGGTAATGCCGCCCGCACTCGCCGCAAGACTTGAAGATCAAGATTTGGCCAGGCAGAGCATCATCGAGCAACATAATTCCAATGATACGTGCGGGCCAGATTATGCCCGCACGACAACACCTTCAAGGTACGCAGGAGATAAAGTTCATACAAGTGTTTAATCACCCACCCGGTCCCCATGCGACGACTCGCCGCTGGGCGGTCGCTGATACGCGTACCAGACCAGCCGCAAGATCTGATAAGCCCCGAGAATCGTCATTCCGACAAAAAACAACAAACTCCATTCAGGGATACTCAGGTCGAACAGCGTCCAGGAAATTTCCGCGCAGTCAGCGGTTCCGTTGAATACCCGTTTCACAACACACAGCCAGGGCATGTCTGCGAACAGACCTTCCAGGCTGGTAGAGCACTCCGACACCTGTTGAGCCGGATCGCTTTGCAATACCACCTGACGCCACGCCGTAACAATCCCCGCCAGGCTGCTGAACAGGCTGAGCAACCAATACAGTAAACAGCCCAGACGCCTGGGCCCGTGCAGCGCGGCAACCAGGCAAACAGTCGTGAACAGGGCCAAAAAAAGCCGCTGCAACAGGCACAGCCCACACGGCTTGAGCCCGATGGCGTATTCCAGATAGTACGAAGCGCCCAAGACCAGGGCTCCCGCGATGAAGGCCATGAAAAACAATGAGCGTGTGCTGGCCAAAGACATGGCTTATCCGTAACAGAAGAGACAGGCAGTTACGGTAGAGGAAAGCCCTCTGGCCTTTCAAGGCAAGGCAGCGTGGACACTTCGCCACAGGTGTAGGGAATTCCCGACAGAAGAGACAGGATCAAATGTAGTCTCTTGTAAGACTCTGCCTATAGCCAGCATGACAGGGAAGAATTCTCGATTTGCCAATGGCCGGATCGCCTGCCTGGGCGACCCGGCCGCCGCGCATTTTACGCGCGCGCAGGCACCGGCAAAGGCGAAGCCAGCAGGCGCTTGTCCAGCAGACCCAAGCCTTCCTGGAAGAGCTGATTACTACGCTCGGTATCACCCAACTGAGCCAGCAGGCGGGCGAGCTCGGCACAGGCCTCGGGGTTACGCTGAACCCGCAGACTACTTTCCAGATAGTCCCGCGCCTTGCCCCACAGGCTGCTTTGCAAACACAACCGCCCCAACGTCAGCAGCAAGCTTGGGTCACCAGGATGGTCCTTCAACCAACCCTCGGCCGTTTGCAGTTGCCGCGCCGGGTCGCTGCCACGCAGCAAGCCATACAGTCGCGCCAGATGGCTGTCATATTTACGCTTGAGCGCCCCGCGCAGAACTTCCTCTGCCTCGACCTCAGCGCCCAGTTGCCGCAATTGTTCGGCGTAGGCAAGCACCAGCTGCGGTTCCTGGCGCTGAGCGGACGTCAGCTGTTGCCAGGCGCGATTGAGCGCCTGCAAACCCACGGCGCCGTCTTCCTCCCGGCGAGCGGCCAAGGTGAGGTTTTCACCCCATGCCCGACGTTCCAGCTCCGCCAGCTCGCTGGCCGGCAAAACCTTGTCCTTGCGCAATTCCGGCAACAGGCGGATGACCGCCGACCAGTCGCCGCGCTGCTGCAGCAAACGTTGCAACTGACGCAAGACCTGAACGCTGTGAGGATGACGCTCGTGCATGGCCTGCAGTGTTGTCAGCGCACCTTCGGTATCGCCACGGTCGGTCTGCAACTGCGCGTGACTCAAGGCAATCGCCAACTCGGCCTGAGGCTGACGCTCCAGCGCACGCTCCAGCAAGCTGTCACTTTCGTCATAGTGACCCTGCTCGTTCGCCGCTCGCGCGGCACCCAGGTAATAGAGCAGCGGCTGGCGTTCGGCTTCAGCGGCGCGATACAAGTGACGCTGGGCGCTGGCCCACCGACCTTCAGCGAGGTCCAACTGACCGTGCTCGATCGCCACCTGCACACGACGACTGCGGTTGCGGTTCGACCAGGGGTTGACCACACCACTGGAAGTGGCCACCAACTCGATCAGCATCTTGATGCCCCATAGCACCAGCCAGATTACCGCCACCAGCAGCAGGGTCGCCCACAGGCTCGACTCATAGCGAAAGGTCCTGTAAGCGATCAGCACATAACCAGAGTGCTGAGCAATCGCCAACCCCAGGGCCCCGGCGGCGGCGATGACCAAAAACACAATCACATAAAGTCGCTTCATGGGCTGGTCCCCGGCGTGGTGCTCGCAGCAGGCTTGGCGACGGCTTTCACCGAGTCCTCTGCACTGATATTACGGCGCTCCAGGTATGCCTGCACCGTGCTCAGGGTGGTCGTCAGATCAGGCGTGATGACCGTTACCGGTTGCTTGCTCAATTCGACAACCCGCTCGAGCATCACTTTGCTTTGCGGATTATCCTGATTGAAGCTGCCCTTGAGCACATCCCGCGCCTCAACCAGCGCCTGGGTATACACAGGCGCCTGGCCGTTGAGCGCAGCCCATTGCGCTTGCTCAAGCGCCAGGCTCAAAGCCAGGCGGACCTGACTCAGGCTTTGCCCGGCGAGCAATGGACGAATGTTTTTATCGGCGTTGAAATCAATCCGGATGTAGCGCGAGATCTGGTCCCACCATTGCGCCCAGCGACTGGCTCCATCGCCATCGGAGGTCAGGCTCGATAGAGAATCGCGCTCATGAAACTCGGGGGCCAGCTCGCTGAGTTCGACCACTTGATCACGCAGGGCTCCCAGTTGCAGGAACAACCCGGTGCGGTCCGGTTGCTCGGTACTGCGCAGTGCCGCAAGACTCTTCGCAATCTGCTCGCGGGCAGCGAAAGATCCCGGATCATTCTGCTCGCGCAGGATTTCATCAGCACCTTGCACCAGCGCCTGAGCGCTGCTGATGTCCTGCAAGGCAGACAGACGCAAACTGGCCAGACGCAGCAAGTGCTCGGCCTCGGCCAATCGCCAATCCTTGCGGCTGGCGCCCAGAACCGTTTCCAGACGCTGATTCAAGCGCTGCTGATCGCCCTGCAACTGGGTCACCAGGCGTCTGCGGTCTTCCAGTTCATCGGCGGGAGGTAATTGCTCAAGCCGGGCTGTCAGGCGCTGCTCATTGAGCTTGAGGCTTTGCGCCTGATCGTTCAGGGCCTGCAACTGCCCCAGCTGTTGCTGATTGTTGGTTTGCAGGCTGCGCACCTGCCAGATCCCCCAACCGCCAGCGGCAACACCCGCGGCACCCAGCAGCAACGCCAGGATCACCAGCCCGTTGCCACGACGCGGCTCAGGACTCTTCACAGTTTCAACCGACGCATCGAGCGCAGGCTGGACGTCATCTTTAGGCAAGGCTGTTTCGCTCACGTATCCATCCTTTGCATTAGAAAACGGGCCGGGTTTCCCGCAACGCCGTTAGCAAAGCCGTGGCACTGGCGCCACGACAATCCACAACTGTTTGGGCCCCTGCGGCCCGCGCCATCTCGGCCACCCGAGGGCTTGGAACAAACAATGGCAACCGCGCCAACTCAGGCCAGGCACTGCCCGCCAATTGGTACAGGTGCTCAAAACCCTGTCCACTGCTGACCACCAGACCGTTCAGGTGTTCCGATTGAATCCGCTCAGGCAACGCGCCCTCGACATACCGCGGCAAGCCGCGACGGTACAACTCCAGATAATCGACACTAGCACCTTGCTCGCGTAAACGCTCTGCGAGCAGTTCACGCCCACCCTCGCCGCGCATGATCAACACACGGGCGTCGGGCCGGGCGATAGCCTCGCGCAACAACGGAAGCTCAAGCAAGGATTCGCTGTCATCGCCATCCACCGGGAAGCTGACGTCCAACCCGTGATCCAGGAGGACCTGCGCGGTCGCCGCGCCCACGCTGAACCACTTCAAGCACCGCGATTGCGGCCAGTACCGGTCGACCAGATCCACACCGATTCGGGCGGCCGGTTTGCTGACCACGATCACCGCGCAATAGCGATCCATACCCTGAATCACTTCGCGCATTGTCTCAGAGACAGGAATCGGCTCTATTTCCAAAAGCGGCAAACTGCTGCTGAAAATCCCCTCTTCGGCCAGAACACGGGTCAGCGCCGCCGAATCATCCGCGGGACGCGTCAACAGCAGGCGCCAACCCGTCACTCGTGACCCGCCTCGCCATAGACTGCTTTCAGAATGTCGTTGGCGCCCTGGCCAAGGAGGTCTTCGGCAACTTGCACACCCAGAGCTTCGGCATCACTGCGTGGCGCACGAGCCTCGGCAGTCAGCAGCAGGCCACCCTTCGGATCACCCACCAGACCACGCAGCCAGATCTGCTCGCCTTCGAGCACCGCATAGCAGGCGATCGGTACCTGACAGCCGCCGTTCAAGTGCTTGTTCAGCGCACGTTCGGCAGTGACGCGGGTGGCGGTGTCCTGATGATGCAGAGGGGCAAGCAGTGCGTGAATTTCAGTGTCAGCGCTGCGGCATTCGATACCGACCGCGCCCTGACCACCGGCTGGAAGACTGTCATCGACGCTGATCGAAGAGGCGATGCGATCTTCGAAGCCCAGGCGAATCAAACCGGCTGCCGCGAGGATGATCGCGTCGTACTCACCGGCATCGAGCTTGGCCAGGCGGGTGTTGACGTTGCCGCGCAGGAAGCGGATTTGCAGGTCCGGGCGACGGGTCAGCAACTGCGCCTGGCGACGCAGGCTCGAGGTGCCGACCACGCCGCCCTGAGGCAGTTCGTCGAGGCTGGCATAGGTGTTGGAAACAAAGGCGTCACGCGGATCTTCGCGCTCGCAGATGCAAAACAGACCCAGGCCTTCAGGGAAGTCCATCGGCACGTCTTTCATCGAGTGCACGGCAATGTCGGCTTCATTGTCGAGCAACGCGGTTTCCAGTTCTTTGACGAACAGGCCCTTGCCGCCGATTTTCGACAATGGCGAGTCGAGCAACTTGTCACCGCGACTGACCATGGGCACCAGCGTCACGAGCAGGCCTGGGTGAGCCTGCTCCAGACGGGCTTTGACGTATTCGGCCTGCCACAAGGCCAAGGCACTTTTGCGGGTAGCGATGCGGATTTCGCGAGGGGACATGGATCAATCCGTACTGAATAGATACGGCGGATAATAACAGCTCAGCCAAATCCGCTTTGACTTGTATCAGAAACAGCATGGCCTCCCTGGCCTCACCTGCCCGGCAATGGGGAGTGAAATCCGTGCGCGAACAGCGGGCTAAAGCTGTTGCATCATTTTGCGCACACCCGCGACATGACGTCGACTGACAATCAGCGCGTCACCGTTAAGCCCCTTGAGAAACAGCTGGAAGTGCCCAAGCGGTGTGCGTTGTAACCGCTCGATACGCTCGCGTGCCACCAGCGCATTGCGGTGAATACGCACAAAGCGGTCGCCAAATTCATCTTCGAGGGCTTTCAACGGCTCGTCCAGCAACACCTCGCCCGCCTCGTGGCGCAAGGTCACGTATTTGTGGTCGGCGATAAAATAGACAACTTGAGCCAACGGAATCAGCTCGATGCCTTTGCGGGTTCGCGCACTGATATGGCTGCGTGGGCCACTGCCGCTTTCTGCCGCTGGCCGGGTCAGCGCCGCGAGCTGAACGCGGTTGGGACGCTCGGCTTTTTTCAAGGCATCGAGCAGCAGCTCCGAACGCACCGGCTTGACCAGGTAACCCACCTCGCTGGTTTGCAAGGCGTCTATGGCAAATTCATCCTGGGCCGTACAAAACACCACCGCCGGTGGCGTCTCGCGTTCGCACAACCTTGCAGCGACTTGCAAACCGTCGAGGCCAGACATGCGGATGTCGAGCAGCACGATATCGGGCTTCAGGCTGTCGATCAGGGTCAACGCCTCATCGCCATTGGTGGCGCTGGGCTCCAGGACACTGTATCCCTCGAGCTCGCCGACCATACGGCTCAGGCGCTCGCGGGCTTGGGGTTCGTCATCAACGATCAGGACATTCATATTGCGCTGGATTCCTGCGTGAGTCTCGCACAAGGATAGCGTAGACAGGTGAAGTGACGTCCGTCACCGCGATCCACGCTAAGACTAGCGCGACCGCCAAAAAGTGCCGCACGTCGGGTTGCAATATTTACCGGTGCCTGCGCAGTTCCGTTCGAAGCCTGCCGCGGCGTGGCGTCACCATAGGGTTTGCTGATACACAATATGAACACCCCTTCTTTTATAGTCGGCTTCGACGCTGGCCGTAGCGCGCTTTGCAGCAATGCGGATGAGGCCCACCAGACGATCGGCAATTGCGCTGACCCTCAAGTCCAACTGTAGACGTTTGCCACGACGAAAGTGCTCATTTGACAAATATCGTTGCGTAATCGCAGAGGTGGCCCTTTGAGTATGGCCGGTCAAATAAGAAAAAAACGTATCGACCAGTGTCACCGACAGGATTGGCAACCCTGTTATTATCCGCGGCAGGTTTTACGCCATTTTCCTTCAGCCGATCACGAGCGAATTCATGAGCACTGACAAGACCAATCAGTCCTGGGGCGGCCGCTTCAGTGAGCCCGTCGACGCCTTCGTCGCCCGCTTCACCGCCTCCGTCACTTTCGACCAGCGCCTCTATCGTCACGACATCATGGGCTCCGTCGCCCACGCCACCATGCTGGCCAAGGTCGGCGTGCTGACCGATGCCGAGCGCGACAGCATCATCGACGGCCTGAAGACCATCCAGAGCGAAATCGAGGCCGGCACCTTCGACTGGCGCATCGACCTCGAAGACGTGCACATGAACATCGAAGCGCGTCTGACCGACCGCATCGGCGTCACCGGCAAGAAACTGCACACCGGCCGCAGCCGTAACGACCAGGTGGCGACCGATATCCGCCTGTGGCTGCGTGACGAGATCGACCTGATCCTGGACGAAATCACCCGCTTGCAAAAAGGTCTGCTGGAGCAGGCAGAACGCGAATCCGGCACCATCATGCCCGGCTTCACCCACCTGCAAACCGCACAGCCAGTGACTTTCGGTCACCACATGCTAGCCTGGTTCGAAATGCTCAGCCGCGACTACGAGCGCCTGGTCGATTGCCGCAAGCGCACCAACCGCATGCCGCTCGGCAGCGCCGCACTGGCCGGTACCACGTACCCGATCGACCGCGAACTGACTGCCCAATTGCTGGGCTTCGACGCTGTTGGCGGCAACTCGCTGGACAACGTCTCGGATCGCGACTTCGCCATCGAGTTCTGCTCGGCAGCGAGCATCGCGATGATGCACCTGTCGCGCTTCTCCGAAGAGCTGGTGCTGTGGACCAGCGCGCAGTTCCAGTTCATCGATCTGCCTGACCGCTTCTGCACCGGCAGCTCGATCATGCCGCAAAAGAAAAACCCCGACGTCCCGGAACTGGTGCGCGGCAAAAGCGGCCGGGTGTTCGGTGCGCTGATGGGCCTGCTGACCCTGATGAAAGGCCAGCCACTGGCCTACAACAAGGACAACCAGGAAGACAAAGAGCCGCTGTTCGACGCCGCCGACACTTTGCGCGACTCGCTGCGGGCCTTTGCCGACATGATCCCGGCGATCAAGCCAAAGCACGCCATCATGCGTGAAGCGGCGCTGCGCGGTTTCTCCACGGCTACCGACCTGGCCGACTACCTGGTGCGCCGCGGCCTGCCGTTCCGTGACTGCCACGAAATCGTCGGTCACGCCGTGAAGTACGGTGTGGAAAGCGGCAAGGATCTGGCAGAGATGAGCCTGGAAGAACTGCGCAAATTCAGCGATCAGATCGAGCAGGACGTGTTTGCCGTTCTGACTCTGGAAGGCTCGGTGAATGCCCGTAACCACATCGGCGGCACCGCGCCGGTGCAGGTGAAGGCAGCTGTGGTTCGCGGCCAGGCGTTGCTGGCCAGCCGCTAAACCGCTAAAAGCATCGCGAGCAAGCTCGCTCCCACAGGGTTTGGTGTGTTCAACACGGTCCAGTGTGGGAGCGAGCTTGGTCCGGGCGGCGATCCGACGATGACTGACTTCAGATCACTACAAGACTTACTTCCTGGAAGCGATCATCGCCAAAAACCCTGGCATCGCCGCTTCCTTGTCCGCCGCAATCCGCTTGGCATGCGGTGTTTGTTCCAGCTGCTCAAGCAATGCCCTGGCCGCCGGCAACTCTGCCAGCAAATCCAGATCGAAGAGCTTTTTGCCGACCGCGCAGGCAATGCTGACGCTGTACAGGAAGTACAGATCCGCCACGCTCAGCGTCTCGCCCGCCACATACGGCGCGAACTTGCCGTGACGTCCCAGCGACGCAATCCCCAGCAGCAGTTCGGCCTTGGCTTTTTCCTTGATCGCTTCCGGCACCGGCATGCCGAAAAAGGCTTCAGCGAAACAGGCGCGAGCCGGCAGTTCGATGTACAGCTCGATTTCCTTGGCCAGCGCCAGAGCCTGAGCCCGCTCGAAAGGTGTTTTGGGCAGCAGCGCAGGACCCGATTGCGTGTCTTCGAGGTACTGAAGAATCACGCTGGTCTCGTTGATGAAACCCTGTTCGACACCCAGCACCGGAACCTTGCCGCGCGGGCTGATGGCCAGCGCTTCAGGGCTTTGCCCGGCGTAAAACGCTACTTCCTCAAAGGGCAGGCCCTTCTCCAGCAACGCGTGTTTGACCATGTTGTAGTAGTTGCTGACGGAAAATCCATAAAGTTTGAGCATCACATGGCCTCCAGGCCGTGCAGGGGGTTGGCAGCGACTGTTATAGAACGTCGGGAGCACTCTCGCCAGCAGCATCACACGGCTGAATGCAGGTAAACTGGCGACCTATTCTTGAGGAGCCTGCCATGAGCGAGCCAGCCGATATCGATAACGACGAAGAAGAGTTCGCCGAAACCACCCTGATCGAAGCGATCGAAAACCAGATCGAAAGCGACAACCCGCCAGCAGCCAAGGCGACGTTCAACAAACTGACCCTGGTCGGTTACGAGCGTGAAGAAATCCTGCAATTGATGGCCCACGTTTTGGCCGTTGAAATCGACGCAATCCTCGAAGAAGACCGCGCATTCAATACCGAATGGTATGAAACTGCGTTGCGCGCACTGCCAGAGCTGCCGCCAGAAAAGAAATAACATCAAAAGATCGTCCGAACGCGGCCCGAACCTTCGGCAGCTCCTACGGAGTACACCGCTCGTCGTAGGAGCTGCCGAAGGCTGCGATCTTTCCAGCCCCCGACTACACGCCATAGCCACTGTGGCGAAAAGCTCTAAGCCAACACTGGACAGCTCGCCCGAGTGCGTTCACCTTAGGGACGCTATCGTCTAATTCCTAGAAAGTCTGGAGTCCTTATGTCGCTTACCCCTGAGCTGGTTGCCGAACTGGAAATCCTTGCACTCTTCAACCTGGACAGTTCCCAGGAAGGTTTGAAAATCCATCAGACCGCTGCCCCGAAAGCCATTGCCGCCGCACAACGTCTGTTCGACAAAGAGCTGATCACCCAGCCCGATGGCGGTTATCTGACCAGCCTGGGCCGTGACGCCGCACAGAATGTTCAGACAGTTCTGACCATTTTGTCTGTCCAAGAAACCGCCTGACCGTTGCCGCCCTATCGCCCACGGAAACCCCTGCTACGGGATTTCCGCGGGCAGACTGTCGCCCATCGAAAGAAATTTGACGCCAGAAACCAAAAATCAGCTTAAAAGTCCTGAGCGTCAGGCTGTAAACTGCCCACCGCCCTGAGACTTTCCCTCGTTCGAGCACTGCGAGCCGGTTTGAGCTGACATGACCCGCACCCATGAAATTCGCCCCGATCTGGACGAAGGAATCGATCGCAAGGTTCTCAGCCAGTTGCGCGCGCGCTTTCTGAAGCTCAACGACGGTCGGTTGGCCCGCGCCATGGAAGGGTTGTCACCCCGCCAGCAAGGGGTTTTGACCTTGTTGCCACTGTTCTTCCACGTCAATCACCCGCTATTGCCGGGTTACGTCTCGGGCAGCACGCCGGCCGGGCTGTCATATTTCGAGCCTGACGCCACGGCGCTTGCCGAAGCGCAACGCCTGACACGCTCATTCTCCTACAAGCCCCGCCACGGCAATCCGCCGCGACCGATTCATGGTTTGTTCCTGATGGGCAGCCTTGGCACCCTCGCTCAGGCCGATCAGAGCGACATGGACGTGTGGGTCTGTCATGCCTCGGACTTGAGTGAAAGCGAACTCACCGAGCTGCGTAAAAAGTGCCAGTTGCTGGAAGTCTGGGCCGCCAGTCAGGGCGCCGAGGCGCATTTCTTTCTGATCGACCCGCAACGTTTCGTCCGCGGCGAACGCGACAGCCAATTGAGCTCCGACAACTGCGGCACTACGCAGCATTATTTGCTGCTGGACGAGTTCTATCGCACGGCCATCTGGCTCGCCGGACGCACGCCGATCTGGTGGCTGGTGCCGGTGTACGAAGAGTCCGGTTACGATCAGTACACCCATACGCTGCTGTCCAAACGCTTTATCCGCGCCGACGAAACCCTCGATCTCGGCCACCTGGCACACATTCCGCCCGGCGAATTCATCGGGGCCGGGCTCTGGCAGTTGTTCAAAGGCATCGAGTCACCCTACAAATCGGTACTCAAACTGCTGCTGACCGAGGTCTACGCCAGCGAACACCCGAAGGTCGAATGCCTGAGCCTGCGCTTCAAGCACGCGGTGTTCGCCAACCGCCTTGATCTGGATGAGCTCGACCCGTACATCGTGGTCTACCGGCGCATCGAGGAGTACCTCACGACCCGAGGCGAGCCAGAACGGCTGGAGCTGGTTCGGCGCGCCTTGTACCTCAAGGTCAATCGCAAGCTGACCGGCAACAGCGGCCAGCGCAGCAAAAGCTGGCAGCGGTTGCTGCTGGAGCGGCTGGCTCAAGAATGGGGCTGGGATCATCGGCAATTGGCGATGCTCGACAGCCGTAGTCAATGGAAGGTCCGCCAGGTCAGCGCCGAACGCCGGGCACTGGTGAACGAGCTTAACTACAGCTATCGCTTCCTGACCCAATTCGCCCGTACCGAGCAGAGCGTCAGCCTGATCAACAAGCGCGACCTCAATGTGCTGGGTCGCAGGCTGTATGCCGCTTTCGAACGCAAGGCCGACAAGATCGAGTTCATCAACCCGGGCATTGCGCCAGACCTGGCTGAAGACACACTGACCCTCGTCCAGTCAGCGAACAAGAAAGAATCCGGGCAGACCCGCTGGGGTTTGTATAACGGCAACCTGGCCGCGCAGGAATGGGAGCATTTCGCGCCGATCAAGCGCAGCCGCGAACTGCTGGAACTCCTGACCTGGTGCCACCGCAACGGCGTTATCGACAGCAGCACGCGCCTGGCCTTACACCCCGGCAGCAGCGACCTGAGTGAGTTCGAGCTGTTCAACCTGCTGGGCAGTCTGCAACAGACCATCGCCCTGCCCCTGACCAGCGTCAGCGAAGAACAGCTGCTGCGCGCCAGCGTGCCGAGCGAGGTGCTGATTCTGGTGAACGTTGGCGTCGACCCGCTCAAGCACCACCGTGACCTGAACATCCTGATGACCACCGAACGCACAGACTCGCTGAGCTACGCCGGGGTGCGCGAAAATCTGGTGCTGACCCTTGACCAGGTCACGCTCAACAGCTGGAACGAAGTGCTGGTCAGCCGCTATGACGGCGCCCACGCCCTGCTCGATTGCCTGCGCGATTACCTCAACAACCTGCCGGGCGGCCCGCAGCAACCTCGACTGCGCGTGCGCTGTTTCTGCCATAACCGTGCGCAATTCATCGCCCAACGTGTCGAAGAAGTCCTCGATACCGCGCAGAACCTGCTGCTCAGCCAGCTCAATCATCGCTACCTGATTCAGGTTCAGCGGCATTACCACGTACTGGAACTGGTGCCCGGCCAGGTCAATCATGTCGCGCTGGCCAGCCTGCCGGCACTGCTCGATTACCTGAACCAGGACCTGACCCGTTACAGCCCTCTGCAACTGGACTCGATGGCGCTGGCGGATCACGACCTGGCGTTGATCCTGCCGATGGGCCAGCCCGACTGCATTCAGGTGTTTTACCGCATCAACGATGCCCACGCCGAGTTGTACGTGCTGGATGAATTCAATGCCCTGTGGCAACAGCGCCAGCCGTATCACGACGAACAAAGCCTGCTGGTGCCACTGCAACGTTTCCTGCAATCGATCCTGTATCGCCGTGACGCGCTGCTGCCGATGGACGCAGCCCAACCGGCGACGGTGCTGGAAACCCTGTACTACCAACTGCTGCCGTCGGGCACCAACCGTGCACGCCGGGTCGAACCACGGCCAGCGCCGCAGACACCGGTGAACAAGCCGTTCTACGACGTCCAGGCGATTATCGGCAAAGCCGTACCGGGCCAAGGACAGGTCACCTTGTATTGCAATCAGCGAGAGTTTTCCGAGCTGGAGCATGGCGACCAGCTATTTGCCGTGGTTGCGCAGGAGATCGTCGGGCAGCGTCGCGAGGCGCAACACTATCGCTGCTACATCACCGACCTTGACCTGTCCGGCCTGCTCGGTGATGGTCAGAGCTCAAGCAATCTTTACCTGCGCTACAAGGCAGACCTGGAGCGCGCATTGAACAAGGCGCTCGAACAGGTCTGAGGTGTTGTCAGAATGAGCAGTCACCGCCATTCTTTGGCTGCGACTCAACCTCAAGCAGTGTGAGCTTCAGGGTCTTGCCGCCGGGTGCCGGCCAATCGATGTGCTGGCCAACCTTCAAACCGAGCAATGCGCTGCCTACCGGCGCAAGAATGGAAATCCTGCCTTCGTCGGCATTGGCGTCCTGTGGATAAACCAGGGTCAGGTGATAGTCCTTGCCGCTGCTTTCCTCACGGCAATGCACACGCGAGTTCATGGTCACGACATCGGCTGGCACTTCATCGTGACCGACCAGCGTATCGGCGCGATCCAGTTCGGTTTGCAGCGCGATAACACCTGGCAGCGAGTCATCCAGGCTGTCGATCAAACGCTCCAGACGTTGCACGTCCAGGCGGGTAAGGATGATGGAAGGTGCGGTCATGATTGAGGCAGACTCCTTTTTTCTGCACGACAAAAGCAAAACCCCGCCAGAAATAGGCGGGGTTTTCACGGGCCTCGATGAGTTGAGGTGTATCCGGACACTATCACAGCTCAAAAAATATACAAGCCAGCACCGGACAGCCCGCACGATCCCTGTAGGAGCTGCCGAAGGCTGCGATCTTTCCGGCGCGTCGCGATTGGTGCAGAAGTCTGTAAAGGGCAAGATCAAAAGATCGCAGCCTGCGGCAGCTCCTACGGGTGGCTTGCGGCCTTACGCTGTTGAGCCCGGGCGCAAATCACCCGGCGTCGATCATCGTCGGCCGAGCGCCATTCGCGGATATCTTCGACATGGCGAAAACAACCCAGGCAGACTTTCTGCTCGTCCAGCCGACAGACACTGGTGCACGGCGACGGCACCGCCGTGCTGACGTTGCTGTACAGCGGCTTCGGCGGACGGGCGGGCGCTGCATCGGTCACAAGATCACAGCCCTTCGAAATCAAGCTTGGCGCCGGCCTGCTCGCCGACAATGCGCTCAAGCATCTCGCCGAGCTGCTCTTCGCTCTTGTCACACATCCAGCGTTCGCTTTCTTCGTCATAGTCGAAGTGGAAGCCGCCAGACACGGCCGCCAGCCACAGCTGACGCAGCGGCTCCTGGCGACTGAAGATCAACTGGCTGCCGCTTTCGAACTTGACGGTGAGCACACCGGCCGAGCTTTCCAGATCAACATCCAGGCCACTCTCATCGAAAATATCCTCCAGCGTTTGCTGGGTGGCATCGACCAGGTCGTGGAAACGGGCTTCAGTCAAACTCATTGCAGGAACCTCAAAAAGTGTCTACTCACGCTCAAGCGCCGCAAGATACGGCCGAGCCCCAGCGATTGCAAAGGATACCGACCAGGCATCGGACAAGAGTAGAAAATATCGGCACGCCTTGCGCCGCTTGATCGCTCGCCCGGGCAAGGGCCCGCCAGACGGGTGGTCCGTCGCATAGGCAAGCTGCCGGGTGGCCGGTATACTCCGGCGCAATTAACGCATTTTCAAGGATTTCGCCATGAAGCGCCTGATCTCTTCCCTTGCTGCGCTCGTCGCGGTTGCCTGCCTTGTCACTGCCTGTGGTCAAAAAGGTCCGCTGTATCTGCCCGATGACAGCAAATCCCCTGAAGAACAGGCGAAGTCGTCGCAGTCCAAAGCGCACCAGCACAGCACCGGTACCAGCACTTACTAAGGGAACATCATGGACGCTTTTAACTACCGTGACGGGGAGCTGTTCGCGGAAGGTGTTGCCCTGTCTGCCATCGCCGAGCGCTTTGGCACACCCACCTACGTCTACTCCCGCGCACACATCGAAGCCCAGTACCTGGCGTTCGCCGACGCCCTGGCCGGCACGCCGCACCTGGTCTGCTTTGCGGTCAAGGCCAACTCCAACCTGGGCGTACTGAATGTCCTGGCGCGCTTGGGCGCTGGTTTCGACATCGTCTCCCGTGGTGAGCTGGAACGTGTTCTGGCCGCCGGTGGCCAGCCCGACAAGATCGTTTTCTCCGGTGTCGGCAAGACCCGTGACGACATGCGTCGCGCCCTGGAAGTCGGTGTGCACTGCTTCAACGTCGAGTCCACCGACGAACTCGAACGCCTGCAAGTCGTCGCTGCCGAACTCGGTGTTCGCGCGCCGATCTCGCTTCGGGTCAACCCGGACGTCGATGCCGGCACACACCCATACATTTCTACCGGTCTTAAAGAAAACAAGTTCGGCATCGCTATTGCCGACGCCGAAGACGTGTACATCCGCGCCGCACAGTTGCCGAACCTGGAAGTGGTCGGTGTCGACTGCCACATTGGTTCGCAACTGACCACCCTGCCGCCCTTCATCGATGCGCTCGACCGCCTGCTGGCGCTGATCGATCGCCTGAGCGATTGCGGGATCTACCTGCGCCACATCGACCTCGGTGGTGGTTTGGGCGTGCGTTATCGCGATGAAGAGCCGCCATTGGCTGCCGATTACATCAAAGCCGTACGCGAACGCATCGACGGCCGCGACCTGACGCTGGTGTTCGAACCGGGCCGTTTCATCGTCGCCAACGCCGGTGTGTTGCTGACTCAGGTCGAATACCTCAAGCACACCGAACACAAAGACTTCGCCATCGTCGACGCGGCCATGAATGACTTGATCCGCCCAGCGCTGTATCAGGCCTGGATGGACGTCACGGCCGTGCGCCCGCGTGCAACCCCGGCGCGCGCCTACGACATCGTCGGGCCGATCTGCGAAACCGGCGACTTCCTCGCCAAGGATCGTCAGCTGGCGCTGGAAGAAGGCGACTTGCTGGCCGTGCATTCGGCCGGTGCCTACGGGTTTGTCATGAGCTCCAACTACAACACTCGCGGGCGTTGCGCCGAAGTGCTGGTGGACGGTGATCAGGCCGTTGAAGTGCGTCGCCGCGAGACGGTAGCCGAGTTGTTTGCTGGCGAAAGCCTGCTGCCGGAGTAAACCCATGCTGCTGCGTTTTACCAAGATGCATGGCCTGGGCAACGACTTCATGGTCCTCGACCTGGTCAGCCAGCACGCGCACATCCTGCCCAAGCATGCCAAACAATGGGGCGACCGGCACACCGGTATCGGTTTCGACCAGTTGCTGATCGTCGAAGCGCCGAGCAATCCGGACGTGGATTTCCGTTACCGGATCTTCAACGCCGACGGTTCTGAAGTCGAGCAATGCGGCAACGGTGCGCGCTGCTTCGCGCGCTTCGTTCTGGACAAGCGCCTGACCGCCAAGCGGCAGATTCGTGTCGAGACCAAAAGCGGCATTATTGAACTGGATATCCGCAGCGACGGCCAGATCGGCGTCAACATGGGCGCACCGCGCCTGGTGCCGGCTGACATTCCGTTCCAGGCGCCGGCTCAGGCCTTGAGTTATCAGGTCGAAGTCGATGGTCAAACTGTCGAGCTCGCCGCAGTATCCATGGGTAACCCCCACGCCGTAGTGCGGGTCAGTGACATCAACAACGCACCGGTGCATGAGCTGGGACCGAAGATCGAAAACCACCCGCGCTTCCCGGCACGGGTCAATGTCGGTTTTCTCCAGGTCATCGACCGGAGCCGTGCGCAGTTGCGCGTCTGGGAACGCGGCGCCGGGGAAACCCAGGCCTGCGGGACCGGTGCCTGCGCTGCCGCAGTGGCCGCGATCAGCCAGGGGTGGATGGATTCGCCGCTATTGATCGACCTGCCCGGCGGGCGCTTGTCCATTGAGTGGGCAGGCCCTGGCCAACCGGTGATGATGACCGGCCCGGCAGTACGCGTATACGAAGGACAAGTGCGTCTTTGAGTGAGCGAAATACATGACTGATCAGCCTCAGGTTCCAGCCCCACAGCCCGACGAATCCCCTTCCGAAAGCCTGGAGGCGGCGGCGATTGCCGCGTACCTGGAGGCTCATCCGGATTTCTTCGTCGAGCACGAAGAACTGCTCCCGGCGTTGCGCATTCCGCACCAACGCGGCGACACCATTTCGCTGGTCGAACGCCAGATGAAAATCCTGCGCGAACGCAACATCGAGATGCGCCATCGCCTCTCGCAACTGATGGATGTCGCCCGCGACAACGATCGGCTGTTCGACAAGACCCGCCGCCTGACACTCGCCTTGATGGACGCCAGCAGCCTGGACGACGTGGTCATCAGCGTCGAAGACAGCCTGCGCCAGGACTTCCAAGTGCCCTTTGTCAGCCTGATCCTGTTCAGCGACGAGCCCTTGCCGGTCGGCCGCTGGGTGACCGGCGCCGAAGCGCAAAAGGCGATTGGTGGCTTGTTGTCGGAAAACAAATGCGTCAGCGGCAGCCTGCGCGAACACGAGCTGGACTTCCTGTTTGGCGAAGAACAGCGCAAGCAGATCGGTTCCACTGCGGTGGTCACCATCAGTCATCAAGGCCTGCATGGCGTCCTGGCGATCGCCAGTCGCGATCCGCAGCACTACAAAAGTTCGGTGGGCACGTTGTTCCTCAGCTACATCGCTGAAGTCATGGGCCGCGTGCTGCCACGGGTCAACACCTCGCTACGCTCGGTACGCTGACCATGGAACGACAACTGGACGCCTACTGCGAGCACCTGCGCAGTGAGCGTCAGGTGTCGCCTCACACCCTGGAAGCCTACCGCCGGGACTTGAACAAAGTCCTGGCGCACTGCAAGAAACAGAACATCGACAGCTGGAGCGCGCTGGACATCCAGCGCCTGCGCAGCCTGATCGCCCGCTTGCACTCGCAAGGGCAATCCTCGCGCAGCCTGGCGCGGCTGCTCTCGGCGGTACGTGGGCTTTATAACTACCTGAACCGCGAAGGCCTTTGCGACCACGACCCGGCCAACGGCCTGGCGCCCCCCAAAGGCGAGCGCCGACTGCCGAAAACCCTCGACACCGACCGTGCGCTGCAACTGCTCGATGGCGCTGTTGAAGACGACTTCATGGCCCGCCGTGACCAGGCGATTCTTGAGCTGTTTTACTCGTCCGGCTTGCGCCTGTCGGAGCTGACCGGGCTCAACCTTGAACAGCTGGATCTGGCGGATGGTCTGGTGCAAGTGCTCGGCAAGGGCAGCAAGACCCGAGTGCTGCCGGTCGGCAAGAAGGCCCGCGAAGCCCTGGAATTGTGGCTGCCGCTACGGGCTATGGCGAACCCGGTGGACGATGCGGTATTCGTCAGCCAGAAGGGCCGACGCCTCGGCTCACGGGCCGTTCAGGCACGGGTCAAAGCCGTCGGCGAGCGCGAACTGGGGCAAAACCTGCACCCGCACATGTTGCGACATTCCTTCGCCAGCCACTTGCTGGAGTCCTCGCAAGACCTGCGCGCGGTGCAGGAATTGCTCGGCCACGCGGACATCAAAACCACGCAAATCTATACCCACCTGGACTTCCAGCACTTGGCCACGGTCTACGACAGCGCCCATCCACGGGCCAAACGCATCAAAGGCGATGAGCAATGACAATCCAACTGATCACCTTCGACCTCGACGACACCCTGTGGGACACCGCTCCGGTGATCGTCAGTGCTGAAGCGGTGCTGCGCCAGTGGCTGGCCGAGCACACGCCGAACCTCGGTGCCTTGCCGGTCGATCATTTGTGGAGCATTCGTGAGCGGGTGTTGAGTCACGAACCAAACCTCAAGCACCGCATCAGCGCCCTGCGTCGCCGGGTGCTGTTCCATGCCCTGGAAGAAGCCGGTTACGCCCATGAGCACGCTATCGAACTGGCGGATCAAGGCTTCGAAGTGTTTTTGCATGCACGGCATCAGCTGGAAATCTTCCCCGAGGTGCAACCGACCCTGGAGATTCTGGCCAATCATTACGCCTTGGGCGTGGTCACCAACGGCAATGCGGATGTGCGGCGGCTGGGGCTGGCGGATTACTTCAAGTTCATCCTGTGCGCAGAGGATATCGGCATCGCCAAACCCGATGCCCGACTGTTCCACGAAGCCCTGAAACGCGGCGGCGCGACCGCAGAAAGCGCGGTGCATATCGGCGATCATCCGGGCGATGACATTGCCGGCGCTCAGCAGGCAGGGTTGCGGGCGATCTGGTTCAACCCGGCGGGCAAGGTGTGGGAAGCCGACAAGGCGCCAGATGCCGAGATTCGCAGTTTGACCGAGCTGCCGGCGTTGCTGGCGCGGTGGAACACCCAACACTGACCCTGAATGACACACAACCCCTGTGGGAGCGAGCCTGCTCGCGATAGCGGTGGGTCAGCCAACATCAATTTTGAATGTGACGGCCTCATCGCGAGCAGGCTCGCTCCCACAGGGGATTGTGCCTAACCCACGATTTTTGTTTCACCCATGAAAAAGCCCGCAGCGACGGCGGGCTTTTTCAGCAAGCACGTAGTAGGCGCTTAGATAGGCCGGCTGCCGTACTTGTTATCAGGCTTCTTTGGCGGATCCGCCACCACGTTGGCCTCGACTTCCTGAACCTTGCCGCCTTTGGCAAGGAACTCTTCCATCGCGCGCGCCAGAGCATCACGCTCTTTGTTCTTGGCTTCGACACTCGGCAGCTCGTCTACCGACACCGCAGCCTTGGCCTTGCCTTTGGCGGTCGGGACCGGCGTGTCATCACCGCCATCGTCGTCAGCAACGTCTTCCGCCGCTGCTTCCAGGCCTTCTTCGGTCTCGTCTTCGTCGCCTACTTCGAGGTCGTCGTTTTCCAGATCATCGTCGCTCATGTTCTACCTCATGACTTGCGAAAAGCAGATTAGTTATAGCCCAGCTTTGTCGTCTGTCGACGACCGCCGGAAAAAAATCAACATCCACTGGTAACCAGCGGTTTATGCCTCTTCACCGTGCACGGTGGCGAGGACTTTGCGAGCACCGCCATGATCGCGGTGTTCGCCCAGATAAACACCTTGCCAGCTACCTAACGCCAATCGGCCCGCCATTATCGGCAAACTCAATTGACAGCCTAGCAAACTGGCCTTGAAGTGCGCCGGGAGGTCGTCCAGGCCTTCGTCGTTATGCTCATAGCCGGCTGTTCCTTGTGGGATCAGCCGATTGAAAAACCGTTCGAAGTCGCGACGTACCGCCGGATCGGCGTTCTCGTTGATGGTCAACGACGCCGAGGTATGCTGCAGCCACAAATGCAACAGACCGACCCGACATGCCTTGATTTCAGGCAGGCCAGCGAGTAACTCGTCCGTTACCAGATGAAAACCCCGGGGCCGTGCCTGCAGGGTTATCAGCGTCTGTTGCCACATACAGTTCTCCGCACGTTCGGGGCGCATTCTAGCGCGCTCTGGGAAAAAACAAAGGCCCTAATATTCCTTCAATCATGTAAGCCATTGGCCGCGAAAAAACGCTCGCCACAAACACCACTAAACGTGTACGAAAAAACCTTTCAGCCGTACTTTCAGAGACAAAATCCAGACAAAAAAATGCCCGGCAAGCCGGGCAAATTTTTATGCGCTTGCTTACATGTTGTAGCCGCGCTCGTTGTGAAGTGCCAGATCGATACCCACCGACTCTTCTTCCTCGGAAATGCGCAGACCCATGACGGCGTCCAGCACCTTGAGAATGATGAAGGTGGCGATCGCGGTGTAGATCACCGTGAAACCCACGCCTTTGCACTGAATCCAGACTTGTGCCGCGATATCGGTCACGGTGCCGAAGCCACCCAGCGACGGAGCCGCGAATACACCTGTGAGAATCGCGCCGAGGATACCGCCGATACCGTGTACGCCGAAGGCGTCGAGGGAATCGTCGTAACCCAGTTTGCGTTTCAGCGTCGTGGCACAGAAGAAGCACACCACGCCCGCTGCCAGACCGATGATCAGCGAACCCATCGGGCCAACGGTGCCCGCAGCCGGAGTGATCGCAACCAGGCCGGCAACCACGCCCGAAGCAATACCCAATGCGCTAGGTTTGCCGTGGGTCAGCCACTCGGCGAACATCCAGCCCAGGGCCGCTGCGGCGGTAGCGATCTGAGTCACCAGCATGGCCATACCGGCAGTGCCGTTGGCGGCTGAAGCGGAACCGGCGTTGAAGCCGAACCAGCCGACCCACAACATCGCGGCGCCCATCAGGGTGTAACCGAGGTTGTGCGGAGCCATCGGCGTGGTCGGGAAGCCTTTGCGCTTGCCCAGTACCAGGCACGCCACCAGACCTGCGACACCGGCGTTGATGTGGACCACGGTGCCGCCCGCGAAGTCGAGCACGCCCCAGTCGCCCAACAGCGAACCCGGACCGCTCCAGACCATGTGCGCGATCGGCGCGTAAACCACGGTGAACCAGATGCCCATGAACACCATCATTGCGGAGAACTTCATCCGCTCGGCGAAGGCACCGACGATCAGCGCCGGGGTGATGATCGCGAAGGTCATCTGATAGGTGACAAACACTGCCTCGGGAAACAGCGCCGTAGGGCCAGTAATACTGGCGGGCGTGATGCCGGCAAGGAACGCCTTGGCGAAGCTGCCGACAAAGGAATTGAGGTTGACGACGTTTGCTTCCATGCCAGTCGTGTCAAACGCCATGCTGTAGCCATAAAGAAACCACAGGATGGTGACCAGGCCGGTAATGGCGAAGCACTGCATCATCAACGAAAGAACGTTTTTGGAACGAACCATGCCGCCGTAGAACAGCGCGAGACCTGGAATGGTCATGAACAGCACGAGGGCAGTAGAGGTCAACATCCAGGCGGTATCGCCGGAATTGAGGACTGGAGGAGCCACCGGATCTGCCGCCATGGCCAGGCCGGGCATTACGATGGACAACAGGGCTCCTAGCCCTGCGAATTTACGCAGAGTCATTTTGTTTTCTCCTGGGGCGTTGGGTTTGGCGGCTTAGATTGCGTCGGTATCGGTTTCGCCGGTACGGATGCGAATAGCCTGTTCCAGATTGACTACGAAGATCTTGCCGTCACCAATCTTGCCGGTGTTGGCCGCCTTGGTTATCGCCTCGATAACCCGGTCAAGATCCTTGTCGTCAATGGCGACATCAATCTTCACCTTGGGCAGGAAATCGACCACGTACTCCGCGCCGCGATACAGCTCGGTGTGACCCTTCTGCCGACCGAAGCCTTTGACCTCAGTAACGGTAATGCCCTGCACGCCGATTTCGGACAACGACTCGCGTACGTCATCCAGTTTGAACGGCTTGATGATGGCAGTGACTAGCTTCATGAAAACTCTCTCCCGAATTGGTGGACTTGCCCCAGGAAAACAAACCCGACTCAAGTCTAAGCGCAGTGCCTGGCTTTGTAACGCATCGTCGGCCCGACTCTTCCGACTGACGCCAGTTAACCGCTCCTGACGAAACTCCCCGCTCCGCCTGCCACACTGCATTCGTCACAGCGACTGCATCAGTGCATGGGTCACAAGGGACTAAGCAGAAAGCTTGCCATCTCGTGAAAAACCACTGATTTCAATCACTTGGTCGATACCGCGGGCGCCAATGCCCAATCGCCACCACCAATACGCACAACAACGGTGCGACAACGCCCGGCAACATGCGCGAAAAGCGTGCACCCGCGCCCGCGCCATTGACTATAGACACTGCGTGATACACTGCCGGCCATTGTTTCCAGGACATTTCCCATGCTCGCGCCCAAAGACTTCCTCGATGCCCTGAGCGGCACCGCCTCCCGCCTGTTCAGCGGCGAAACCCCGCTGCCAAAAAGCGAAATCGAAAGCCAGTTCAAAGCCCTGCTGCAAAGCGGCTTCAGCAAGCTTGATCTAGTGAGCCGGGAAGAATTCGACAGCCAGATGGTCGTCCTGGCGCGCACCCGGGCACGTCTTGAGAGCCTTGAGACAAAAGTCGCCGAGTTGGAAGCGAAGCTCAATCCACCGGCTGAATGACCCCACAAATCCCCTGTGGGAGCGAGCTTGCTCGCGATTAGGGTCGGCACGACCCTCCTGCTATTTCCGGATTCAGCTCCACTTCCAGGCTGAGTCCTACAAAAACCACCACTGCTTTCCGATTGCGCCGCCAAGCCCCGGTTCCTAAGCTCACCTCAGCTGAATGTTCAGCACTGGGTTTGGCGACCTGGAAAGCTTAAGGTGCACGACGACCATCCGATGGCGGGCTCTTTTTTTCCGTCGACTCGAGTCATGGCGGCTGTGCGTGGGAGATCTTCGGGTCTGCCGGGTTCCTTTTGCTCCGGTTCGCCAACCCGCGTATAGCTGCCACCTAATCGTTTGGCGACGATTGCTGACAGCCCCTTAAGCAAAAGGAGCTGCATCGATGAATAGCAATGACGCCTACCTGATCCCTCACGTCTTCACCCGCCACAAACTCCACCTCCACGCCCTGCTGCTGGAAAACCAGCCTTGGTTCAGCGCCCGCGACCTCGGTCGATTGCTTCGGCTTTTCCTCGACGAACGCGCTCTACGCAAACTCGACCCTGATCAACACCAAACCGTGACAATGCACATCCACGGCTGCATCGAACATACGCTGCTGATCAGCGAGTCCGGCGTCTATGCGCTGCTGGTTTATCACTACTGCCCCGAATACCGAGGCCTACGGGAATGGCTGACCCACGACGTGGTCCCAGCCCTCAGAGATGCCCAACAACCCGCCACAACCGAACGCCCGATACTGAGCCTATTGAATTGGCCGGAAATGTCGCTGAGCTTGCTGCACTGGAACAACCAGCCGTGGATTCGGTTGCAAGATGTTCCACACATGTTGCCGGATGGGGAGCGGCCACGAAATGCGGTCAATGCCCCGTGGTGGAAGCGGGCTTCGAGAATGCTTCAAGCATTCTGAACCTCCAAAAAAGAACCCCACATTCCTGGCGTGGGGTTCGATCAATCCAGACAGCGATCAGGCGCAGTGCGCAAGGCGCTCAACCTGATCACGGATCGCGGCACCCCGTTCAATCTCGGCTTTGCGCAAATCGTAAGTCGATTGCAGATTCAGCCAAAACTCAGGAGTGGTATCCAGGCAGATGGAAAGCCTGAGCGCCATGTCAGCACTGACGCCCCGACGCTGGAGCACGATGTCGTTCACCGTAGGTGTCGAGACATTCAATGCTCTGGCCAAGGCTGCAGCCGTAAGGTTCAAAGGTTCCAGGTATTCCTCTTTGAGGATCTCGCCGGGATGAACCGGGCGCATACCATTCTTAGTCATTACTCACCTCAGTGATAATCGACGATTTCGACATTTTCCGGCCCGTTAGGACCCCAAATAAAGCAAATTCGCCATTGAGCATTGATGCGGACGCTGTGCTGCCCTTTGCGATTTCCCTCCAGCGCCTCCAGACGATTGCCCGGTGGTGATCGAAGGTCCATCAGCACGGCAGCGGCATCAAGCATCGTCAGCTTTCGTTCTATGACGCTCAGAATGGCTGACCACAGACGGGTCCTACCGTTGCGAAACAGGTACTCGGTCTCAGAACATTTAAAGCTAACGATCATAATTTAAAGCTTAACGTTATGCATTAATCTTGAGTGTATAGCCAGCATCCATAAAAGCAAATCCGCTGTGGTGCCACTCGGCTACCTTTCAAAATTATCGGAATTTGACTACCTGAATAGCGTCAAAAGGTCCTTACATCTGGGCCAACTCTCACAAAAATCCGCGTCAATTCCGATTGCTCCAACCCCTTCGTCGCCCTTTCTGCTCACAGGCCCGCAAACCATTCCGCAAAAGGCGCCTATGAAACACAAAAAACAAAAGGCCAAACCATGAATGGTTGCTGAGTTTCATGCCGAGGAACTCCGCTTAGCTGGCAACGTTTCTGCTAGTCAGCGCCACTGTCTGAAAGTAGTAGCAGCTCATGGCAAAGAGCTTGAATCCTCCTTCCTAAGAAACCGCCTGAATCAGGCGGGTTTATTTGCGCCAGCCGGAGTACTCGCCATCGGCAAAGGACAGCTGCTGCATCGAAGGATGCTCCAGATGACAGGGCCTATTTCACCAGATCAGGAAGTGATTCTTAAACCACCCACTAATACCAACACAAAGCGCCTACCCAACCCCAATCATTTTATTGATTTAAAAGTAACAAGGCATTATCTTGCTGCCCTTTTATCTCGAGCAAAGCTGAAACATGAAGTTGATCAGACGCTGGCTGGAAATCCTGAACACCATGTGTAATGGAAGATTTAGTGCAGAGGGCAATGCGTTTCGGCGAGATATAAATGGATTAAGAGCTTTAGCGGTCACTGCGGTTGTACTCTATCACTTCAATATTGGCGGACTGACGGGAGGGTTTATTGGAGTAGATATCTTTTTTGTCATCTCAGGTTTCCTGATGTCAGGTATTATTGCCAGAGGATTGCAACAGGGTAATTTCTCCATATTTGCATTTTACTGGTCGCGGGCAAAACGCATAATACCCGCACTGGTCATTGTTGCCGCCATTTTGCTGGTATTGGGCTGGTTTTTCCTGGCTCCCAATGAATACAAACTGCTCGCAAAACACGTTCGCCAATCCCTATTTTTCCTATCCAATATCAGCTACCTGAGAGAGTCGGGATATTTCGACAGCGCGAGCCATAGTAAATGGCTGCTCCATACATGGTCATTGTCCGTCGAATGGCAGTTCTACCTGGCACTGCCCATTTTGTTGGCCGCCGTATGGAAGTTTTTTCCAGGCAAGAGGGCAATGATCTTTGTTCACTTGATTGTACTGGCTTGCTCATTTTTGACCTGTCTATGGCTGACTAAAACTTCGCAGCAACAAGCATTTTATCTTTTACAGTCACGGGCCTGGGAGATGCTTCTTGGCGGCCTGTGCTTCCTGCTTGTGTCGGAACTGAAGCTGTCGCTGATCGCTCGCAGAGCATTGGAGTCTGGCGGGCTGTTCTTGATTGTAGCCTCGATATTTTCGTTAGAATCTTCTGATGCATGGCCCGGGTTTCTGGCGCTGCTCCCGACAATAGGCGCAGTGATGGTACTGGCGGCCAAGCGTGAGGATTCTCTGTGGAGTAACAATCGGATTACCGAATGGCTGGGTACGCGCTCTTATTCTTTGTACCTATGGCATTGGCCTCTGGTGGCCGGATTATTTTATTTTTATCAGCAGGACAATACCCTCTGGATAGCCGGGGCGATTCTGCTGGCGTTGCTAATGAGCGAACTTTCCTATCGGATAGTGGAGCAGCCGGTAAGGCGTGGGTTGCAGCAATCGAGTCTACCTCGTGCTGTAGCGTCCCTGGCAGGTCTGGTGATATTGAGTGTGGGCGCGGCTCAGTTTGTAGTGAACAAGGACGGCTTATCTGACCGCATGTCTGCGGAAATCATCCAGATGATAGAGAAGGCCCAGATCGTAAATAATCCCCGCGGCGGGGAATGCCTGGCTAAAGGGGTTCCCTGTGTGTATGGGGGGCCGGACATCAAGGCAATCATCATAGGCGATAGTCATGCGTCGGCCCTGGTAACAGTCGCACAAGGCGCTCTGTCCACGCCGGAGCAGGGGATTTACTTTGAAGCTGCTCCCGCTTGCTTGCCAGTTCCCGGCTTGAACATCAGAGAACACCTCAGCAGCGATCATGATGATCCTTGCATCCACATGAAAGAGCTGCTTGCAAAAACGCTGGAAACAGAAATGAGCGAGGTGCCGCTGATTATAATCAACCGAACGTCCATGTATCCACTTGGATACAACGGCATTGATCAAACACAGAAGCGCAAGCCACAGGCCTATGCCTCAACACCCGTTGATGAGCCTTCTTCTGACTCGCTAAAGGAATTCGGTCAACTCTATATTGAGAGTGCGTGTGCCATGGCTAAAAAGCGCCCGGTTTACCTCATGCGTCCGGTACCGGAAATGAAGGTTGAAGTACCGGATGCGGTCGGCAAGGAGATGCTGTTGGGTAGTCCGCGCGATTTCACCCTCAGTCGTGAAGAATATAAAGCGCGCAATGATTTTGTCTGGAGTATCCAAGATCAAGCCCATGAGCAATGCGGTGTGCACATTCTTGATCCGCTGCCCTACCTCTGCGATGAAAAAGTCTGTTACGGAAGCAAAAGTGGGGAACCGCTATATTTAGATGATAATCATCTTAATGCGCATGGCGGTCGCCTGCTGGCACCTATGTTTTCCAAGGCTTTTTCATCCATGCCTTACATGCAAGTTCATGTTGGCGCCGCCGAAGCGAATCAACCAACACCGAGCATCTCTCCGCCAAAAGCTTAACCCTTGTTCCCGTGACGCTTGCTTCATGGTTGCCATACCGATATTGAGGTCACGAACCACCTCGGCTTGAGTCGGTTTTCTGGATTTGAGCACCGCGCGGCTACTATCGTAGCCGTCGTTGCCGCACATCCTGTTCAGCCAGGGCGTGCTTGGGGGCGTGCCTGCTGGACTCGACATTGCGCAGTTACGAGCGATCTCTGCCGATCAAGACACATGCCGTAGAAGTTCTGCCCCCGCCCTCTTCCCGCCCCCGACTATCCTTGATCACGCCGCAGGACGCGGCTGCCGTCATCAAGGAATGATCATGTCTCTGGCCATCGTCCATAGCCGCGCCCAGGTCGGCGTCGAAGCGCCCGCCGTCACCGTAGAAGTCCATCTGGCCAACGGCTTGCCGTCGCTGACGATGGTGGGTTTGCCGGAGGCAGCGGTGAAAGAAAGCAAGGACCGGGTGCGCAGTGCGATCATCAATTCCGGGCTGCAATTTCCGGCGCGGCGCATCACCTTGAATCTCGCCCCGGCCGATTTACCGAAGGACGGTGGGCGCTTTGATCTGGCGATCGCCCTTGGGATTCTGGCTGCCAGTGTGCAGGTGCCGACTCTGACGCTGGATGATGTGGAGTGTCTGGGAGAACTGGCGCTGTCAGGCGCGGTGCGGGCGGTTCGTGGTGTCTTGCCGGCAGCACTCGCGGCGCGCAAGGCCGGCCGATCGTTGATGGTGCCGCGGGCAAATGCCGAGGAAGCGTGCCTGGCGTCAGGATTAAAGGTCATTGCAGTGGATCATCTGCTGGAGGCGGTCGCGCATTTCAATGGCCACACGCCCATAGAACCGTATGTTTCCAATGGTTTGCTCTACGCCAGCAAACCCTACCCCGATTTAAATGAAGTGCAGGGCCAACTCGCCGCCAAACGCGCCTTGCTGATCGCCGCTGCGGGCGCTCACAACCTGCTGTTCAGCGGGCCACCCGGAACGGGGAAAACTCTGCTGGCGAGTCGTTTGCCTGGGCTGTTGCCGCCACTGGCCGAGAGCGAAGCGCTGGAAGTCGCGGCGATTCAATCGGTCACCAGTTGTGTGCCATTGAGCCATTGGCCTCAACGACCGTTCCGCCAGCCACACCATTCGGCGTCCGGCCCGGCACTGGTGGGCGGAGGCTCGAAACCACAGCCCGGTGAAATCACCCTCGCCCACCATGGCGTTCTATTCCTCGACGAGTTGCCGGAGTTTGATCGCAAGGTGCTGGAGGTGCTGAGAGAGCCCTTGGAGTCGGGGTGCATCGTGATATCCCGAGCCCGTGACCGCGTACGTTTCCCCGCGCGCTTTCAACTGGTGGCTGCCATGAATCCGTGCCCCTGTGGATATCTAGGCGAGCCGAGCGGACGCTGCTGCTGTTCTCCGGACCAGATCCAGCGTTATCGCAACAAGCTGTCGGGACCGCTGCTGGACCGAATTGATCTGCACCTGACGGTTGCTCGCGAAGCCACGGCGTTGAATCCGGCACCAAAACCCGGCGATGACACCGTAACCGCCGCAGCCCTGGTCGCGGACGCGAGGGAGCGGCAACACAAACGCCAGGGCTGCGCCAATGCCTTCCTCGATTTGCCGGGCCTGCGCCGACACTGCACGTTATCCACAGCCGACGAAACCTGGCTGGAAACCGCATGCGAGCGATTGACCTTGTCGCTGAGGGCCGCGCACCGCCTGCTCAAAGTGGCCCGCACCCTGGCGGACCTTGAGCAGGTCGATGGCATCACCCGCGAGCACCTGGCCGAGGCGCTGCAGTATCGACCGACCACCCACTAGTCGAGGTTATTCCTTACTGAGATCCACCAACGGCGTTTGCCGTACCTCAGTCTCCCGCGTCCCCTGAATCTCGCTCACCAGCGCCAGCGCTTTATCCACCGCCGCTTTATCCGCCAGCAAGCTGTAGCTGATCTGGAACTGCTTCTGTTCCTTGGCCGCAATCATCGGCACCAGGCTCAGTGGGCGCTGATACCGGCGGTTGTAGGAAAAACTCGTCCCCGGCTCTAGCCCCGTGACATAGCCCTGCCCTTGGGTATCAGTGTTTTTCCACAGGGAGAACACCGGCAATTGCCGGGTATTAAAGCCAACCGACACCCCGAGGCTGCCCGCCTTGTTATGCAGCACCGCCAGCGTGTCGCCCTTGGTATCGGCATACGGCACGACGTTGTAAACCGTCTCGTCGTAGTCCTTGGTCGGCGCACGGTAGGTTTGCCAGTCGGGCAAATCCCCTTTGGCCTTGTCATTGAACGGTGACACCTGTTTCACCGGCGCGGCGAAGCGGGCGCCCTGTTCCAGGAACGGGGTGCTGAAGTTGCTGTGGTAGAGCGCCTGGTATTCCTTCGGATAGTCGCCGTTGTTGGTCAGGGTGTCGTTGAGGGCGAAGCGCACGCTGCCGGGTTCGGTGACCAGTTCAGTCATCACCGAGAAGTCGACTTTCTTGAACGCCTGTTCTTTCAACTCGCCGCGCAGGCTGATGGCATAGGGTGGCTTTTCATCGATGTGCAAAGTGACTTTGCTGGCCGGGATGTTGGCGGCGCGGCCATGAAGAGTCAGCAGTTCGCCGTTGTCCATGCCGGGATGGCCGACCCATTCGTAGCCACAGCGCGCGACCAGTTCGTTGAAGCCTTCCAGCCAGCCCAGTCCACCGCGGCCGTTGAGTTCGATGAAGGATGGATTGACCACATCCTTGACCGGCGAATCCCAACCCATGCGCACATTACCTACTGACGCCTGTAGGACGTTCATCCCACGGGTCGGCACCACCGAGAGCTTCATCGTGCCGTTATCAATGTCGACGATGCTGACGCCCTCCTGCCGACCGCCGTGCAGGGTGCGCAGGGTCACGGAGAAGGGTTTGTCGGTTTTCACACCGAGCTGCTGGCTGGTGATCTGCTGGTTCTGGGCAGCCTTGTCGGTGTCGAGCAGCACGTAATCCCAAGCCATGACGTGGGAGGCAGCAGTCATTGCGCCGAGAGTGACGAGCAGTTTGAGCGGGATCATGAGAAGAGCCTTTCTTGGAGTTGTGCAATTTTTATAGCGCTGATGAAACGTTTCAGCAAGCTTAAAAACGGCATAACTACCGCAAACCATCACTTGGCTCACTCCCACTCGATCAGCAGCGGACAAAGCCGCCATTGCGACGATCACATCGATTCAGCCGAGGCGCTCGACATCCGGCAATTCCATGGCCTGGACCTCGCCCTGGAGGAAATCGCTGAGGCGGCGCAAACGTTCACCGCCAGGGCGGGTTTTCGGCCAGACCAGGTAATAATTCAGACCGCTCGCAACGGCGGTTGGCCACGGCAAACTCAGACGCCCCTGAGCCACATCTTCGGCCACCATCAGCAAGTCGCCCATCGACACCCCGTAACCTCGGGCGGCGGCGATCATCCCCAGTTCCAGCGTATCGAACACCTGCCCGCCCTTGAGCGACACCTGCTCGGACAGGCCCATGCGCTCCAGCCAACTGCGCCAGTCACGCCGATCGGGAGTCGGGTGGAGCAATTCAGTGCTGGCCAGCCGCTCGACATCCCACGGCTGATCATTCAACAGATTCGGCGAACCGACCGGGATCAGCAGCTCCGGGAACAGATAACTGGCTTCCCAGTCCGGTGGAAAGTGCCCGTTGCTCAGCAACACGGCGCAATCGAACGGTTCGTGATTGAAGTCCACCGAATCGACGTCCATCCAGGCGCTGGTCAGCTGCACCTCGTTGCCCGGCTGCAAATGCCGGAAGCGACTGAGTCGCGCCAGAAGCCAGCGCATGGTCAGGGTCGAAGGGGCTTTCATGCGCAAGACGTCATCTTCGGCGCGCAGGGTATTGCAGGCCCGCTCCAGCGCGCCAAAGCCTTCACGCACGCCCGGCAGCAGCAAACGCGCAGCCTCGGTCAGTTGCAGATTGCGCCCGCTGCGCTGAAACAGCCGACAGGCAAAATGCTCCTCCAGCGTACGCACATGTCGGCTGACGGCACTTTGGGTAATCGACAGTTCTTCAGCCGCACGGGTAAACGAACTGTGCCGCGCCGCGGCCTCGAAAGCGCGAAGGGCATAAAGCGGAGGAAGACGACGAGACATCAGGAAAGCTCCTATAGCGCGACCCTGAAACCTTATCAGAAACTCTCCATCATGAGTTTTAATCATGCGAGCAATCGTTTTTATCCCTTTGTGCAAACGCTTGCGAGCGCCGAGAATCAACCCTTCCCACTTTGTCAGACTAAACGAGCGTGATGATCATGCAGCATCCAGCACGTACCGAACTCCGGGCCATCCTGCGGCTGGCGGGGCCGTTGATTGCCTCGCAGTTGGCGCACATGCTGATGATCCTCACCGATACCTTGATGATGGCCAGGCTCAGTCCGGAGGCGTTGGCCGGTGGCGGCCTGGGTGCGGCGAGCTATTCGTTCGTGTCGATTTTCTGCCTCGGCGTGATTGCCGCGGTCGGCACGCTGGTGGCGATCCGTCAGGGTGCCGGCGACATCGAAGGCGCCACACGGCTGACCCAGGCCGGGCTCTGGCTGGCGTGGTTGATGGCCTTGGTGGCGGGTTTGCTGTTGTGGAACCTCAAACCGGTGTTGCTGCTGTTCGGCCAGACCGAAAGCAACGTACACGCGGCCGGCCAGTTCCTGTTGATTCTGCCGTTCGCCCTGCCCGGCTACCTGAGCTTCATGGCCTTGCGCGGTTTTACCAGCGCCATCGGCCGGACGACGCCGGTGATGGTCATCAGCCTTATCGGGACCGTGGCCAACTTCCTGCTCAACTATGCGTTGATCACCGGTATGTTCGGCCTGCCGAAAATGGGTTTGATGGGGATCGGCCTGGTCACGGCCATCGTCGCCAACTGCATGGCACTGGGCCTGGCCTGGCATATTCGCCGGCACCCGGCTTACGACGCGTTTCCGCTGCGCAAAGGCCTGTCACGGCCCAATCGCCAGTACCTGCGCGAACTGTGGCGTCTGGGCCTGCCGATTGGCGGCACCTACGCGGTAGAGGTCGGCCTGTTTGCGTTCGCTGCGTTGTGCATGGGCACCATGGGCAGCACGCAATTGGCGGCGCATCAGATCGCCCTGCAAATCGTCTCGGTGGCGTTCATGATTCCGGCGGGATTGTCGTATGCGATCACCATGCGCATCGGCCAGCATTACGGTGCCGGGCAATTGCTCGATGCACGCTTGGCCGGGCGGGTCGGGATTGCTTTTGGTGGCGCGGCGATGCTCGGGTTTGCCATGGTCTTCTGGCTGCTGCCCAATCAACTGGTGGGGCTATTCCTGGACCAAAACGACCCGGCGTTTCGCGAGGTGATCAACCTTGCGGTGAGCCTGTTGATGGTGGCGGCATGGTTCGAATTTTTCGACGGCACGCAAACCATCGCCATGGGCTGTATTCGTGGGCTTAAGGACGCCAAGACCACTTTCCTGGTCGGCCTCGCCTGCTATTGGCTGATCGGCGCACCGGCTGCGTGGTGGATGGCTTTCCACCTCAATTGGGGGCCTACCGGCGTCTGGTGGGGTCTGGCGCTGGGGCTGGCCTGCTCGGCCGTGAGCCTGACGCTGGCGTTTGAATGGAAGATGAAGCGGATGATTCGGCGCGAGCCTGCGCCACAGGCGAGCTTCGAGATTCCCCAGACAGAATGAGTTCCCTGTGGGAGCGAGCCTGCTCGCGATGAGGACCTGACATTCAACCATGAGGTGACTGTCAGACCGCTATCGCGAGCAGGCTCGCTCCCACAGGTTTCGCGCCAATCGCCAGATTGGGTTAAACCACCACATCCAGCATCGTCTGTTGGCTGCTGCCGAAGGTCAGATACTCAACCAACTCCGCCAACGGCAACGGCTTGCTGATCAGGTAACCCTGCACCTGATCACAACCAAAGCCGCGCAGCAGTTCAAGCTGTTCAGGGGTTTCAACGCCCTCGGCGACCACTTCCAGGTTGAGGTTGTGGGCCAGGTTGATCATTGCGTGGACCAGCTTGCGATTTTCCTCCCGCATCTCCATCCCACCAACGAAGCTCTTGTCGATCTTCAGCAAGGCAATCGGCAGGCTATTGAGGTGCACGAACGATGAAAAACCGGTACCGAAGTCGTCCAGGGAGAAACGCACGCCCAGACGCCCCAAAGCGTCCATGGTCTGTTTGACCAGATCGCTGCGGCGCATCACTGCGGTTTCCGTCAGTTCGAATTCCAGCCACTGCGCTTCGACGCCACGCTCGGCAATCAGCCGACTCAAGGTCGACAGTAGCTGACTGTCCTGAAACTGCCGGAACGACAGGTTCACGGCCATGTGCAATGGCGGCAGACCGCGCTCGCGTAACGCCTGCATGTCACGCAAGGCGCGGGAAATTACCCAGTACCCCAACGGCACGATCAAACCGCTCTGCTCGGCCAGCGGCACGAACTCGCTCGGCGGCAACAACCCGCGCTCGCCATGGCGCCAGCGCACCAGCGCTTCGAGGCCGACAATCTGCCCGTCGTCCAGGTTCAGCCGAGGCTGGTAATGCAGTTCCAGCTCATCGCGACGCAAGGCCCGGCGCAGTTCGCTTTCAAGATCGGCGAGGCTGCGCGCATTGCGGTTGATGCGTTCATTGAAGATGTGAAAGGTGCAGCCCTGAGTGCTTTTGGCTTGCTGCATGGCGATGTGTGCGTGCCACATCAGCGGGTCGGCGCCAGCCTGTGCGCGGGCGTGGGCAATGCCCAGGCTGCAACCGATCAACAGGCTTTCGCCGTCGACCCAGTAGGGCTCGGCCATGACTTCGGTGATGCGCTCGGCCATCCACTCGGCGCGTTGTGGTGCGCGGCGGGTGTCGATGAGCAAGGCAAACTCGTCGCTGCCCAGACGCGCCAGTTGATCGCCGGCCTCAAGCTGGCTCTTGAGCCGCGAGACCACTTGCAGGATCAACCGGTCACCGGCCTGGTGGCCGAGGGCGTCGTTGGCGTGTCGGAAGTTGTCGAGGTCGAGGTGCCCAAGCGCCAGGCCGCGGCCGTCGCTCTCCGCCAGACGCGCCGCCAGCAGGGTCTGAAACCCCTGGCGATTGGCAATGCCGGTCAGCGGGTCCTGCTCGGCGAGGCGCTGCAAGGTGTTTTCGAGCACGCCGCGCTCGCGCACATGGCGCAGGCAGCGGCGCAATGTATCCACATCCAGTGCATCGCGAACCAGCCAGTCGCTGACACCGTCCGGTGGGGTGGACGGTTCATGTTCGAGCAACAGCACCGTCGGCAGGCTGCAACGGCCCGGCTCCGGTTGAAGCGCTGGAATGGTCAACAGGACCGCACTGCGATTGTCAGCAAATAGACTGCTCACCGACTCCCAGGTCGGTGCACTGATCAGCACAGCCGAGCTCCCCATAGGAGCCAGACACTCGCGTAACAACGCTGCCCACGCTGGCTCTTCGGCCAGTAGCAGCAAACGCAAGGGTTCGACAGGCGTAGACAAGCTAGCTCCCTAGACTCTGCAAAAGATGTTGGCGGCGGGCATTATGACGCGCAGATAAACAACGGCCAATGATATTGATTATCAAACACTCTTTTGTACCGCTGTGAATTGAACATTAGTCGCCAATTCAGCACGCATCCTGCGGGAAAGTAACAAAACCGGCAAATTTAGATAGCGTGGTACGTCACAAGTCGGAGAGAGGGGCAGAATCTGTGCATCCTGTTAAAATGCCCGCCCTTTTCGCAAACGACTCCCTTTTCCGTCATGTCCCGACTCAATCCCCGGCAGCAAGAAGCCGTGAGCTACGTCGGCGGCCCTCTTTTGGTGCTCGCCGGTGCTGGCTCCGGCAAGACCAGTGTAATCACCCGCAAGATCGCCCACCTGATCCAGAGCTGCGGCATTCGCGCGCAGTACATCGTCGCCATGACCTTTACCAACAAGGCCGCGCGCGAGATGAAGGAACGGGTCGGTACCTTGCTCAAGGGTGGCGAAGGGCGCGGCCTGACGGTGTGCACGTTCCACAACCTTGGGCTGAACATCATCCGCAAGGAGCATGTGCGGTTGGGCTACAAACCCGGTTTCTCGATTTTCGACGAGGCCGACGTCAAAGCCCTGATGACCGACATCATGCAAAAGGAATACTCGGGCGACGACGGCGTCGACGAGATCAAGAACATGATCGGCGCGTGGAAGAACGACCTGATCCTGCCGCCCGAAGCCCTGGAAAACGCGCGCAACCCCAAGGAACAGACCGCCGCCATCGTCTACACCCACTATCAGCGCACGCTCAAGGCGTTCAATGCGGTGGACTTCGACGACCTGATCCTGCTGCCGGTGAAACTGTTCCAGGAACACGCCGACATCCTCGAAAAGTGGCAGAACAAAGTCCGCTACCTGTTGGTGGACGAATACCAGGACACCAACGCCAGCCAGTATTTGCTGGTGAAATTGCTGATCGGCACACGCAACCAGTTCACCGTGGTCGGCGACGATGACCAGTCGATCTACGCCTGGCGCGGTGCCCGTCCGGAAAACCTGATGCTGCTCAAGGACGACTACCCGTCCTTGAAAGTGGTGATGCTGGAGCAGAACTACCGCTCCACCAGCCGCATCCTGCGCTGCGCCAACGTGCTGATCTCGAACAACCCCCACGAGTTTGAAAAACAGCTGTGGAGCGAGATGGGCCACGGCGACGAGATCCGCGTGATCCGCTGCCGCAACGAAGACGCCGAAGCCGAGCGCGTGGCCGTGGAACTGCTGACCCTGCACTTGCGCACGGATCGGCCGTACAGCGACTTCGCCATTCTGTATCGCGGTAACTACCAGGCCAAGCTGATCGAACTGAAGCTGCAACACCACCAGATTCCGTATCGCCTTTCCGGTGGCAACAGCTTCTTCGGACGTCAGGAAGTCAAGGACCTGATGGCCTACTTCCGCCTGATCGTGAACCCGGATGACGACAACGCCTTCCTGCGAGTGATCAACGTCCCACGCCGGGAAATCGGTTCGACCACGCTGGAAAAACTCGGCAATTATGCGACCGAACGCAAGATCTCGATGTACGCCGCCACCGATGAAATCGGCCTGGGCGAACACCTGGACAACCGCTTCACCGATCGTCTGGCACGCTTCAAGCGTTTCATGGACCGCGTGCGTGAGCAGTGCGCCGGCGAAGACCCGATCTCCGCCCTGCGCAGCATGGTCATGGACATCGACTACGAGAACTGGCTGCGTACCAACAGCTCCAGCGACAAGGCCGCCGACTACCGCATGGGTAACGTCTGGTTCCTGATCGAAGCGCTGAAGAACACCCTGGAAAAAGACGAAGACGGCGAAATGACCGTCGAAGACGCGATTGGCAAGCTGGTCTTGCGCGACATGCTCGAACGTCAGCAGGAAGAGGAAGACGGCGCCGAAGGCGTGCAGATGATGACCTTGCACGCCTCCAAGGGACTGGAATTCCCCTACGTGTTCATCATGGGCATGGAGGAAGAAATCCTCCCGCACCGCTCCAGTATCGAAGCCGACACCATCGAAGAAGAACGCCGATTGGCCTACGTCGGGATTACCCGCGCACGTCAGACCCTGGCCTTCACCTTTGCTGCCAAGCGCAAACAATATGGCGAAATCATCGACTGCGCGCCGAGCCGTTTCCTCGATGAGTTGCCGCCGGACGACCTGGCCTGGGAAGGCAACGACGACACTCCGACCGAAGTCAAAGCCGTGCGTGGCAACACCGCATTGGCGGATATCCGCGCGATGTTAAAGCGCTAGAATCGATTATTTTTTAACCGAATACTTTTAACAGAGCTTAGGGGCGCACAAGGCGCCAAAAGAGGAAAGCTTCATGGAAGCACTGCACAAGAAAATTCGCGAAGAAGGCATCGTGCTTTCCGACCAGGTCCTGAAAGTCGACGCCTTTCTGAACCACCAGATCGACCCGCAATTGATGAAGCTGATCGGCGACGAATTCGCCACGCTGTTCAAGGACTCGGGCGTCACCAAGATCGTCACCATCGAAGCATCGGGCATTGCGCCGGCGATCATGACCGGTCTGAACCTGGGTGTGCCGGTGATCTTCGCCCGCAAGCACCAGTCACTGACCCTGACCGAGAACCTGCTGTCGGCGACGGTGTACTCGTTCACCAAGCAGACCGAAAGCACTGTGGCCATTTCCCCACGTCACCTGACCAGCAGCGACCGCGTGCTGATCATCGACGACTTCCTGGCCAACGGTAAGGCGTCGCAGGCGCTGATCTCGATCATCAAACAGGCCGGCGCCACCGTGGCAGGCCTGGGTATCGTGATCGAGAAATCGTTCCAGGGCGGCCGCGCCGAACTGGACGCGCAAGGCTACCGCGTCGAATCCCTGGCCCGGGTCAAGTCCCTGGCGGGCGGCGTTGTGACCTTTATCGAATAAGAGCAGCTGCCAGTTTTAAGCTTCAAGCTGCAAGCCCGCTCCAACAAGTACACCGCTGTACCTGTGGGAGCGAGCTTGCTCGCGATGAGGCCATAACATTCAGCATCAATGTCGGCTGTTACACCGCCATCGCGAGCAGGCTCGCTCCCACAGTTGTTATGTGTGAACTGTTACTGCGCGGTGGCCTTCAGGCCTGCCAGCAGCAACCGCTGATACACATCCTCCTTCAACCCTTCCGGCTTCGTCAGCTGCATCCGTTCCAGATGCACGGGAAACTCCGACGGCTGCGGCGCATCCAGTGCGGCTTTGCCCAGCTCCAGAATCTCGGAGAGTTTGAACTTGCTCTTGAGCCAGTTCAGCGCCCGCAACAAATCCCGTTCCTCGCTGCTGAAGTCACTGCCCAACGGATACTCCGGAAACAATCGAGAGTGCCGTGCAGCAATCGCCTGCAAGCGCTGTGGGCTGTTGTTGGTGAAACGCGGATCGAGGCGAAAATCCTTCGGCAGCTTGCCGGCCTTCTGCGCCTGTTCGATCAAGCCTGGCTGGAAGCGCGAATCGCTGATGTTGAGCAACGCTTCGATCACCTTCGCGTCGGTCTTGCCGCGTAAATCGGCAATGCCGTATTCGGTGATCACAATGTCGCGCAAGTGCCGTGGGATTGTGCAGTGGCCGTACGCCCAGACCATGTTCGAGCTCACTTCACCGCCCGACTCACGCCAGCTCCGCAGGATCAGAATCGAGCGCGCACCTTCCAGTGCATGGCCCTGGACGACGAAGTTGTATTGCCCGCCGACACCGCTGAGCACCCGCCCGTCCTCCAGCTGATCCGCCACGCCAGCGCCGAGCAGGGTCATGGTGAAAGCGCTGTTGATAAAGCGTGCATCCAGACGCTGCAAGCGTTTGAGTTCTTCATGACCGTACAGCTCGTTGATGTAGCTGATGGCGGTCATGTTGAATTCTGCGAGCTTGCTGTGGGGTAAATCCCGCAGTCGCTGATAAAAGCTGCGCGGTCCAACGAAAAATCCGCCGTGTATCGAGATGCCGCCTACCTGAGCCGACTCATCCAGAGTCCCGGCATTGGCTTGCTGTTGAAGGGCGACGCTCGGATAAACCTTACGCCGCACGATTCCGGCGTCGGACAACGCCAGCAGACCGTTGACGAACATCTCGCTGCAACCATAAAGCCCCTTGGCGAAGGGCTCCACGCCGCCTTCACGGCTGATCAGTGGCGCCCAGTAATGCGCATCAAGGTCCGTCAGCAGTGCACGATAACCGTCGTTATCCGCCTGCCGGGCCAAAAGCGCGGCGGTCAGTGCGTCGCCCATGGCACCGATGCCGATTTGCAGGGTTCCGCCGTCCCGCACCAGGGTACTGGCGTGCAGGCCGATGAAGTGATCCTGAACGCCCACCGGCATATTCGGTGTGGAAAACAGCGTGCTGCCCTCCTCCTCGTCGATCAACAGATCAAACACCTCACGGTAGACTTCCGAGTCTCCCGGCATGTACGGCAGATCCCGGTGAACCTGGCCGAGCAGCAGAATGGTTTCTCCGGCAGCGCGACGCTTGGCGATCATCGGCAGCAGGTCGAGGGTGATATCCGGGTTGCAACTCAGGCTCAGCCGCTCTGGCTGCTGCGGATCATGGGCCAGCAGTTGCGCCACCAGGTTCAATCCGGCGGCGTTGATGTCGCGGGCGGCGTGGCTGTAGTTGCTGCTGATGTAGTCCTGCTGCGCCGAGGCGCTGTGCAGCAAGCTGCCAGGCTGCATGAAGAACTGTTCGATGCGAATGTTCGTCGGGAGGCTGTCACGGTGCAGGTCGGCGAGAAAATCCAGCTCGGGATAGTCGCCAAACACTCGCTCGATGAAGGGTTCCAGAAAGCGCCGCTGCAAACCGTCGCCCAATGCCGGACGTCCAAGACTCAACGCGGTGTACACCGTCAACTTTCGCTCGGGCAGTTGGGCAATGCGCTGATAGAGCGCGTTGACGAAACGGTTGGGCTTGCCCAGCCCCAGCGGCAGGCCGAGGTGAATATGCGCAGGCAAACGTGCGAGCACGTCATCGACTGCCTGTTCGATTGATACCGACTGCACCATCAGACCCTCCCGACCTGTCCATGAATTGAGGTGGGTCCGAGCTTGCCGCGTCCTGATCGTCATGACCAGTCTTGCGCTCAAATCTCAGGCACAAAAAAGCCGCTAACAAGCGGCTTTTTCACTGGAGATGGGGCTTATTTCAGGCCGGACATCTTCTGGATGGCGCCTTCAAGGTCTTTCACTTCGCAGTCGCTGCATGTGCCTTTTGGCGGCATCGCATTGAGACCTGTCAACGCTACTTTCGCCAGGCCAGCAGCAGTGCCGCCTTCTTTGTCGGCGCGTTTTTTCCAGTCTGCAGCATCACCGATTTTCGGTGCGCCCAGCAGACCCGTGCCATGGCAAGCATTGCAATGTTTGGCAATGATTTCATCGGGGGTTTTCGCTGCACCGCCGCCTACCGCAGCGGCGACTTCCATCCCCTTGCACTCTTGACCTTGTACACAGACCTGGCCGACGGGCTCAAGGCGCTTGGCGATGTCGTCAGTGGTCGACGCTTGAGCGCTGACTGCCCAAAGGGCCAATACGGTTGCTGGTGCGGCCAGCATTTTCATAATTAGGTTCACGCGTACACCCTCAATGGTGGCTAGTCACGCCCACGGCCACGGTTTCGCAGGCGGGCGCAAGTATAGCGGTTAGCCCGCCACACTGAAACAACCCTAAAGTCCAAGGGGTATTAAGTCGTGGCGAAATGCAGCTTGGGCGACTCGCAAAACCTTGCCGGACGCCTCTTTTCTTAGAAATTCGCCGGTGTTGCTGCGCTGATTAGTCGCGCTGGCGCATCGAACGGATTTCGGAAACGGTGCGGTTTGGTGCTTTCGAAATAGTAGCTGTCACCGGCCTCGAGCACGAATGTCTCAAGCCCGACCACCAGTTCCAGCCGACCTTCGAGCAGAATCCCGGTTTCTTCGCCCTCATGGGTGAGCATCTCTTCACCGGTATCGGCGCCTGGCGGGTAGATCTCGTTGAGGAACGCGATAGCACGGCTCGGATGGGCCTTGCCGACCAGTTTCATGGTCACGGCACCATCGGAGATATCAATCAGCTCGTTGGCTTTGTAGACGATCTGCGTCGGTTTTTCCTGGAGAATTTCTTCGGAAAAGAACTCGACCATGGACATGGGGATGCCGCCAAGTACCTTCCTCAGCGAACTGATCGAGGGGCTGACGCTGTTTTTCTCGATCATCGAAATGGTGCTATTGGTAACGCCTGCCCGCTTGGCGAGCTCTCGCTGGGATAGACCTTTCAGTTTACGGATCGATTGCAGTCGTTCACCGACGTCCAATGCATTAGCCTCCCAGGATTCAGATTGTGTGGATAGTGAGCGTTATCATGGCGACAGCGTTCAGTATTTACAACACTTGGGTCTGAATCCCGTTCAGCAAAACGACTTCTGGTATCGACCTCCAGCCTCAGCTCCCGGAATAGAGCCGTGGCACGCGACGCAGGTTGCAGAATATCTGGTAGGGAATGGTCCCGGCAGCCATGGCTACGTCGCTGGCCAGGATGTTTTTACCCCACAATTCGACGGTAGAACCGAGGCCGGCCTGCGGCACGTCGGTCAAATCGATACAGAGCATGTCCATCGACACTCGTCCCAGCAGCTGGCTGCGCTGCCCGGCCACCAACACCGGTGTGCCGGTAGGTGCCTGACGCGGATAACCGTCGGCATAGCCCATGGCGACCACGCCGATGCGCATCGGCTTTTGGGTGATGAACTTCGCCCCGTAGCCCACCGGCTCACCGGCCGGTAATTCGCGCACGCTGATGACTTTCGATTCCAGGGTCATCACCGGTTGCAAGCGCGCTGCCACAGCGTTGGCTTCTTCAAAAGGTGTCGCGCCATAGAGCATGATGCCCGGGCGCACCCAATCGCTCGGCACCTGCGGCCAGCCCAGCACCGCTGGCGAGTTACGCAAGCTGACCTGTGCCGACAAGCCCTGACGCGCCGCTTCAAACACCGCAACCTGCTCCGCCGCGCTACTGCTATGCAGCTCATCGGCGCGCGCAAAGTGGCTCATCAGCACGATCTTCGAAACTTTGCCGCTGGCCAGCAGACGTTGGTAGGCCGCCTGATAATCCGCTGGATGCAGACCGACCCGGTGCATGCCCGAATCAAGCTTGAGCCAGACTGTGATCGGCTTGCTCAACGCGGCTTTCTCGATGGCTTCGAGCTGCCACAGCGAATGCACCACGCACCAGAAATCATGCTCAACGATCAGCGACAGCTCATCGGCTTCGAAAAAGCCTTCGAGCAGCAAAACCGGCGCACGAATGCCGGCGGCGCGCAGCTCCAGGGCTTCTTCGATGCAGGCTACGGCAAAACCATCCGCCTCGGCCTCCAGGGCCTGGGCACAGCGCACCGCGCCATGGCCGTAGGCATCGGCCTTGATCACCGCGAGGGCGCGAGCCCCCGAGACTTCTCGGGCCAGTTGGTAGTTATGACGCAGGGCTTGAAGATCGATCAGGGCACGGGCAGGACGCATGGCGGCAGACTTCTAGGCGGTCATGGGGAAGAAAAAACCGGCGCAGACTAACGGCGTGAACCGCCAGTAGCACCGGGAGAGGGATCGTTTAAGGCAGAGCGGCCACTACCGACAGCTCAACCAGAATTTCCGGTTCGCACAGTTTGGCTTCGACCGTCGCACGGGCTGGCGCGACGTTCTTTGGCAGCCAAGTGTCCCAGACACTGTTCATGCCCTCGAAATCGGCATCAATGTCTTTCAGGTAAATCGTCACCGACAGCAGCCTGGTTTTGTCGGTACCAGCCAGATCCAGCAAGCGCTCGATGTTGGCGAGGGTTTCACGGGTCTGCTGTTCAATCCCGGCACTCATATCGTCGCCGACTTGCCCTGCCAGATACACGGTACCGTTGTGGGCAACGATCTGGCTCATGCGCTCATTGGTGAGCTGGCGCTGGATTGACATTTTTTGCGGACTCCTGATTGGTCTTGTCATAACGGGAAATATCGAGGCCTTCGGCACTGATCTGTGGCGCTTTCTTTGCCATCAGGTCCGCCAGCAAGCGACCGGAGCCGCACGCCATCGTCCAGCCGAGTGTGCCGTGACCGGTGTTCAGGAACAGGTTCTTGAACGGTGTGGCGCCGACAATCGGCGTGCCGTCCGGCGTGGTCGGACGCAGACCGGTCCAGAAACTCGCCTGGGCCAGGTCGCCGCCCTGAGGATAAAGATCGTTGACGATCATCTCCAGCGTTTCGCGCCGACGCGGGTTCAGCGACAGGTCAAAACCGGCGATCTCAGCCATGCCGCCGACACGAATGCGGTTGTCGAAACGGGTAATCGCCACCTTGTAGGTTTCATCGAGAATAGTCGACGTCGGGGCCATCGCCGGATTGGTGATCGGCACGGTCAGCGAGTAGCCCTTGAGCGGATACACCGGGGCCTTGATGCCCAGCGGCTTGAGCAACTGCGGCGAGTAGCTGCCGAGCGCCAATACGTAACGGTCAGCGGTTTCCAGCTTGCCGTCGATCCACACGCCGTTGATCCGGTCCCCGGCGTAGTCGAGGCGCTGAATGTCCTGGCCAAAGCGGAATTCCACGCCCAGTTTCACGGCCATTTCGGCCAGGCGCGTGGTGAAGATCTGGCAGTCGCCAGTCTGGTCGTTCGGCAGGCGCAGGGCGCCGGCGAGGATATCGGTCACGCTGGCCAACGCCGGTTCGACGCGGGCAATGCCGGCACGGTCGAGCAGTTCAAACGGCACGCCGGACTCTTGCAGGACGGCGATGTCTTTTGCCGCGCCATCCAGCTGCGCCTGAGTGCGGAACAGTTGAGTGGTCCCCAGGCTGCGGCCTTCGTAGGCAATACCGGTTTCTGCACGCAGTTCATCGAGGCAGTCACGGCTGTACTCGGACAGACGGACCATGCGCTCTTTGTTCACCGCATAACGGCTGGCGGTGCAGTTGCGCAGCATCTGCGCCATCCACAGGTATTGGTCGATATCGGCGGTGGCCTTGATCGCCAGCGGCGCGTGGCGTTGCAGCAGCCATTTGATGGCTTTGAGCGGTACGCCCGGCGCGGCCCACGGCGAGGCATAGCCCGGCGAGACTTGCCCTGCGTTGGCGAAACTGGTTTCCATGGCAGCGGCCGGTTGACGGTCGACGACCGTTACTTCAAAGCCGGCCCGAGCCAGATAATAGGCACTGGCGGTACCGATGACGCCGCTACCCAAGACCAGAACGCGCATTTTCATATCCCTCATCGCGGCTTACCGCTGACGTTTGTTGTTCAGAACACAGATGTGGGCAGTGTAAAAAACAATTGCCAGTGCTTTTCACTATATAAGCGCCTATATTTGGCGACAATTCTCGGCGAAATGGCTTTTTACGGAGGCGCATCCCCTATGCGGACCAACACTCAGACCAAACGCGAGCTGGACAAGATCGACCGTAATATCCTGCGCATCCTGCAAGCGGACGGGCGGATTTCGTTCACCGAGCTTGGGGAGAAAGTCGGGTTGTCGACCACGCCCTGTACTGAGCGGGTGCGACGCCTGGAGCGTGAAGGAATCATCATGGGCTACAACGCCCGCCTCAACCCGCAGCACCTCAAGGGTAGCCTGCTGGTGTTCGTCGAAATCAGCCTCGACTACAAGTCTGGCGATACCTTTGAAGAATTCCGGCGCGCAGTGTTGAAACTGCCGCACGTACTGGAATGCCACCTGGTGTCAGGGGATTTCGACTACCTGGTGAAGGCGCGGATTTCCGAGATGGCCTCGTACCGCAAACTGCTGGGCGACATCCTGCTCAAGCTGCCGCATGTGCGTGAGTCCAAGAGCTATATCGTGATGGAAGAAGTGAAAGAGAGCCTGAGCCTGCCGATTCCGGATTGAAGTCAGCTCTGAGGAAATGGTTGCCTGAGCGGGCGCCATCGCGAGCAAGCTCGCTCCCACAGGAGATCTCCAGCGGATGCACATTTTGTGTCCAACAGAGATCCCGTGTGGGAGCGAGCTTGCTCGCGATGGCAGCGACCCGGTCGATCTGAAATGAGCGTGGCCTGCTAGACCAGCACCTGCCGGGTGCTGGCCATGTATTCATGAATCTGCTTTTCGACCCGTGGATGAATCAACTCCACCGGGCCGCGGCCATTGGGGCATGGCAGGGTCTTCGTGGTGCCGAACAGCCGACAGATCAACGGCCGCTCGTCATACACGGTGCAGCCATTGGGCCCCAGGTGCACACAGTTCAGCTCATCCATTGCGGCGTCCTGTTCAGCCCTGGTCTTACGCGGCAGGCGGGACATCTCTTCCGGCGAAGTGGTCACCGGACCACAGCAGTCATGGCAACCGGGCACACACTCGAATGACGGGATTTGCTGGCGAAGAGTGCGGATTTTCTGGCTGTTGCAGCTCATCGAAGCGCGTACCGGGATAGTGAACGGAATGGGATTTTGCCCTAAAAGCCTCGCTCCAGACAGCACCAGCCGACCAGTGTTGCCCAGGCCGAAAGGTCCGGCTTATGCTCCGTAAAATTTACTCAACACACGAGATCAGGATGACGCACATGAACCCCCGTGTTCAGCAACCTGTCCCGAGCCATCTGCACGCCGCTTCTTACTACGCTGCCAGCAGCCTGCCGCAGCCCGATCATCCGGTGCTCAAAGGCGAACTGCTGGCGGACGTGTGCGTGGTGGGTGGCGGGTTCTCGGGGCTGAACACCGCCATCGAACTGGCCGAACGCGGGCTCAGTGTGGTGCTGCTCGAAGCACACAAGATTGGCTGGGGCGCCAGTGGACGCAATGGCGGGCAACTGATTCGCGGGGTCGGTCATGGCCTCGATCAGTTTGCCAATGTAATCGGTGCGGACGGCATCCGGCAGATGAAGCTGATGGGGCTGGAAGCGGTGGAAATCGTCCGGCAACGGATCGAGCATTTTCAGATCGCCTGCGACCTGACCTGGGGTTACTGCGACCTGGCCAACAAACCTCGCGACCTCGACGGTTTTGCCGAAGACGCGGCCGAATTGCGCAGCCTCGGCTATCGCTACGAAACCCGGTTACTGCAAGCCAATGAAATGCACAGCGTGGTCGGCTCCGACCGCTACGTTGGTGGTTTGATCGACATGGGTTCCGGGCATCTGCACCCGCTGAACCTGGCCTTGGGCGAAGCAGCGGCAGCGCAGCAACTGGGCGTGAAGCTGTTCGAACAATCGGCGGTGACCCGCATCGACTATGGCAGTGAGGTCAAGGTCCACACCGCGCAAGGCTCGGTTCGTGCCAAGACCCTGGTGCTGGGCTGCAACGCCTACCTCAACAACCTGAACCCCGAGCTCAGTGGCAAAGTATTGCCCGCCGGCAGTTACATCATCGCCACCGAGCCCTTGAGCGAAGCACAGGCCCACGCATTGCTGCCGCTGAACATGGCGGTCTGCGATCAGCGAGTGGCGCTGGACTACTACCGGCTCTCGGCGGATCGGCGCTTGCTGTTCGGCGGTGCCTGCCACTATTCCGGCCGTGATCCGTCGGACATCGCCGCGTACATGCGACCGAAGATGCTCGACGTCTTCCCGCAACTGGCCGGGGTGAGGATCGACTATCAATGGGGCGGGATGATTGGCATCGGCGCCAATCGCCTGCCGCAGATTGGCCGACTCAAGGACCAGCCGAATGTGTATTACGCTCAGGCCTATTCCGGTCATGGGGTGAACGCCACTCACTTGGCCGGCAAACTGCTGGCCGAAGCCATCAGCGGTCAGCAAAGCGGCGGTTTCGACCTGTTCGCCAAGGTGCCGCACATTACGTTCCCTGGCGGTAAGCATTTGCGTTCGCCGTTGTTGGCGTTGGGGATGTTGTGGCATCGGCTCAAAGAGCTGGTCTGAAAGCTGGCCTGTGTTCTTACCGGCCTCATCGCGAGCAGGCTCGCTCCCACAATTGATCACTGGTGTTCACAAATGTGTGTTCACTGTAGATACCTGTGGGAGCGAGCCTGCTCGCGATTGGCCTGAGAGAACACCGTAGAACTCAGATCCGCCAAAAGGGTTTGAGCCCCTCCTCCCGCGCCTGCTCACGACTCAACCCCACATCGCGCAACTGCTCAGGCGACAGCTCAAGCAAGGCCTTGCGCGTGTGCAGACGATGCCAGAACAGAGCCCAGCGACCGAGACCGGACGGAGCATTGCGCATCGTTGCCGCGCGCGTGCCCTTCTCCTGCCCTGCCACCAGTTCCTGACTGCGTAACGTCAGCCGCACATCGCTCAAGCCGTTCATTTTGATTGCTCCTGTTTACTTGGGTAGCCAGAGATTCCATGATGCGCGGGCGAGCGAAACCATTACAGATCCAACAGAGCTGTATTACTTCCATACAGATTTTCCGTTTTACCGACTGAATCCTGTATTTTTTCTCAATCTGTACTGGTTACCTGAATCTCCTCACCGAGGCTGCACCATGACCCTTTACGTCAACCTCGCCGAATTGCTCGGCACACGCATCGAACAGGGCTTCTACCGACCCGGTGACCGACTGCCGTCGGTGCGGGCATTAAGCGTCGAGCATGGGGTCAGTCTGAGCACCGTGCAGCAGGCTTATCGGGTGCTGGAAGACAGCGGGCTGGCGATGCCGAAACCGAAATCCGGCTACTTCGTTCCGGTCGGGCGCGAGTTACCGGAGTTGCCGGTCGTTGGCCGCCCGGCCCAGCGTCCAGTGGATATTTCTCAGTGGGATCAGGTGCTGGAACTGATTCGCGCCGTCCCGCGTAAAGATGTCGTGCAGCTCGGTCGCGGCATGCCGGACGTCACCACACCGACCATGAAGCCTCTGCTGCGCGGGCTGGCGCGGATCAGCCGGCAGCAGGACATGCGCGGCCTGTATTACGACAACATCTACGGCGTCCTCGAGCTGCGCGAACAGATTGCCCGCTTGATGCTCGATTCCGGCTGTCAGCTGAGCGCCAACGACCTGGTGATCACCACCGGTTGCCACGAAGCGCTGTCCACCAGCATTCGTGCGATCTGCGAGCCGGGCGACATCGTTGCCGTCGACTCACCGAGCTTTCACGGCGCCATGCAGACCCTCAAAGGGTTGGGTATGAAAGCCCTGGAGATTCCCACCGACCCGATTACCGGGATCAGCCTCGATGCGCTGGAGCTGGCCCTTGAACAGTGGCCGATCAAAGCCATACAGTTGACCCCCAACTGCAACAATCCACTGGGCTACATCATGCCCGAGGCGCGCAAACGGGCGCTGCTGACCCTGGCACAGCGCTTCGACGTGGCAATCATCGAAGACGATGTGTATGGCGAACTGGCCTACACCTACCCGCGCCCCCGCACGATCAAATCCTTCGACGAAGACGGTCGCGTCCTGCTCTGCAGCTCGTTTTCGAAGACCCTGGCGCCGGGGCTGCGCATCGGCTGGGTCGCGCCGGGTCGGTATCTGGAGCGGGTGTTGCACATGAAATACATCAGCACCGGTTCCACGGCGCCGCAACCACAAATCGCCATCGCCGAATTTCTCAAAGGCGGTCACTTCGAGCCGCATTTGCGGCGGATGCGCACACAATACCAGCGTAATCGCGACCTGATGTTCGACTGGGTCAGCCGCTACTTTCCCGCCGGCACCCGCGCCAGCCGTCCGCAAGGCAGCTTCATGCTCTGGGTCGAACTGCCGGAAGGTTTCGATACCTTGAAACTGAATCGTGCGCTGAACGACCAAGGCGTACAGATTGCCGTCGGCAGCATTTTTTCCGCCTCGGGCAAATACCGCAATTGCCTGCGCATGAACTACTCGGCCAAACCGACACCGCAGATTGAAGACGCTGTACGCAAGGTTGGCGCAGCGGCGATCAAGCTGCTGGCCGAGCACAACGACAGTGCTGAATGGGACAAATGACGCCAACACGGCGAAATAAGTCGCCCAACGCATTTCCACGCTTCTGTGGATAATTATTTTTCAGGCACAGCACAAAGCACTGTGGGAGCGAGCTTGCTCGCGATGACGGACCAACATTCAACATTAACGTCGACTGTCATACCGCTATCGCGAGCAAGCTCGCTCCCACAAGGGTTCTACGTTGTCTTGAGCCCCAGATGCGACCGGGGCCCGTAACAATTTACAGCTTGATCCAGGTCGCCTTCAGCTCGGTGTACTTGTCGAACGCGTGCAGCGACTTGTCGCGACCGTTGCCCGACTGTTTGAAACCACCAAACGGTGCGGTCATATCGCCGCCATCGTACTGATTGACCCACACGCTACCGGCGCGCAGGGCCTTGGCAGTCAGATGACCCTTGGAGATATCCGAGGTCCAGACTGCAGCAGCCAGGCCATATGGCGTGTCGTTGGCGATCTGAATCGCTTCCTCGACGCTGTCGAAGGTGATAACCGACAGTACCGGACCAAAAATCTCTTCCTGGGCGATCTTCATCGCGTTGCTCACGCCGTCGAAAATCGTCGGTTCAACGTAGGTGCCACCGGTTTCCTGGAGGATGCGCTTACCGCCAGCCACCAGTTTGGCGCCATCGGTGTGACCGGATTCGATGTAGGACAGCACGGTGTTCATCTGCTGCGTGTCGACCAGCGCGCCGACGTTGGTGGCCGGGTCCAACGGATTGCCCGGCTTCCAGGCTTTCAGGGCTTCGATCACCAGCGGCAGGAACTTGTCCTTGATCGAGCGCTCGACCAGCAGACGCGAACCTGCGGTACACACTTCGCCCTGATTGAACGCGATGGCACTGGCAGCCGATTCGGCCGCCGCTTGCAGGTCCGGCGCATCGGCAAACACGATGTTCGGACTCTTGCCGCCGGCTTCGAGCCAGACGCGCTTCATGTTCGATTCGCCGGAATAAATCATCAGTTGCTTGGCGATTTTGGTCGAACCGGTGAACACCAGCGTGTCGACATCCATGTGCAGGGCCAGCGCCTTGCCAACGGTGTGACCGTAGCCTGGCAGCACGTTCAGCACGCCTTTCGGGATACCGGCTTCAACGGCCAGTGCCGCGATGCGGATGGCGGTCAGCGGGGATTTTTCAGACGGCTTGAGGATCACCGAGTTACCGGTGGAGAGCGCCGGACCGAGCTTCCAGCACGCCATCATCAGCGGGAAGTTCCACGGCACGATAGCGCCAACCACACCCACTGGCTCACGGGTCACCAGACCCAGTTGGTCGTGCGGGGTAGCGGCCACTTCGTCGTAGATCTTGTCGATGGCTTCACCGCTCCAGCTCAGCGCTTGCGCCGCGCCTGGAACGTCGATGTACAGGGAGTCGCTGATCGGCTTGCCCATGTCCAGGGTTTCAAGCAGCGCCAGCTCCTCGGCGTGCTGCTTGAGCAGGCCGGCGAAACGAATCATGGTGGCTTTGCGCTTGGCCGGAGCCAGACGCGACCAGACGCCCGAGTTGAATGTGGCACGGGCGTTGTCGACGGCATGCTTGGCGTCGGCGGCGTCACAGCTGGCAATCTTGCCCAGCAGACGGCCATCGACAGGGCTGATGCAGTCGAAGGTCTCGCCGGAGACGGCTGCGGTGTATTCGCCATTGATGTAGGCACGGCCTTCGATTTTCAGATCGCGGGCGCGTTGCTCCCAGTCGGCACGAGTCAGGGTGGTCATACGAGTGTCCTCCTCTTATTGAATACGAGCGCCACGCGATCTACGCAGGCACTTTCAGGAATTCTGCCCGGCCAGCCTACAAATCGGCCCAAGGCACCTGTCACCCTAAACCAGCGACCCCTCATGTTTCAATATATTTGACACAAGGCTGGTAAACGGCCTTGCGATGTTCATTTTAATAAACATAGACTTTGGCTTTCAGCCACTCGCGCCGCAATCACGGGGGATTACAAGAATGAGCATTCAAGACATCGTCGACTTCAGCCAGGCCACCACAGCCGCCGAACGCTACCGCCCGGACGCTGCAAAAGTCCTCAAGGGCGATCCCGAGCAAGCCGTCTACAACCACTACAACAGCCCTTGTGGTCAATTGAACGCCGGCGTCTGGGAAGGTGAAGTCGGGCAATGGATGGTGAACTTCACTGAACACGAATACTGCGAAATCGTGCAGGGGGTTTCGGTGCTGCGCGACCACGACGGCAATGCCAAAACGCTGCGCGCTGGCGATCGCTTCGTCATCCCGGCCGGCTTCCGGGGCACCTGGGAAGTGCTGGAGCCGTGCCGCAAGATCTACGTGGCGTTTGAACAGAAGGCCTGAGGCTTTTCCGAGCCACAACAAAAAAGGCCCGTATCTTGCGATACGGGCCTTTTTCTCAAGAGGGAAAAATCAATTACTTGATTTTGCCTTCTTTGTAGATCACGTGCTTGCGAACAACCGGATCAAATTTCTTGATCTCGATTTTGTCCGGAGTAGTGCGCTTGTTCTTGTCGGTAGTGTAGAAGTGACCAGTACCGGCGCTCGAAATCAAACGAATCAATTCACGCATGATTAGCTCCCTTAGATCTTGCCAGCTTTGCGGATTTCGGCCAGCACGACAGTGATGCCACGCTTGTCGATGATACGCATGCCTTTGGCAGATACGCGCAGACGCACGAAACGTTTCTCTTCTTCAACCCAGAAGCGGTGATGCTGCAGGTTCGGCAGGAAACGACGACGGGTTTTGTTGTTTGCGTGGGAAATGTTATTCCCAGTCACCGGACCCTTACCGGTAACTTGACAGACTCTCGACATGCCTCAGCCCTCTAAAACCACATGCCCAACCCGGCATGGGTTGGCCGCTTAATCTCTCAGTCATTTGGCGCCAGGCGCCGCGTTTCTTTAGGGGTCTTACCGGCTACACCTACAAACGAAGGAACCGGGCCCCTAGAAAAGAGCGCTGCTTTATACCAGAAAGACTAGAGAGCAACAACAATCGGTGTGCATTGAATTAACAAAACCCCTATTTTTTGGGCTCCGAGTGCCTTGGACAAAGGCTGTCGTCGATGGCGACCGCTCGTCGCAGAGAATCGGCCAACAGGCCAATCCAGGGTTTTCCTCCGGCAGCACTCACCGAAAACAATCGCACATAGTCCCCTTAAAATGAAAAAGGGGATAGTCATTTGTAAAAGAGCCCACTAGGGTAGGCCTTTTCCAGACTGCACTCGCAGATGGGCCTTCGATCTGCACAGGAATCCACACATGCGCCTCGCTGCCCTACCGCTGTTGCTCGCCCCACTTTTGCTGAGCCCATTGGCCCAGGCTGCCGCTTTAAGCGTCTGCACCGAGGCCAGCCCGGAAGGGTTCGATGTCGTTCAATACAACTCGCTGACGACCACCAACGCCTCGGCCGACGTGCTGATGAACCGCCTGGTGGACTTCGACACCACCAGTGGCAAAGTGGTCGCCAGCCTGGCCGACAGCTGGGAAGTCTCGACCGACGGCCTGACTTACGTCTTCAAGCTGCACCCGCAGGTGAAATTTCACCACACCGAGTACTTCAGCCCCACTCGCGACCTGAGTGCAGAAGACGTGAAGTTCAGCTTCGACCGCATGCTCGACCCGGCCAACCCTTGGCACCAAGTTGCCCAAAGCGGCTTCCCGCACGCTCAATCGATGCAGTTGCCCGCGCTGATCAAGAAGATCGATGCGCTGGATCCGCTGACCGTACGCTTCATACTGGACCACCCCGACTCGACCTTCCTTGCCACCCTGACCATGGGTTTTGCCTCGATCTACTCGGCGGAGTATGCCGACCAGTTGCTCAAGGCCGGCACACCCGAGAAGCTCAACAGCCAGCCAATCGGCAGCGGCCCGTTCATCTTCGGGCGCTTCCAGAAAGATGCGTCGATTCGCTACAAGGCCAACCGCGATTATTTTGCCGGCAAACCGGCGGTGGACAGCCTGGTGTTCGCCATCACTCCGGACGCCAACGTGCGCCTGCAAAAACTACGGCGCAACGAGTGCCAGATCGCCCTGTCGCCCAAACCACTGGACGTGCAGGCCGCCGCCCAGGAACCGACTCTGAAGATCGAGAGCACACCGGCGTTCATGACCGCGTTCGTGGCCATCAACAGTCAGCATCCGCCGCTGGATAAACCCGAAGTGCGCCAGGCGATCAACCTCGCCTTCGACAAGGCCAGCTACCTCAAGGCAGTTTTCGAAGACACCGCGCAACCCGCCAACGGTCCGTACCCGCCCACCACCTGGAGCTACGCCAAGGACCTGCCGGGCTATCCAAAAGACATCGCCAAGGCTCGCGCATTGCTGGCCAAGGCCGGGCTCAAGGAGGGTTTTAAAACCACGATCTGGACCCGCCCTTCCGGCAGCCTGCTCAATCCAAACCCAAGCCTTGGCGCCCAGCTGCTGCAGGCTGACCTGGCTGAAGTCGGGATTCAGGCGGAAATCCGCGTGATTGAATGGGGCGAGCTGATCCGCCGCGCCAAGGCCGGCGAACACGATCTGCTGTTCATGGGCTGGGCAGGCGACAACGGCGACCCCGATAACTTCCTCACGCCGCAGTTCTCCTGCGCGGCAGTCAAGTCCGGGACCAACTTCGCCCGCTACTGCGACCAGGGCCTGGACAAGGTCATCAGCGCCGGTAAGACCACCACCGAACAAGGCGTGCGCAGCAAGCTCTACGAACAGGCCCAGGCGCAGATCCAGCAACAGGCACTGTGGCTGCCACTGGCGCACCCGACCGCCTACGCGCTGACGCGCAAGGACGTTCAGGGCTACCAGGTCAGCCCGTTCGGCCGCCAGGACTATTCCAAAGTCAGTTTCAAGTAATAGCGTCACCGCAAAACCTGTGGGAGCGAGCTTGCTCGCGATGACGGACTTTCAGCCAACATCATTGTTGAATGTCAAACCGCTATCGCGAGCAAGCTCGCTCCCACATGGATTTACCTGGCGCCGCTACCCCGCTCACATCCACCCATACTCGGCCATCGATAGCGGATCGCCGTCGCCGACGATGAAATGGTCGAGTACCCGCACATCGATCAAATCCAGCGCCTCTTGCAAGCGCTTGGTCAGCGCTCGATCCGCCTGACTCGGCTCGGCACTCCCTGACGGATGGTTGTGGCAGAGGATCAGCGCAGCGGCGTTGTGCGCCAGTGCACGCTTGACCACCTGGCGCGGGTAGACGCTGGCGCTGTCGATCGAGCCGCGAAACAGTATCTCGAACGCCAGCACCCGATGCCGGGAGTCCAGAAACAGGCAGCCGAATACCTCATGCGGCTCATGGCGCAACATCGCCTTCAGGTAATTGCGCACTTCGATCGGACTCTTGAGCACCGAATCGCGACGCAAGCGTTCCGCCAGATGCCGCCGCGCCATCTCCAGCACTGCCTGCAACTGGGCGAACTTCGCCGGCCCCAGCCCAAGCTGACTGCCGAACGTCTGCTGGTCTGCCTCCAGTAGAGTGCGCAGGCTGCCGAATTGATGCAACAGGTGTCGCGCCAGATCTACCGCGCTTTTGCCGGTCACCCCGGTGCGTAGAAAGATGGCCAGCAATTCGGCATCCGAAAGACTCGCCGCACCCTGCTCCAGTAGCTTCTCCCGCGGGCGCTCCGCCGCCGGCCAATCGCGAATGCTCATAGCACCTCCATGTGTGTGGGCGCCGCTGTTCCGTAGCGGTCGCTGTGATATCGTAGTCCATCTTTTTTGCGGGCGATTTATCCCTGGGGAGGGGGTTTCGCCACGTAGTCATCAATGAATTGAAAGGCAGGCCTATGCAGCGGCTGTATCGGAAACGCATCGTTCTCGGCGTCGGCGGTGGCATTGCCGCCTACAAGAGCGCCGAGCTGGTTCGCCGACTCATCGACCAGGGCGCCGAAGTGCGCGTGGTCATGACCCGCGGCGGCAGCGAGTTCATCACCCCGCTGACCATGCAGGCACTCTCCGGGCACCCGGTCCACCTCGACCTGCTGGACCCGGCGGCCGAAGCCGCGATGGGCCACATCGAACTGGCCAAGTGGGCTGATCTGGTGCTGATCGCCCCGGCCACCGCCGACCTGATCGCGCGCCTGGCCCAAGGCATCGCCAACGACCTGCTGACCACTCTGGTGCTGGCCACTGACGCCACCGTCGCGCTGGCCCCGGCAATGAACCAGGCCATGTGGCGCGACCCGGCCACCCAGGCCAACACCCAACTGCTCGAAAGCCGTGGCTTCAAGGTCTTCGGCCCGGCGTCCGGCAGCCAGGCCTGCGGCGACGTCGGCATGGGCCGCATGCTCGAAGCCAACGATCTGGCGCAGTGCGCCGCCGATTGCTTCCAGCGCCAGGCGCTGACCGGCAAGCACGTGCTGATCACGGCCGGTCCGACCCAGGAAAACATCGACCCGGTGCGCTACATCACCAACCACAGCTCCGGGAAAATGGGCTTTGCCCTGGCCGAAGCCGCGGTCGAAGCCGGCGCCCGGGTGACCTTGATCACCGGCCCCGTGCACCTGCCGACCCCGGATCGCGTCACCCGGATCGACGTAGTCAGTGCCCGCGACATGCTCGCCGCCTGCGAAGCAGCGATCCCTTGCGACCTGTTCATCGCTTCTGCTGCGGTCGCGGACTATCGCCCGGAAGTCGTCGCCCCACAAAAACTCAAGAAAGACCCTACGAACGGCGACGGCTTGTTGCTGCAAATGGTCCGTAACCCAGACATTCTGGCGACCATTGCCACTCGCCCCGACCGTCCGTTCAGTGTCGGTTTCGCCGCCGAAACCGAACACCTGCTCGACTACGCTGCACGCAAACTGAAAGACAAAAACCTCGACCTGATCGTCGCCAACGACGTCGCCAACCCGAGCATTGGCTTCAACAGCGAGGAAAACGCTTGCAGCGTGATCGACCGTGAGTTGCACGCAACGCTCTTCGCCCAGACCAGCAAGGGCAAAATTGCCCGTCAGCTGATCACTTTTATCGCCGAACGTCTGAACCAGGTTTAACTCGCATGCACGCTTTACAAGCCAAGATCCTCGACCCACGCATTGGCCGCGAATTCCCGCTGCCGCAGTACGCCACGCCAGGCTCCGCCGGCCTCGACCTGCGGGCGATGCTGGAACAGGACACCGTCATCAAGCCGGGTGAAACCCTGCTGATCCCGACCGGTCTGTCGGTGTACATCGGCGATCCGGGCCTTGCCGCGCTGATCCTGCCGCGCTCGGGCCTGGGCCATAAACACGGCATCGTGCTGGGCAACCTGGTCGGCCTGATCGACTCCGATTATCAGGGGCCGCTGATGGTCTCCTGCTGGAACCGCGGCCAGACCGACTTCAACATCGTGGTCGGCGAACGTCTTGCCCAATTGGTGCTGGTGCCGGTGGTCCAGGCGCACTTCGAACTCGTCGCGGAGTTCGACGAAACCCAGCGCGGCACCGGCGGTTTCGGTCATTCGGGCAGCCATTGATCCGCTGAAGGCCTGTAGGAGCTGCCGAAGGCTGCTCCTACAGGGAAATTGAGCCAATATCAGCGACAGTTTTTGGCTTCGGGAATCAAGGCATTGGCGGGGCATGGCCTTTTCGCACCACGAACTCTCTGTGGAAAACGCCGTCATACCCTTCAGTTTGAGCCTGTCGACACGCTGTTCGCAGGCAGGTCCCGCCACTTTCGAAATGGAGCATTCCCACAGATGAGCAGTCCAGCCCAAGTTGCACCGAAGTTCCCCGACAGCATCTTCCGCGCCTACGACATTCGCGGCACTGTCCCGGAATTCTTGACCGCTGAAACCGCTTACTGGATCGGTCGCGCCATCGGCTCCCAGACCCTGGCCCAGGACGAACCGAACATCTCTGTCGGCCGTGACGGTCGTTTATCCGGCCCGGAGCTGGTCGAGCAACTGATTCAGGGCCTGCACGACAGCGGCTGCCACGTCAGCGATGTCGGACTGGTGCCAACCCCGGCGCTCTACTATGCGGCCAACGTGCTGGCCGGCAAGTCCGGTGTGATGCTCACCGGCAGCCACAACCCGTCGAACTACAACGGCTTCAAAATCGTCATCGCTGGCGACACTCTGGCCAACGAACAGATCCAGGCCCTGCATGACCGCCTGAAAACCAACAACCTGAGCAGCGGCAAGGGCAGCATCACCAAGGTCGAGATCCTCGACCGCTACACCACCGAAATCGTCCAGGACATCAAACTCGCCCGGCGCCTGAAAGTGGTGGTCGACTGCGGCAACGGTGCCGCCGGTGTTATCGCGCCTCAGCTGATCGAAGCCCTGAACTGCGAAGTCATCCCGCTGTTCTGCGAAGTCGATGGCAACTTCCCGAACCACCACCCGGATCCGGGCAAACCCGAGAACCTGGTGGACCTGATCGCCAAGGTCAAGGAAACCAACGCCGACCTGGGCCTGGCCTTCGACGGTGACGGTGACCGCGTAGGTGTGGTGACCAATACCGGCGACATCGTCTTCCCGGACCGTCTGCTGATGCTGTTCGCCAAAGACGTGGTGGCGCGTAACCCGGACGCGGAGATCATCTTCGACGTCAAATGCACCCGCCGCCTGACGCCGCTGATCAAGGAATACGGCGGTCGCCCACTGATGTGGAAAACCGGTCATTCGTTGATCAAAAAGAAGATGAAGCAAACCGGCGCCCTGCTTGCAGGCGAAATGAGCGGGCACATCTTCTTCAAAGAGCGCTGGTTCGGTTTTGACGACGGCATTTACAGCGCCGCACGTCTGCTGGAGATCCTCAGCAAGGAAAAATCCTGCGCGCAGGAGCTGTTCGAGACCTTCCCGAACGATATTTCTACGCCAGAGATCAATATCCATGTGACCGAAGAGAGCAAATTCAGCATCATTGATGCACTGCACGACGCCCGCTGGGGCATCGGTGCCGAATTGACCACCATCGACGGTGTGCGAGTCGACTACGCCAAAGGCTGGGGCCTGGTGCGCGCGTCCAACACCACACCGGTGCTGGTCCTGCGTTTCGAGGCCGATAACGACGCCGAACTGCAGCGCATCAAGGACGTATTCCACGCCCAGCTGAAACGTGTTGCACCTGATCTCCAACTACCATTTTGATTTTTTGAAACGCCTTTTATTGAAGTGCCGGAGCCCCGAATGACCCTCGAACGCGAAGCCGCCGCCAACACCGCCAAGGTCCTGTCCGAAGCGCTACCTTACATTCGCCGCTATGTCGGCAAGACGCTGGTGATCAAATACGGCGGCAACGCGATGGAAAGCGAGGAGCTGAAAACCGGCTTCGCCCGCGACATCGTACTGATGAAGGCCGTCGGCATTAACCCGGTGGTGGTTCACGGCGGCGGCCCGCAAATCGGCGACCTGCTCAAGCGCCTGTCGATCGAGAGCCACTTCATCGACGGCATGCGCGTCACTGACGCCCAGACCATGGACGTGGTGGAGATGGTTCTCGGCGGCCAGGTGAACAAGGACATCGTCAACCTGATCAACCGCCATGGCGGCAGCGCCATCGGCCTGACCGGGAAAGACGCCGAGCTGATTCGGGCGAAAAAACTCACCGTGACCCGCCAGACGCCAGAGATGACCCAACCGGAAATCATCGACATCGGCCAGGTCGGCGAAGTGGTCGGCATCAACACCGACCTGCTGAACCTGCTGGTCAAAGGCGACTTCATCCCGGTGATCGCGCCCATCGGTGTCGGTGCCAACGGCGAGTCCTACAACATCAACGCCGACCTGGTGGCCGGCAAAGTCGCTGAAGCCCTGAAAGCCGAAAAGCTGATGCTGCTGACCAATATTGCCGGCCTGATGGACAAAACAGGCAAGGTTCTCACTGGCCTGAGCACCCAGCAGGTCGACGAACTGATCGCCGACGGCACCATCTACGGCGGCATGCTGCCGAAGATCCGTTGCGCGCTGGAAGCGGTGCAAGGTGGCGTGGGAAGCTCGCTGATCATCGATGGCCGGGTGCCGAATGCGATTCTGCTGGAAATCTTCACCGACACTGGTGTGGGCACCTTGATCAGTAATCGCAAGCGTCCGTAAGCAACCCACATAAAAAGACCCCGCTCAGCCTGACTGAGCGGGGTCTTTTTTTATACGACGCTCCGAAGCGGAGCCACCCTTGTGGGAGCGAGCTTGCTCGCGATGGCGGCCTGACAGTCAACACAGATGTTGGATGTCATGGCCTCATCGCGAGCAAGCTCGCTCCCACAGTTTTTACAAAACCATCAAACGCCGAACTGGGCGCGGTAGGCTTCAACCGCCGGCAGGTGTTGCTTGAGCTGCGGATCGTCGGCGAGGAATTCCAGCACCTGATTCAGCGAAACGATGCTGACCACCGGGATACCGAAGTCACGCTCCACTTCCTGGATCGCCGACAGCTCACCGTTGCCGCGCTCCTGGCGATTCAGGGCGATCAGCACGCCGGCGGCCTTGGCGCCGTCCTGGGAAGCGATGATTTGCATCACTTCACGGATCGCGGTACCGGCGGTGATCACGTCGTCGATGATCAGCACTTCGCCAGTCAGCGGCGCACCGACCAGGCTGCCGCCTTCGCCGTGAGCCTTGGCTTCCTTGCGGTTGAAGCACCATGGCAGATCGCGGTTATGGTGCTCAGCCAGCGCCACCGCAGTGGTCGCGGCCAAAGGAATGCCTTTGTACGCAGGGCCAAAGAGCACGTCGAACGGAATGCCGCTCTCGACGATGGCCGCCGCATAGAAACGACCCAGCTGCGCCAGTGCAGAACCTGAGTTGAAAAGGCCGGCATTGAAGAAGTAAGGACTGGTACGCCCGGACTTCAGGGTGAACTCACCGAAGCGCAAAACGCCGCGATCGATGGCAAAACGAATGAAGTCGCGCTGATACGCTTGCATGAAAAAAACCCCAAATACCACGGATTTAGCTAATTAGGTAGACGCCGTGTATCATACACGCACGCGATTTTTGGGGCCATTTATGCGGATCATCAGTGTGAACGTCAATGGTATTCAGGCTGCAGTCGAGCGTGGTTTGCTCAGTTGGCTGCAAGCACAGAATGCCGACGTCATCTGCCTGCAGGACACCCGCGCCTCCGCCTTTGAACTGGACGATCCAGCCTTCCAACTGGATGGCTACTTCCTTTATGCCTGCGATGCCGAAGTCCCCGCCCAAGGTGGTGTGGCTTTGTATTCGCGGTTGCAACCGAAGGCCGTCATCAGTGGTCTCGGCTTCGAGACGGCCGACCGCTACGGGCGCTACCTGCAAGCCGATTTCGACAAGGTCAGCATCGCGACCTTGCTGCTCCCTTCGGGGCAGAACGGCGATGAAGACTTGAACCAGAAGTTCAAGCTAATGGACGATTTCGCCCGTTATCTGGATAAACAGCGGCGCAAACGTCGCGAGTACATTTATTGTGGCTCGCTGTACGTGGCGCAACAGAAGCTGGATATCAAGAACTGGCGCGACAGCCAGCAATCCCCGGGTTTCCTGGCGCCAGAGCGTGCCTGGATGGACGAGATTGTCGGCAACATGGGTTATGTCGATGCCCTGCGTGAAGTCAGCCGCGAAGGCGATCAGTACAGCTGGTGGCCAGACAACGAACAGGCTGAGATGCTCAACCTGGGCTGGCGTTTCGACTACCAGCTGCTGACCCCGGGCCTGCGCCGTTTTGTACGCAGCGCTCGCTTGCCACGTCAGCCGCGGTTCTCGCAACACGCGCCGTTGATCGTGGACTACGACTGGACGCTGACGATCTAAGCGTCTTTTCGCAGCCGCAAAAAAGCCGACAGTGATGTCGGCTTTTTTTTTGCGTGCTGATTTATTCAATGTGGGAGCGAGCCTGCTCGCGATGACGGCAGACCAGACACCGACGCGGTGACTGTCAGACCGCTATCGCGAGCAGGCTCGCTCCCACAGGGGATTGGTGTCGTTGCTTACTTGATTAACCGCCAGGTGAAGGGATAGCGATACAGCTGCCCTTCATTGGCTTTTACCCCGGCAATGATCGTCAGCACCAACGCGCCGATGGCCACCAGGCCAAACAGGAAGAAGCCGATCACCACCACCATCAGCAACAGGCAGATCGCCGTAGCAATGGCCACGCTGATCTGAAAGTTCAGCGCCTCCTTGCCCTGGTCATCGATGAACGGATCCATCTCGCGCTTCAGTTGCCAGAGGATCAGCGGCCCGATCAACGAGCCGAACGGCACCCAGATCCCCAGCAAGGCCGAGAGATGGCAGAACATGGCCCACTGACGAACCTCACGGCTAGGCACTGGCTGCGGTAGTTGCTCATCACTCATGACGCTCTCCTTGCTGGACATCGGAACCTGGACTTCAGAACAATCAGTCAGCCAACGCGGCTTTTTGCAGGTCGAAAATTTCGCTCATGCCTTTTTTCGCCAGCTCCAGCATCGCGTTCAGCTCTTCAGGCTGGAACGGCGCGCCTTCAGCGGTGCCCTGAACCTCGATGAAACCACCGGTGCTGGTCATCACTACGTTCAGGTCGGTCTCGGCAGCCGAGTCTTCCAGGTAGTCCAGATCCAGCACTGGCTCGCCCTGGTACATGCCCACCGAAACGGCGGCAATCATTTGCTTGAGCGGGTCACCGCCTTTCAGGCCGCCGCGCTTCTTGATCACTTTCAAGGCATCGACCAGCGCAACCATGGCACCGGTGATCGAGGCAGTACGCGTACCGCCGTCGGCTTGAATCACGTCGCAGTCGACGTACAGGGTGATGTCGCCCAGCTTGGACATGTCCAGCGCAGCGCGCAGGGAACGACCGATCAGACGCTGGATCTCCAGCGTACGGCCGCCTTGCTTGCCACGGCTCGCTTCACGCTGGTTACGCTCGCCAGTGGCGCGCGGCAGCATGCCGTATTCGGCGGTCAGCCAGCCTTGGCCCTGCCCCTTGAGGAAGCGCGGCACACCGTTTTCGACGCTGACGGTGCAAATCACCTTGGTATCACCGAACTCGACCAGTACAGATCCCTCGGCGTGTTTGGTGTAGTTGCGGGTGATGCGGATCGAGCGGAGCTGATCGGCAGCGCGACCACTTGGACGTTTCATAGAGGAACACCTGTACGGAGGACGGAAATCTGCCGAGCATTATAGGGCGACCGGACGCGCCTGGGCACTTCTAAAAAACCCGGGCGACGAGCGAGGGCTCTGAACCGCGCTCTGCGACGACCTGCAGCGCTTTGTCACACGCGCCATTTGGGAGCATCCGCCGCACTGCGCTACAATCCTGCGCCTTTGCAGCCTGTGGGCTTTAATTCATCTAATCAGGTCCGTTGAGCCCGCAGGGTTCGGCGCCGGCCTGAATCGCGAGGTACCTCCATGGTGCACAGCATGACCGCCTTCGCCCGCGTCGAAAAAGCCGGCAGCCAGGGCACCCTGAGCTGGGAGCTGCGCTCGGTCAACAGCCGCTACCTGGAACCGCACCTGCGCCTGCCAGAGTCCTTTCGCGACCTCGAAGGCAATGTGCGCGAAGCGCTGCGTCAGGGCCTTTCGCGTGGAAAGCTCGAATGCACCCTGCGCTTCACCGAAGAAACTACCGGCAAACCGCTGCAAGTCGATCGTGAACGCGCCGCGCAACTGGTCGCTGCCGCTGAAACCGTCGCCAGCCTGATCAAGAACCCGGCCGCCCTCAACCCGCTGGAAGTGCTGGCCTGGCCTGGCGTTCTGGTCGCCGACGCGAGCGACCCGCAAGCGCTCAACGCCGAAGCGCTGGCACTGTTCAATGAAGGCCTCAAAGAGCTCAAGGCTGGCCGCGAGCGCGAAGGTGCGGAGCTGGCCCGGCTGATCAACGAACGCCTGACGTCGATTGAAGAAGACGTGGTGACCCTGCGCGAACTGGTTCCGCAGATGCTCGCCACCCAGCGCCAGAAGGTGCTCGATCGCTTCGCCGACATGAAGGCCGAGCTCGACCCGCAGCGCCTGGAGCAGGAAATGGTCATGCTCGCGCAAAAGAGCGACGTCGCCGAAGAACTGGACCGCCTGAGCACCCACATCATTGAAGTTCGCCGCGTGCTCAAGTCCGGCGGCGCTGCCGGTCGGCGCCTCGACTTCCTGATGCAGGAGCTCAACCGCGAAGCCAATACACTGGGCTCCAAAGCCTTCGACCCGCGCAGCACCCAGGCTGCGGTCAACCTCAAAGTGTTGATCGAGCAGATGCGCGAACAAGTGCAGAACATTGAGTAAGGCTACCCCGACATGACCCACAGCACCGGCACCCTGTACATCATTTCCGCCCCTTCGGGCGCGGGCAAGAGCAGCCTGGTCAAGGCTCTGACCGACGCTGATCAAAAGATCCGCGTCTCGGTCTCCCACACCACCCGTGCCATGCGCCCCGGTGAAGTGAACGGTGTGAACTATCACTTCGTCGAACGCAGCGAGTTCGTGAAGATGATCGAGCACGGGGATTTCCTCGAGCGCGCCGAAGTGTTCGGCAATCTCTACGGCACCTCGCAAAGCCACCTGCAGCAGACCCTGGACGAAGGCCACGACCTGATTCTGGAAATCGACTGGCAGGGTGCCGAGCAAGTGCGTCAACTGATGCCCAAGGCCCGCTCGATCTTCATTCTGCCGCCGTCCCTGCAGGCCTTGCACCAGCGCCTGACCAATCGCGGCCAGGACAGCGACGAGATCATTGAAGGCCGTATGCGTGAAGCCGTCAGCGAGATGAGCCATTACGTCGACTACGACTACCTGATCATCAACGACGATTTCGCCCATGCGCTGCACGATTTGAAGGCGATTTTCCGTGCCAATCAGCTGCACCAGAAGCGTCAGCAGCAGCTTCACGGAAAACTTTTGGCCGAATTGCTCGGCTAAACAGCTCTTCCCAAAACCGCTGCAAGGGCTTTACATTGGTACTTGCAGCGCGTTGAAGGGCTTGGTTAAAAAATCAGCGCTTCCCTAATCGCTGGTGATTTTTTAAACTGTTGAGTCCGCTCGCCCAACCGGGCAGCGCGCATTTTGCATTCGCTCCGAGGAATACCATGGCCCGCGTAACCGTTGAAGACTGCCTAGAACACGTGGAAAACCGCTTTGAGCTGGTCATGCTCTCTACCAAGCGTGCCCGTCAACTGGCCACCGGTGGCAAAGAGCCGCTGGTCCAGTGGGAAAACGACAAGCCTACCGTTGTAGCCCTGCGTGAAATCGCTGAAGGCCTGATGAGCTATGAGTTCATCGCCAATGCTGAAATCGTCGAAGACGAACCGCTGTTCGCAGCGTTCGAGGACGAGTCCAACGAGGCCGTCTAAGTCCATGCCTGGTCGACGTAGCACGGCGCGGGGTCACAGCCATCGGCAGGAGTCATCATGCCGAGCATAGACGCCCTCGCCGATCGCTTATCGACCTACCTCGGCACTGACCAGGTCAACCTGGTCCGCCGAGCGTACTTCTACGCCGAACAAGCACACGACGGCCAACGCCGCCGCAGCGGCGAGGCGTACGTCACGCACCCGTTAGCGGTCGCGAATATTCTTGCCGACATGCACATGGACCATCAGAGCCTGATGGCCGCGATGCTGCATGACGTGATCGAAGACACCGGCATTGCCAAGGAAGCGCTCTCTGCGCAGTTTGGCGAAACCGTGGCCGAACTGGTCGACGGGGTCAGCAAACTGACCCAGATGAACTTCGAGACCAAAGCCGAAGCCCAAGCCGAAAACTTCCAGAAAATGGCCATGGCCATGGCGCGCGATATTCGCGTGATCCTGGTCAAATTGGCCGACCGCCTGCACAACATGCGCACGCTGGAAGTCCTGTCCGGTGAAAAACGCCGGCGGATCGCCAAGGAAACCCTGGAAATCTATGCGCCCATCGCCAACCGGCTGGGTATGCACGCCATCCGCGTAGAGTTCGAAGACCTGGGCTTCAAGGCCATGCACCCGATGCGTTCCGCGCGGATCTACCAGGCGGTCAAACGCGCCCGGGGCAACCGCAAGGAAATCGTCAACAAGATCGAAGAGTCCCTCAGCCACTGCCTGGCCGTCGACGGCATTCAGGGCGAGGTCAGCGGTCGCCAGAAACACCTCTACGGCATCTACACGAAAATGCGCGGCAAGCGTCGGGCTTTCAACGAGATCATGGACGTCTACGCGTTCCGGATCATCGTCGACAAGGTCGATACCTGCTACCGCGTGTTGGGGGCTGTGCATAATTTGTACAAACCGTTGCCGGGGCGCTTCAAGGATTACATCGCAATTCCCAAGGCCAACGGCTATCAGTCGCTGCACACCACGCTCTTCGGCATGCACGGCGTACCGATCGAAATCCAGATCCGCACCCGTGAAATGGAAGAGATGGCCAATAACGGCATCGCCGCCCATTGGCTGTACAAATCCAGCGGCGACGAGCAGCCAAAAGGCACTCACGCCCGCGCCCGCCAGTGGGTCAAAGGCGTGCTGGAAATGCAGCAACGCGCTGGCAACTCGCTGGAATTCATTGAAAGCGTGAAGATCGACCTGTTCCCGGACGAGGTCTACGTGTTCACGCCGAAAGGCCGGATCATGGAGCTGCCAAAAGGCTCCACGGCGGTCGACTTCGCTTACGCAGTACACACCGACGTCGGCAACAGTTGCATCGCCTGCCGGATCAACCGTCGCCTGGCGCCGCTGTCCGAACCGCTGCAAAGCGGCTCGACGGTCGAGATCGTCAGCGCTCCGGGCGCACGGCCGAACCCGGCCTGGCTCAACTTCGTGGTCACCGGCAAGGCCCGCACGCACATTCGTCACGCGCTGAAATTGCAACGCCGCTCCGAGTCCATCAGCCTGGGCGAACGCCTGCTGAACAAGGTGCTGAACGGTTTTGACAGCTCGCTGGAAAAAGTCCCGGCCGAGCGCATCAAGGTGATGCTCAACGAATACCGCCTCGAACTGATCGAAGACCTGCTCGAAGACATCGGCCTGGGCAATCGCATGGCTTATGTCGTCGCTCGTCGTCTACTCGGTGAAGGCGAACAGCTGCCAAGCCCGGAAGGTCCGCTGGCGATTCGCGGGACCGAAGGCCTGGTGCTCAGTTACGCCAAGTGTTGCACGCCGATCCCGGGCGACCCGATTGTCGGCCACCTGTCCGCCGGCAAAGGCATGGTCGTGCACCTGGACAACTGCCGCAACATCAGCGAAATCCGGCACAACCCGGAAAAATGCATCCAGCTCTCGTGGGCCAAGGATGTCACTGGCGAATTCAATGTCGAACTGCGCGTCGAGCTGGAACACCAGCGCGGCCTGATTGCCTTGCTGGCCAGCAGCGTCAATGCCGCCGACGGCAACATCGAAAAAATCAGCATGGACGAACGCGACGGTCGTATCAGCGTGGTCCAACTGGTGGTCAGCGTGCACGACCGTGTACACCTGGCTCGCGTGATCAAGAAACTGCGCGCCTTGACCGGGGTGATTCGCATCACCCGCATGCGCGCGTAAGCCCCCCCCTCATAACAAGGAGTCATCCATGACCAAGACTGTTATCACCAGCGACAAGGCCCCGGCCGCCATCGGTACTTACTCCCAGGCGATCAAGGCTGGCAACACCGTCTACATGTCCGGTCAGATCCCGCTCGATCCAAAAACCATGGAACTGGTCGAAGGCTTCGAAGCCCAGACCGTCCAGGTGTTCGAGAACCTGAAAGCCGTGGCCGAAGCCGCTGGCGGTTCGTTCAAGGACATCGTCAAACTGAACATCTTCCTCACCGACCTGAGCCACTTCGCCAAGGTCAACGAGATCATGGGCAAGTACTTCGACCAGCCTTACCCGGCGCGCGCCGCCATCGGCGTGGCGGCCCTGCCAAAGGGTTCGCAGGTTGAAATGGATGCCATTCTGGTCATCGAGTAATACGCACGGCGCGGCCTCCCAGGCTGCGCCGACTTCGTTCTGTAAGGATCTCCTCATGCGCAAAGCGCTAGCTCTCTCGTTGCTCGCGGTGTTTCTCGGTGGCTGTGCCAGCAACCCTGCCGATCGCGACATCAGTGGCACCTGGATCAACCAGTCAGCAATCGATGCGGCGTCCAAGGGCGGCCCGTTGCGTGAAGCACTGCAAGCCTATGGCCCGAACCTGGAGTGGGACGTCAACACCAAGGCTGGCCAGGCGCGCTACAGCAATGGCTTCGAGAAAATCGAAGGCAAGGTACTGGGCGAGCAGTCCGGCGCCTGGAACGTCGAAATTTATGGCAGCCCTGCCACCGTATTGAAGCGCGACGGCAAACAACTGCAGCAAGTGGCCAACGACAACGAGCCAGGGCAACTGTTTGACCGCGCCATAGATGCCGCTCCTGAAGGCGCGCCATTGGGCGCCAGCTTCGAGCGCGCGCTGTATTCAGCCTATCTGGGCGGCAGCTGGAAGATCGTCAACGGTCCAGGCGAAGGCAGCACCGTTCAGTTCCAGGCCGATGGTGCCGTTCAGGGACTGCCCGGCGCCGACCGTTACGCGCTGTGCCTGGCGGGCGACTGCGCCTCGATGAGCGGCGGCCACGACACCGTCTGGCTGCAACAGAGCGGCCAGGGCAACCCGTGGATCTTTACCCGCAACGGTAAACAGATGGAGATCTTCCAGGCGGTCAACGGATCCCAGGCGGACGAAGTGCCTTCGTTCGCCCCTGGCAATCGCCAATGGACACTGGAAAAACAGTGATCCTGCTCTAATTGCAACGTAGATCCAATAATGTGGGAGCGGGCTTGCTCGCGAAGAGGCAATAACATTCAACATCTTGGTTGACTGTTACACCGCCTTCGCGAGCAAGCCCGCTCCCACAGTTGTTTTGGCGGCTTGAGATTCAGCAGCGGCCTTCAAGAATCGCTGCGTACCCTTCGCGAAAGCTCGGATAGAGCGGTGTCCAGCCCAGCGCCTTGGCGCGAGCATTGCTGCAACGCTTGCTGCCCGTACGGCGCACGCTGGCGTCGTCGGCCCATTCGGTCACCCCAAGGTACTCGCGCAACCAGCCCACCACCTCTGCCAACGGCGCGGGCGCGTCGTCGACGCCGATATAGCAGTCATCCAGTACGGCACCCTGATGATCCGCCTTGAGCAAGAAGGCCAGCAAGCCTGCGGCGTCGTCGGCATGAATACGATTGGCATACAGCGGCGGGTCGATGGCCACGCGATACCCCCCACGCACCTGCGTCAGTAACCGCTCACGACCCGGACCGTAAATCCCGGTCAAGCGCACCAGACTGGCAGGAATGCCGCTGTTTAAAGCGACCTGCTCAGCTTCCAGCATCACTCGCCCGGAATAGCCGTCTGCTTGAGTCGGCGAAGTTTCATCGACCCATTCACCATTCTGCTGCCCATAAACGCTACTGCTGGAAACGAACAGCAGGTGCTTGGGCGCCTGACCGTAGTCGTTCAGCCAACCCAGCACATACTGCAAGCCCTGGACATAAGCGGCGCGGTAGCCGGCTTCATCGTGATCGGTGGCGGTCGCGCAATACACCAGATAATCCACCGCACCGACGGGCCAGGTTGCCGGGCAGTCTTCATTGAACAAGTCGCCGGCAACGCCAATAACGCCCTCGGGCAGGCGCGAGATGTCACGCCGCAAGCCATGAACCTCCCACCCCGAAGCCAGCAATTGAACGGCCAGACGGCCGCCGACATCACCACAACCGGCGATCAAAACAGAAGGCGCGGACATCAAAATTCTCCCATCAGAAAGGTACAGGCTAGCCCCGACATTGGACGTGCGGCTAGCAATCAAAGAAAAAAAGAGACTCTATTACTTTTGTTAACAAGAATTACTTGCAATAATGCCAGCCACTTTTGTTCTCGGCCTACGAGGCCTGGAAGGACATCAAACCCTCTTTTTTTCTCTCAGGTCCGGCCAGCATGACACGTAATCCTCTCTCCGCTTCGCCAACCACGCTTGCTCGTCCAACTCGCGCCCTGAGCGCGGTCGCCGCGCTGTTGTTCAGCCTGCTGCTGGCCCCGACCAGCGCATTCGCCGATGAGCCGACTACCGCCACCGCACCGGCTGTAACAGCAGCCTCCGCGCCAACCGTTCATGCAAACGCCGACCACGCGGCCCCGGTCGTGACGCCCGTCGCCGCCGAAGACGCTGCCGCTGATGCACCTGAAGTCCTCGAAGCCGACAACTCCCTGGGCATGGCCCATGACCTGTCGCCGTGGGGCATGTACCAGAACGCCGACATCATCGTGAAAATCGTGATGATCGGCCTGGCTATTGCCTCGATCATCACCTGGACTATCTGGATCGCCAAGGGCCTTGAGTTGTTGGGTGCCAAACGTCGTCTGCGCGGCGAAATCGCCCACCTGAAAAAAGCCACCACCCTTAAAGAAGCCAGCGCCAGCGCGGCCAAGGAAGGCACCCTCGCCAACCTGCTGGTCCACGATGCCCTGGAAGAGATGCGCCTGTCGGCCAACAGCCGCGAAAAGGAAGGCATCAAGGAACGCGTCAGCTTCCGTCTTGAGCGTCTGGTGGCAGCCTGTGGCCGCAACATGAGCAGCGGCACCGGCGTGCTGGCCACCATCGGCTCCACTGCACCGTTCGTCGGCCTGTTTGGCACCGTCTGGGGCATCATGAACAGCTTCATCGGCATCGCCAAAACCCAGACCACCAACCTCGCCGTCGTTGCTCCCGGCATCGCCGAAGCCCTGCTGGCCACCGCACTGGGCCTGGTGGCCGCGATTCCTGCGGTGGTCATCTACAACGTCTTCGCACGCTCCATCGCCGGTTACAAGGCCCAGGTTTCCGACGCTTCGGCTGAAGTCCTGCTGCTGGTCAGCCGCGACCTCGATCACCAGCCGGCCGAGCGCACCGCCTCGCAACCGCACATGGTCAAAGTAGGGTAATCCGCCATGGGCTTGCATTTAAAGGAAGGCGCGGACGACGATCTCGCCGAGAACCACGAAATCAACGTCACGCCGTTCATCGACGTGATGCTGGTACTGCTGATCATCTTCATGGTGGCCGCCCCGCTGGCCACCGTGGACATCAAGGTTGACCTCCCCGCCTCGACCGCCAAACCGGCGCCGCGGCCAGAGAAACCGGTGTTCCTCAGCGTCAAGGCCGACCAACGCCTGTACCTGGGCGAAGACGAAGTCAACGCCGAAACCCTCGGCGCGACCCTCGATGCGCGAACCCACGGCAAGAAGGACACGACCATCTTCTTCCAGGCCGACAAAGGCGTGGACTACGGCGACCTGATGCACGTGATGGATGCCCTGCGGGCCGCCGGCTACCTGAAAGTCGGCCTGGTCGGACTTGAGACGGCAGCCAAGAAATGATCACGACGCGCCAAAAGCTGACGCGTTACGGCGCTAGCCTGGCCGTGGTGCTGGGCGTCCATGCGGTCGCGATTCTGCTCGCGCTCAACTGGAAGTCCTCGCCGCCTGTCGAGCTGCCGCCGATGGCGATGATGGTCGAGTTGGCGCCGCTTCCGGCACCACCGCCACCGGCACCGCCCAAAGTCGTCACGCCGCCACAGCCACCAACTCCGGTGGAAGAGCTGCCATTGCCGAAACTCGCCGAAGCGCCAAAACCGACGATCTCGGTGCCCAAGCCAGTCAAACCCAAGCCCAAGCCTCAACCGCCCAAGCCTGTGGAAAAAAAGCCTGAGCCGCCGAAGGAAAAGCCGGCCGAGGAGAAACCGAGCGACACACCGCCGACCAACGCTCCGACGGAGAAATCCGCGCAACCTGCCCCCGGCCCGTCGCTGGCGCAGACTGCCGCCAAGGAAAGCTGGCAAGGCACGCTGTTGGCGCACTTGCAGAAGTACAAAAAGTACCCGCAAGCTGCTCAATCGCGTGGCAAGGAAGGCTTGAACCGTCTGCGCTTCGTGGTCGATGCTCAAGGTCAGGTGCTGTCGTACGAACTGGTCGGTCGTTCCGGCAACGCCGATCTGGACCGGGCCACCCTGGAAATGATCCGCCGCGCCCAGCCACTGCCCAAGCCACCGGCCGACATGCTGAACAACGGCTCGATCGAAATCGTTGCGCCGTTTGTGTACTCGCTGGAAAAACGCCGGCGCTAAGACGCAGTAGATTCCCATGTGGGAGCGAGCCTGCTCGCGATGACGGCGCAACATTCAACATTGACGTCGACTGTCATACCGCTATCGCGAGCAGGCTCGCTCCCACAGGGTTCTCCAGCAGCAGGAAGATCTTCGATCTTTTATGAAAGGCACCGAAAGGTGCCTTTTGCATATCTGCCAGCGCCAAACATGCATTGCCCAGTGTCGCGCTCCTGCCCCAGTCTGATAACGTGCGTCTATCGATTGCAGCCGGTATGCTTGGCCGCATCATCATGGACGCCCGCTATGACCCTCACAGAATTACGCTACATCGTTACCCTCGCCCAAGAGCAGCACTTCGGCCACGCGGCCGAGCGTTGCCACGTCAGCCAGCCGACCCTGTCGGTGGGCGTGAAAAAGCTTGAAGACGAACTCGGTGTGCTGATTTTCGAGCGCAGCAAAAGCGCGGTGCGCCTGACCCCGGTTGGCGAAGGCATCGTCGCCCAGGCCCAAAAAGTCCTCGAACAGGCCCAAGGCATTCGTGAACTGGCCCAGGCCGGCAAGAACCAGCTGACCGCTCCGCTGAAAGTCGGCGCGATCTACACCGTCGGCCCGTACCTGTTCCCGCACCTGATTCCACAACTGCACCGGGTCGCCCCGCAGATGCCGTTGTACATCGAAGAAAACTTCACCCACGTGCTGCGCGACAAACTGCGCAACGGCGAGCTGGACGCGATCATCATCGCCCTGCCGTTCAACGAAGCCGACGTGCTGACCCTGCAACTCTACGACGAGCCGTTCTACGTCCTGATGCCGGCCCAGCACCCGTGGACCGAGAAAGAATCCATCGACGCCAGCCTGCTCAACGACAAGAGCCTGCTGCTGCTCGGCGAAGGCCACTGCTTCCGCGATCAGGTGCTCGAAGCCTGCCCGACCCTCGCCAAGGGTAACGACGGCGCCAAGCACACCACCGTCGAATCCAGCTCCCTGGAAACCATTCGGCACATGGTCGCCTCAGGCCTGGGCATCTCGATCCTGCCGCTCTCGGCTGTCGACAGCCACCACTACGCCCCCGGCGTGCTCGAAGTGCGCCCACTGGCGCCGCCGGTGCCGTTCCGCACCGTGGCCATCGCCTGGCGCGCCAGCTTCCCACGGCCGAAAGCGATTGAAATCCTCGCTGACTCGATCCGCCTATGCTCGGTGGCCAAGCAGCCAGCGGTTGCGGGTTAAGCGTTAGTAATGGCTGAGCTGTCGCAAGTGTCGGTCACGGCACTCAAGGGTGTCGGCGAAGCCATGGCCGAAAAACTCGCCAAGGTTGGCCTGGAAAACCTCCAGGACGTGCTGTTCCACCTGCCGCTGCGCTACCAGGATCGCACCCGTGTGGTACCGATCGGCCACTTGCGACCGGGTCAGGATGCGGTGATCGAAGGCACCGTCAGCGGCGCCGACGTGGTCATGGGCCGACGCCGCAGCCTGGTCGTGCGCCTGCAGGATGGCACCGGCGGGCTCAGCCTGCGCTTCTACCATTTCAGCAACGCGCAAAAGGAAGGCCTGAAACGCGGCACCCGCGTGCGCTGCTACGGCGAAGCCCGGCCCGGTGCGTCGGGGCTGGAAATCTACCACCCGGAATACCGCGCCATCACCGGCGACGAACCGCCGCCAGTGGATGAAACCCTGACGCCGGTCTACCCGCTCACCGAAGGCCTGACCCAACAGCGTCTGCGCCAACTGTGCATGCAAACCCTGACCCTGCTCGGCCCCAGCAGCCTGCCTGACTGGCTGCCACAAGAGCTGGCGCGGGACTACCAACTGGCGCCTCTGGCCGACGCGATCCGCTACTTGCATCACCCGCCCGCCGATGCCGATGTCGATGAACTCGCCCTCGGTCATCACTGGGCGCAGCACCGTTTGGCCTTCGAAGAACTGCTGACCCATCAGCTGTCGCAGCAACGCCTGCGCGAAAGCATGCGCGCACTGCGGGCGCCGGCCATGCCCAAAGCCACCCGGCTGCCGGCCCAATACCTGGCCAACCTGGGCTTCCCGCCGACCGGTGCGCAGCATCGGGTCGGCAATGAAATCGCCTACGACATGAGCCAGCACGAGCCCATGCTGCGGCTGATTCAGGGCGACGTCGGCGCCGGCAAAACCGTGGTCGCCGCCCTCGCTGCCTTGCAGGCGCTGGAGGCCGGTTATCAAGTGGCGCTGATGGCGCCCACCGAAATCCTCGCCGAACAGCACTTCATCACCTTCAAGCGCTGGCTCGAACCGCTGGGCCTGGAAGTCGCCTGGTTGGCCGGCAAGCTCAAAGGCAAAAACCGCGTCGCGGCACTGGAACAAATCGCCAGCGGCACGCCGATGGTTGTTGGCACCCACGCGTTGTTCCAGGACGAAGTGCAGTTCAAGAACCTCGCGCTGGTGATCATCGACGAACAACACCGCTTCGGTGTACAGCAACGGCTGGCGCTGCGGCAGAAAGGCGTTGGCGGGCGGATGTGTCCGCATCAACTGATCATGACCGCCACGCCGATTCCACGCACCCTGGCCATGAGCGCCTACGCCGACCTCGACACCTCGATCCTCGACGAACTGCCGCCCGGCCGAACCCCGGTGAACACCGTGCTGGTCACCGACACCCGCCGGGTTGAAGTCATCGAACGAGTGCGCGCCGCCTGCGCCGAAGGGCGTCAGGCGTATTGGGTGTGCACGCTGATCGAAGAGTCGGAAGAGCTCACCTGCCAGGCCGCCGAAACCACCTATGAAGACCTCACCGCCGCCCTTGGCGAGCTGAAGGTCGGCTTGATCCACGGCCGCATGAAGCCCGCCGAGAAAGCCGAAGTCATGGCGCAGTTCAAGGCCGGCGCGCTGCAGTTGCTGGTGGCGACCACGGTGATCGAAGTCGGCGTCGACGTGCCCAACGCCAGCCTGATGATCATCGAAAACCCGGAACGCCTCGGCCTGGCGCAACTGCACCAGTTACGCGGCCGCGTGGGCCGGGGCAGCGCCGCCAGTCACTGCGTGCTGCTCTACCATCCGCCGCTGTCGCAGATCGGTCGTCAACGCCTCGGTATCATGCGCGAGACCAACGACGGCTTCGTGATCGCCGAGAAAGACCTCGAGCTGCGCGGCCCCGGCGAGATGCTCGGTACCCGGCAAACCGGCCTGCTGCAATTCAAGGTCGCCGACCTGATGCGCGACGCCGATCTGCTGCCGGCAGTGCGCGACGCGGCCCAGGCATTGCTGGAGCGTTGGCCGCATCACGTCAGCCCGTTGCTCGACCGCTGGCTACGACATGGGCAGCAATACGGCCAAGTGTGAGCACCGTCTCAGTTTCTGGGCGATGGTTTTAAACAAGCTGGTTATACTCCTGCAATTGTTTGAAAACGGACACACACCATGACCGAAGTTGCCCTCGCACCCGAAGCCCCGCACGCCCCGTCTGTTATCCGGATGCTGCTCGGCAAGCTGGGCATCAGCTACGCCGAAGTGCTCGATCGCCCGGGCCTCAACCCCGCCCGCAAGGTGCAAGCGGTGTTGCTCGACGACGCCGTCGGCGCGCTCATGGTGCTGTTCCCGCAGAGCCAGTTGCTGGACCTCAACCGCCTCGCCGAACTCACCGGCCGCCGGCTCACCGCCGTGCCGACCGAACGCCTGGAGCGCATGCTCGGCAAACACAACCTGAGCTTTTTGCCCGGCCTGCCGGCGCTCACCAGCTCGCCGTGCCTGTACGAAGAAAGCCTGCTGCGCGAACCGCAGTTGCTGATCAACTCGGGTGAGCCGGGCGTGCTGCTGGAAATCACCAGCGAAGACTTCAAAAGCATGCTGACCAAGGCCAGCGCCGCAAACTTCGGCGAAGCCCTGAGCAGCATCCGCCCGAACCTCGACCGCCCCGACGATGACCGCGAGGAAATCACCCAGGCGGTGCAAGCGTTCACGGCACGGCGCATCCAGCAACGCCTGGAAGCGACCATCGAGATTCCGCCGCTGGCTGAAACTGCACAAAAAATCATCAAGCTGCGGGTCGACCCCAACGCCACCATCGACGACATCACCGGCGTCGTCGAAACCGACCCGGCGCTGGCCGCGCAAGTGGTGAGCTGGGCGGCGTCGCCGTACTACGCCTCGCCGGGCAAGATTCGTTCAGTGGAAGACGCAATCGTCCGCGTGCTGGGTTTCGATCTGGTGATCAACCTGGCGCTGGGCCTGGCCCTGGGCAAAACCCTGAGCCTGCCCAAGGACCACCCGCAACACACCACGCCGTACTGGCAGCAATCGATCTACACCGCCGCCGTCATCGAAGGCCTGACCCGCGCCATGCCGCGCGCCCAGCGCCCGGAAGCCGGCCTGACCTACCTCGCCGGCCTGCTGCACAACTTTGGCTACTTGCTGCTGGCCCACGTCTTCCCGCCGCACTTCTCGCTGATCTGCCGGCACCTGGAGGTCAACCCGCACCTGTGCCACAGCTTTGTCGAACAACACCTGCTGGGCATCAGCCGTGAACAGATCGGCGCGTGGCTGATGCGCTACTGGGACATGCCGGATGAGCTGGCCACCGCACTGCGTTTCCAGCACGACCCAAGCTACGACCGCGACTACGCCGAATACCCGAACCTCGTCTGCCTGGCCGTGCGCCTGCTGCGCAGCCGCGGCATCGGCTCCGGCCCCGACGAAGAAATCCCCGACACCCTGCTCGACCGCCTCGGCCTGACGCGCGACAAAGCCGAAGACGTCGTCAGCAAAGTCCTCGAAGCCGAAGTGTTGCTGCGCGAACTCGCCTCGCAGTTCACCCAGCCCTAAAAGCATTCGTCGGATCGCCGCCCGGAGCAAGCCCGCTCCCACAGGGTTTAGGTGATCCCTGTGGGAGCGAGCCTGCTCACGATGAATCCACCCCGGTCTACCTGAAAGACCTCAAGCCTTATCCTTCCTCGGCCTCAAATACTTGGTCAGCCCCTGGAATCACTCACCAGCGCCGGGTTGCCCTTGATCTGAATCGGGTACTTGAAGGGCTCTTTCCTTCGATCTCGGCCTATGCGCCCACGAAGACAAAAAACAAGCGCCCTGCTATGATTTGACGGCAAATAGAGGGCTTTCCGATGACCCAAACAGCCGCTGTCAGTGTTGCAAGTCAAGTCCGCGAGCTTGCAAAAGATCACAAGGTCACTGCTGAACGTGACGGCATGAGTCGTATGGCCATGACCATTACCCGTTTGGCTGGCGACGTCGTCGAGTTGGATGGCGTTGAACAGTTGCTCGTCAATCTCAAGAAAAAAGGCGTTCTGAGCAAATCCGAGACCCTGGCGCTCCAGGGACGCTACCTTCAGGAGAGGCGTTCCCAGAAACGTAGCGCATGACTTTTGATCCGTTCGGCGATTTCGAAACGGCTGGATACCTTCAAAATTCGCTGCAGCTGAAAGATCCCACTGAAGTAAAAGAGTCAGAGCATTTCTCGTTCGAATTGAGTATCGAAGAGGCACTTGCCTATTTGGCCAAGAAGAAGCCCATCGACTACAAGACAGTACTCAGCGTTCACAAAATCCTGTTCTCCGGCTTCTATCCTTGGGCAGGGAAAGACCGGAATGAGCTCGTGCCTCACCTGGCAGTCTTCAAAGGCTCACACGACGACCCCAGAAGCACCGTCTTCGAGCACCCGAACTCCATCAAGATGTCTGTCGACTATGCACTTGAGCTGGCAGCAGATAAAAAACACTTCAGAGGCCACCCTGGCGGGGTCATGGGCCAGCTGGCTTTCGCACACCCCTTCCTGGACGGCAACGGGCGCACGATTCTATTAGTCTTCATGGAGCTCTCCTATCGGGCCAAGTTCGCCATCGACTGGTCAAGGACAAGCAAGGACGACTACCTGCGGGCGCTCAGCGACGAGATCCGAGAGCCTCGCGAGAGGCATCTCGATAACTACCTGAAACCGTTCATAGTCGACATATCCAGTCGCGACGAGTGGCCAGCGACCATCAGTGGCATCAGGGGCCTCGATGGCCTGGACAAGGAAGGCATCACCCACGCGAGCCTGGACAACCCAGAAGTCCAGCAGATCTACAAGACATACAGAGCACAGCCACTCGACACCCAGGAGCCTCCTGAATCGGATGACTGAAGAGGCGAACTTGCTCGCGGAGAATCTCCGCCTACCTGAACGACCTCACGCCTTAGGCTTGGCCTTCCTCGGCCTCAAATACTTGGTCAACCCCTGGAACCACATCACCAGCGCCGGGTTGCCCTTGATCTGAATCGACTTGTCCTGAATCCCGGTCATGAACGCCAACTGCTTGTTCTTCGCCTGCATCGTGGCAAAGCCGTAAGCCGCATCTTTAAAAGCAATCGCAAACGCCGGCTCTGCATACACACCGGCCTTGCTGCTAATGCGCTGATCCTTCACCACGAAGTGCCGCGCCACCTTGCCGTCCAGCGTCTGCAACTGGAACACCAACTCTTTATCACCCAACTGCTGCTGAAACGCCGGATTGGTCCGACTGGCCTTGCGCATCAGCAAGCCCATCATCCACAGAAGAAAACGAAATTTCATGCTCAAACCCCAAAAGAAAAATGAACGCTGGCGCAGTGTAGCGGCTTAACACCAGAACGCCACCGTTGCGCAGCGTTAGCAGAAGATGAAGCGCTTTTTCAGCACGATGACCACCAAGTCACGCCCTCCCCCCCGGCTGATTGATCATTCCCACACCCCACATGGAACGACCTCCATCCCCGTGGGAGCTGCCGAAGGCTGCGATCTTTTGATCTTAAGCCTCCCAATCGCAACCCCCCGTCCTCGGACATTTCCTTCAAGTTGTAGCGGTGTTCGGTAACTAGCCCGGCCTGCGAGTCAGGGCTAGTCTCACCCTGTCACCAAAAAACGGTGACACGGACGTGCAAGTCCGCCCTGGAACACAATTGGTTATGGCTAATGACCGAGCATTTTCTTATGCTCGCGAATCGTTATGGCGACTGTGTATGGGAGACCTTCGGGTCTGCTGGTATCTCCGGGCCGGTCTTGCACACCTATGCACAGTTGCCACCACTTTCGAAGCGCAAGCGAAACGGTGTCAGCTCCAATTACCGGAAGACACCTAATGATCAAGCCAACACCAAATCCACCAGAAGACCCAACCACCTCCCCCTACGAATCCCTCGATTCGAAAAAACTCCACGAAGCCGCCGAACGCGCCCTCGACCACCACCTGATCCCACCACGCCACAAAATCCACCTGGCCGACGCCCGCAAAGGCCAACTCTTCATCGTCGCCCCAGACGTCGACACCGACAGCCTCCTGGCCAACGCCTCCGAAGACATCGCCTCCATCAAAGCCATCGCCGGCGACCTCGCCTTCGAAATCGAAGGCTCCCGCCGCAACGTCGCCCTGGCCATCTACCGCATGGCCGAAGGCGCACAACTGCTGATCGACCGCGCCATGGACAACCTCGATTCACCGAATCCGGTGGAGTATCGGGTTAAGGTGTAAGCCTGCCGAGGGGCACGACAACACTGGCGCGCCCCTCGGTGCCTCTCTAAATCGCAAAATCCAAAACCTCACTGAGCATCCAGCACTTACCACGCACGAATCGATACTCAACCAAGTAGTCGGTATCAGGCTTATTCAATATGGCCGTAGCGTGATCCCTGCTCAGCTCTTTCACGCTTAACGCCAGACCCTCAGTCTCTCGGTGGACGCGATCAGGCAAGAGCGGAAATTTAATCTGCTCTCCTCCCAATGCCCGCTTTTCCTGTCGCGGCTCGGGCTCAGCATCTACCGTGGCCACAAATTGCAGAGGTCGTTGAGTAAAGGCTTTCTGCACAGCCGGGCTCTCCGAAAAGGAAGTGAGGAACGCATTGAAGTCAGTAGATGGGCAGGAAATGCCAAAAACATCAGGCACGATATTGTCCAGATAGGCAGAACGCTCCCGGCTCATTCTTGCGATGCAATTGTCCACCGTTGTCATATACGCGGGCATGCTCGACTCAATCTCAAAAGCTTCGAGCGGACAATCCGTATCGCGTAACTTAATCCAGTTGCGCTGTGATTCTTTTACCTTCGCCTTGAATGCCTGCCCCGCGTCGGGCTGGGCTCGATACTGGGAGTCGAGCCGCGCCATCAGCTTCTGGTAACTGGCATTAAGCTGGGAATCCGCAACCTTCTTCGCGATTCCTGCACACGTCTCAATCTGCTGACTTGCAGTCATTTCGTTGCAATCCACCTGCGCAAACGCAATGGAGATCGGCACAGATGCACCGCCTGCTAACGCGCAAACAAACACCACCATAAAACGCTTCAATACTTTCACGCGGTAATCATTGCTCATCTGCATCACCAGCCTTGGCCAAGCACTGCGCATACCCCTTCGCGAATCCAGTATCAAAGGTCAACGCTATTGGTTCCTCAAGCTCCGCCGAGGTATTGCGCAGTACATGCTTGGAGACGTCGTACTCAACCCAACCAATGATTCCCGTGCCATCCGTCTCATAGAAAAGCTGAGCCCGGATCTTTTCACCGTCATCTTCATCGATCAGCAGATTGACCTTGTCCTTGGTGACGTAGCGAAATGGGAAATTACTGCTGCGGACCATCTCGGTGAGATAGCCGTAACAACCACCGTCAGTCGCAGACGCTACGGGCACAAACAACAGAATCCCTACCATCGTCGCCATAAAAAACCTGATAAAACTGCCCATCCATATCATCCTTGTTCAATATCCGAACACCTTGAAACCCTAAGTCACCAACGATCAGGAACCCTCAACCTTCAATAAACGAAAGTCGTTGTTCGTAAACTCGTAATAGCGGACTCGATCACCACTGACTAGCGTCTCTCCGCTCAAGTCCACTTCAGCGTCAGCGGTAACCCCAGAAACCATAATCAGGTTACTGCCGGGCTTGAAGGTCATATGGAAATAGCCGCCCTCTTCTCCAGCCATGTAGTAGGCATTCGGCAGGCTCGCGACCACCGCGCCCGTGCGAGCGTCCAACACCTCACCGCAGATAGTCCCGCCACCACAACCCATGGTGTGCACAATATAGTGTCCGGCAAAATTGACCTTGCGCGTGATGGCCTGCGCCCGGTACTCCCCCCAAAGCGGGTTGCTATTTTCGACCGGCAACAACGCATGGTTCTGCCCGGTAAACACCTCGGCAACCTTGAAGTCCTCGAACTTCAGATCGGCGGCGAAACACAATGATGTTGAGATGGCGAGGAAGCTGCCAAATAACGCTGAAAGTCCTTTCACTCTGATACTCCTGGATTTCAACAGTCTTAAAAGAACAAATGCAGAATGACCACAGCCTCATTGAAAGCCTATGGTTGATACGGTTTTCTTGACCCCTTCAAACGCCTCCGCGCTAAGCCGCAACGGTGCGGAATCGTTTTCCGCCGCCCCGACCAAAACCTGGTCGTCATGCACAAGGCAGAAGCTAATGCGCTTAAAAATGTGCCGAGCCGTGTCGACATAACCAATGATGAAGCCATGCCAGTTCGCACCGTTTATAGCCTCAAACACGTAGTCCTCTGGCCTTCCGGCGTTCGGCGCCGCCACCCAGCCGTTATCGGTCAAGGTCCCGGGGCACTTGAGGTCGTTACCCTCTCGGATCAACTGCAGCTGCGGGCTGACCTCTACTCGCTGAACGGTGGCCTCAGGCGTGAGCCGCGAAAAGTTCTCGGTGTTTTCACAGATCAAGCCAAACCATTTATCCGCCAAACTGCCGCGCTTGCGAAAACCCCACTCATAACCTGCAGACATTTCGGCCTGCCAGAGGTAAGGCAGGGTCTTTTCCGTCGGTGCGGTAATCGACTCGATAAACAGCACATCCGGGCTGTTGAACTGAAGATACTGATGCTTCAACAAGCCTAATGAAAAATGACAATTGTCCAAGAACACCAGGGCATGAACCGGGCCTTGGACAAACTGCACGTTACCTGACGCATTACCTACAACGACGGTGTTATTGACGGTTTCGTCCACCGAAGATGCCCATGCCAACGAAGGCAACATCACGATTCCTGTCAGTATGCGCCTCACACAACACCTCCTTGTGCCCATTGCCATTGAAGATAGAAATCAGGGACAGACTGCGATTCTTCAGCCAATATCGTGGTCTGCCCCAAATACTTCCAACTCTAGACTCTCAAAACTCAACATGGTTAAGAGCATTACTGCGTATCACAGATCGGCCCACTGAGCGCTTCACCTTCAACCTTAAACTTACATACCTCAGTAATGTCTGCGCCCTGCGTTAGAGGCATAAGCGTTAGAGTGAGCAAAAGCTCATTATTGGAAAACTCTCCTTTTTCCAGAACAACCTCGGAGAAATCAGTATTGAAGCTTTTCCCAGAAACACTGCAAAGCCCCGTTGAATTACTGGCAGCACCTTTGCCGCCTGGTTTCAGGACCTCAACTTTTATGCATGGACTGCCAAGCAGCTGGTAATAGCGAATCAACTTACCAGAAATGACAGCCGTATCAGCTTTATATATATTTACGACTGAATTCTTATCATCCATGGCCAAGGCACAGCAGGAAAAAACCATACCTACCAACAACATTAAGCTTTTCATTTCTCACCCTAAGAAAATCAAGGGACAGACCACGATTCTTCTTAAGCCAATATCGTGATCTGCCCCTGACATACTTACTCACGCCCGCTCAACAGTCATTTCTTTTGACCATCTATTGAACTAAGCAACCCTTTCAACGCAAATATATCACCTTCAAAAAAACTATTACACTGAGAAACAACCACATAACCTTCGTTTATTTCCCTCTCAAGGGTACTACACACTACTCCCGCGCCCTCGTTACCACCTTGCCCTTCGTATGCAACATCTTTCATACTGATCAACTTCCAATTTTTCTGCGTCATCTTTAACTTTGCCGCAGTTGACGCATCGGAATAACTCAAAATCGCATCAGGATATGGCAATTTAATTAAATTATTATAAGGCGGCGAGGCCCCATCCCCCACCACTTTCAAAACAGCTTCCAAATCCTTCCCCGCAACAATAAATGTTGGAAGATCCTCAAGATTTGTCTCATAAGAAGGCTGATCACGAGGGGCTAACTTCAGTATATTTACATTTCCTTCCTGGATACAACCAGCAACTTTAAGCTTTGATTGCGACATATCAAATGTGCACTGCCTTTCTTCAGCAGATACCAACACTGAAAAAGAAACAGAGCAAATAAAACTCAATACAGAAAAAGCAAATTTATACTTTATCACCCAACACATCCCATTTTCGCCGACCTATTCCAGATCGAGACCAGGTGCAATCTTGCCCAGATAGTCCGAGTGCTCGGACAAAGCGGACGAATCTTTTTATTAAGGCAACCCAACACACCTTTCAAATAAATTTGTCCTCTTTAGCCACTTAACATCACATGTATTATCTAACGTCAGCATCCGTCCACATTTTCGCAAAGGACCCAACCGCGTACTTCTTTTTTCTTCACTGTTATGTAAAGAATAGAAACCCATCCGGCTGAGACAGCCTCCTGTTTTACCTTGTCACCCTTTACCAAATACATCTTTGTATCAGCTGCCATGGACTTCGACAAATATATTGACGTCTTTTTATTAACATTTAGATCAGGTAGGTTACCGCTCGCCCAGCCACGGTAATTTTTAGACGTCAGTTGAGAAACAACAGTATCGCGAGTTTTGAAAGGATAGGTGTAAATCGGCTTATCATCATTGTCGTCTGAAGAGAGAACGTCAGCACCACTTCCGAAGTAATCCGTTAATCTTTCATCAAGGGTGAATTCCCCCTCGTTTTTGTGAAATGCCATTACGCTGAAATAGTCGCTTCCGTAGCTTATCCCGGTAAAGGCACGAATAGGTGCGCTATGAATGACAAATAACTCCTTATCACCATTCACTACATTTGCTGTGAAAACGTCTCGTACTTCGCCGGGATCTGCAACATAAGGCAACCGTGAAATGAATTTTGTGATACCGGTAGAGCAATCAAAAAAGCTGACGCCAAACCCCATTTCCGGGTTTGGCTTGCCCTCATCCTCAAGTACGGCGATTGAGCTGAAAACAATCATCCCCCCCTCCACCGCTAACGGTGGATAAGGTGCGTCCTTAAGTGCTTCACATGCAAAAGTATAGGAAGCACCAAAAAAGATCACCAAAACCAATAACCGCATAAATCTCTGGAAAAAAATCATCCCACCCTCAAAAAATTAGGCACAAGGGACAAAGCACGATTCTGTTTCAACCAATATCGTGATCTGCCCCTGATATATTTCCCCAAACACTCAGTTAACGTTTATATTTTTTTAATGTATTCCTTTATTGAGGCAGCGTCTTTATATGCGAATGTTTGCTCCTCACCCTCTTGATACCCATCAATGCCGCTCAAACGCTTATCAAAACGAATCAATTTATTGACAACCAAGTTATTCTTTGCACCTTGCTCGTAACCATAGACTTGATGAAGAGTCCCATAAGTACCAATACCTCTACTCGTGAGCTCCCAGGAAACCAATACAAACACATTCTTTTTCCCCCTGACAGGATAAAAGAATATCGACTCTATCTTCGGAGCCGATCCAGCAACATCGTACTTATCTACCAGCGTTCTTACAGCACTGCCACCACTTTTTATCACATCCAACACTAGCGACACAGGAAACTCCGCATTACCTGTTTCTAAAAACGATAGCTCTCCCCCCTCTACAACTGTAGTTTTGTATGGCCCTTGAACTACTTTGCCCTGTAAATACTTCCCATTGTCTTGAGCGACGGCTACCCCCGTCAACACAAACAAGAAAACGAACGCAAAAATCCTGAGCATTACAGATAGCCTCTTAATCAGAGATTCACTAACGTCGCTAGAGCTTGGTATCTGATATTCCTATCTGTGATAGCCCCTGGGGACAGGCCGCGACTTCTCTTCTATCGAAATCGCGGCCTGCCCTTGATGTACTTTCCTCTCAATTAAAAACAGAGAATAATTCCACCAGAATATCTGCTAACATCCGTCCGTATCGACACATTGGACCCATCCCCGAATCTCTTTTCCTTTTGATGTTTTAAACATAACTCCGATCCACCCTGCCTCCACCGACTCCTGCAAGACCGAATCTCCCTTTATTAAATACATTTTTGTCACATCAAACAAATTTGCAGAGCTATAAATCGATGTCTTCTTACTAATAGTAAGCTTGACCACTTCCTTATCAGCCCATTTCTTATATGCTGCAGAGTTAATTTTCGCGACAATTTCATCAGCAGTCTTATATGGATACCTGTATGCCAAAACTGACTCATCGGCATCGGATGCGATATCCCCACCCACCCCAAAATAATTTGATAGCCGCTCATCCCTTACATAGCCAGATGGCGCATTAGAATAGACATGAACAGTGTAATAGTCCCCTAGATACTTTACACCCGTATCTGCTCTAATTTCGACACTATGAATGACAAACAGTTTAGGTTTAGCATCGACTTTGTCATCTGCCAAGAAGGCGGCCTTAACATTTCCCGTCGCCGCTAGAAATGGAAGCCCCCCTATACGCTTTTTTACACCGTCAGCACAGTTTACAAAGTCAATCTCGATAGCAATATCGTCGGAGTCTTGACCCTCTTCACCCGCCAAAGGCGCATTATTAAAAACTACAAACCCCTCATCTGTTTTAACAGCTGGAAACGCATCACTTTTTGGTGACTCACAAGCCAGAGAATTTATTGCATAAAAGGCAAACAGAAACACAAAGAATTTAAACAGCTTAATAGTTTTCATACCGAGCAGGCTCCGTACAGCTCTTCAAAAATATTAGCAATATCTTTCGTAAACTCAACCCTTTCAACGAGCCCCTTTAGGCCTGGGTTAATCACTCTAGTTACCGCCCTGATTTTTTGATCCATTGACAAACCGCTGTCATCTGCAATAGGACCGATGCTATTCGACTTCCAGAACCAAAGCCCTGTTTCAATAATAACTTTCGTATCGCTTTCCACCAACCCTGGGTTTGCATCAATCGCTACACCAATAGCTTGAGCACAAGAGTGGTAATTAGCATAGTGGGTCAGGTGAAGTAGACCCCGCCCCCGGTAATCATTTTGAGGGTATTGAGTACTACCAAAGCTGTGCCTACCATAACCCGGATCATTATCGATCAAATGATCATCAACGTACTGAATTTTCTCTGCTTGAGTTAAGTTCAACCCCAGCCTTGTAAATCCTGAGTTTATCGCTGTTGGCGCCATATTATATAGAGAAGTCGGAGTATAACTCTGTCGACTATACCGCAGACTCTCACGAAACTTCTTAAACCTCCCAGTCTCGTGCTTACCCTGCCCCAATAGATGGATTATCTGAGAGCATGAATTTACCTCGTACTTCGAAAACATTAGGTTCGCAGCATTGATGAAGTCATCTACGAACCCATCAGTAACTGATGGAGCAGAAATCCTTTTCATAAATTCATGTGACAAAGCGATATTTTTCCCGCATTTCTTACACTTGCTAGACCCAGACCTAAGAAAACTTGAAACTAGTCCAACAGGATGAATATGCTGCACATTAATATCGCTAGTTATTCCTTGCTGTCCAACCAACTTATCCCACCAACTCAAACTCTCGATCCGCGCCTTCTCTTCAACCCATCCCTTATGCGGATCCGAGTCGCTGTGCCCCATTAGCTCATCCAGGGCATCCCATTTTTCTGCCTTATATTGCCACTCGCTCTCGTAGCGCGTAACCATCTGAGAAATAGGTTGTGAGAACCAGGGCTTACCGAGGGCCGCTGTTATTTCTTCAGGTTTCAGTTTGCTATCGCCATTCTTATCGAGGATTTTATATAACCGCTTCTTCGCAAGACTATCGTCAGCGTTTCCGACGTTCGGCAGGTAAGTCGCACGCTCCTGTTCGGTGAGACTTTCCTGCGCGTGAAGGAAGGCAGCTAGGTGATCCACATTACTGACGGTTTCTTCAATAAAAGTGAAGCCTTCCCACTCAAAGGGCGAATGGCGCGACAGAGTGATGTCTGGCTCCGCAAACCAACCGTTGATCTCGTTGCCATCCGCGTCGCACAGCAATCCATCTAGACGCCACCAAAGCGTGTAGGTGGTTGCTCCGTCCATGACAATAGGCGCCTTGATTTTCTTCTCAGCGGGTAACGCTTCCAGCACACTTACAGGAACAAAAAAATCATAGCCAACTACTTTATTTGCATCAGCCGCTTTAGGAGGGTTCGTAGCGCTCATGCCCTGCACATGAGTGATCAACAGGCTGTTTTTTTGAATTTTGAGCAACGTTTTTTCTGCGGCCGGCAAACTTGCGGCCTTGGACTTGCTCAGCTCAGTAAACGCCTTGACGTCTTCGCAACTGAACACCTCCAAGTGCAACAAGTTCTTAGGTGCTGCGTCCGTATGATTTTGATATTTACCGACATGCCCCAAAACCTCACCGGCCCTTATTTTATAGGTCTGTGTTAAAGGGACTACCTCTCCCCTAGGGCTTTTCGGTTCATTCTTTGGTTCGAGGGAGTCCAGCCAAACGTAGCCGGGCAGCTTTCCATCTGCACCCGGGCTCAGCATGGGCGTGGACTGACCGCTTACGATCTCCACCAACTTACGAAATTTGTTGGGCGTCTGCTCGTCACCGAGTTTGATCTGTGTCCCAGCAGGTAAAAATCCAATCGGCTGGCCATTGGTGTACGCGCTTCGAATGTTTGCCCCTTTTTGCTCACCCGGTAGAGGATCCTTAGCATCCTTGCCTACAAGATACTGATCCCCGGAAAGGTGCTTCATCTGGCCTTTAAACACCCAACCGGTATTTGCCGCTAACCCCGGAAACTCAGGAGTGACACTGATGATCTCAAGCCAATTCTGAGTTGCCGGAGCAGGCTTTGTCAGCACTGTGGTTCCGCAAGGCAATACCGCTAATACCGGAAACTGTGTTGAGTTTCCGCTACGAACCCTGATCCCCAATGAACTATCCGGGGCACTCGCTTTTACTTGATACAGCCCTTTCCCCCAGAAGTCGGGTCTTTTAAGCGCCGGATTCAACTTGTAGGTGTCCCAATCCAGCAAATGCATATACAGACTGAAAAAGGTCAGGCTTGGCCCTGGCGCCGCTGCCGCAGGTTGCGCGCCGGGGGCAGGTGCTGGCGCAGGAGGTACGGGAACCTCCAAACGGTGTTTAACCAACACGAAACCTGTTGAAAAGACTGAATGCGTCGAGCCGAAATCTGATTTTGGATAAACCTCATCAATGCGATAGGCAACCACCTCGCCATCCGCAATGCAGCGAACCTCAGCCTTGTCCCCCACCACCAGACCACTGGCCTCGTCGAAGTGAACGCCGCCATGCCAGAGACCGTTAGAGCCCAATGGGTAATAACCATCCTCGGCCTGCGCCAACGCCTTGTAGTACTGCTGCGGATCCGTCGCATCTGCTCCCCCTACTTTGAAGGGATACGACCATTTCTCTACTTTGCTGGTTGTTTCAGTCATTACCAATTACCTGAATCCTGATCCCTGGTGGCTTGGAGTGCCGTCGGTGTCTGTTAGCCGGAAAAATTGAGCATTCGTTTCGGTTTGCGTTTGATCTGTTCCTCAGGCGCATTCCCCAACGCCTGATCCATCAAACTCCCCGCCTTATCCTTATCCGCAGCCCCCGGCAACACCGGCGGCTTAATCCCAATCCCCGTCCCACTCCCCGCCGAGCCCCCAGCATTAACCTTCACCACCGGCCCAACGACAGTCACACCACCCGCATCCAGCTTGATAAAACTCCCACCGCCCTTGATCGTCAGTTCCGAGCCCGCCTCAATGACCATTTTGTCGCCAGCCTTGAGGTGGATTTCTCTCCCTACGCTGGTGAGCTGCGCGGTGCCGAGTTTGATGTGTTGGTTCTGGCCGATGGTCAGGTGGTCGTCCATCCGCGCTTCAACTTTGCGGTCGGCAATGGTGGTGCGGTGTTCTTCGGCTTTGAGTTCGGTGTAGGTGTTCTTTTCGACGGTGTCGTGGCGTTCGTTGCCGACGCGGATTTTCTGGTCGTGCTCGATGTTTTCATCCCAGTCGCGTTGGGCGTGGATGAAGATTTGTTCGGCGCCTTTTTTGTCTTCGATGCGCAGTTCGTTGTAGCCGCCACCACCGGGGGAGCTGAGGGTTTTGAAGACGGTGCGGGTTTTGTTCGCCGGCAAGGCGTACGGCACCTGGTTTTCGGTGTGGTACAGGCAGCCGGTCACCAGCGGTTGGTCGGGGTCGCCTTCGAGGAAGGTGACGAGCACTTCCATGCCGATGCGCGGGATGGCGATGGCGCCGTAGCGGTCGCCGGCCCAGCTGCTGGAGACGCGCAGCCAGCAGCTGGTTTTGTCGTCGGCCAGGCCTTCGCGGTCCCAGTGGAATTGCACCTTCACGCGGCCGTATTGGTCGCAGTGAATTTCTTCGCCTTTGGGGCCGGTGACTTGGGCGGTCTGGCTACCGAGCACGCGGGGTTTGGTGTGCAACAGCGCCGGGCGGTAGAACACGTCCCACGGGGTGGCGAGGAAGCGGTTGCGGTAGCCCTGGTGGAAGTCATCTTTGTTGGCGGTGGTGTCGCTGGTCACCGACTCTTCGAGGACTTGCGGTTGTTTACCTTCGTGGATGACTTCGGTCAGCAGCCAGAGGTCGTTCCACTCGGTGCGCGGGTGGTCGGAGATCTCCAGGAAGTGGCCGCTGACCAGGGTGGTCTGGTCGCCATGGCCTTCGGCTTGCTGGTAGTCGGCGCGGTGACGTTCCAGCGCTCGCTGGCTGAGGAACTTGCCGCGTGCGCGCTCGGTGAAACGGCCCGGATAGTCGTAGTCTTCCAGGTCCGGTTCGTCACTTTTGCCATCGGGTTTGTAGGCCGATTCCAGTTGCAGACGCGGCTTCTCGAAATCGTAGTCGCGGCGCGTGGTGCGGTTGGTGCGGGTTTCCAGGCGCAGGGTGAAGCCTTTGATCACCGGCTCGTCGGCGACCATGCCGCTGCCCTGCACGTAGGCGGTGGGCTGGCCGAGTTTCGGGAACACGGTCTGGTCGTCGCCGAACACCAGTTTGTGACCCTTGGCGTCGTGCTGGAAGTGGTAGTGAATGCCTTCTTCCTCGCACAGCCGCTGGACGAAATGCAGGTCGGTTTCATCGTACTGCACGCAGTAGTCGCGATCCGGGCACGGCTGGCTCAGCTGGAAGCTGTAGGCGTTGCCCTTGATGCCGTGTTCTTCGAGGATCAGCGCGATGATTTTCGGCGCCGACATCTGCTGGTAGATGCGCTGGTTGGTGCGGTGGCGCAGGTATTCGAGTTGCGGCACCAGCGACACTTTGTAGCGGGTCAGGCGCTTGCCGGCATCGCCTTGGGCGACGCGATAGATCTGCCCGTGGATGCCGCTGCCTTTGGGATCGAACGCCAGGAATGCCTGCTTGTGCAGCAGCGTTTCCAGGTCCAGATCGGGGTTTTCGCTGACCAGTTCCAGGTCAAAACGAAAGGTCTGGCTGATGCCTTCGGTGCCGGTGAACGACAGCACTTGCAGGTCACCCTGAAAGTCCGCAACGGTCAGGCTGAAATGGGTTTCGTTAGAAGGGTTGAACATTGCTTGCTCCCTGTTCGGTAGTCATCCGTTGCGCCTGCTGCGCAGACGTTGCAGCCAGGACGAAGTGGCGCCCATGGCGGCACGCGCCAATGTGTCATGCAGCTGGGCGGCAGTCACGGTGCGTGCCGCCGCATCGAAAGCCAGCGCCGTGCGCAGCGCCGGCCAGCAGTGTTTCGGTAGATGTTTGGGCGCTTGCAGTTCACGGTCCAGGCGTTCGTCACGGGCCTGGGTCGACGGCAAGCGGCGGAACGGGTGTTTGCCGCCCGCCAGCTCGTAGATCACGCAGGCCACCGCGAAGAGGTCGGCGCTGGCGGTCAGCGGCGCGCCTTCCAGCAACTCCGGCGCGGCATAGCCCGGCGTCCAGGCGTTGAAACGGCTGCGGCTCAAGTGCGGCAGGCCGGGTAATACGCCCTCCTCGGCCTGGCCGAGACCGAAGTCGAACAAGCGCACGCCCTCCTCGCTGAGCATCACGTTGCTCGGTTTCAAGTCGCCGTGCAGCACACCGCGACTGTGGGCATAGGCCAACGCGTCGAGCAGCGGCAGCGCGATGTCCCGCAATTCTTGCCACGGCAGGCCCAGGGGCCGTTCGCAGAGCAGTTTGTCCAGCGTCAGCCCGCGCATCAGTTCCATGGTGATAAAGGCGCGCTGACACTCGGTGTCCACTTCAAAGCTGTGCAAACGCAGCACGTTGGAGTGGCGCAGGCGCCGGGTCAGGGCGAACTCGCTGTAGAGCAAGGCACTGGCGTCCGGCGATTCGGCAAATTCTTCGCTGAGGATTTTCAGCGCAACATAAGGGTCGGGGTCACCGAACTGTTCGTGCAGCAGGTCCCGTGCGCGATACACCGCGCCCATGCCACCGGCACCGAGCAAACGCTCGATGCGGTAACGCCCCGCCAACACGTCCGGCAACGCGCCAACGCTGGCCCGCATCGGCGCCACGGCACGCGGCGCCTCATGGGATTTGGCGAAGGCGAAGTAGGTCAGGTTGGCGGCTTCTTCGTCGCTGACCAACAGCTCGTCGAGCACAGGTTTGAGTTCACTCATTGGCGGATCACCACGGCGGTCAGGTTGTCCCGCGCCGCCCCGCGCAAGGCGCCGTCGAACAAACGCTCCAGCGCCACATGCGGCGCGGTCAGGCTCAAGGCGTTGCCCAGCGCGTCGCTGCTCAAGCCTTGGTACAAACCGTCGCTGCACAGCAGGAACGCATCACCGGGATAAACCTCGAGTTCGAGCACGTCCAGGGTCAATTGCTCGCTGGCCCCGACCGCACGGGTCAAGGCGCTGGCGGCTGGATGAGCCCGGGCTTGCTCGACGCTCATCTGTTGTTCGTCGATCAGTTGTTGCATCAGCGAATGGTCCTTGGACAGCTGATACAAGCGCTGCCCACGCCACAGGTAACAACGGCTGTCGCCGGCCCAGATGCAGGCCGCGCGATTGCCGTCCACCAACAACGCCACCACCGTGCTGCCCATGATGCTGTCATGGCGCCCGGCGGTGACGGTTAATTCCTGGCCCAAGCGGCGGTTGAGCCAGTGCAGGCACTGGCGCACGCCTTTGAGCCGCTCGTCGAAGCTGTCTTCGACGGGCAATTCCGCCAGGCTGGCGACGATCAACTGGCTGGCGATGTCGCCACCCTGATGACCGCCCATGCCGTCCGCGACCACCCACAGGCCATGCTCTGGGCTGTCGAGGAAAGCATCTTCGTTGCGCGCCCGAACCTTGCCCGGATCGGTACGCGCCGCGCTGCGCCAGGGACTGGCAACCAGCATCAGAGCTGCACCGGCATACGGAAGGTGCGCAACACACCCATGTCGAACGGGTTCGGCGTGCGCTGACTCATCAGCAGGTAGTTGGCGCGCAGGCCACCCACATCAGCCTTGAGCACCAGCACGTCGCGACCGGTCAGGTATTCGGTCTGCATCAAATCGAACAGACGGAACAACGACCATGGGCCGGAGTTTTTCTCGATGCCGATTGGGCGGCCAGCCATTTTTTCGAGGACCAGGCTGGTGCGACCGTCTTCCGCATCGGTTGGCCATTTAAAGGCCACCGGCACGATCGGGCCATGGCGGTATTCCATGGTCTTGTCGCCAAAGCGGAACTCGGAACGGCTGACAGCCGGGTCGAGGGTGTACGGCTCCAGTTTGAACTGAACCTGCGGCTCGGCCGGGTTTTCGGCAAAGAAGCTTTGGCGGATCACTTGGGCCGCGGCCATCTGGTCGAGGTAGACCTTGGACATCGGCAGGCTGTGACCGTCAATGCTGCGCAGGCGGTAGTTGCCCGGATCACCGCTGACGAAAGGCCGCATGTAGTTTTCGAAGAAGCGATCGGCGATGCCCTGCGCCTTGAAGAACTCGCGGAAGTCGCTGATCGCAACGTCGCTGGTGCTGTGGGCGTTGAACGGATAACGCTTGTTGATCGCCTTGCCATAGAAGCTGTACAGCTCGCTCTGATAGCGCTGGTTGAGGTACTGGTAGGAATCGTTGAGCACCAGACGCCAGGTGTCTTCGGCCAGGACGTTGAACCACACGCTGATCGGGCGCGGCAGGCGACCCGAAGCGTTGCGCAAGTTGCTCAGCGCATCGCGCTGGCCGCTCATGCGGGTCTTGGCCATTTCGAACGCGGCCTGATCCGGGGCACTGGCACGCGCCAGGCTGGCCAGTTGCAGTTGCAGGTCGTTCAGCGCTTGCAGCGCCGGGGTCAGGTCGGCAGCCGGGCCGTTGTTGTCATCGAGCAAACGGTGCAGTGGTTCGAAGCGCCGTTGCAGGGATTTCTTCGCGGTGTCTGGCAGGTTTTTGGCGGCCAATGCATCGCCCGCCTTGCCAGCCGCGGCTGCGGCGACCTTACCCAACGCGCCGCCCTTCTTGGCGAGCAGTTTTTCAGCCGCATCCGTCGCATCTTCGGTGTTGTCGACGGCGGCCGGGAAGCGCGTGTTCTCACGCACTTCCACCAGCATCTGCAGGATCGGCGAGTTGGCGGACGTCAGCCCGGCCAATTGTTCAGCGCCTTCACCGGCGCTGTTGATCGGCTGCAATGCCACCTGACCGACCGCTTCGCTCCAGAAGTTGGCATAGTCGCGGAAGTACAGTTGCTCCAGTTCGACCATCAGGCGGCGCAAGTCCATGCCGCTCATGCCCGAGCCTTCGCCCAGCACCCAATTGTCACGCAGGATATCGGTGACCAGTGCCGAGCCCTGGACCGAGAAGTACTGCTGATAACCCTGTTGGGTGTAGAACCCCGGAATCGCGTAATCGGTGCCGACGAACAGCGCGCCCTGCGGACCGAGGTGTTGACTGAAGCGGTATTCCGGCAGATTGCGAGCCTGCTCGCGCAGCATCCGGTAGACCACGGTGGCCAGCGATTCGCTGCGCAGAACCTGACGCGCCTGGGCAACCAACGCATCGTTGAGCGGGTAGATAAACGGCTGCTTGAGCAGGCGTTCGAAGTGCCCGTTCAGACCGTTCTGCACCGCAGTGTTGCCGGCGTAACGCACGGACCAGTCCTGCGCCAGCCAATCTTGCAGCCACGCCGGATCGCGACGGTCCTTCATGTTCAGCATCAGGTAGGCGCGCAGGCTGTTGAGCAGGCGATCGCGGTCCTTCATGTTGTTGCGGATCTGCCCTTCGAGCAGTTGCGCTACGCGTGGCAGCAGCTGGGTTTCAAGTTCACGCTGATACGCGTCCTTGACCACCGGGTTGCTCTCTTGCCCCTGATACAGACCACCGCGCTCGAACATCGATACATCGCCCTTAGGCGGGAATACCTTGGTCGCTTCGTAGCTGGTGTCGAGCGTTTTGAGCACGCCCATCGCGTCATCGCGAGCGGTCAGTGCCGAGCGCTGCTGGCTCCAGGTTTGTGCCAGCGAACGCAGGTGTTCCAGGCGTTCGTAGTTGGCCGAGAAACCGGTCGCCCAGAGCAGACCGAACAGCCCCAGCGCCGCCAATGCACCGACGTACAACGCACGCTGGCCCCAATGGATACGGCTGCGCTCGCGCTTGTCCAGACCGGCCAGATCGGCCTCGGGGAAAATCACCCGGCTGAGCAAGTGGTGGATGAACCGCGAACGACCGCTGCGCAAGGTCGGCAACACACCGCTGTTGATGCCAAGGCTGGCGCCGATACCGGCGGTGCTCTGGTCCATCTGTTGCTTCAGGTGCGGCGCGCTGGTCAGGTAGAAACCGCGCAACTGGCTGACGCGCTGGTAGCGGTTGCCGGTGAACGCCATGTCGACGAACAGGCACAGACGCTCGCCGATCTGCCCCAGTTGATGCGGGAAGTCGAGAATGCGACCACGGCGCTGGGTGTCGCGCTCCTGGTGCATGCGCATGATCACCTGGCTGTTGAGGCGACGCAGCAGCTCTTCGAACTCCGAGCGCAGCACGGCCACGTCGGTGCCGCTCTGCTCTTTACGGAAGCTGGTGCCGAGCACCTGATCGCTTTCTTCGCGGGTCAGCTGATCGAAGAACTCGTCGAAGCCCAGCAACTGGTCGGCCTTGCTCAGCACCAGATAGATCGGCAGGTCGACGTGGAGTTTTTGATGCACGTCTTGCAGACGCGCACGCACCTGACGCGCCAGGGTGTCGAGGTCTTGCTCGGTGCCACTCAGCAGCAATTCAACTGGAATGGTCACCAGCACGCCGTTCAACGGACGGTTGCGACGACGCTTGCGCAGCAGGTCGAGCAAGGTGGTCCAAGCGCTGCCGTCGACATCCACGTCCGGCTGGGTCAGGTAACGTCCGGCGGTATCGATCAGTACGCCGTGATCGGCGAAGTACCAGTCGCAATGGCGGGTGCCGATGGTGTCGCGAGTGAGTTTGCGGTCGATCTTGTTGATCGGAAACTCAAGGCCCGAGAAGTCCAGCAGGCTGGTTTTGCCGCTGCCCTGTGGACCGATCAGCAGGTACCACGGCAGATCGTTGCGCCAGCGTTCGCTGCGGCCGCGATACAGGCTGGAGGTTTTCAAGGTGCGCAGTGCGTCTTTGAAACGCGCACGCAGCTCCTTTTGCTCCTCGTCGATCAGCTCTTCGCGGCGAATACGGTCCTGGCCGTCTTCGGTTTCTTCAACGGCTTTTTTGCGCACACCGGCGCGCCAGCTGACGAAGACCATGGTCAGGCCCCAGATCAGGAACAGCACGCTGATGGTCAGCAGGCGCGAGGTCGAGCCTTCCCAGAACTTGTAATCATCGACGGCCAGCAGTGGTCCGACGAACCACACCAGCAGCGCGACGAACAACACCAGCAGCAGGGTCCAGACCCAGGTCTTGCGCAGGAACGCGCCGACTTTCTTGAAAAACTTTTTCATCTCACGTCCCTGTTTTACGGCTTCGACAGCTGCTGAACCGCGGCTGGATCAAGCGGCTGATAAGGTTGCAGAACGGTGTCGCGCTGCTCGCCGAGCACCCAGGCAAAACCCGAATACATCACCACCAGGCACACCAGCGTAAACAGCGCCACCATCCACCACGGCACGATGCGCACCAGGCTGCGGCGCTTGTCGTTGAGGCCTTCCCAGTGCGGCGACAGTTCACGCGGCACGTCGCCGCGCAGCTGGCGAATCTGCCGATAGAGCGCATCGCGAATGCCGTCGAGTTCCAGCATGCCGCGCGCCTGCACCCGGTACTTGCCCTCGAAACCGAGCGACAGGCACAGGTACATCAGTTCCAGCATCGGCAGGTGTTTGACCGGATTCTTCGACAACCGATCGAGCAGCTGGAAGAATTTCTCGCCGCCAAAAGTCTCGTTGTGGAAGCTGCTGAGCAGGCTCATCTGCGACCACTCGCTTTCGTTGCCCCACGGGGTGGTCACCACCGCTTCGTCGACCACGGTGCACAGCACGTAGCGCGCAGCCATCACCTGGCTGCTCTCGGCGCCGTTGTGCAGTGCACGGACTTCGAAGAGTTTCAGCGCAGCCGTCAGCCGCTCGTTGAGCGCGTGCATGTCTTCGCGGGTGTCGCTGTGCTTGAGCCGCACCACTTCCGACAGCAGATCGGACGACGCCGCCACCAGCGAGTTGAGGCTGATGTTGAATGCTTCCGCCGGACGCAGGCGCGCGGCGTAGATCATCCGTTCTTCCAGTTGCTCGAAACGCGGCGGTGCGGCGAAATCGGTCAGCGGACTCTGTGCCGGGCCATGGCCCTGGCGATCGAGCAGGACGGTTTTGTCATCCTGGTTGTGCTCCATTTCCTTGATCATATCGGTCAGTTCCTGATGGCCCAGAATTTCAGTTCAAGCTCGGCGAATTCGCCGGACACGTGGAACGCGAAGCCGCCGGAGCGCTCCAGTTGTGCCAGGTCTTCGGAACTGAGTTCGAGGATGAAATAGGTTTTGTTCGAGTGGAACGGGATCTGCCGCGGCGCCACCGGCAAGGGTTTGACCTTGATGCCCGGCAGGTGCAGGTTGACCAGCTGACGGATGCGCTCCACCGGGCCGACCTTGAGGTGTGCCGGCAGGCGATGCCGCAGCTCTTCGGAGTCGCAGTTGGCACTGGCCGCCAGCACGAACGACGCCGTGCCCAGCAGTTTGTGGTCGTGCAGCGGCGACACGGTGATCCCGTATTGACGCGCTTGCAGCACCAGTTCGATGGCGTGCTGTTCGAGCACCATCGACAGCACCTGACGAATCGCTTCCATCAGTTTGCGGAAGCTCGCGCCCTGGTCGCTGTGCTGATAGCGGCTGTCCAGACGCGGGCGTTTGCTGTCGCTGGCAAAGGTCGACAGATCGCCGAGCATCGACAGCAGCGTGCGGTACAACTCTTCCGGGTGAACCTGTTCCAGGCCCAGGTAATGGCGCAGAACCAGTTCGGTGCGATTGATCAGTTGCAGCATCATGAAGTCGCCGACTTCCGCGCCACCGACCTTGCCGTTCGAACGAATTCGGTCGGCAATGGTGTCGCCACGGTGGCCGAGCATGCTGATGACTTCTTTGAGGCACGACAGCAGGTAGCCCGACGCGTGAGCGTGGATGAAGGTCGGGACGAAGTCCGGGTCGAGGCTGATCACGCCGTCGGGCGTGGTGTCGAGGACTTCGCAGATCTTCAGTTTGACGTAGGCCTGGTCGCTCTGCTGCTCGCCGAGCAACAAGCGAAAGTCCGGGCGTGCGCAGCTGACCTGGCTGCTGGAATCGTCGCCCGCATTGGAGTCGGCGACTTCCGCTTCGTACGCGGTGTAACGCGCCAGCACGTCGGATTGCTCCGGGCGACGGGACTCGATGTGGTTACCGGTGACCAGCGGCAAGGCCAGGTAGATCGGCGTGTTACCAGTGTTCGGCGGTACGTCCAGCGCCAGCGGCTCGGTGTTGCCGCCGAGTTCGAACAGGCTGCCGTCCGGGAGAATCCCCGAGGCCTGGCTGATCACCAGTTTGCCCATGTTGAGAAACTGCAAATCGATCTCGAGCCCCAGAAACCCCCAGGTGTAACTGCCCAGCAACTGGGTACGGGTTTTCATCTGGTTGTCGTAGTAGCGATCGTTGTGCTGGAAGTGCTGCGGGCGCAGCAACATGCCTTCCTGCCAAATGACTTTATGCACGTTCATGTTCAGTCATCCGCCTTGGCGAGCTTTTGGTTTTTGTCATGAATACCGGTCTGATCGAGGGTCAGCTCGGCCACGGTCAGATCGGCTGGGGTGACTTGAACCACGTAGCGCCATTGGGTTTCGCGCAGGTCGCGATACGCCGCGAGCACGCCGACGTAACGGCTGCCGCTTTCGACGCTGAGCTTGAACTCGACGGTTTCACCCGGACGCAGCTCCAGCTCTTCGCTGGCCACCAGGTCCGGCGACAGGGATTCCTTGGCGCGCTCGTACAGGCTGAAGAAGTCAGCGTTTTCGAAGGCCACCGGGTGTTTGAGCTCAATCAGTCGCACGACAATCGGCGATGGTCGGCCATTGAGGTCCGGGTTGACCTGATCGCTGGCGGTCAGCTTGAGGTTGAGTTTGGTGACGGTGGAATACGGCGAAATCGACGAGCAGCCGGCCAGCAGCGCCAGGGCGGTGAACGCTGTCAGCATTTTGATTATTACGGCCTTGCAGCGAGACATGCGGATCATCCTTGGTGGTCGGTGTGTAGGGTGGAAATCAGGCGGATCTGTTCTTCGTAGGCCTGGGCGAAATCCCGCGCCAGCAGGCGTTCGCTCCAGTCATCGTCCTGACGCAGCGCCTGGTGATAACGGCCGTAGGCTCTCCAGCGGCTGCCCGAGGTGGCGAGCAGCGGCTTGTTGCCGTCGCGCTCGAAACGCAGGGTCAGTTGCTGTGGCGAGAAGTGTTCGAGGGTGCCGCGTACCGCCGCGCGGCTGGCGGTGAGCAAGGCCACCTGGTGCGCCTGCAAATCACGGAACGCCCGCGAAATCGCCTGCCCGGCCGGCAACTGGCCGGGTTTGTCGCCCTGCAACAGAATGCCCAGTGCTTCACCGGCATCGACGGCAAATTTCAGCGGGTTTTTGCCAGTGCCTTGAACCGTGGTCTGCGCCAGACGCAGTTCGTTTTTCAGCTCAGAACGGGTGCGCAGGCTTTGCTGCAAACCGCCGACGCTTTGCTTGAGCAAACGCGCGGCGTTGATCGCCAGGGCTTCGCGGCTGTCGTGATCGAGGCCTTTGAGGTCGACGCCCAGCGCATCGCCGAAATGCTCCCAGAAGCCTTCACTTTGACGCTCGACCGCCTTGGGCGCCGGCGCAGGTTCCGGCGCGGCAGGCGCGGCCACCAGTTCCGGCACCAGCAGGCTTTCCATGTCGATGCGTGCGTAGTCGGCACGCTGGCGCGGCTCCTGACGCGGCGCATTGAGGGCGCTCAGTTCGTCGATTTCCGAGTAGACCCGTTCCTGCTGATCAAGCGCCATGAGCGGATCAAGGTCGAGAAACGCATCGTCTGGAATGATGCTGCCGGCGGCTTGCGGGCGGCCGACTTCGGTATCGAAGGTCGCCGGGTCGCGTACCAGCCGCGCACGGATTTCGAAATCCCCCAGCACGTAGACGCTGCCGTGTTCGATGCGCTGTGCTTCACCCTTGCGCAGACGCGCGCCGCTTTCGCTGGCCTGAATACCGTTGCTGCTGGTGTCGGTCAGGAAAAACGTGCCGTCGCGGTAGCTGATCAGCGCGTGATGGTTGGACAGGTGACGCTTGCGGTCCGGAATGATCCAGTCGCAATCCTCGCCCCGCCCGATCACGCCGCCAGCCTGCTTGAAGGTCTTTTGGCACAAATCCGTGGGCACGAACTGCTTGGTGTTCAGCATTTCGAAAACCAGTTCCATGATGTCGCTCCTTGCGGTCACTTGCCGCGATTGACCGCCTGCGGATCACCCAGAGGGCGATAGGTGTTGTCGTTGAATTTGTAATTGCCGCTACAGCCGCCGAGGCCGCATAGAACGACGAGGGTCAGCAGGACGGCTTGCCAGTGACGAACAGACATCAGAGGGTCTCCAGGGCTAAACAATGCACAAAGCGCCGACCCTTGAGGGCGGCGCTGACAGAAGCAAAATGGGTGAGATGACGCGTCATGGGCCTATCCATCGAAATCGCCGAGATTGATGTTCAGGCGCCCGAGGCGGTACAGCAGCGTGCGCCGTGGCAGGCCGAGTTCGCGGGCGGCGAGGGTTTGGTTGCCGTCGTTTTTGCGCAGGCAATCAAGCAACAGGCTGCGCTCGACCTGCTCCAGACGTTCGCGCAGGTTCAGGCTACTTTCCTCTGGCGCGACGTCGATGCGCAGCGAAAAATGTTCGGCCAGCAACTCGCCGCCTTCGCACAGCAGCACGGCGCGCTCAACCAGGCCTTTGAGCTCACGGACATTGCCGGGGAAGGCGTAGCTCGACAGGTGATCGAGCGCCGCGTCGGACCAGCGCACCGCATCGCGTTGCAGGAAGGCGCAGGCCTTGTCGGCAAAGTGTCGGGCCAGGTCGAGGATGTCGCCTTCACGCTGGCGCAAGGCCGGCAGCTCAATCGGAAACTGCGCGAGGCGGTAATACAGGTCTTCGCGGAATTTGCCTTCGCTGACCAGCACCGCCAGGTCCCGGTGAGTCGCGGCGATGATGCGCACGTCGATTTTGTGGGTGTCGTTGGAGCCCAGCGGACGAATCTCGCCTTCCTGCAATACCCGCAATAGCTTGGCTTGCAGGGACAACGGCATGTCGCCAATTTCGTCCAGCAACAAAGTCCCGCCGTTGGCCGCATCGAACAGCCCGGCGCGGTCACGGTCGGCGCCGGTGAAGGCGCCTTTGCGGTAGCCGAACAGCTCACTTTCCAACAGGTTTTCGGGGAACGCCGCACAGTTCTGCACGATGAACGCCTGGGAGCGGCGCGGCCCGCAATCATGGATGGCCCGCGCCACCACTTCCTTGCCGGTGCCGGTTTCGCCGCGCAGCAACACGGTGTACGGGCTGTGCAGTACCTTGCTGATCAACTGGTAGGTCTGGCGCATCGCCGAGCTCTTGCCGATCAACCCGTAACCGCTGGCGCTGGGCACGCTGCTGGGCATTGGCGACACATCGCCCACAGGCCGACGCAGGCGTTGCAGCAGGTGCAATTGCCCGAGTACGAACGACCCCAGTTGCCCGAGCGAATCGGCGAATCCCTGCAATTCAACCTGTTCGCGGCTGGCGCACAGCAGCAGGCCGACCACCGCTTTTTGCGGACTGACCAGCGGCATACAGAGCAGCGACTGCCACGGCACTGCCTGAGCCGGCAGGAAACTGGTTTCGTGCAGGCTGCCACTGAGCCCCGTGAGGCTGAGCACGCGGTTCTGGCACAGCGAGAATTGCAGCAGTTGCTCGCCGTTGTAGTCGGCCGGCAGGCTCGCGGTTTCCCGGGGTTGCAGGATGCCCTGCAAACACTCGGCGTTCAGCCCGAGGCTGGTGTGGGTGGCGTCGAGCAGGTACAGCTGGCTCAGCTCACAGCCACTGAGTTCGGCCACCGCCCGCACGAAATCACCCAGCAGCGCCGCGCCGTCAGCCGCGCACGACAAGCTGGCGAACTGCGCCAGCAAGGCCTCGGCATACTTGAGCGGTTGCGGCACTCGAGTGAACATCACAGCCACCTCAGGCGAACTCGCAGGTCACGCTAGCGTCGCCATCGAGCGTTGCGTGAACGCGCTTGAGGCTTTCACCGGTAGCCATCGCATCGAGCAAACGATCCGCCACCAGCGGCAACACGTGCAGGTCGAGCAAGTGGTCGATCAGCCGCGCGCCGCTGTCGCTTTGGGTGCAGCGCTCGGCCAGGTGATCGACGAGGTTCTGGCAGTAAGTGAAATCCAGCTGACGGCGGTTCAAACGTTCGCCCAGGCGACCCAGTTTGATTTCGATCAGCTCGCGCAGCACCGGGCCGCCGACCGGGTAGTACGGCACCACGCGCATACGCGCCAGCAACGCCGGCTTGAAGTGTTTGCTGAGCACCGGGCGGATGGTTTCTTCGAGGACTTCAGCGGTCGGCCGCGCACCGTTCTCGCAGAGTTCGCTGATGCGCTCGCTGCCCAGGTTCGAGGTCATCAGGATCAGCGTGTTGCGGAAGTCGATTTCACGCCCTTCCCCGTCGTTGGCCACGCCTTTGTCGAAGATTTGGTAGAACAGGTTGAGCACGTCCGGGTCGGCCTTTTCGACTTCGTCGAGCAGCACCACCGAGTACGGTTTCTGCCGCACGGCTTCGGTGAGCATGCCGCCTTCGCCGTAACCGACGTAGCCCGGCGGAGCGCCGATCAGGCGCGAGACGGTGTGCTTCTCCTGGAACTCGGACATGTTGATGGTGGTGATGAAACGATCACCGCCATACAGCAAGTCGGCCAGCGCCAGCGCGGTTTCGGTCTTGCCGACACCGCTCGGGCCGACCAGCAGGAACACGCCCACCGGCGCATCGGGTTTGTTCAGGCCGGCGGCGGTGGCGCGCATCGAGCGGTCCAGCGCGTGAACGGCTTGCTCCTGACCGCGAATCCGGGTGCGCAGGTCGGTGGCGAAGCTCGCGACCTTGGCGTTGTGCTCACGGGCCAGTTGCGCCAACGGCACGCCAGTCCAGGCACTGATCACTTCAGCCACCAGACGCGGGCAGACTTCGAAACTCACCAGCCGTTCTTTGACCTGGGCATCGGTCAGCGCGCGGTGGGTTTCGTTCAGCGCGGCTTCCAGGGCTTCAACGCTTTGCGCTTCGTCCACGGCCGCTTCAAGGGTTTCGATCACCGTGCCTTCGGCGTCTTCTTCAACCGTGACGGTCGGCTCGACGGCAGCGGCTTCGCGAGCTTTGGCCAGTTGCTGACGCAGCTCCAGCAGGCGTTCGGCCAGTTCCTTTTGCTCGGTCCAGAGGGATTCCAGGGCGACCATTTCGTCTTCGGCGGCGTCCAGGCGATCCTCCAGAGCGTCGAGCGCTTCGTGGTCGATCAGCAAACCGGCTTCGGCATCGCGGCGCAGGGCCTGACGCTGACGCCCACCTTCGGCCAGTTCGCCACGCAGACGCTCGAGGCTCTCCGGCGCGGCGGCGAGGCTGATGCGCACGCGGGCGCAAGCGGTGTCGAGTACGTCGACCGCTTTGTCCGGCAACTGCCGACCGGCCAGGTAACGCGCCGACAATTCCGCCGCCGCGACCACCGCGTCATCGCGCAGGTAGATGCCGTGGCTCTTCTCATAAACCTGAGCCAGGCCACGGAGGATGGTCACTGCTTCGCTGACGGTCGGCTCGTGCAACTGCACCGGCTGGAAACGACGGGCCAGGGCCGGGTCTTTCTCAAAGTATTTTTTGTACTCGGCCCAGGTGGTGGCAGCGATGGTGCGCAACTCGCCACGAGCCAAGGCAGGCTTGAGCAGGTTGGCCGCATCCGAACCACCGGCATTGCCGCCCGCGCCGATCAGGGTGTGGGCTTCGTCGATGAACAGGATGATCGGTTTCGGCGAGGCTTTGACTTCGTCGATCACGCCTTTGAGGCGTCGTTCGAATTCACCTTTGACGCTGGCGCCGGCTTGCAGCAGGCCCATGTCCAGCGACAGCAGTTCAACGCCCTTGAGCACCTGCGGCACTTCACCGGCCGCGATGCGCGAAGCCAGGCCTTCGACGATCGCGGTCTTACCGACGCCGGCTTCACCGACCACAATCGGGTTGTTCTTGCGCCGACGCGCGAGGATGTCGACCATCTGCCGAATCGCGCCATCGCGGCACAGCACCGGATCGAGTTTGCCGTCGCGGGCTTGCTGGGTCAGGTTGTGGGTAAAACGTTGCAGCAGGGATTCGCCCGGTACTGCCGGTTTGCCGGTCGCCGGTTGTTCCTTCTGCGACAGGGCAAAATCCTTCAGGCGATCAATATTCAATTTCGCCAGCAATGGCTGGTAACGGCTGCCGGCATAACGCATCGGGTTGCGTAGCAGCGCGAGGATCAACGCGGCCTGCTCGACCTGGCTCTGACCCAGTTCGAGGTTGGCCACCAGCAACGCATCTTGCAGCCACTGCACCAGTTCCGGGGCGAATACCGGGTTGCGCGAGGCGCTGTGCTCGACCCGCGATTGCAACGCAGCGCTGAGTTCGCCAGCGTCGACTTCGGCGTCTTGCAACGCGCGTGCGAGCAAGCCTTGCGGGCGCTCCAGCAGGCCCAGCAGCAAGTCTTCGACGAGGATTTTGCTGCCGCCACGGGCAACACAGCGTTCGGCCGAACTTTCCAGGTCACGACGGGTTTCGGCGTCCAGCGCCTGGATAAGTTGTTGCAGGTCTACGTTGATCATTGGTCATCCATCCTTAATGAATTTTGCTACCCAGGGTCACCACGCCGTCCGCGTGTTCGCGGCCCAGCCAACTGGTCCACCCAAGGCGACAGGCGTTCTGCTCACCGATGCGCAGTTCGCGGATTTCTTCCTGGCGCAGGACCAGGCGAATGTCGTAATCGAGCGGGTCACGCAGGGTGAACCGCACCAGCGCGCACAGCGGCTGGTAGCCGAAACCGATCGGCAGGAATTCGTGAAAGCGTTGCCAGTCGAGCTCGCGGATGTGAATCCGGAACTTGCCGCTGCGGTCGCGCACGCTCTCGCCCAGCACCAGGTCTTCACCGAGCGCGCTGTTGGCGCGGCCCAAGCGGTTACGCTGCTCGTCGAGGATTTCAACGCGGCGCTCGATGCACTGCTCGATGGTCAGTTCGGCATGTTTGAAGTAGTAACGCAGCACGGCTTCGATCAGCGCCGCCGAGTGCGCCCGCAAGCTCAACAGGCCGAGGTACGGCAGCAGGCGTTTCCAGTTCAGTTCCTGAGCCTTGCGGATGTCTTCGCCACCCAGGCCGATCAGCGCAAACAGCTGCGAGGAGAACGGGTCGAGGGCACCGCTCTCGAAACTCGCGCGGTAGCGGTACTTGCGCCAGATCGGCAGCATCAGCCGTTGCAGGCGATGGTGGAACAGGTCAAGGAAGTTGCGCGTCGGGTTGCCGTCTTCGCTGTCGCCCAGCGCTTGCTCGCCGTAGAACGCCGGCAGCGGCGAACCGGAACCGACCAGGCCGATCAGGTTGAAACGCAGGCGCGCGCGCAGCTGCCCGTGCTCGTGGAAAAACTCCACGCGATCGACGTCGCTGCCAGGGAAACCCAGGCTCGGGTTGGCCTGGAATTCCAGCTGGTCGTACAAGTCCTCTTCGCTCAGGTACGGGTGGGCATCGCGCAGCCGATCGACGACCAGCAGCACGGCCTGAAACAGCGAGTACTCGCGTATTCCTCGGGTCAGCCCGCTTAAAGCAGAGGCTGAAGGCCCATACGTGGTGTCCATTGGTACACCTCTCCCTGTGTGCTTTTTACCCGCAGCTCGTGGTACGAATTGAGACTGGCGTAAAGCGCGAAAAACTCGTTAAGAACCGAAGCGAAGACGAACAGGTCGCCTTCACCGATATAGCCTTCCGGGTCGATGGTCAGCTCGGTGCGCAACCCGCGCAGCGGCAACCCGCGGTGCAACCGGTCGACGTGCTGGTGCTTGATCGACTTGAGCCCGCCCAGCAGGCGTTTGCTGACCTTCTCTGCGTGCTGGTCGTAGTAGCGCGGCAGGTCGTAGGTTTCGAGAATCACCTTGAGCGCGTCGACGTTGGCCAGCGACAGGTAGTTGAGCGACATGTTGCTGATCAGCTTCCACAGGAAGTCACGGCTCAGCGGCGGAGCGAAGCTCGACGTGGCCGGGGTGATGTTGCGGAAACTGAGGAACTCCGGGGTCTCTTCACAGGCCATGCAGATGTCGCCGAGCTTGAGCCTGCGTGGCAGGTTCTGGTTGGTGCACATCAGCTCGATCGACAGCGTTTCATGGGCTTCGGTGTGGCGGATGCCGAAGCTCAGGTAGGTGTCGAGGCCGTCATGCAGCAGCGAGGTGCGCTGGCGAATGCTGTAATGCGGACGGCTTTGCGGCACGTCGAAACTCGGGTCGTGCTCGAAGGATTCAAACGGCACGTATTCCTGATAACCCAGGCCACCGGGCTTCCAGCCGGTGACGCCTTCAACCGAAAACACCCCGCAGTTTTCCAGGTCGTATTCGGCCGGCAGCAACAGGTATTCGTCCTGTTTACCGTCGAGGCGAATCGGCAAGGCGTCGTGCTTGAACAGGTTGACGATGGGCGTGCAGTAGAGCTTCACGTTGTCCAGCGTCGGGCGCAGACGCTGGATGCCGCTCTTGCGAATGTCGAAGCGCAACTCCAGACCGCGCATCTGCTTGAGGGTGTCTTCGGGCAGTGCCTTGAGCAGATCCAGACCGTTCAAATCGACGAACAGGAACTTGTCCTGGAAGGCGAAATATTCCTGCAAGTAGCGATAGCCACGGAAGGTGTTCAGCGGATACGGGATCAACGCTTCTTCTTCGGCAAAACCTACCGGCTGCACACGGTCGCCGGGCATTTTGAACGCCATCGGCGTGCCGTTGGCGCCATTGAGTGGCTTGCCGGCCGCGTCCAGCGGAATCAGCTCGATGCCTTCCAGATTGCGCAACAGGCTCAGGTAAAGCATCTGGCTGATGTAACGCTCACCGGCCAGGTGCAGGCGCAGACGACTCAGGTTCAGCTCACCGATATGCCCGTCGCAACTCATCTCCAGGCGCAGGCTCAACAGCGAACCGTCGCCCTTCACCGAGTACGTCAGCGCAGTCAGGTCCAGCGGCAGGACTTCAGTCGGATAGCAGGTGCGAAACCGGCAACGCACATCATCGATCGGCACACTCTCGATCGGCGTATCACGCTCGACCTGCAACGCCGGCCCGGAACGCTTCAACGGGTCGAACTGCAAAATACTGAACGCCGGCAACGGCCGCATGTAGTTCGGCCACAGCAAATGCATCAGCGAGTGGCTGAGTTCCGGCAACTCGTCATCGAGCTTCTGGCGCAGGCGGCCAGTGAGGAACGCAAAACCCTCCAGCAACCGCTCCACGTCTGGGTCACGCCCGGCCTGCCCCAGGAAAGGCGCCAACGCCGGACTGCGCTCGGCGAAACGACGACCCAACTGGCGAAGTGCGGTGAGTTCGCTTTGGTAGTAGTGGTTAAAGGACACGGAGGGTTACCTTCCTGGTGTTGAATCTCATGAATAAACTGTCCTGTAGAGCGCAACCGTCAGGCCTGAAACCGTGTAGCCGGCGATGAGCGGATAAGGCAAAAAGGCCACCCAGCCGAAAATCATCGCGAAGCCGGCAAAGTCCCCTGTCAACAAGTTCGCCAGTCCGTAAACCACCCATGGCACGGCGTAAAAAGGGATGAACATCAGCGGTGCCCGCCAGACTTGCCGCAGCACCAGTTGTTCGGTTTTACAGTCCATGAACCGCATCGCCCACAGGGCAAAAACCAGATAAGCCGGCGTCCCCAGCGCGAGGACATAGATCGATAGAACCTGTCGCCACTCCAGATCTACTGAGTTGCCGATGATCTGCTCTACCAGCATCAGGACCAGCAACGCCACGAGCGGGAGCCACAGGGCAACCTTGAAAAAATTCAGATGGTTCTTACTAAGCATGGCTAGCCACCGAAGCCATACCGAAGGTGGCTCCGTGAGAGGCAAAACCACCGTTGGTAGCCTTGTAGGTCATCGCAACCCAGTTGTTCAGAAACACGTATCCGACACACCCCACGGTATGGAAAAACAGACATAGGGAGAGACGGACGTTTTTGTTCATGCCGGATTCATGTTCCCGTAGTAGGAACCCGCGACTTGCATAGCGACAACGATCGCCAATGCAATGAATGTCAGTGCTCGATGCAGCCGCGACTCTCGGATACCCCGATGCAGTGCCGTCAAGAGCAGTACCAGACAGAGCATGGCTAGGCTGCCAAACAAATCGCTGTCGGCCACCACCATCAGGTAAAAACGCAGTTCGTCCGGCAAGGCGATCATGGGCATACAAACGGGGTCGACTTCACGACTTGACCGCTCCTTGCTTAACGCGCCACCGGGTAAATGCAGTATCAACGGCTCTTGTTATCAAAATGGCAGAAATAGTCAAACCACCCGCAAGAGCGCAATACGCCATACCTCGTATAGGATATTGCGGAAACATGTAATACAGTATCGACAACATCATAAATATTGCCACACAAAACTTGATCGATATTTTATTAATAAAAACCAAAATAAAATTCAAAAAAGCAAAGAAATAAAAAATAAAATACATGCCCATACCTATTGCCACCCCGCGAGAAGTAAACCCCCCTACGAGTTCCTTATAGATAGGAACAGCGTAATTATTCAATACAATATAAAGAACACAAGCCAAAATATGGACTATCAAACCAATAACTATTCGACTATTCATTTACTGAGCAACCTGCTTATTCCATACGCCATACCGTTCCAAAAGTTCTTGAGAAATTGGACTCTCCAGGAGCATGGTTGAAACAGGACTGTAAGTAGTACTTGACGTAACCATCTCTGCGGCCGTGCTTCGAATCGGGCTTACGCTGTGCTTTACCACCTCGAGATGAAAGTTTTTTGAGGCCCATAATGCAGCCCTCAAAATTATAAAATTATCGTACTCGTTATTGTAGTCGGCCTTGGCACCAAAGAGGCTGCCATCTCCATACTCAATACCCGTCACAATGGTTTTCTCAATTGCGACATCTTCAGTTAGTTCCTTTTCCCAATACAGCCGAAAGGTATCAACGGCGAATGGAATTTGGCCGATACCGTCAGTCCAGTAGGGTTTATCGACAATAAATACCATCAGGAACCCACTACCGCCTGCGTCCCGGACTTTCCAGTCAGCATACGATTGCGAGCCATAAGCTGCAGACGGACGATCTACAATTGCGTAATCAATAATTTGCTGCCACGTGAAATGCTTATAGGCAACATAAGCTTCTGTTCCTTCTTGAGATGACTCCGGGTTTACCCAGACTAACTCTCTATAGTGATCAGCCAACGGTTCAAACCATTGAATTTTTTCTGCGTACAATTTTTCTGCCGACAGTATCCTGAAAGGCTTATCACATATATCAGGCTTAAGCCCAAACAACGGAACACCATTATTTCGAGTAACCAGCCATATATTCGGCAAATGTACCGACTTCGGTTCAACGTCTTCACTAGCCGTAGTTTCAGCTTCGACTTTGAGTTCAGTCACGCCATCCGCCGTCACAAAGATGTAAGAAACACCGTCAACAACAATGCTGGCTTCCACGTTTCTTACTCCGCCGAAATGAAAATTGTGACAGGTTCGGCTTTCTTGCCCGTCGAAAAGTTGCCAGACATACCAGACGAAGTTGATCCAACTTTCTCAATCCCACTTTGAGAGCGAATGGTGTAGTTCAAACCTTCAATAGCTTTTCCATCAGCCGTTTTAAAATCGAAAACGCGATTGAATATCCCAGGAATAATCACCGGCAACGGCGCCACAAACGGCGCCGGCGTATGCGAGTTCCCGATAATCACCGTCGAAGACCCAGCAGTAACTTTATTGCCATGGGTCCCTACGGAGTCCACGGTCGCCGCCGGTTTGCCGTTAATCAAAACGGTACTCGCCAACCCGCCGGAGATCGCGCTGCCACAGGCCGAGACATCGTCCAGGCGGGCGGCCGCGAGGCCGTCGAAGAATACGTCGCCGGAACCCGAGACGATCGGGTTGGTGCCGTGGCCGGGGAGCGGGCAAGCAGTAGGGTCGGTGACGCGGGCTGCAGGTTTTCCGGACATTGGGTCTTCCTTAGTTGACCTTGACTTGACCGCTGCCATCCAGGCGCGCGGCAAAACTGACCTGACGCTTGAAACCCTCAACTTCCAGCAGGCCTTCGATGCTGAAGGTCAGCCTGAGTTGATCGTTGTCTCGCGGCAGGGAAACGACACGCACGTTGGTGAGGCGTGGCTCGTAGGCTTCGATGAAGCGTTCGATGGCCAAGCGGGCCTGACTCAGGGAGTCATGCAGGCTCAGGCGCATGTCGTTGAGATCGGGTAGCCCGTAATCGGACAGCGTTTGCACGCTGCCCGCACGGGTGCTGAGCATCTTGGCCAGATGGGCAGCCACCGACGCCATGGCGGAGACCTCGCGGCTCCAGCCGACGCGTTTATCCGCGTCGCCACCCAGGCGTTCGAAAAGGCTGCCGTATCCAGTCATGAGTTAGCTCCGCTTACTCTTTGTCCAGCTTGCCAACCAGCGACAGGGTGAAATCGGCACCCATGTACTTGAAGTGCGGACGCACGTTCAGGCTGACGCGGTACCAGCCAGGCTCGCCTTCAACATCGCTGACGATGATCTGGGCTGCACGCAGCGGACGACGGCCACGGACTTCGGCGCTCGGGTTTTCCTGGTCGGCGACGTACTGGCGGATCCACTTGTTGAGTTCCAGCTCGAGGTCGGTGCGTTCTTTCCACGAACCGAGTTGCTCGCGCTGCAGCACTTTCAAGTAGTGAGCCAGGCGGTTGACGATCATCATGTACGGCAGTTGAGTGCCGAGCTTGTAGTTCAGCTCTGCAGCCTTGCCTTCAGCGCTGATGCCGAAGAACTTCGGCTTCTGCACCGAGCTTGCGGAGAAGAACGCGGCGTTGTCGCTGCCCTTACGCATGGTCAGGGAGATGAAGCCTTCCTCGGCCAGTTCGTATTCGCGACGGTCGGACACCAGCACTTCGGTCGGAATCTTGGTTTCGATTTCGCCCATGCTTTCGAAGTGGTGCAACGGCAGGTCTTCAACCGCGCCACCGCTTTGTGGGCCGATGATGTTCGGGCACCAGCGGAATTTGGCGAAGCTGTCGGTCAGCTTGGTGCCGAACGCGTAGGCGGTGTTGCCCCACAGGTAGTGCTCGTGGCTGTTGGCGACGGTTTCTTTGTACACAAACGATTTCACCGGGTTTTCTTCCGGATCGTACGGGTTGCGCAGCAGGAAACGCGGCACGGTCAGGCCGATGTAACGCGAGTCTTCGGACTGACGGAAGCTCTGCCATTTGGCGAATTGCGGGCCTTCGAAGTGATCTTTCAGATCCTTCAGGTCCGGCAGGCCGGTGAAGCTTTCCAGGCCGAAGAATTTCGGACCGGCAGCCGCGATGAACGGCGCGTGAGACATGCACGCAACGCTCGACACGTACTGCATCAGCTTCACGTCCGGGGAGCTTGGTGACATGAAGTAGTTGGCGATGATCGCGCCCACCGGCTGGCCACCGAACTGGCCGTATTCTGCGGTGTAGATGTGCTTGTACAGGCCAGCCTGCATCACTTCCGGCGAATCTTCGAAGTCGTCCAGCAGGTCTTGCTTGGAGACGTTGAGGATTTCGATCTTGATGTTTTCGCGGAAGTTGGTGCGGTCGACCAGCAACTGCAGACCACGCCACGCCGATTCCAGCGACTGGAAGTCCGGGTGGTGGAGGATTTCGTCCATCTGACGGCTGAGCTTGGCATCGATCTCGGCGATCATGCGGTCGACCATGGCCTTCTTGACCGGCTCACCGTTGTTCTGCGGCTTGAGCAGTTCTTCGATGAACGCCGACACGCCACGCTTGGCGATGTCGTAGGCTTCGTCGTCCGGGGTCAGACGGGTTTCGGCGATGATGCTGTCGAGAATGCTGTATTCGCCGTTCTCGTTACTTTTCTGCTGCGCTGCACTGGTGCTCATAGTGTTGGCTTCCTTGGCTGATGGGGACTCAGGCGTCCTGGGCTGCGGCGTTCAGGCCCAGCTCACCCAGTACGCGACCGCGCGATTCGTCGTCGGCGAGAACGCCTTCGATGGCTTTGCGGAAGGCAGGTGCGTTACCCAGCGGGCCTTTGAGGGCCACCAGTGCGTCACGCAGTTCCATCAGTTTTTTCAGCTCAGGCACTTGCTCGACCAGGCTGGCCGGGTTGAAGTCCTTCATCGAATTGACGCGCAGTTTCACCGCCAGCTCTTCGGTGTCGCCTTCTTCCTGAAGACGGTTCGGCACGCTCAGCGTCAGCTGCAGTTCTTGCTTGGCGAGGACTTCGTCGAAGGTCATCTTGTCGATGCTGATCGGCTTGCGATCTTCAACTTTGCGCTCGTCCGCGCGGTGGGTGTAGTCACCGATTGCCAGTAGTTTCAGCGGCAGTTCAATCTCTTCCTGAGCACCGCCGGTGGCGGGTTTGAAGGTGACGTTGATGCGTTCCTTGGGGGCTACCGAGCCTTCTTTGGCCATGGCTTTTCTCCTTGCGGTTGTGGCCCTGGGGCCTATTCGAGTACCACTTCGAGATCGAGGTGGCACAGCCTGCGATAAATCTCTTCCTTGCGTTCTCGCACTGCGTGGTTCTGCGGCAACAACTCACAGCAGCTATGCAGGAGGTGCAGCACTTCCAGCGCAAGATCAGGCTCCCAGGCGTGCAAGCCTGAGTTCTGTAATTCTGAATCGAGGGTTTCGAGTTGGGTCTTGGCCAGTTCGTATTTCTTGGCCAGGAAGCACAGCCGCGCCAGGCTGAACTGCCAGAAGAACCGCACGCGCCCACCGTGGGCGGCTTGCAGGCCTTGCTTGAGAATTTGCACCGCGGCCTTGAGGCCGTCCTTGCGCAGCACCGGCAAGACTTCTTCGAGCGCCAGCTCCCAGGCCGGTTGGCTGCTGCTGACTTCGACCTTGCGCGGCGCGCTGGCGGTTTGCAGATGGGGCATCACGTTGGCGCTGATCCAGGCGCGAGTGGCCGGATCAGCGAACGGCGCGCCATCGTGGTAACGCAATTCGACGATGCCCGGCAGGCGCTGAATCAACAACGCGAAGTGGATTTCCACTTCGCGCATGGCCAGGTCGGCGTGCAACCCCTGCAAACATTCCCAGACCAGCCGCTGGCCATCGAACCAGAACGGCGCCTTGGCCAGGCTGGCTTCAAGCTCCACCAACAAGTCGGCGAATTGCCCCTGATCGAAACGGTCCTGGTAGATTTTCAGCTTGTCGGCCGGTAGCCCACGCAACGCGGTGATTTGCTCGGCGTTGCGTTCGGGGACGGCGTCGATCGGCAACCACAACAGCGTGCGATTCAGGCGCAGGGCGCGCAGGTCGGTGGCTTTCTGTTTCAACCACCAGGCGCACAGCGGACGCGCATTTTCCTGCTGCGCGCGCAGGGCCTTGTGGGCTTCTTTTTCGTTGTCGATCGGCGCGCCGGGGGTGAACAACTGGGTCGCAGCCTGTTTGACCTGAGCCACCACCGCGCCGACAGCGCCGGGCTCCGGCTGGTTGTCGGCGGCGCGCTGGACCATGTTTTTCAGGCGGCGGGAGATCGGCAGCAGCAGCGGCGCGTCGTCGCCCAAGTGCGCGGTGCAGGCGGCATCGAGGCCTTCGAGGTGCTCAACCAAACGGCGGAATAGCGGCAGTTGCTCTTTGATCGCAACGTTTTCGTTCAGCACCTGCTCGAGACGCGGCACCAACCAACTGATGGCGGCGGAGCGGGTACGGGCCTTGTTCGGGTGAATCTCGGCCCAGTGGTTTTCACACAGATGGTGCAGCAGGCCGAGGCCGGCGAGCAGGCCCTGAAAGGATTCGCGCTGATACAACGCCCAGGTCAGCCAGGCGCCGACCCGCAAATCCTTGGATTGGGTTCGCAGCAGCGCTTCACTGTTTTCGCGGATTTTCAGCCAGTCGATCTGACCGCTTTCATGCATGGATTGGGCTTTGCCCAACTCGCTTTCCAATGCCTCATATTCACTCGAAAAGCGAACATCCTCGCCCGCAAAATTCTCTTTGGAAACAGAGCTTTTGGCGAGTTCAAGGTAATGAGCAGAAAGTTTGCTTGAGTAGGACATCCCTGGCCTTTAATAGTATTACGGTCTGTACGCTTACCGGAGTTTCGGTGCGTTGGACAGTATCAAGAGCATCGCGTAAGACTCATCCAATTGAGTACCGTGCTCTTTCAAGTGGTGCGCATCCTACTCACGATGATGGCCACTAGCAAGCATCGAATTAAACAACAAGACGAAGTGTTCCCTCTGGCGTGTAGGCGATCACCCTATATATGACAGGGGATACCCTGATGTCAGACTTGACCTTTCCACCTTCGACCAGAATCCCCCGAAACCATTGAGCCAGAGCGGTCCATCAACCCTGTGTATCATCACTGAGGAATTCATATCCTGACGCTGACGCCAGCATGACAAAAATAGAAAATGAAAAATGTAGGAGCCTTCTGAAAGTTTCAGCCATCCATGAACAAAGCGATGACTGAAAAAAAGCATATTAAAAATGCCATCAAAATGATGGCACCTTCATATGTCACCAATCCCCGGATGTGTACTTGGCTCGGCCCAAAACTTCATTACCTCACTCCTGAACAAAAAATGTCGAAAGTCCTTCGCACATCGCCGCCGCAAAAAAAAACTGAAATAATCAAACTTCGGACCACGCGTCAGCCCCCCTTCCGACACCAATCCTTTTGCTGAGGATAAGCACATGTTCGCCGGCCAAGGTTTCGAACTTTGATCCCGTTTATTCACACGATTTTAAAGGGCGAGCCTTTGAAGGAATTGAAGCCATCAGCATTTTGTATTCGATCCAGGGGTTGAACTGGACAGCGAATACCCTGATTTCAAGGCGGAGCATTTGTTCAGCCGATACGCCGCGGAACCTGGCCGACGTTATGGAAGCAGAATGGCGGATGACGTGCAGTTGCCAGAGGAAGCGAGCGCTGAATCACTTGCAAGCGCAGGAGATGGCGGCGCATGGCGCCAAATACAGATCATTCCCACGCAACACGTGGGAATGATCAAAGCCCTACAAAAACTCAATCAAACGTTCGGGCAAGGTACCGGTGCCCAGTCGCCCAGGTCAGGGTTTTTGCACATGCTGTTGACCTGAGTGGTGCCTGCGCTGGCGACTTGTTTGCTTTCGGCCTGTTTGGCTTGTGCGGTCTGCAGGGTTTTCTCGGTGGTGACTGCTTCTGTCGGCACGGTTGGCAGCACCGGTTTTTTCGCCGGTTTCACTGCTTTTTTGCCCTTGGTCGGGGTCACGACCGGTGTGGTATCGGCGGTCGCCACGGCGACCACGTCGGTGCGCTGCACGCCGACTTGCTGCAGGTCTTTTTCGTAGGCCTGGGTGTAGTTGTTCAGGTCTTCGCTGGCTTTACCGTTCACCGCGACGATCAGGTCGTTGGACTCTTTGAGGCCAGAAACAATTTCTGCCAGGCGCTTGCGGCCCTCGATATCGTTGACGGTTTTGGCTTTGCGGTCAGCGACCAGTTTGGTGAACGCGCTCTGATAGCACTGCTGGGACGCCTTGGCGTACGCGGTGCTGCGGTCGATGTCGGCGGCGCTTTTGTTGACGTCGGAGGCGTAGGACGCGATGCGCTGGTTGTCATCGGCGATCTGCTTCTGGCGCTCGTTGTAGTAACCGACCGCGCCGCCCGCCAGGGCACCGCCCGCTGCACCGATGGCGGCATTGCGGCCACGGTTCTCGGAATCGGTCAGGGCGCCCAACAGTGCACCGCCGACAGCGCCGACAGCCGCGCCGGTAACCACCGACTTGGTCATGTTCGAATCGGTGGCGCGCAGGTGCTGCACCGGCTGGTAGCAGTTCGGGTAGTACTCGACCTTGGTGCTCGAGGCAACCTTGGAAGTCGGTGACGTGGCGCATCCAGTCAGTACAGTGCTGAAGCCGACGGCAATCAGCAGCAAATGACGCTTGGAAACTGAGGCAAAAGGTTTACGAGAGGAAAGCATAGTGATGTTCTCTTTTAAGGTTTGACCCGCTCAGCACAGCCCACCGCCGTCTGAGTCCCTTCCAAAGCTCGCTGTACAACAAACGATCAAGACCGCTGATCGTTCGATGCGAGCAATTCCTTCAATATCGCCGCCGGGTCGGCTCGTCGTTGCTGACGATAATCACCGACATGGCGAACGAATAACGTCGCGCGCGCCACCAGGCTTTTGCCCAGTACCGGCTTGCGCTCCAACTCTTCCTTGATGCGTTGAAACTGCGCCTGGATCACGACATCGGTGTAGCGCGTGCCAGTCGCCAGGTTGTCGATGTAGATCGCCACCGCGCCATCCAGCGCGCTGCGGCCGTTGTCGATAGCCATAGCGAACAGCTTGGCGCTGGCCTCGTCCTTGGCGTCCACGGCCTGCTGACGACTCTTGTGCAGATTGGTCAGGCGAATGTTGTAGTTGTTGATGGTCTCGGCCACCAGGGCCGCCGACTGGATCAGGTTGCCGGCCGCCTCTTCGCGCTGTTGGGCGATGAGCGAGACGTTGCGTTTGAGCTCTTCGTTGACCAACCCCAACTCGGCTTGCAGACGCGGATCGACGCTGGCGGCAATGATGCTGTCCAGGCGTTTGGTCGGGTCCTGGGCGTCGTCGATGGCATCGGTCAGCGAAGCCAGCCGGCCTTCTTTCTGCCATTGGGCAAACAGTTCCTTGTAGCGCGAACGGGGCGCCGACAACGCGCCAATCGCGACCCGGAAGCCGGTGGTTTCGTTGTTTTGCTCGGTGCCGTCGGCGGCGAACAGCGGATACTCGCGACGCATCCCGGTGAACAAGGTGCCCTCGCCTTCCAGGTAATTGCCGCCCTTGACCACGAAGCCGCCATAGGTGCCCTGGCGGCGTCCGGCATGCACGAGCTGGAAGGACTCCTGGACCATCTCGGCGGCGTTGCCGATTACATCGAACAAGCCTATGGGGTTGGGCAGTTTGGTACCGATCGGCATCAGCCGCGCAGCCTGGCCGGTGCCGCCGGCAACCTGATTGAAAACCGCCCAGTCCGCCAGTGGCCCATCGCTTTCGCTGCCGTCCAGGCGCCGGGGAAACAGACGCCCTTCCAGGTCCTGACGGCTGACGGCTTGCCCGCCACGGGCAGCGAATTCCCATTCGACCTCGGTTGGCAAGCGCACAAAACCCAGCCCGCCCTCTTCTGCCGAGGTGCCGCGACCGCTCACCGGCAGCAGGTCCTTGTGGTATTTCATCAGCCAGGCGCTGTACACCGCCGAGAAGCGTTCGGCCTCGAATCGCGACAGTTTCACCTTGGGCAAACGCCCGGCCATGCCTTGGGGAAGCTCGGCTTGCAGGGCTTCGCAGGCCGGCGCCGGCTCGCCGCTAGCCAACGATTGTGCCTGGGCCATGACCTGCGCGTATTGGCGGGCAGTGACTTCGTATTTGCCGATGAAATAGAACATCGGTTTGAGCGGAGTGTTGGCGTCGGTCTTGGGCATCAATGGGGTGATGCTCTTGCTCCAGTCCTTGGGCAGATCTTTAAGGGTGAACTGGCCATTGATGAAGTCCCGGCGATAGCCGGATATGAACGACTGCTGATAACCTGCCTCGCCTTCGCTGAACGGGTAGCCGAGGCTGATCTCGCGATCGTCCAGACTGCCCTGGGCCAGGATGTAGACGTAACGGAACACCATCTGCCCTTCGCACGGCAGCGGCAGGCTGACGTCATCGGGCAACGGCTTGGGGTTGTCCAGTTTGTCGGTGCCTTCATCAGCCCAGACCATGCCGGCCAGGCTCAGCGCCATGGCGGCGCCCAGTAACTTATACATCTCGGATTCCTTCACACGCCTGGATACGCGCTACTCGCCAGCCACCACAGACCGCCGCCACGGCGCTGACGCCGAATACTGCCGCCAGGGCCAACGCGTAGTGACGCGCCAGCAGATGGCTGGCGTACTCACCCGGCATCTGCACAAATAGATGGTTCAGGCCCGATTGCGCCAGGCCATACAGCCCGGCGCTCAACAGGGCGGCAAAGCCGGCGCTGTACAGTGCCTGTATCACCACAAATAACAGCAACGCCGCCGTGGAAAATCCCAGCAGACGCAACACCGACAACTCTCGACGCTTACGCTCGACCGCCGCCAGCGCCCCGGCAAAAATCGCCGCGAACGCTCCCGCCAAGGCCAATCCGGCGATGATCCAGAACACGATCGACAGGTTGCGGCTCAGCGATTGCACCTGGGCGATGGCCTGGGCCTGGGTCGAAACCAGCAGGTTCTGCGCAGCGAAGTACTGGCGCAACGTCTCGACATCATTGAGGTTGCGGGCGTACAGGCGAAACGCCGGATACACCCGCTGCTCCGTCACGCCCACCGCAACACCTGGCCAACCAAACACAGGCACGGCGCGGCCGTCCCGGTAATCTTCAGCCGCTTCCAGTAACGTCAATGGCGCGAACAACCCTTCCCGGGCGAAGGCTTCCAGCGGCAGCACGTGCAGCACCTGGACACGAGTGCGCTGCGCCTCGCCACGCCCGGCCACCTGCCGACCGAAACTGGCCTGCAGCCAATCACCAGCCTTGACCCCGAGTTTTTCGGCGGCGGTCTGGCTCAGCAGCACCTGATCCAGCCCTTGAGGCATCGGCAGACTGCCAAGCAAGGGATCGTTGGCGGCGGTGGGGATCATTTCGACGGTCACCGTCGAAACGTCAGCGGTCAGATCCGCCGTCGCGGCAATCTGCCGGGTGCGTGGCAAGGCGAACGCCACGTCACTGCGCCGGCTCAACTGTTCGATAAACGCGGCACTGAATCGGCCGCCACCCAAGGGAATGATTTCCCGGGTGGCCGGGTCGTTTTCCAGGCGCTCGGTCAAACTGCTGACCAAGCCGAATTTCAAGCCGAACAGCACCAGCAGCGGCGCGACCACCGCCACCAGCGCCAGTACCGAACAGGCCGACAGCCACGCATTGTTGCGGTAATCCTGCCAAGCCAGGGAAGCCATCAGCGCGCCACGCATCAGCCAGCCTCCCCAAGGGTGGCGGTGACACCGCCATCGACGTCGCGATGACAACTGATGCGTCGCACCTGCAAACCGCTGGCGCGGGCCAGTGCCTCGTCGTGGGTGGCAACGACGCAGCACACGCTGTGTTCACGAGCCTGGGTCACCAGTAACTGCATCACACGTTCCGCGTTGAGCGGATCGAGGGCAGCGGTCGGTTCATCGGCCAACAACAGGCGCGGCCCATGTGCCAGGGCGCGGGCGCAACTCACCCGCTGCCGTTGGCCGACGGACAAGTCGCACGGTCTTTTGCCCAGTTGATCAGTGATATCCAACGCCCCGGCCAGACGATCCACGCTGCCGTCGTCTTTCAAGCCGAGCAGTTGGCGCGACAGGTCGATGTTGCCGCGCACGTCCAGAAAATCCAGCAGGCCACCGGTTTGCAGCACGTAGCCCAAGTGCCGGCTGCGCAGGTCCGCCAAGGCGCTTTGCGCATCTGCGCGCCACAGCCCGGCAATGTCCGTCGTGGTTTGGCCGGACGCAAAATCAAACTGCCCGGCCTGGTCCGGAGCCAGCACCAGCGCCAGCAAATCGAGCAACGTGCTTTTGCCGCAACCACTGGGACCGACCACCGCCAGTTGTTCACCGGCACGCAGTTGCAGCCGTGGAATCACCAGGCTGTAGCGCTGGCTGCCGGCGCCCCGGCTTTTGTGCACCGCGCTCATGTTCAGCATCACGGCAGCGTCGACAACGGAACGCGGTACAAGGCATCACCCGGTTCGGCATCGCCGAAACGCACCCAGTTGGCCAAGTCGTTATGGAAGGTTTCGTAGAGGCGGATTTTCGAGTCCAGTTCGTCGATAAAGTCCTCCTGCTCGGCCACGCTCAGGGAGAGCCACAAATCCTGGGTCATGTTCAACGACTTGCTGCGGTAGGGCAGCCCTTCCAGGTACTCACCCAGAACCCCGCCGTCGGCCAGGTTGCCACCCTTGCGCAAGGCTGAGGGGTCGCGGCTCATGTAGGCACTGGCGCTGGCGATTTCCTGGAAGAAATTCTTCGGCGAGGTCTGGGTCTTGCGGGCGGCGTCGACGATCAGTTTCAGCGATTGCTGCAAGTCGTTGAGCTGCAGCTTGGTCAGCATCACGCACACCTGGAACGCCGGCAGTGCCGGGTTGGTCAGGTCACGATCGGCGGTCCAGGCGCTGACCAGTTGTGGCGCCTGGCTGGCGGCTTTACGCCCCAGGAAGTCCATGTGCATCGCGTAGCCGACGGCTGCCGATTTGTCGGTCAGGCTCGGCGCGGCGCTCAGCAGCGGCACGGTTTGCGGCGTGTTATTGCGCACCTGATGCACCAGGTCGGCAAACACCGAACCGATCTCGTCCACCCGCTCACCCAACTTGCGCACATCGGCGCCCGGTACCGGAATGTACAGATCGCCGATCTGCGGGTTGGCGTCGGCAGTCAGGGTGCGATATTGGCTTTGCGCACCGGCGTGGGTTTTCTTGCCAGCGTCGCTGAGCAAGTGCAAGGCGTAGATTTTGATCTGCTTGCCTAGCGCAGCCTGACGTACTTCGGCCTCGTTCATTTGTGTGGAGGCATACGGGTCGTTCTTGCGCAGGGCGCCAGCATCGGTGACCAACAGAATCAAGCGCCCACCATAACCGGACCAATCCATGCCCTCGACCGCTTCCATCACACCGGCAAACGCATCTTCGTTGAACGAATGGCTCGAGACCGTGGTCGCCTTGACCTGCCGCGCCAAGTCCATGAAGCGCTGTGGGTCGCGACCCTGTTCCAGGGTGATCAAGGTTTTAGCGACGTATTCCAGGCCCGGGGTTTTCTTGATGCTGTTGCGAAACCCCACCAGGCCGAAGCTGACACTGTCCAGCTCGCCGCGCTCGGCGATGTGGGTTTGCAGTTGGTGTACCACGTCGCGGACCTGATCGATGTAGGGCTGCATGGACACGGTGGTGTCGACGACCAACACAACGGCGGTGCGAAACGCGTCGGCATTGGCGGCACTGATCGGGGTGTTGCCGGCAGTGGTCTTCGGTGCATTGCCGGGGTCGATGGACGCCACGTTCAGCAACTGCACCGGCTGGCCGTTTTCATCGAAGCTCTCGCGCGAATCGAAGATCGGCAACAGGTAGAACTGGTTTTGCGGCACCGCGCTGGCGGCCGGTTCCAGGGCCAGCACTTGCTGATTGTCTTCGCGATTCTGCTGGGCCTTGAGCAACAGGTTTTTTGCAGCCTGCGGATCGGCCAGCAACCGCTCTACTTCACCGGGCTGACGCAGGAACATCACCGGCGCACGGCCAGAACGCTCGGTGAATTTGAGCACCAGGCTTTGCTTCCAGTCGCTGACTTGCTCGGCCGACAACCAGCCATCACTGCGCCCGTCGGTGGCGGTGCCAACGCGCAGCCACGGGCTGCCGGCAACCTCTTTGCGCTGATAGACGTAAAGCACGGAAAACGCCGGCAAGGCCTTGCCAGGTGTGGCCCCCGGTTCACCGGCGAGTTTGGCCCCCGGCTTGCTGAGCACTCGCTGGAACAAAGTTTTTTTGCCGGCCATCAAAAGCGGACGCTGACCGTCATCGACTTGTGTCACCACACGGGTCTTTACGGGTGGCTCTGGTGCAACCACTGCCGGTGTCGTGTTGGCCGGTGGCACTGAAACAACCGGCGTCCTGGCATCCGCTTCAACGTCACCAGACAACCACCAATAACCCACGCCGCCCAAGGCCAGTACTACGGCTACCGCGACGGCGGCGAGTGCGAATACCGGCCCCTTTCGTTCTTCCGGGAGCGTGGATTGCGGCGTCGGCTTCATAGCCGGCGCAACAGGCCTGGATCGAGATTGTTGCTCGGGGCTGGTCGGTATATTGATGGACACCGGCGTCAGTCCCGCCAGGTCATTGCCCGCTGGAATTGGCAACGGCCGGATCGTTGTCGCTTCAACCGATTCGCGCGGCAGATTATCCAGCGCCTGCAACAGCGCTTTTGCATCCGGGAAACGCTCGGCCGGATCCTTGGCCAACAGCTTGCGCAGCACCTCTTGATAACGGCCGTGGTGCACCGGTAGCTCCGGCAACGGTTCGGTCAAATGCGCCAGGGCCGTGGAGAGCGCGTCGTTGCCGGTATACGGCAGTTTGCCGACAAGGATTTCGTAGAGCACCACGCCCAGGGCATACAGATCGGCCCGACCGTCAATGTCCTGGCCGCGCGCCTGTTCCGGGCTCATGTAGCTGGGCGTGCCGACGGCGAAACCGGCCTGGGTGAATTGGGTGCGGTCGTCCAGGGACTTGGCGATGCCGAAGTCCGAGAGCACCGCCGTGCCATCGGCGCGGAACAGAATGTTCGCCGGTTTGACATCGCGATGAACCAGCCCCAGCCCATGGGCATAACCCAGGGCCGAGGCGATCTGGCGGATGTAGATCAGGCCCTGCTCCGGCGTCAGGCCGGCGGCGATGCGCTCCTTGAGCGTACCGTTGGGCAGGTACTCCATGGCCATGTAATACAGCTCACCGACATTGCCGATGTCATGGATGGTGACCGTATGCGGGTGAGACAGGCGCGCCAGAGTCTTGCCTTCGCGCAGGAAACGCTCGCAGAAACTCGGGTCGGCTGCCAGCGCGGCGGCCATGACCTTCAACGCCACCTTGCGCTCCAGCGAGCGCTGGGTCGCCAGGTAAACACTGGCCATGGCGCCTTCGCCGATTTCACCGTCGATGTCGTAGCCAGGGATCAACATGTTCGCAGTGAGGTTCATGCAGGCACCTTCACGACGATGACCGTGATGTTGTCCGGAGCGCCGCGCATCAGGCCCAGGGACACCAGGCTGCTGGCGATTTCCCCAGGCTCGTCGTGGCTCAGCACCTCGCGGATCTCATGATCTTCAACGGTCTTGTTCAGCCCGTCGCTGCACAACAGGTAACTGTCGCCGGGCTTCAACAGCAGCTCGACCATCGCCAGCTCCAGCTGTGCCTGTACCCCGATGGCGCGGGTGACAATATTGGACCGCGGGTGTACCCGGGCTTCGGCTTCACTGAGCAAGCCGCTGTCTTGCAGATCCTGGACGTAACTGTGGTCTCGCGAGATGCGTTTGAGCCGGCCGTCACGCAGGCGATACAAGCGGCTGTCGCCCGCCCACAGGCACACCCCGCGCAAATCACGAGCCGCCAGCACCGCCACCGTGCTGCCCATCATGGTCACGCTGCGGTTGGCAGTTTCTTCACGCACGGCGGCGTTGACCCGCAGCAGATCGGTTTTCAGCGCCGCGGCGTACTCATCCAGCGAACGGCCCACGGCAATGCTACGCAGACTGTCGACAATCAGACTGCTGACGTAGTCGCCCGCCGCGTGCCCGCCCATGCCATCGGCGACCACCCACAGGCCTTTTTGCGGCATGTCCAGGCAAGCGTCTTCGTTAACCTGGCGGACCATGCCGACATGACTTTTGCTTGCAGACTTGAAGATCTTTCCAACGCTTGCACACATCTACACAACACCTTCTTGGCCGAGCAAAAATTGCGCAAAATCAGCGGCGGCCGGCAGGCCCTGGCACCGCAATAAACCGGGCGCGATGCGCTCCGAACCCTGGCCCCACCACACACTGGCCCCTTCGCAGGCCTGTTCGGCGAGGGCGGTCATTCGCGCCTGCGGATCGGTGACATCAAAGCGGTGCAGACCGGCAAAACGGCTGCTCGGCGTGCGCCGCAGGTACGCCGGGCTACCCAGCGTCTCCAGCCCTGCACCGAAGGCTTCGAAGCTCGCCTCCACGCTCAAGGTGCTCAACATCAATTGCTCGACCTGTTCAAACCAGGCATCCGAACCGCCGACCACCGATGCCGGATCGGCGTCGTGTTGCAGCAGCACCGCGACGGTCAGCGGAAAATATCGGCCAACCCGATCGACACTCGGCATCACTACCCCCACGACGGCCTGCGGCCCACACACACCGGGCGCGACCACAAAACGCCACAACGGACTGACCAGATAGGCATTCAGCCAACGGTCGCCGAGGCTTTGGCTGGCGAGCAAACCCGCCGCAAGCCATGAATCCCAGGGGCCGATAAAACTCTGCGGCAAGCCACGGCTGACAAAGTCCCCGCGACTGGCCAACTTTCCATAGAAACCCGGAGTACTCATAACCGCTCCGGCAGGCTGAAACCACTGAGCACACGGCTCTTGAACGGGTTGAAGGCGCTGTTGGCCCGCAGCTCGTAAGAGGCGCTGGCGCCGTCGACCCGCAGCCGCAGGTTGAAGCGATCCGGCGAGTTGCCGGCGGTCAGGTCCGATTGCTCGAGCAGGCGGAACCAGGCCCAGGGGCCGTCCAGGGTGATGCCGGACCGACCGCTGGCCGTGGGCGGCATGATCGAGATCCGCACCACGCCGATGCTGCCAGCGTTGGGCCATTGCATGGCGGTCGGACGGCTCGGGCCGTGGTCGTAGCTCAATTGCTGACCATCGAGGTCAAGTAAAAACTGGGTAATGCTGGCGTCCATCGCCACTGGTTTGAGTTCGAAGCGCACCATCGGCTGGGTGCCGCCGGAACGGAAAAATGCATCCCGGATGGTCGCTGCCCGCTGGAAGGTCTGCAGCACGCCCGGGGCGATGCCGAGCTTCTGCGCGGCGCCCGGTTGCCAGCGCCAGGCCTGGGTCGAGGTATCCACATACGGCTGCAGGTACTTGCGGAAGTAGTTGTCCATCACCCCGCCCACGCCGAAGAACTGGCCGAAGTCGTCGAGAGTCGCGTCTCGCGCACTGCCTGGCGACATCGGATAACGCCCGGCCAGGGACTGGCGATAGATGTTCACCACTTCGCTGGTCCAGGCCGCGTTCAGTTGATTGCGTACCCCGCCCATCATGCTATTGGTGGTGGAGTTGACCACCGACTTGACCAGGCCCTGCACCAACGCCGGTTGACGCTCGGCGTTGAGGCTGACCCGTGTCGCGGCCGCTGCGGCCTGGTTCTTGGCTTCGCCAAGCAAGGCGTCGCCGCTGGCGCCGACCATGGCGCTGACCTGCACATACAGGGCGTTCATGTCGGCCAACAGGCCATCGATGGCCGCCGGCTCGCCTTCGTTCTTGCTGACGATGCGGTTGAGTTCGGCAAAATGCGCGGTGATTGGATCGTCACTGGCCTCAGGTGTGTTTTGCGTCGCCTGCTCCTGGCCGAGCAAGGTGCCCAGGCGCTCCTTGAGCTTGTCGACCCCGCCCTCCACCGGCGCGCCCTTGGCGGCCAGCAGGCGTTCTTCCTGTTGCAGGTCGGTTTCCTTCGCCACCGCCACCAGCAGTTTTTTCAACGGTGAAGTCGGCCCGGAAATCACCCGCAGCACATCGGCGGCCTGGGCCACGCCGGTAATCGGCACGAAGTCGATATCAGCCAGCAAGGCGTCCCACTGGCGCTGGTAATCCTGGAAATACAGGCGACGCACTTCGGCGGCCAGGCTGGCGACGTTCTGCTGTTCTGCCTGGTCGTGACCGAGCACCCACTGCTCCTCAGCCAGGGTGCCGGTCTGGTTCAGGCTGGTGAGCAAAAACCCTTGGCGATAACCCTTGGCGGTGAAGAAGCCGCTCAAGGGGTCGCCCAACGGCTTGCCGCTCTTGCGGCTGAACACCAGCGCCGCATCGCGCCCGGCCGCTTCGTTGAGACGAAAGTCCGGGATGCCGTCCGGCAGTTGCTGCCGTTTGATCCGGTCGTAGACACGCTGGGCCACCGGCAGTTGTTGCAACTGCCGGCGCAAATCGTCGATCAGGCTTGGGTCGAGACGTGCGGTGGGTGGATGGCGTTCGAACAGCGCCTGCAAGTGTTCCCCGAGGGCTACGCGCTGCTCGGCCGGCAAGTCGCGCGGCAGGCTGCGGTCCCAGTCCAGGGCGATCCATGCCTTGATGAAGTCAGCATCGTAATGCTCGCTGTCGGCGAGCATCAGGTAGGCCTTCAAGCCTTCGTAAAGGAAGTCCGAATTGCCGCCGCCGTGCAGTTGCTCTTCGATACGCGTGAGCAAGCGCGGCGCGAAGACCGCGATCAACAGCTTGCGATAGACACTGCCGGACTCGGCTTCAAGCATGTAACCCTGATACAGACCCAGGCCTTCGGCCCAGTTCGGCGCATCATCGGCCAAGTGCTTCACTGCGTTGAGCAAGGGCAACACTGCGAGCACGTCCCTCTGTGCCGGGCTGAGGTTCTGCACGGCCTGGCCCAGGGGCACGACTTTCTGATCGACTTGCGCGATATACGCCTGATTAGCGCGGTAGCTGACCCACCACAAGGTCCCGACCACCAGCACCAGGGCCACGGTCGAGGCCAGCACGCCCTGGGCGATCCACTTGCGTCGACGTTCGACTTTCGGGTTGACCCCCACCAGCCCTCGCTCGGCAAAGGCCACGGCGGTGAAGAGTCTTTCGATGAAGTAACTGCGCCCGGTGCCGGTCTGGCGCGCCAGGTGCTGGCGGTCCAGGTTCATGCTCTGGGCCATAGAGCCGATCAGCCGGTCAATCGGACTGCCTTCCTGAGTGCCGCTGGTGAAATACACCCCGCGCAACAGCACTCGCTCTTCAAAGGCGTTGGGTTTAAACACACCCTCAAGGAAGCTTTGCAGGCAATCCTTCAACGCGCCGAACTGCTGTGGAAAACCGTAGATCAGATCGCGTCGCGCCGGGTCGCGTTCCTGCTGCAAACGCTCCACCAGTCGATCGTTCAAGCGTTGCTCCAGACCGGCGAATTCGCTTTGCAGATGGGCCAGCGGGCTGTCATTGCTTTTGCCGTCATCCAGAACGAAGGTCATGCCCCAGACCTGGGCTCGCTCTTCTTTGCTCAGGGTGTCGAAATACTCCATGAACCCAGGCACCAGATCGAGTTTGGTCAGCATCAGGTAGATCGGGAAGCGCACGCCCAATTGGGTATACAGCTCCTGAATGCGCAGGCGTATCGCAGCGGCATGGGCGGCGCGTTCGGCGTCGCTGCCCAGCAACAGGTCGGAGAGGCTGATAGCGATAAATGCACCATCGATCGGGCGACGGGCCCGCTGTTTTTTCAACAGACCCAGAAAGCCCAGCCAGGCGGCCTTGTCGACTGTCGCGTCGCTGTCCTGAGTGGTGTAGCGGCCTGCGGTGTCGAGCATCACAGCCTGGTCGGTAAACCACCAATCACAATTGCGCGTACCGCCGACGCCGCGCACCGCACCTGCGCCCAACTGCGCAGCCAACGGAAAATGCAGACCGGAGTTGACCAGCGCCGTGGTCTTGCCCGAACCCGGCGGGCCGATGATCACGTACCACGGCAATTCGTAGAGATTGCGTCGCTCGTCGCCGCCCAGCTTGGCTTTCTTCAACAGCGCCAGGGCTTCGTCCATACGTTGACGCAGGGTTTCGAGCTCTTCGGCCGTAGCGATGCTGGTCGGGTCCGGCGGGGTTTGCGCCGCCAGGCTACGCATGACTTCGGCGGCCTGACGGCGGGCCTGGATGATGCGAAACAGCCGGTAGGCGATCCACACCGCGAACAGCAGAATGATCAGCGCCCAGCGCCGGCCTTCGGGCACCAGGAATTCGAGCAGCGGCCCGACAAACCAGATGATCAGGCTCAGGGCGATCAGCCCCAGCAACGGAATGACCCAGCGGGTGATAAAACTGAAAAACGCCTTCACTCGACTCCCTCCGCCAACACTGTGATTTCGACCCGACGATTGCGTGCGCGCCCCTCGGTCGTAGCGTTCGAGGCCAACGGCTCGGTGTCACTGCGGCCTTCGGCGCTGAAGCGCTCGGGCTGGCCGGTCTTGGCCGAAAGGATTTGCAGCACCGAAGTGGCCCGCGCCTCGGACAAAGCCCAGTTCGATGGAAACCTGAGGGTGGCAATCGGGCGATTGTCGCTGTGGCCGGTCACGCGGACCTGGCCCTTGACCTTGCGCAGGGCATCGGCGATGCGCAGCATCAATGGCTGAAAGTTGTCGATGATGCTGGCGCTGCCCGAGGCGAACAGTTCATCGCCACGGATGGTCACCACTGAACGGTCAACGGCGTCTTCCACCGAGACCCGCCCGGCCTTGATTTCATCGGCAAGGAAGCCTGCCAGGCGAGGACGCTCGATCAGTTTCGGTTGCACCACCGGACGGTCGATGGCCTGCACCGGGATTTCGCCCAGCGCATGGATGTTTTTAAACACCGGCTCGGCATCGGCGGCCAGTTTCAAGCGCAGGCCGAACAACAGGGCCAGCAGCAACGCCACACCGATGGCCACCGCGATCCATGGCGGTATGAATTGCGCCAGCCGGTCGCGCGCCACGGTAACGCCGCGCCAATGGGGCGACAGTTCACGCTCGTATTCGCCACGGGCGCTGCGGATGACCGCACTGGTGCGCTCACGCAAGGCATCCAGTTGGCTGCGACCGTCATTTATGACCCGATAACGCCCTTCGAAACCCAGGCACATGCACAGGTACAACAGCTCCAACAGATACAAACGTTCGCGGGGGCTTTGCAGGCAATGTTCCAATAGCTGGAACACCTTCTCGCCGCCCCAGGCCTCGTTATGCACGGTGATCAGCAGGCTCTGCTTGCCCCAGTCGCCGGTGCCGCCCCACGGCGTACTCAACACCGCTTCATCCAGGGCGGTGCACAAGGCGTAGCGGGCCAGCAACACATCGTTGCGCACCACACCGGCGGCCTCGGCGCGTTCCTCGAACTGGCGCAGGTAGGCCAGTAATTGCGCCCGCAGGCTCGCCGGTGCCGGGTGGGCAATGGTGTTGCGCAAGCGGGTCAGCAAAGCCAGCAGCGGACCCGCGGCGCTCTCCAGGGGGTTGAGACCTTCGGCTTTGCCGGTCAACACCGGCGCGGCCGGCATCGAAAGCGGCGCGGGCTGGGCGCGACCAGGGTCCGGGCGGGCCGGTTCGGCGCCACGGCCACCGGGTGTCGGCATGAACTGGGTACGATCGTCGTTATTCATCGCGGTTTATCCTCGGATCGCCCAGAAAGCCAGGTTCAGCCCCGGGAACTGACCCGCGATGTGGAACGCAAAACCGCCGGAGTTGGCCAGTTGTTGCCAATGCTCGCTGCCCCGGTCGAGTTCGTAATAGGTGGAACCGGCGTGATACGGAATCTGCCGTGGCGCCACGGGCATTGGCAGCAGGCCGATGCCCGGCAATTGCAGGTTGACCATATCGCGAATGTGCTCCACCGAGCCGATTTTGCTCTGCTGGCCGAAGCGGCTGCGCAGGGTCTCGGCAGGCACATCGGCGCGCACCACCAGGATAAAACTGGCACTGTCGAGCAGGGTTTTGTCAGCCAGCATGGCCACATGAATGCCGTAGGCTTTTTCGACAATCGGAATCGGCGTGGCCTTGCTGTCGATCAGCATTGACAGCGCCTCACGCAGGGCTTGCATCACCGGCGCAAAACTTAGCGCGAGGTCATCATGCTGGTACTGCGGGAATTCCTGCGGTCGCCGCCCGGAAGCGGTAAAGGTCGAGAATTCCCCGGCCAGGCTCACCAACTCGCTGTAGAACCGCTCGGGATGCAACGGGCTCAAGTGGCTCAAGTGCTGGATCAGCGGCTGGGCACGGTTGACCAGTTGCAGCAGCATGAAATCGGCAATCTCCGAGGCACCGCCGGCACCGGACGCCACCACTCGCCCGGCGAGCGCTTCGCCGCGCTGATGAAGCAGGCCCAGTAGCTCGTTGCGAAACGCGGCCAAGGGCGTGGAGGCGACCACATCCAGCAGCGGCGGGATGTAAGTGTCGTCGAGCACCAAGGCACGGTCGGCGCGTTTCTCCTTGATTCGCACCAGGCCGATCGCCGCGTAGTCGCTGATGCCGTCCCGGGCGATCAATAATCGCAGCGCCCTCGATCCCACGGCCACCGGGGCCTGGTTTTCGAACGGCGCGTTGTCGTCCCGCACTTCGCGCACCTGACTCACATAGCGCGCAGCGCCCAGGGCCTCGCCCTCGTCAACGGTGTCACGCGCGCCGGCGCGCTTGAGCGGCAAGGCCAGGTACACCAAACCATCGCGCAGGTTGTCATCGACATTCAGCGGGCTCGGCGCCAGGTCATCCTGGGGAATGTTGAATGGCGTGCCATCTGGCAACAGGCCCCGCGCCGAGATGATCGCCAGTTTGCCCTGGGCCAGCAGGCCCTGGTCGATCAGCAATTCAGAAAATCCCCAGGCCCCAGCCGACAATGGGCGACTCCGGGCGTCGATGAGGTTCTCCAGGTAACGGTCATGCTGCTGGAAGTGCTGCGTTCCAATGAACATACCTTCCGACCAGACCACGCGATTGTTCCAGGACATGGGGGCTCCGATTGCTTATTGGGCAGGGCTGGATGGGGGAACAACGACGGCGCTGCGCACGGCGCGCACATCGAGGCTGATCTGGTATTCGGTGTATTGGCGCGGCGGAACATTCATCACCGTGCGCCACTGCGCCTGATCCAGTTCGCGATACCCCACCAGCACGCCGATATGGCGAGTGGCCGGATCGAGGTCGCGCTGCAGGCTCAACTGCTGGCCGGGCTGGATCAGCACTTCGTCCTGGTCGATCAGATCCGCACCGAGCGTCGCCTGGGCTCGTTCGGCCAGTGCGAAATAATCGGAACGACCGAAGGTGGCGGCATTTTTCAATTCGAAAATGCGCACCCGGACCGGGGCCGGCTGGCCAGTGGCTCCGGGGTTGAGCCCGGCGATGGCGTGAAAGTGCAACTCGACGGCGGCCGTGTCGGCCTCAGCCTCTTCGGGTTGGGGTTTGGTGGCCTCCTTGGCACACGCGGTCAGCAGAAGCGCGGTGGCAACTGCGAGTAAAAACCTGGGAATCATCCTGCGTCCTCAATGACGTTTCAGCTATCCGTTGTTCCGTTCTTTGCTATGAATCGCGTTATGTGACAGCGGCGCTCAGCGGCGACCTTGTCTTGCACTGTGTTCTTCGTAGGCGCGGCTGAACTCCCGACCGAACAGGTCCTGGAAATCCTCCTGGGCCTCACGGGAAATATTGCTGTAGAGCTCGGTGAACTGCTGCCAGTACTGGGCCTGTCGTGAGCCATTGAAAATGCTCGACAGGCCACCGGGCTTGCCCATGCGCTCTTCCAGTTGTGCCGGCTCGAAACGCGCCAATAGGTGCTTGATCGCAGCTTCCACACCCGCCATCACCGCCAATTGGTGGGCGCGCAAGTCATCGAAGCTGTCGCGCACCGCCAGGTCCGGCGCCATGAACGCCTGATTGGTGTGGCGCAACAGCAACAGCAAGGCTTCATCGACGTTGGGAGCGAATTTCAGCGGGTTGTTTTCCACCGGCTGAATCATCGTCTGCTGAATGCGGAACTCGCCCTTGAGGCTGCTGCGGGCGCGCAAGACATCGATCAGGCCCTCGACCATCAGCCGATAACTGCGGCCGATGCTTTCCATCTGCGCTTCGGCCTGGGCCTTTTCCAGGCGCACTTGATCCAGCCCGGCGCCGCGCAGAAAGGCTTGCAACAGGTCGGGTTGAGAATGGCTGACCGGACTGACCGGGGGCTCAACGATAGCCACGGGCGGTTCGCGCAGGGGGGCCGGCTCGATCGGTACGCTGATTTGAGGTACGGGTGGCGGCGCAACTTCTGCAACAGGCAAGGGGGCAACCGCCAGCGGCGCAGGCTGGTCGCTGAACAGGTCCCAATCTTCCGGAATCAGTGGGGCCGACGCCAGCGGCGCAGGCTCTGTCATGGGCGTCGGCTTAGGGATCGGGGTCGGTGGACGGAAGTCGTGTTGCTCGACCGGGACATGGTCGGGCTGGGTGGCCGGCGGGATGCTGCTCGGTGCCAGAAAGTCGAACAAGTCCGGCAGCGTGTCCATGGCCGACACGCCCTGAAAATGTGCTGGGGGTGTCACGGGCAACGGGGTCGGCGTCTTCACGCCGGCGCCCTGGCGTCCCATCAAGGCATCGAAGCTGCTGGACGAATCGGCAAACGGGTTGCTGTCAGTCACAGGCAGATTGAAATCGATGCGCGCCTGGATTTCATAATCACCGATGCGGATAACTTCCCCATCTTGCAACGGCTCGCTGTTTCCCTTGCGCAGACGAATGCCGGCCTTGACTAACTCCACCCCATTAGTGCTGTTATCGGTTAAATAATACCGGCCATCTTTGTATTGAATAATGCAATGTTTTCCGGAGACCAAGCGCTCTGGATCGGGCAATACCCAGTCATTATCAGAATTACGGCCAATTGCCATCACGCCCTGATCCATGGATTTTTCAGAGCATTGACCAGGGGTAATTTTGTGATAACTAGTGATAGTCAAACACAGTGGCATCTTGCCTCCTTGCTGCACACTTTGCGCGCCGGCGAATGAGGGGATCAATCCCCGCGGAACTCGCCGACAAACCTTGCAAACAACCTCAAAAACGGCTTTTTACCAGCATGTTTGCTGATCTTAACCGGTTTACGTGACAAAAACCTGCGTCAGCACCTTCCTGGACCTACTGGTCGTGAGGGTTGTTAAGCACCTCACATCCGTCACACAGGAGAAATAGCTTACCTTGACAAGCCATAAGTACTACACCAAAAATGAACAACTTTCTTGAATAACAATGATGGCACTTTAAGGTCATAGAGGATCCAAAGGGCCATTACACGCAAGGAAACATGCGAAGTTCCACTTGGAACTAACGTGTGAACTGCCCGACTCTGTCGCGGGCGATAGGGAGATCAAATTCAGTGGAAGTGCTTTCGCTGCTTGCCGCCGTTTCCGCGACTTCGCCTTGTGGCGAAGATCTGGAATACGACGCGGACTTTTTGCGCCTGGAACGCGATTCCCTAGGCCAGCCCGAGCGCAGCATGGGCGATTCAATATTGCCTGCCGAACCGCCTGAGTGGCGCAGCATCCAGCAGCAAAGCCTGGATTTGTTGCAACGCAGCAAAGACCTGCGCATCACCCATTTCCTTTTGCAAAGCTCCCTTGCCCTGGAAGGTGTCACCGGCCTGGCCCGCGTCCTGACGCTGATCAGCGAATTGCTCAAGCAATACTGGGCCGTCCTGCATCCACGACTGGATGCCGAAGACGACAACGATCCCACCGTGCGCATCAACGCCCTCGCCGGCCTGGCGTCCGATGCCACCATTCGACTACTGCGCGAAAGTATCCTGGCCCGTTCGCGAACCTTTGGCGCTGTCAGCCTGCGCGCGGCCGCCAACGCCAGCGGCCTGCAAAGCTTCCCTGACGAAAACCTCGGCGCCGAGCAGCTTGCCGGGGCGTTCCTTGACAGCGATCCCGAGCAGCTGGAAATTACCCGCGCCGCCTTGCACGAGGCCCGCAACGTCGCCGAGGCCATCGAGCAACACGTCAGCGAACAGGTCGGGTCCGCCCAGGGCGTTGACCTTGGCCCGTTGAAGCAACCGCTCAAAATGGCCCTGCAGATTCTCGGCCAGTTCGCCCCGCAGAAAGGCGATAGCCCCCTGCCCGACTCCATCAGCCACGACAGCGCCGCGCCGGTTGAATACACCACCGCACCGAGCGCACCGCGCAGCAGCGGCACCAACAGCGGTACCAGCAGCGGTACCAGCAGCGGCGAAATCAATAACCGCGACGACGTGCTGCGCAGCCTGGACCGGATTCTTGCCTATTACACCCGTCATGAACCCTCCAGCCCTCTGCCGGTGCTGTTGAACCGGGCAAAGAATCTGGTGCACGCCGACTTTGCGGCGATCGTGCGCAACCTGATTCCCGACGGCATGAGCCAATTTGAAAACCTGCGCGGACCAGACAGCGAATAAAAGCGTACGGATCACGCAGTCACGTCACCGGCACCGCCGATGACGCCAACACCGTCGCTTGAGCGACCAGGAGCAGCAACGTGGCGAAGCAAAGTTCTCAGAAATTCATCGCGCGCAACCGCGCGCCTCGAGTGCAGATCGAGTACGACGTCGAGCTCTACGGCGCCGAAAAAAAGGTCCAGTTGCCCTTCGTAATGGGGGTTATGGCTGACCTCGCCGGCAAGCCGGCCGAGCCCCTGGCTCCTGTGGCCGATCGCAAGTTCCTTGAAGTGGATGTGGACAACTTCGACTCCCGCCTCAAGGCCATGCAGCCACGCGTCGCGTTCCACGTGCCCAACGAGCTGACCGGCGAAGGCAACCTGAGCCTGGACATCACCTTTGAAAGCATGGACGACTTCAGCCCGGCCGCCGTGGCACGCAAGGTTGACTCGCTGAACAAACTGCTCGAAGCGCGCACTCAATTGGCCAACCTGCTGACCTACATGGACGGCAAGACCGGTGCCGAAGAAATCATCATGAAGGCCATCAAGGATCCGGCGCTGCTCCAGGCACTTGCCAGTGCGCCCAAGCCCGCCGAGCCTCAGGCTTAATCAGGACGAATGATCATGACCGATCCAGTACGTGCAGACGCCCAGACACTGGGCACCACCGAAGAAGCCAGCGAGTTCGCCTCCCTGCTGCTGCAAGAATTCAAACCCAAGACCGACCGCGCTCGCGAAGCCGTCGAGGCTGCTGTACGCACCCTGGCCGAACAGGCCCTGGCGCAGACCGACCTGGTGTCCAACGACGCCATCAAGTCGATCGAGTCGATCATCGCCGCCATCGACGCCAAGCTCACCGCCCAGGTCAACCAGGTCATCCATCACCCGGAGTTCCAGCAACTGGAAAGCGCCTGGCGTGGCTTGCACTACCTGGTCAACAACACCGAGAGCGACGAGCAGCTGAAGATCCGCGTGCTCAACATCTCCAAGACCGACCTGCACAAGACCCTGAAGAAATTCAAGGGCACCGCATGGGACCAGAGCCCGATCTTCAAAAAGATGTACGAAGAAGAGTACGGCCAGTTCGGCGGCGAACCTTACGGCTGCCTGGTGGGCGATTACTACTTCGACCAGTCGCCGCCGGATGTCGAATTGCTGGGCGAACTGTCGAAAGTCTGCGCCGCCATGCACGCGCCATTCATTGCCGCCGCATCGCCGACCGTGATGGGCATGGGCTCGTGGCAGGAACTGTCGAACCCGCGCGATCTGACCAAAATCTTCACCACCCCGGAATATGCCGGCTGGCGCTCGCTGCGTGAATCGGAAGACTCGCGTTACATCGGCCTGACCATGCCGCGCTTCCTGGCACGCCTGCCGTACGGTGCCAAGACCGACCCGGTGGAAGCCTTCGCCTTCGAAGAAAACACCGACGGCGCCGACAGCTCCAAGTACACATGGGCCAACGCCGCTTACGCGATGGCGGTGAACATCAACCGCTCGTTCAAACACTTTGGCTGGTGCTCGCGCATTCGTGGCGTGGAGTCTGGTGGTGAAGTGGAGAACCTGCCGGCGCACACTTTCCCGACCGACGACGGTGGCGTGGACATGAAGTGCCCGACTGAAATCGCCATTTCGGACCGCCGTGAAGCGGAACTGGCGAAGAACGGTTTCATGCCGCTGCTGCACAAGAAAAACACCGACTTCGCCGCGTTCATCGGCGCCCAGTCATTGCAAAAGCCGGCCGAGTACGACGACCCGGATGCTACCGCCAACGCCAACCTGGCCGCGCGCCTGCCATACCTGTTCGCCACCTGCCGTTTCGCCCATTACTTGAAGTGCATCGTGCGCGACAAGATCGGCTCCTTCAAAGAGCGGGACGAAATGCAGCGTTGGTTGCAGGACTGGATCCTCAACTACGTCGACGGCGACCCAGCGCACTCCACCGAAACCACCAAGGCCCAGCACCCATTGGCGGCGGCCGAAGTGATTGTCGAAGAGGTGGAAGGCAACCCGGGGTACTACAACTCCAGGTTCTACCTGCGCCCGCACTATCAGCTCGAAGGTCTGACTGTGTCCCTGCGCCTGGTATCGAAGCTGCCTTCGGCCAAGGGCGCGTAACACCGCTCTTGATGTGATCGTTCCCACGCTCTGCGTGGGAATGCCGCCCGATGCGTGACCACGCAGAGCGTGGGAACGATCAGCAAAAACACAATGTGGTAGAGACCACACAGGGAGAAAACATGGCTGTTGATATTTTCATCAAGATCGGCGACATCAAGGGCGAGTCCATGGACAAGGCCCACAAGGACGAAATCGACGTCTTGAACTGGAGCTGGGGCATGTCTCAGTCGGGCAATATGCACCTGGGGGGCGGCGGCGGTGCCGGCAAGGTGAACGTCCAGGACCTGTCGCTGACCAAGTTCGTCGACAAGGCCTCACCCAACCTGATGATGCATTGCGCCAGCGGCAAGCACATCGACAAGGTCAAGCTGACCGTGCGCAAGGCCGGTGGCGAAAGCCAGGTCGAGTACATGATCATCAACCTGGAAGAAGTTCTGATCAGTTCCCTGAGCACCGGCGGCTCGGGCAGCGATGATCGCCTGACTGAAAACGTCACCCTGAACTTCGCCAAGGTGCTGGTGGACTACCAGCCGCAAAAAGCCGACGGCACCAAGGAAGGCGGGCCGATCAAGTTCGGCTGGAACATCCGCCAGAACGTCAAGTTGTAATCGAACGTGCCCCCGTCGTTATGCGTCGGGGGCATTTTGGTGCTTGCTCGAATCCAATCCTTCCCCATCCGGTGTCTGAGTCATGGCCAAGCCTTCGTTTGTCAATTTGTGGAACAGCTACCCCACTACGTCAACGCCCTGTGATGGGCCTTGGGATAATCAGTGCGCCATCCGCATGAGCGTCACGCTCAATGCGGAACAGACAATCAAGGTCAACAAGTCCACTTACAGCGACCCCAAGTGTGCGCACGAACATGCCCGGGGCGCTGAGTCGCTGGCCAACTGGCTTTGGCGTCATCATCTAGGCCGTCCGACCATTCTCACGGGAAGCGCCGAAGACCGACGCACGCTTTACCAAAAGACTGGGATCATCTTTTTCAAGGACTGCTTTGCACGACTGGGCCAATCTCAGGAAGCGCGTACCGGCGACCATATCGACTTATGGAATCGTGGCAGGGTCACAGGCGACTTCGCCGATCAGGCACATCGCTCAAAGCAAGTCTGGTTCTGGGAACTGAAATGATCAAACGAACTGTGCTATCGGCGCTGTCGGGCTGTCTTTTCTTAAGTCTGAACGCCTGCGCCGAACAAACCGACGCACCCGCCACGCAAAACAACCAGGTCAGTCTTGCCGGTCAAATCCTGACCTTGGAAAACCACGACCAACGCTGTGCCTTGCGCAAACCGGACCAGACTTTACTCACGCTGAACATTCCATGGCCCTGTCAGTTAAGTGTCGACCGCAACGGCTTACCCCGCGTTGAAAGCTTTAACAACGCATTGATCATTATCGTGCAGCACTTCGAACCAGAACCTGCGCCAAGCACTGAGTGTCGCTCCCAATACCAAGCCATTAGACAAATCGAAGGCCGTCTGGAGACGTCAATTGTGGGTGATGGCGGTCGTTGCTTGGCCGGGGCTGTTGACCAGAAAAATTTTGTGGCCCTGTTTTCGTGGTAACCGACATCGCCACCCGCGATCGTCTGCAACCGTCCCTGCTGGATCGGCTGACCGACGACGACCCGAGCAATCTCAAGGAAAGCGCCGACAAGCGCGTGCTGTCCCTGAGCCAACTCAAAGCCTCGGTGCTGCGGGACCTGGCGTGGCTGCTCAACACCACTTCATTGCTCGGCGCCGATGAGACGTTGCACACCCCGGCCGGTACTTCGGTGGTCAACTTCGGGCTGCCGGCCCTGGCCGGCAACAGTGCGTCGAACGTCGACATCGCGGCGCTTGAAGCGCTGATCCACCAGGCCATTGCCACGTTCGAACCGCGCATTCTGCGCCATACCCTGCGCGTGCGGGCCCGGGCATCTGCCGAGATGAACCACAACGCCCTGAGTTTCGAGATCGAAGGCGATCTCTGGGCCCAGCCAGTGCCGCTGCGCCTGATGCTGCAAACCGACCTGGACCTGGAATCCGGTCATGTACGGGTGGTCAACGCCGACCAGCGGAGACACTCATGAACCCGCGCCTGCTGGAGCTGTACAACCAGGAACTGCACCACGTGCGCGAAAGCGCGGCGGAGTTCGCCCAGGAGTACCCGAAAATCGCCAGTCGGCTGACGTTGTCCGGCATGGACTGCGCCGATCCGTACGTCGAGCGCTTACTGGAAGGGTTCGCCTACCTGACGGCGCGGGTACAGCTCAAGCTCGATGCCGAATACCCGACCTTCACCCACAACCTGCTGGAAATCGCGTACCCCCATTACCTGGCGCCGACACCGTCGATGACCGTGGTGCACTTGCAGGCCGACCCCGATGAAGGCTCGCTGAGCAGCGGCTTCCCGCTGCCCCGGGACACAGTCCTGCGCGCAGCCCTGGGGCGCGAAAGCCAAACCTGCTGCGAGTACCGCACCGCCCATGCGGTGACGTTGTGGCCATTGCAGGTCAGCCAGGCCGAGTACTTCGGCAACCCGTCCGCCGTGCTTGGGCGGCTGGCCGCTAGCGCCCCCAAGGCCAAGGCCGGCCTGCGCCTGACCCTGCGCACCGGTGCCGAACTGCCGTTCAACAGTCTGGCCCTGGACAACCTGCCGTTGTACCTCAACGGCGCCGACGAACAACCCTTTCGCCTCTACGAACAGTTGCTGGGCAACGCCTGCGCCGTCTTCGCCCGTCAGCCTGGCGGCGATTGGGTAGAACGCCTGCCGCAGGATGCACTGCGTTCCGTGGGATTCGACGATACCGACGCCGCGCTGCCCGTGGTCTCGCGAGCCTTCCAGGGCTATCGCCTGTTGCAGGAATATTTCGCCCTGCCCCGCCGCTTTCTGTTTGTCGACTTCACCGGGTTGAGCCGGGCAGTCAAACGCTGCGAGGGTCAGGAACTGGAATTGATCGTGCTGTTCGACCGTCATGATCCGAGCCTGGAAGGCAGCGTCGGTGCCGCGCAGTTCCTGCCGTTCTGCACCCCGGCAATCAACTTGTTTCCCAAGCGCCTGGATCGCATCCACTTGTCGGAACGGGTGAATGAACATCACGTGATCGCCGACCGTACCCGGCCGATGGATTTCGAGATTCATTCCCTGACCGCCCTCACCGGCCATGGCACCGGGTCGGAACAGCCTTTTTTGCCGTTCTATGCCGTCCGCGATCCGTCTCGCTACGGCCGTGATCAGGCGTATTACACGGTGCGGCGCGAACCCCGCATGCTGTCCAGCGGCCAACGGCGCAACGGCCCACGTTCGACTTACATCGGCAGCGAAACCTTCGTCAGTCTGGTGGACAGCCAGCAGGCGCCCTATCGCCACGACCTGCGCCAATTGGGCGTAACGGCGCTGTGCACCAACCGCGACCTGCCGCTGTTCATGAGCGTGGGCAACAGCAAGACCGACTTCACCCTGGCCGACAGCGCACCGGTAGCAGCAGTGCGCTGCGTGGCGGGCCCGAGCCGCCCACGCGCCAGCCATGCCCACGACGCCAAGGCCTGGCGGTTGATCAGCCAGCTTTCGCTCAACTACTTGTCCCTCAGCGAGCAAGGCCAGGGCGCCGCCGCCCTGCGCGAGCTGCTGCGCCTGTATGGCGACGACAATGATGCAGCCTTGCAGTTGCAGATCGAAGGCCTGCGCGAAGTCAGCAGCAAAGCCTGCACCCGACGCTTGCCAATGCCGGGACCGATCGTGTTCGGCCGCGGTATGGAAATCACCCTGGAATTCGATGAGAACGCGTTTCGTGGCACTGGCGTCTTTTTGCTCGGTGCAGTGTTCGAGCGCTTCCTGGCACGTTACGTGTCGATCAACAGTTTTACCGAGACGGTGATCCGTACCACCGAACGCGGCGAGATCATGCGATGGAAAGCCAAACCCGGACGCCGTCCGACCCTGTGAGTACCCTGGACGCGATGCACCAGGAGCCCTGGGAATACGACTTCTTCCAGGCATTACGGCGCATCGAGTGCGAATCGCCTGAGTTGCCGCGCCTGGGCCATTCGTTGCGCCTGGCCGACGACCCCTTGCGCCTTGGGCAACAGGCCGATTGCACCTTCGCCCCCGCGACCCTGGCCTCGGTACAGCCGGGCATCGACGGTTCGCCGGCGCGTCTGGAGCAGTTCTTTTTCGGCCTCGGCGGCCCCAATGGCCCATTGCCGCTGCACCTCACCGAATATGTGCGTGAACGCCAGCGCAACAACGCCGACAGCACCAGCAAACGCTTTCTGGATGTGTTCCACCATCGCCTGCTGAGCCTGTTTTACCGGGCCTGGGCCGAAGCCCGGCCGACAGTCAGCCATGATCGCCCGGACGATGACTACTGGTCGGCACGTCTGGCAGCACTGAGCGGTCGAGGCATGCCGAGCCTGCTCAAACAAGGGCTGATACCCGACACTGCAAAGCTGCATTACAGCGGTCATTTGTCGGCACAAACCCGTTACCCCGACGGTTTGAAGGCAATTATCGGCGAGTACTTCGGCCTGCCGGTGGAGATCGAAGAGTACGTCGGCCAATGGCTGATGCTGCCGGAGCGCAGCCGCGTGGGCGTGAGCGCCCATCAATTGGGCGTGGATTTTTGCCTGGGCCGCTGCGTCTGGGATCGCCAGCACAAATTCCGCATTCGCCTGGGGCCGCTCAAGCTGGATGACTACATGAGCATGTTGCCGGGCAGCCCATCCTTCAATGAGCTGGTGGCCTGGGTGGCCGAATACCTGGGCCATGAACTGGACTGGGATCTGAACCTGGTTCTGAAACAGCCCGAAGTGCCGGCGCTGCAACTCAATGGCCGCTTCCGCCTGGGGTTCAATACCTGGGTGGGCAAGCCCGCAAAAGATGCCAAGGACTTAATACTGGCCCGGCATTACGCCGAGCAAGCCAACACCTCACAGATCTCAAGGAGCCAAGAGCATGGGTGAAATCAGTCGCGCCGCGTTGTTCGGCAAACTCAACAGCGTGGCCTACAAAGCCATCGAAGCCGCCACCGTGTTTTGCAAGTTGCGTGGCAACCCTTATGTGGAACTGGCCCACTGGTTTCATCAGTTGCTGCAATTGCAGGACTCGGACCTGCACCGCATTATCCGCCAGTTCAATATCGAACCGGCGCGCCTGGCCCGGGACCTGACCGAAGCCCTGGACCGTTTGCCACGGGGCTCGACTTCGATCACTGACTTGTCCTCCCATGTGGAAGAAGCCGTGGAGCGTGGCTGGGTCTACGGCAGCCTGATGTTCGGCGAAAGCCAGGTGCGTACCGGTTATCTGGTGCTGGGCATCCTCAAGACGCCGAGCCTGCGCCATGGGTTACTGGGACTGTCGGCAGAGTTTGACAAGATCAAGGTCGAGGCCCTGAGCGAGCGTTTTGACGAATACGTCGGCGACTCGCCGGAAAATGCGCTCAGCGCCAGCGATGGTTTCAACGCCGGCAGCGTGCCCGGTGAAGCCAGCGGCGCCATGGCCCCCAGCGCCATGGGCAAGCAGGAAGCGCTCAAGCGTTTTACCGTCGACCTCACCGAGCAGGCCCGCAATGGCAAGCTTGACCCGATCGTCGGCCGTGACGAAGAGATCCGCCAATTGGTGGACATCCTCATGCGTCGTCGGCAGAACAACCCGATTCTGACCGGTGAAGCCGGCGTCGGTAAAACCGCCGTGGTCGAAGGCTTTGCCCTGCGCATCGTCGCCGGTGACGTGCCGCCGGCGCTCAAAGACGTGGAACTGCGCAGCCTCGATGTCGGCCTGTTGCAGGCCGGCGCGAGCATGAAAGGTGAATTCGAACAGCGCCTGCGCCAGGTCATCGAAGAGGTCCAGGCCTCGCCCAAGCCGATCATCCTGTTCATCGACGAAGCCCACACCCTGGTCGGTGCCGGTGGCGCCGCTGGTACCGGGGATGCGGCCAACCTGCTCAAGCCGGCCTTGGCCCGGGGCAGCCTGCGCACCGTGGCCGCCACGACGTGGGCCGAGTACAAGAAGCACATTGAAAAAGACCCGGCCCTGACTCGTCGCTTCCAGGTGGTGCAAGTGGCCGAGCCGTCGGAAGACAAGGCGTTGCTGATGATGCGCGGCGTGGCCTCGACGATGGAAAAACACCATCAGGTGCAGATCCTCGACGAAGCCTTGGAAGCGTCGGTCAAGCTGTCTCACCGCTACATCCCGGCGCGCCAGTTGCCGGACAAATCCGTGAGCCTGCTGGACACCGCCTGCGCCCGGGTCGCCATCAGCCTGCATGCCGTGCCGGCCGAAGTGGACGACAGCCGTCGCCGCATCGAGGCGTTGGAAACCGAGCTGCAGATCATCGCCCGCGAGCACGCCATCGGCATCGTCATCGGCGCCCGCCAGAGCAACAGCGAAAACCTGCTGGCCGCCGAGCGCAAACGCCTGGTCGAACTCGAAAGCCGCTGGGCCGAAGAGAAGACCTTGGTGGACGAACTGCTCGCCACCCGCGCCATCCTGCGTGAAAGCGTCGGTATCGTGGACAACGATGTCGGGACCGAAGACAGCCACGCCCTGCGCGAGAAACTGGTGGACCTGCAACAGCGTCTCAGCGCCCTGCAAGGCGAAACCCCGTTGATCCTTCCGACTGTGGATTACCAGGCCGTGGCCTCAGTGGTCGCCGACTGGACCGGGATTCCGGTGGGCCGCATGGCCCGTAACGAACTGGAAACCGTGCTGAATCTCGACCTGCACCTGAAGAAACGCATCATCGGCCAGGACCACGCCTTGCAGATGATAGCCAAGCGCATCCAGACCTCCCGCGCCGGCCTCGACAACCCGAGCAAACCGATTGGCGTGTTCATGCTCGCCGGTACCTCCGGCGTGGGCAAGACCGAAACCGCCCTGGCCCTGGCCGAAGCCATGTACGGCGGCGAGCAGAACGTCATCACCATCAACATGAGCGAATTCCAGGAAGCCCACACGGTGTCCACCCTCAAGGGCGCGCCACCGGGCTACATCGGCTATGGCGAAGGCGGCGTGCTGACCGAAGCCGTGCGGCGCAAACCCTACAGCGTGGTGCTGCTGGACGAGGTGGAAAAAGCCCACCCGGACGTGCATGAGATCTTCTTCCAGGTCTTCGACAAAGGCGTGATGGAGGACGGCGAAGGTCGGGTGATCGACTTCAAGAACACCTTGATTCTGCTGACCACCAACGCTGGCACCGAGCTGATTGCCCGGGTCTGCAAAGACCCGCAAAACGTGCCCGAGCCCGAAGAAATCGCCAAGGCCCTGCGCCAACCGCTGCTGGAGATTTTCCCGCCGGCCTTGCTGGGCCGCCTGGTGACCATTCCGTACTACCCGCTCAGCGACGAGATGCTCAAGGCCATTACCCGCCTGCAACTCAATCGCATCAAGAAGCGCGTGGAGAACACCCACAAAGTGGCGTTCGATTACGACGATGAGGTGATCAACCTGATCGTCTCCCGTTGCACCGAAACTGAAAGTGGTGGGCGGATGATCGACACCATCCTGACCAACAGCCTGCTACCGGACATGAGCCGCGAGTTCCTCACCCGCATGCTCGAAGGCAAGACGCTGGCAGGGGTGCGGATCAGCGCCCGGGATAACGAATTGCACTACGACTTCAGCGACGCCGCCTGACCTGACCGAAACACGGTCAATGTGGGAGCGGGCTTGCTCGCGAATGCAATCTGTCAGCGACATTGATATTGGCTGACACACCGCCTTCGCGAGCAAGCCCGCTCCCACACTGGACCCGGTTCCGACAGGGATATGCAGCTCGGTTCTATAACGTTTACGGGATAACTGATGCTATTCAAGCAACTCTCACGCCTGGCAAAAATCACCAGCCCCCTGGGGCCGGAGGTGCTGTTGCTCAAAGACATGGGCGGCGGCGAAGAGCTGGGGCGGCTGTTCAACTATGAGTTGCAGCTGCACTCACTGGACAATGCCATCGACCTCAACCAGTTGCTCGGCAAACCCATGTCCCTGAGCCTGCAACTGGACGGCGGTGGCGAACGTCATTTCCATGGCATCGTTGCCCGCTGCAGCCAGAATGTCGACCAGGGCCAGTTCGCCAGCTACCAGGTCACGCTGCGGCCTTGGCTTTGGCTGCTGACCCGCACCTCCGATTGCCGGATTTTCCAGAACCTGACCATCCCGCAGATCATCAAGCAGGTGTTTCGCGACCTGGGCTTTTCCGATTTCGAAGACGCCCTGAGCCGGCCCTATCGCGAGTGGGAATACTCCGTGCAGTATCGCGAAACCAGTTTCGATTTTGTCAGCCGCCTGATGGAGCAGGAAGGGATCTACTACTTCTTCCGCCATGAACAGGGTCGTCATGTGTTGGTGTTGGCCGATGCCTACGGCGCTCACACCAGTGCGCCCGGCTACGCCTCGGTGCCCTACTACCCCAAGAATGAGCAGCAGCGCGAACGCGATCACATCCACGATTGGCACTTGGCCCAGGAAGTCCAGCCGGGTTCGCTGGAACTCAACGACTATGATTTCCAGCGCCCCAGCGCGCGTATCGACGTGCGCTCGGCCATGCCCCGTCCGCACACCGCCGGCGATTATCCGCTGTACGACTACCCCGGCACTTATGTGCAAAGCGAAGACGGCGAACATTACGCCCGCACCCGCATCGAAGCCTTGCAGACCCTGCACGAACAGGTCGAGCTGGCCGGCAACGCCCGAGGCCTGGGCTCGGGCCATTTGTTCAACCTCACCGGCTTCAGCCGCCAGGACCAGAACCGCGAATACCTGATCGTTGGCGCACGCTATTACATTTCCCAGGAAAGTGGGGAAACCGGTGGTGGCGCGCCTTCGGCACAGTTCGAAAGCAGCCTGACCTGCATCGACGCCCAACAAAGCTACCGCCCGCTGCCCAACACCCACCGCCCAATCGTCAAAGGCCCGCAGACCGCGTTGGTGGTAGGCCCCAAAGGCGAGGAAATCTGGACCGACCAGTTCGGCCGGGTGAAGGTGCACTTTTACTGGGACCGGCATGATCAGTCCAACGAAAACAGCTCGTGCTGGATTCGCGTGTCGCAGTCCTGGGCCGGTAAAAACTGGGGCTCGATGCAGATCCCGCGGATCGGTCAGGAAGTCATCGTCAGCTTCCTCGAAGGCGACCCGGACCGGCCGATCATCACCGGCCGCGTCTATAACGCCGAACAGACCGTGCCCTACGACTTGCCGGAAAACGCCACCCAAAGCGGCATGAAAAGCCGTTCGAGCAAGGGCGGCTCACCGGCCAATTTCAACGAAATCCGCATGGAAGACAAAAAAGGCGCCGAGCAGCTGTACATCCATGCCGAGCGCAACCAGGACATCGTGGTCGAGGTCGATGAAAGCCACTCGGTGGGCCACGATCGCAACAAGAGCATCGGGCATAACGAGACGGTGACCATCGGCAACAACCGTCTGCGCATCGTCAAGCAGGAAGACATTCTGTCGGTGGGCCAGCGCAAGACCGACAGCATTAGCCAGAGCTACGTCATCGAAGTTGGCGAGAACCTGCGGCTGGTGTGCGGCGAAAGCATCCTGGAGCTCAATGCCAGCGGCCAGATCAATCTGACCGGCGTGCAAATCAGCTTCTATGCCAGCGGTGATGCCGAGATCAACACCGGCGGCGTACTGCACCTGAACAACGGTGGCGGCCCTGGCGCCACGCCTGACGGCCAGGGCGTCAAGGCCAGCATCGACGCCAATATCAATGCCGCATTCCCCAAGCCCAAGGGTTAACCACGAGATTTAGGCGCCATGACTTATCGCATCAATGAATTCCAGTTCCAACTGCCGGCAGGCGAGCTGCAAGACGCGACGATCAACATCCTCAAGTTCGCCGAACTGGGCACTTCGCTGATCGTCAGCCGCAGCTTGCTGGCCGACGGCGAAACCCTGCAAAGCAACTTCGACGACCAGCTCAAACGCCTGGAAAAACAAGTGCAAGACTTGCGTTTTCAACCGGGTGTCGCCGTGCGCCTGGGTGCCAACCAGGAAGTCGAAGGCATCGAGTTGCGCAGCCAGTTCAACAAGGGCAACGACAAAGTCTTCCAGTACCAATTGGCGCTGGTGTTGCCCGGCACCCGCAAAATGCTCGCCCTGAGCTACGTGAAGGCGGAAAAACTCGGCGATGCCGAAGCCGCGCATTGGGCGACCATCAAGAATTCGCTGTTGTTCGACGTTCAGGCCTGATGAGCACCCCGCATGTCTGACGCACTCTGGGCCGCCCGGCTGGGCGATGCACTCGACCACACCTCGATGATGGCCGACATTCTTGGCGGCGTGCTTGAGGTGGCGGCCAACATTGCGATTACCGCGCTGGCCACCGCCGCCGTGGTCGCGGCCACCGGCATCACCGTCGCCACCGGCGGCCTCGGTTGCTTTCTGCTCGGTGCGGTGGTGGGCACCATCGTCGGCCTTGCCATGAGCAAGACCGGGGCCGACAAGGGTTTAAGCAACCTGTGCGAGAGTTTCAGCAATTCGCTGTTTCCGCCCACGGTGCAGGCGACGATTCTCACCGGTTCCACCAACACCCTGATCAACAGCATTCCCGCCGCCCGCGCCGCCGGGGCGATCCCGTCCCATGTCGCGCCGGCCGGTACCGAGCTGGAGGCACCCGAGCCCGAAGCCGAGCCCAGCTATCTGGACATGGCCGAGAGCTTCTTCTCCCAGATGTGGCGCCCCACTGTCGCCACCCCGGCGCCCGGCGCCGTACCCAAGCCGCTGGACCTGGTCACCTGCATGAAGCATCCGCCGATGCCGCCGCAATTTCTGGCCGAGGGCTCGGACAAAGTCACCATCAACGGCCAGCCCGCCGTGCGCAGCGGCGACCGCACCACCTGCGACGCCAAGGTGGTGGGTTCCGGGCTGATCTCACCCAACGTCACCATCGGCGGCGGTTCGGCGGTGGTGCGCGAGATCCGCAGCGGCAAGACCCCAGGCGTGGGGCTGGCGGTCACCGCGCTACTGATGCTCAAGGGCGGCAAAGGCAAGTTCTTCAGCAAACTGCCGTGCATGCTGATCGGCGGCGCGACGTCGATGGCCGTCAGCAGCGCGATGGGCGCCATGGCCAACGCCGCCATGGGCTCGTCGAATCCGGTGCACGCCGCGACCGGGGCCAAGGTGCTGGGGGGCGATGAAGAGCTGGATTTCGTGCTGCCCGGTATCTTGCCGATCGATTGGCAGCGCTTCTACAACAGCCGTGACGAACGCCGCGACAGCTTGTTCGGCGCAGGCTGGAGCGTGTCCTACGAGGTGTGCGTGGAAATCCTGCCTCACCCGGAGGGCGGGGAAACGCTGGTTTATACCGATGAACAGGGCCGACGCATCGACATGGGTTCGATCCCCTTGGGTGGCGCGGTGTTCAGTGCCGGTGAAGGGCTCAGTGTTCGGCGCCACGTTAATGGGCAGTTGTTGATTGAAAGCGATGACGGGTTGTATCGGCTGTTCGACGGTACACCCGGTAATCCGTCCTTGTTGCGCCTGAATCAGCTGGGTGATCGTAATGACAACCGGGTTCACCTCGACTATGACGAAACCGGACAATTGTCGCGCCTGCGGGATACTTTCGATCTGGTGCAGGTCGAGCTGACTCATGAAGGCGGTCGCGTGGCTCGGGTGGAACGCCTGTACCCCGACCAACGCCGCGAAGTGCTCGTCAGCTACGGCTACGACGCAGTGGGCGATCTGGCCGAGGTGCGCGACGCCACTGGCCAGGTGCAGCGGCGCTTCGCCTACGACGCCGGGCGGCGGATGGTCGAGCATCAGTTGCCCACGGGGCTGCGCTGCTTCTATGAATGGGCTTATATCGAGGAAAAAGAATGGCGCGTGGTCCGGCACTGGACCGACGAGGGCGATACTTACCGGTTCGACTATGACCTCCTCGCCGGTGTCACGCGCATCACCGATGGCTCGCAGCGCGTCAGTACACGCCGCTGGAACACCCAACACCAGATCACCGAATACACCGACAACCTCGGCCAGACCTGGCAGTTCGAGTGGAACGACGAACGCCAATTGCTCAGCGCCACCGACCCGCTGGGCGGGCGCTACGAATACAGCTACGACGACGCCGGCAACCTGATCGGTGAAACCGACCCGCTGGGCCGCAGTGACTCGACCCTATGGCTGGAACACTGGGCCTTGCCGCTGGTGGAAACTGATGCCGCCGGCAACAGCTGGCAATATCGCTACGATCAGCGCGGCAACTGCATCGCCGAGACCGATCCGCTGGGCCACATCACCCGCTACCGCTACGACACCCACGGCCAGGTCGTCGAGATCATTGACGCCACCGAAAAAAGCAAAAAACTGCGCTGGAACCCGTTCGGCCAACTGGTCGAACACATCGATTGTTCGGGTTACCCGACACGATTCAGCTACGACAACCGGGGCTATCTGCAAACCATCACCGACGCCCTCGGTGAACGCACCCAGTTCAGCTACGACGCCCAGGGACGGTTGCTCAGCAGCCAATTACCGGACGGGCGCATCGAGCAGTATCAGCGCGACGTCAGCGGCCAGTTGATCGGCTACACCGACCCGGCCGGGCACACCACGCTCTATCAACACAACCGTCGCGGCCAGGTACGCCAGCGCACCGACGCCCATGGCCGGCAGGTGCAGTTCGGGTACGACAGCTATGGGCGACTGCAAGCGCTGACCAATGAGAACGGCGAAAGTTATCGGTTCGCCTGGGATGCTGGAGACCGGCTGACCGAACAACAAGACCTCGACGGCAGCGCCAAGCGCTACACCTATGATCTGCTGGATAACGTCGCGGCGGTCACGGCGATTACCGCGCCTTACGGTAACGGCCTGGCCGTCGTCCCCGAAGCACCTCCGGCCCCCATCGTTCATCGGCTGGAACGCGACGCCGTTGGCCGGCTGATCGCCAAAGTCACCGACGATGGCCGCACCGACTACAGCTACGACCCGCTGGACCAGCTCACCGCCGTCACCTTCACCGACCACCACGGCAACGTCCAAGCCCTGAGCTTCGCCTACGACGCCCTCGGCCAGTTGCTCGCAGAACAAAGCACGGCCGGCAACCTGCACCACCACTACGACGAACTCGGCAACCTGATCCAGACCCAACTGCCCGACGGGCGTTGGCTCAATCGCCTGTACTACGGCAGCGGCCACCTGCACCAGATCAACCTCGACGGCCAGGTCATCAGCGACTTCGAACGCGACCGCCTGCACCGCGAAGTGCTGCGTACCCAAGGCCAGATCAGCACTCGCAGCGAGTACGACCGTAGCGGCCGCTTGCGCTCACGCCAACGCCGTCACAGCAGTCAGCTCTCGCTGATGCCGGCAGCGGTGCAAAAGCACTTCGAGTACGACCCCGCCGACAACCTGATCGGCAAACTCGACCAGCAACCCGCCGCGCAACACCGCCAACTGCTGCACTACGACGCCACCGGCCGCATCATCGCCAGCCAGGACAGCCTGCACGGCCAGCGCGAAACCTTCGCCTACGACGCCGCCGCCAACCTGCTGGACGGCCCGCAACCCGGTGCCGGGCTGGTGGTGCACAACAAACTGCTGACCTATCAGGACAAACGTTATCGCTATGACGCGTTTGGCCGGATGATCGAAAAACGCAGCGCTAAACGGGGCCTGCAACGCTTTGCCTACGACGCCGAAAGCCGGTTGATTGAAGTGCGCAACGAAAACGGCAGCGTGGTCAGGATGACCTACGACCCGCTGGGCCGACGCATTGAAAAAACCGAGCACGACACCCACGGCTACCCACTCGGCGAAACCCGCTTCACCTGGGACGGCCTGCGCCTGTTGCAGGAACATCGCCATCAGCAGACCAGCCTCTACCTCTACGAAGACGAAGGCTACGAACCCCTGGCCCGCGTCGACGGCACCGGCCCGCTGCAAAAGATCCGCTACTACCACAACGACCTCAACGGCCTGCCGGAACAGCTCACCGAAGCGGACGGCCACAACGTCTGGCGGGCGACTTATCGGGTGTGGGGCAACACGTTAGAAGAGGCGCGCGAGCCGTACTACATTGAAGAGCAGAACCTGCGATTCCAGGGACAGTACCTGGACCGGGAGACGGGGCTGCATTTCAATACCTTCAGGTTTTATGATCCGGATGTGGGGCGGTTTACGACGCCGGATCCGATTGGGTTGGATGGGGATCTCAATCTATACCTATATGCGCCGAATCCTATTGCCTGGGTGGATCCATGGGGATGGAAATGTTGGGGTACTGCAAGGAAAGGCCACTGGAAAAAAGCGGCAAGTAAAGCTCCGCCAGGCAAGTATTCCGCAAAAAATCTGGCGCGGATGGCGGCCGGTAAAGCACCTAGAATGAGGGTCGAGGTCCGCTACCGTGACAGTGCAAGGAACCGACGGCTCGGGCGTGTCGGCAAGACAGCTCGAATAGATGTGTCGATGGAACTGAACCACCAGTACATTCCCCAACGCGTCGGATCGAAAGTCGCTCACGAGGATTGGAACCTGACCAAAGCAACACCTTGGGGGCATGAGTCAATGGACAAGTACCGCCATACAGGATGGGACTTGGTAAAAGTTATAAAAACCACCGGACAATGGTAAAGCAAGCTTTACAGGAGAGGACATGAGCGGGTTGACCGATTTTCACATTTTCTGGGGCGCTGCGATGGAGATCGCAGAAAAGCAATCCGCGTCGATGGAAGCCGAAGGTGCAGAAGATTTTGCAAGGAACCTTTACAACGAATACGTCGAGCAAGGCGCCCCAAAAAATAAAAAGAAATGGCTAACAGAACGTCTAGAAAATGAGTTCCTGTGTTTGAATGAAAAACCTGTATGGGTGGGCGAACCAGCCTGGTTGTATCATCAGGGCCTACCCATGGTCTTCTTACATCAATTTTTAGTCTCGCCCTCAGCACAGCATATAAAAGAAAAAATTTCACTTGGCGACACCATATACGTGTTTGGCTCAAAACATACTCTTAAAAGATCATCAGAGGATAGTTGGACGGTCATTTATCGAACGGCCGTCCAAACCTTTGAAGGAGAGACTGCAGTGGAAACCTTAGAGTAGGCTGTTATAAATCTCACGCCACTTATAGCGATCAAGTATCAAGCAGTACGCCTACCATAAATGCAGAACTATCATATGAAAGACTTAGCCAATGAAAACCCTAAACTGGCAGACGAGATAATGGCCATCATGGCCTCGGGCAATGAGTTCGATGAGCAAAAAAATCCGCTACTACCACAACGACCTCAACGGCCTGCCGGAACAGCTAGGCTTCTACACCGTTAACCACTCATTCTCCCCCTATAAAAACCAAGCGTGATCTACCAGTGGAAGGCATTCGTTTAAATGCGCCAACCAGCGTTCACAAAAAATGGGCACCCGACCCAGTCGGCGTGCCCATTTTTTTACCGCCCCGCCTCCCTTCGAGACGGTACCGCTAATTACGGATTAACGCTGTCTTTGAGCGACTTGCCCGGCTTGAAGGCAACGGTGTTGCTGGCCTTGATTTTCACTGGCTCACCGGTTTGCGGGTTCTTGCCGGTGCGAGCGCCACGATGACGCTGCAGGAAAGTACCGAAGCCCACCAGGGTGACGCTGTCTTTACGGTGCAGAGCGCCGGTGATTTCTTCGAGGACGGCGTTGAGAACGCGGTTAGCCTGTTCTTTGGTGAGGTCAGCCTTTTCAGCGATTGCTGCGGCGAGTTCTGGTTTACGCATGAGTGAAGCCTCTTTGACGGTTTTTTGTTGTTATGTCCGTGCTGTTCTTCCGGAACAGCGCCCAAGGCGCCGCAGGCTCTACTCTGCGGCAGACGGGAGTGAGGATGGCACGCGGTTAGTTGCGGCGCCAGTCTCGGGGCGACCTTTGTAGGGGCAAAAGCGGGGTGATTCCGACAGAACGACCGGTATTTACGCCAGAAGCGCCGGAAGCTCCTTGTTTAGAGCCAGTTTCTCCATCACCGCCGCCCCGGTAAGCGCGTAACCCAGCAGTTTTCCGCTGGCATCACGGCACAGCGCCTTGATGTCCGCACCCTGCCCTTCGACGGTCCAGATACCTTCAAAACCCCGTGGTGGCGGGGACACCACCAATGGGCAGACCGGTGTTTTCACGGTGATCGGCATCGCGCCGTAGCTGACCGCAGTCGGGTTGCCGGCCAGGGTCTGAGCCAGCGCACGCGCACAGCTCATCAGGGGCATCACGTACAGCAAATTCAGCCCATCGACCTCGGCGCAGTCGCCCAAGGCGTAGATATTGGCGTGGGAGGTCTTGAGGTGGCGGTCTACGACCACACCGCGATTGATCTGCAAACCGGCAGCGGCCGCCAGATCGATGCGCGGGCGCAGGCCAATGGCAGATACCACGACGTCGCAGGGGATCACCTGGCCATCGGACAAATGCCCTTCGAGCCCGTCATCGGTGCGCTGCAAACTGTTGAGTACCGGCCCGAGGTGGAACTGCGCACCCAGGCTTTCCAGCCCGGCCTGCACCGCAGCAGCCGCTGCCGGGTGAAGCAGCGTCGGCATGACTTGTTCGCATGGCGCGACCAGCTGCACTTCATAACCACCGAGGATCAGGTCGTTGGCGAACTCGCAGCCAATCAGGCCGGCGCCGAGTAGCAGCACCCGACGCTTACCGGCCGCCGCTGCACGAAAGCGCGCATAGTCTTCGAGGTCGTTGATCGGGAAGATCGCCTCGGGCGCATCGCCCTGCACCGGCACGCGTACGGTTTCCGCGCCCCAGGCGAGGATCAGGTCGCGATAGGCCACGGCTTCTTCGCCGATCCACAGGCGTTTGTGGCCAGGGTCGATGCCGCTGATGCGCGTGTGGGTGCGCACTTCAGCTTTCAGTTGTTCGGCCATGGCGCCGGGCTCGGCCATGCTCAGGCCATCGGCGTCCTTGTTCTTGCCGAAACCAGTGGAGAGCATCGGCTTGGAGTAAGAGCGTCCGTCATCTGCGGTAATCAGCAGCAGCGGTGTTTCGCCATCGAGTTTGCGAAACTCCCGGGCCAGGTTGTAGCCAGCCAGCCCAGTGCCGACGATCACGACAGGTGCGTTCATTCCTTACTCCTCTTCAATTCATAAAAAGCTGTGATCAGGCAGCGATTTCGATCATCTCGAAATCCATTTTGCCGACGCCACAGTCCGGACACAGCCAGTCTTCTGGCACGTCCTGCCACAAGGTACCGGCGGCGATGCCGTCATCCGGCCAGCCTTCGGCTTCGTTGTAGATCAGCCCACAGACCACGCATTGCCACTTTTTCATTACTTGTTTCCTCAGGTTCTCAGGCTTTTGCTGGCGCGAACGGTCGCCTGATAAAGGTCTGCCGTCCGGCTCAAGGCGTTTTGTACTGATCGGGCGCAGCAGATGCAAGCCTGTTCGCGGCCATTACCCGGTCTGATCAGTCAATATCACCGACCAACATGGTAAGCTCGCCGCCTCATTTGCTGCCAATACTGACTCACTGTGCCGCACTCAAAACCCCTCGCCCCTGCTCTGCTCTGGCTGCCACAAAGCCAGCTGACCCCGCTACCTGACGCGCAAACCCTCGACTGGCTATTCGATGAGGGCTCGCTCACCCGTCGCCTGACCCGTTTGTCGGATGACGGCTTCAGCGTGACGCCGCTGTTCGAAGGCTGGCAGCCTTTGCGTGCAGACGAATGCGCCGCACTGGAATTGCCCGAAGGCAGTGAAGGCTGGGTTCGTGAGGTGTATTTGCGTGGTCATGGCGAGGCCTGGGTGTTTGCCCGCAGCGTCGCGGCGCGCAGCTCGTTGCAGGACGGCGGGTTGAATATGGATGAGTTGGGCAGCCGCTCCCTGGGCGAGTTGCTGTTTTGCGATCAGGCGTTCCAGCGCCGCGCCATCGAGGTTTGTCACTATCCCGTCGAGTGGTTGCCGAGCGAATCCCGGGCACCGCAATTGTGGGGCCGTCGTTCGCGTTTCGACCGGGGGAGCTTAAGCGTACTGGTCGCGGAAATATTCTTGCCGACGCTGTGGCGTGCTGTTTGCGCGAATGCGGAGAACTGCTGATGTACCAGAGTCTGCTCAAATCGTTGAATCGCCTGAACCCACGTGCCTGGGACTTCATTCAACTGACCCGCATGGACAAACCCATCGGCATTTACCTGCTGCTGTGGCCGACCTTGTGGGCGCTGTGGATTGCCGGCAAAGGTTCGCCGTCACTGGCCAATATCGTGATTTTCGTCCTGGGTGTGGTGCTGACCCGCGCCGGAGGCTGCGTGATCAATGACTGGGCTGATCGCAAGGTCGACGGCTACGTGAAACGTACCGAACAACGGCCACTGGTCAGCGGCAAGATCAGTTCCAAAGAAGCGCTGGTGTTCTTCGGGTTGCTGATGGGCGTGAGTTTCCTGTTGGTGCTGTGCACTAACGCGGCCACGGTCTGGCTGTCGTTCGGCGGTTTGGCGCTGGCCGCTACTTACCCGTTCATGAAGCGCTACACCTATTACCCGCAAGTGGTGCTGGGCGCGGCGTTCTCCTGGGGCATGCCGATGGCGTTCACCGCCGAAACCGGTGAGCTGCCGGCCATTGCCTGGTTGCTGTGGATCGCCAACCTGCTGTGGACCGTGGGTTATGACACCTATTACGCCATGACCGACCGCGACGACGACTTGAAGATCGGCGTGAAATCCACGGCGATTCTGTTTGGCGATGCCGATCGGGTGATTATTCTCACGCTGCAAGGGCTGGCCTTGGCGTGCTTGCTGCTGGCGGGATCAAAATTCGAGCTGGGCGGCTGGTTTCACTTGGGGTTGCTGGCTGCGGCCGCGTGCTTTGCCTGGGAATTCTGGTACACCCGAGACAAGGACCGACTGAAGTGTTTCCAGGCCTTCCTGCATAACCACTGGGCGGGGTTGGCGATTTTCATCGGAATTGTGCTGGATTACGCGTTGCGCTGATTGTTTGAAAAGATCACAGCCTCCGGCAGCTCCTACGGAGGTACGCGCGTAGGAGCTGCCGGAGGCTGCGATCTTTTAGCGGTTCAGATCACGTTGTATGGATCAATGCTTCGCCATGTGCCACATATTTTTGAAACCTTCACCTTTCGCTTCACCGGGCTTCATGTCCATTTTGTAGGTGTACAGCGGCTTGCCGTCGTAAGCCCATTGCATCATGCCGTCATCACGCTTGATGACCGTCCATTCACCTTCGGCCTTGGCGCCTGCCGGGGCCATCATCGGCAGCCAGATCTTGGCGCAATCAGCGTTACACATCGACTTACCGCCCGTGTCCTTGTCGAACGTGTACAACGTCATGCCCTTTTGATCGACCATCATGCCGTTCTTCATCATTGCCGGCTCGGCAGCGAGCGCGAGTGTCGGTAATGCCAGGGCAGCGGCCAACACCAGAGCTTTGAACGATTGAGCGTAGTGAGTCATGGAAACCTTCCTTTGTGGTTGTCAGGATTCGAACTTTGAGCTTAGTTCAGGATTGCACCGCCCGCCGCACGACTAAAATACTGTCACACGACTGCAATAATTCCGTTATCTAATGCGGCGCAAGACAGTTAAATGACAAGAGGATTAAGGCATGGTTGGCAGGAGTATTCTGATCGTCGACGACGAAGCGCCCATTCGCGAAATGATCGCCGTTGCGTTGGAAATGGCCGGCTATGACTGCCTGGAGGCGGAAAACTCCCAGCAGGCCCACGCCATTATTGTCGACCGTAAACCCGACCTGATCCTGCTCGACTGGATGCTGCCCGGCACGTCAGGCATCGAGTTGGCCCGGCGTCTCAAGCGCGATGAACTGACCGGGGACATCCCGATCATCATGCTCACCGCCAAAGGCGAAGAGGACAACAAGATCCAGGGCCTGGAAGTTGGCGCCGATGACTACATCACCAAGCCGTTTTCCCCACGTGAGCTGGTTGCGCGCCTGAAAGCCGTGCTGCGTCGCGCCGGCCCTACCGACGGCGAGGCGCCGATCGAAGTCGGCGGCCTGCTGCTGGACCCGATCAGCCATCGTGTGACCATCGACGGCAAACCCGCCGAGATGGGCCCGACCGAATACCGCTTGCTGCAGTTTTTCATGACTCACCAGGAACGCGCCTACACCCGCGGGCAATTGCTCGATCAGGTCTGGGGCGGCAATGTGTATGTCGAAGAGCGCACCGTCGACGTGCATATCCGTCGTTTGCGTAAAGCCCTCGGCGATGCCTATGAGAATCTGGTACAAACCGTGCGTGGCACTGGTTATCGCTTTTCCACGAAAGCATAAAAGCAGCTGCAAGCCTTAAGCTACAAGCGGCAAGCAGCCGCTCTAACTTGCAGCTTGCAGCTTGAAACTTGAAGCTGCCTTTAGGACCCCAAGTGAACCAAAACTGGCATGGCACTCTGATCCGCCACATGCTGTTGCTGGTCACCGGCTGTCTGGTGATCGGCCTGATCACAGGCGCATACGGCTGGAGCCTGGCCGCAGGCCTGGGGATTTACCTGGCCTGGACCCTCAAACAACTGCTGCGTCTGCACGAGTGGCTACGCCTGCAAAAACCCGACGAAGCACCACCCGACGGCTATGGCCTGTGGGGTGAAGTGTTCGACAGCATCTACCACCTGCAACGGCGCGATCAGCGCGTGCGCGGACGCCTGCAAGCGGTGATCGACCGGGTTCAGGAGTCCACCGCAGCGCTGAAAGACGCAGTGATCATGCTCGACAGTGACGGCAACCTGGAATGGTGGAACCGCGCCGCCGAAACGCTGCTGGGCCTCAAGACCCCGCAGGACAGCGGTCAGCCGGTAACCAATCTGGTGCGTCATCCGCGCTTCAAGGAATACTTCGAGCAGGACAGCTACGCCGAACCGCTGGAAATCCCTTCGCCCACCAACGACCGGATGCGGATTCAGCTGTACATCACCCGTTACGGCAACAATGAACACCTGATGCTGGTGCGCGATGTCACCCGCATTCATCAGCTCGAGCAAATGCGCAAAGACTTCATCGCCAACGTCTCCCACGAACTGCGCACGCCATTGACGGTGATCTGCGGCTACCTGGAAACCCTGCTCGACAACGTCGAAGAAGTGAATCCGCGCTGGAGCCGTGCGTTGCAGCAAATGCAGCAGCAAGGCGGGCGCATGCAGACGTTGCTCAATGACTTGCTGCTATTGGCCAAGCTCGAAGCCACCGATTACCCGTCGGACAACCAACCGGTGCCGATCGACAGTCTGCTGCAATCGATCAAGAGCGATGCCCAGGCACTGTCCGGGCAGCGTAATCAGCACATCACCCTGGAAGCCGATTCGTCGATTATGCTCAAGGGCAGTGAAGCGGAACTTCGCAGCGCGTTCTCGAACCTGGTGTTCAACGCGGTCAAATACACCCCGGACGGCGGTAATATCCGCATCCGCTGGTGGGGTGACGAGCAAGGCGCACACCTCAGCGTGCAGGACTCGGGGATCGGCATCGACAACAAACACCTGCCGCGCCTGACCGAACGTTTCTACCGCGTCGATTCCAGCCGCAACTCCAATACCGGCGGCACCGGACTGGGCCTGGCCATCGTCAAACACGTTTTGTTACGACATCGCGCGCGAATGGAGATCAGCAGCGTGCTGGGTCACGGCAGCACGTTCACCTGCCATTTCGTGCCGGCACAGGTCACAAAATCGCGGGTCAACTCGCTGACCGACTAACGCACGTGTCGTGGCCTGTACGGCTAGTTCGTTAGCTCAAATTCGGATGCCAGCGGTCCAGAGCCAAGGCGCTGTGACGAGTCATAGCCCGCTATGGCGAGGAACAGCAACGCAGGATATGGGCTGCTGGCGCCGAAGTTGACTAACATAACTGGCCACACAGGCCACTACCCTCTAGGCAATCGCCCTGTCAGCCGCTACATTGGCTGACTTGGGCCTGCCTTTCAGGCTCGGCAATCCCCTTTCCTTTCGAATATACGGAACCCGCAAAACTCCATCATGGACCCTTCCCCTGGCTTGACCCTCGCTTCACTCTTCGCCGATTTCGGCATGATTCTTTTTGCACTGATCCTGGTTTTGCTCAACGGCTTCTTCGTTGCGGCGGAATTTGCCATGGTCAAACTGCGCTCGACCAAGGTCGAGGCCATTGCCCATAAAAACGGCTGGCGCGGGCAGATCCTGCGCACCGTACACAGCAAGCTCGACGCCTACCTGTCCGCCTGCCAATTGGGTATCACCCTCGCCTCCCTGGGCCTGGGTTGGGTCGGTGAACCGGCGTTCGCGCACTTGCTGGCGCCACTGCTCAGTGCGGTGGGCGTAGAGTCCGCTGAAGTGGTCAAAGGCATATCGTTCTTTACCGCCTTCTTCATCATTTCCTACCTGCACATTGTGGTCGGCGAACTGGCCCCCAAATCCTGGGCGATCCGTAAACCCGAGCTGCTGTCGCTGTGGACCGCAGTGCCGCTGTACCTGTTCTATTGGGCAATGTACCCGGCCATTTACCTGCTCAACGCCAGCGCCAACACCATCCTGCGGATCGCCGGCCAAGGCGAACCCGGCCCGCATCACGACCACCATTACAGCCGTGAAGAACTGAAACTGATCCTGCACTCCAGCCGTGGCCAGGACCCGAGCGACCAAGGCATGCGCGTACTCGCCTCGGCCGTGGAGATGGGCGAGCTGGAAGTGGTCGACTGGGCCAACTCCCGGGAAGACCTGGTGACGCTGGAGTTCAATGCGCCGCTCAAGGAAATCCTCGCGCTGTTCCGTCGTCACAAGTTCAGCCGCTACCCGGTGTACGACAGCGAACGCCAGGAGTTCGTCGGCCTGCTGCACATCAAGGACCTGCTGCTGGAACTGGCCGCACTGGACCACATTCCCGAGTCGTTCAACCTGGCCGAGCTGACCCGCCCGCTGGAGCGCGTATCGCGCCATATGCCGTTGTCGCAGTTGCTGGAGCAGTTCCGCAAAGGCGGTTCGCACTTCGCCGTGGTAGAAGAGGCCGACGGCAACATCATCGGCTACCTGACCATGGAAGATGTGCTGGAAGTGCTGGTCGGCGACATCCAGGACGAACACCGCAAAGCCGAGCGCGGGATCCTCGCTTACCAGCCGGGCAAGTTGCTGGTGCGCGGTGACACACCACTGTTCAAGGTCGAACGCCTGCTGGGCATTGATCTGGACCACGTCGAAGCAGAAACCCTCGCCGGGCTGATCTACGAAACCCTGAAACGGGTGCCGGAAGAGGAAGAAGTGCTGGAAGTCGAGGGTTTGCGGATCATCATCAAAAAGATGAAAGGTCCGAAGATCATATTGGCCAAGGTGTTGATGCTCGACTAGTGCCCGACACCTGATCGGCGTCGATCCCATCGCGAGCAAGCTCGCTCCCACACTGATTCGGTGTTACTCCGGTTTCCCGGCAAAACACAAATCCCCTGTGGGAGCGAGCTTGCTCGCGATAGCGCCAGCTCGGACAACACATTATTGTTTGCCCAACGCAAAGTTCGGCAAGCTGCCCACCGGCTGGTTGAACTGATACGGAATCGACACCAGCCCCAGCCCGCTATTGCGCTGCACCACGAAGTGCAAGTGCGGCCCGCTGCTGTTGCCGGTGTTGCCCGACAACGCCAGCGCACTGCCGACCGCCACCCGCTGACCTTCCCGAACACACACCGAACCGCGCTTGAGGTGCAGGTACACGCCCATGGTCCCGTCATCGTGCAGCACCCGCACGAAGTTGCCGGACGGATCGGTGCCACGTCCGCTCTGGCTGTTTTCGGTCTTCACCACCACCCCGCCACGCGCCGCAATGATCGGCGTGCCTTCCGGCATGGCGATGTCCATCGCGTAACGGTTCTTGACCCCAAAGTGGCTGTATTGACCATTGGCGCCCTGAGTCAGGTGAAACGGCCCGCCACGCCACGGCAGCGGATATCGATAGGCCAGCGTGGTGCCTGAGGGGTCGCCCAGTGAATAGTTGAACGTCGGGGTATAGGCCAGCGGCTTGCCAGGCGCAATCGCCGTGAGCAACGCCAGACGCATAGTGCTGCGCGCCGGCAACACCCGGCGGATCGTCTGCGAAGGCGCGCCCCTGACATTCATCAGTCCTGCAAAACTCAACTCGACCTCTACCGGCGCATACAGGTCGTTACGCGCAAACACGATGTGCGTGTCCTTCTGCTTCTTGATATCCAGATGAACCTGGCGCTCAAGGTGCTCGTCCATCCGGTCGCGAAACACAAAGATCCGTGCGCCATGGGATGGGCGGTCACTGTACGAGACCACGCCCGTCACGCTGGTGGATTTGTAAATAGTGATGGCCACAGCCGAAGTGGAGGCCATGAACAGACCACAGAAAAACAGCAATCGCGCGAGCATGGGCAAGGTTCTGTCGAGGAAGGCCTGAAAACAGCCTAGCAGCCAGAATGGACCCGTGTAGTCGGCAGATGTTTCAAATGATCGTTCCCAAACCTTTCGTAAACGATCAACTGACCGCATCAGACCATCTGAAGTGGCCCGAGCGGCTGTGGGTCGAAACAGATATCAACGCCCAATCGAGCGGCTGCGGACAAGTTCACCAAGGCATCCAGCGAGAACTTGTCGATCTTGCCGTTGAGCACATCATTGAGCCGGGGTTGAGTGATGCCCAGGCGTTTGGCCGCGTCCTTTTGCGGCAACTCCCAGGCACGAATGGTTTTGCACAGTTCCTGCATCAGCCTGGAACGCAGGCGCATGTTGGCCGCTTGTTGTGGAGTGTCTTCCAGCGCATCCCAGACACTGGTGAAACGCTCGGTTTGAATCTGACGTTCGGTCATGGTGTTCAACCTATTTCCTGCAATCTGGCGCGTGCCAGTTCGATATCCCGCATTTCGGTTTTCGATCGTTCCCATGCTCTGCGTGGGAATGCAGCCAGTGACGCTCTGCGTCACCGTCGAACTGGACGCGGAGCGTCCGGGGAGGCGTTCCCACGCCGGAGCGTGGGAACGATCAACTACATCTTGACCCGATATTCCGCTGGGTTCGGTGGGTCGAGGTTGTCCATGGCGCGGTCGATCAGCAGTTGGGCGCCTTCGGCCATGCGGTAGATGGCGAGGGCGACGTTGCGGCGGGAGCCTTCGATTTCGAAGGCGAGGTCGCCGGCGATGGCTTTGATGGAGGCGATGTCTTCGGAGGCGTTGGCCAGGAGGCTGTCGGTGTCGACGTCTGGGGCGACGATGAAGAGTTGGCCTTTGCGGGCGTCGGCCAGGTGGATTTTGTGGCGTGGTGGGGTCAGGTGGTGGTCGAGGGCGCGTTCGGCGGCTTCGTGGAGTTTTTTCGAATCCAGGGATTCGTAGGGGGAAGTTGCTGGGTCTTCTGGTGGATTAGGTGTTGGCTTGATCATTGGAGTAATTCCGAGATTAAGGAGCTAACACCGTTTCGCTTGCTTCGAAAGAGGTGGCAGCTGTGCATAGGTGTGCAAGACCGGGCTCGGAAACCGGCAGACCCGAAGGCCTCCCACACACAGCCGCCATAACGATTCGCGAGCATAAGAAAACGCTCGATGAATAGCCATCTACGATTGTGTACCAAGCCGGACTTGCACGTCCGTGTCACCGTTTTTTGGTGACAGGGTGAGACTAGCCCTGACTCGCAGGCCGGACTAGTTACCGAACACCGCTACAACTTGAAGGAAATGTCCGAGGGGTTGGGAACGACCAATGAGCGCTTCAGGGAGAGATGCGCAGAGTTCGATGACCCCATCGCGAGCAAGCTCGCTCCCACACTGGTTGTGTGTCGATCACATAAATGTGGTTCGACGCCAATTAAATGTGGGAGCGAGCTTGCTCGCGATGGCGTACTGACAGGCGAAGCTGTACTTACGCGCCCGGTACGAAATGCTTCTGCGCCGTGCCGCGGGCGATCAGGCGGGAGATGTAGTCGAGCTTTTGTGCGTCCTGGTCGACGAAGCGAAAGGTCAGTTGCAGCCATTCGCTGTCGGGTTTCGGTTCAAAGGCGACGATAGCGTGCAGGTAACCGTTCAGGCGTGCGACTTCAGCGTTGTCACCCTGCTCCAGGTCGAGCACTGCGCTATCCAGCACTTGTGGCAGGGTGTCGGTGCGTTTAACCACCAGCAACGCTTCCTTGATGCTCAAGGCTTTGATCACACATTGCTGAGTGCCGTTGGGCAGACGCAGTTGACCTTGGCCACGACCGCCGGCCGGGGCCGCTGCAGGGGCTTTGACCGGCGGGCTGTTGAGCAGGCCGCGAGAGGGTGCTGCTGCCGGGGCAGGTGCGGCGGCGGCAGGTTTGGCGAACGGATTGACCGGGGCCGCCGCAGGGGCGACGACAGCAGCCTTGCCGCCCGTGAGTGCGCTGAGCGAGTCGTTGCCGAACGCCGAATTCATCTTGGTGGGCGCGCTGTTCATCAAGGTGTCGAGTTTGCCGACCTTGTTCAGGGCCTGTTTGACCTTGGTCAGCAACTGCTCGTTGGTGAAGGGTTTGCTGACGTAGCCGGAAACGCCGGCCTGAATCGCCTGAACCACGTTCTCTTTATCGCCACGGCTGGTGACCATGACGAACGGCATGCTCTTGAGATTGTCCTGCTCGCGGCACCAGGTCAGCAGTTCGAGGCCGGACATTTCCGGCATCTCCCAGTCGCACAGGACCAGGTCGAATGCTTCGCGCGCCAGAATGGCCTGCGCCTTTTTACCGTTGACCGCGTCTTCGATTCGAATGCCCGGGAAGTAGTTGCGCAGGCACTTCTTCACCAGGTCACGAATGAACGAAGCGTCATCGACCACCAACACACTGACCTTACTCATCAAACACCCCTTTAAAAAATCCCGGCAAGCATAACGCTTTGCTGATGGCACTTTGCCAAAACTCTTCAGTCACGCCGGGACTTTTTTCGTTCGCGGGTGCTATGAATTGCAAAACCACAAACAAAAACGCCCGGCCAAAGGGCCGGGCGCTTTACTTGGGCAATCTTACTTATCGTCAGCTTTGCCCGGAACATTAGCGCTTTCGGCACTTGTGCCTTCAACTTCTTCCTTCATGCGCTTGAGGCCCAAGTGACGGACATCGGTACCGCGCACCAGGTAAATCACCAGTTCGGAAATATTGCGTGCGTGGTCGCCGATCCGCTCCAGTGAACGCAGCACCCAAATGATGCTCAAGACCCGCGTGATAGAACGCGGATCTTCCATCATGTAGGTCGCCAGTTCGCGTAGCGCGGTCTTGTATTCGCGGTCGATGGTCTTGTCATATTGGGCCACCGACAACGCCAGGTCGGCGTCGAAGCGAGCGAAAGCGTCCAGCGCGTCGCGAACCATGTTGCGTACCTGATCGCCGATGTGCCGAACTTCGACGTAGCCACGCGGGGCCTCGCCTTCTTCGCACAGCTGGATGGCACGGCGGGCGATTTTGGTCGCTTCGTCACCGATGCGTTCCAGGTCGATCACCGACTTGGAGATGCTGATGATCAAGCGCAAGTCGGACGCGGCCGGCTGACGACGGGCCAGAATGCGCAGGCATTCTTCGTCGATGTTGCGCTCCATCTGGTTGATCTGGTCGTCGATCTCGCGCACTTGCTGGGCCAGACCCGAGTCCGCTTCGATCAGTGCAGTGACCGCGTCATTAACCTGCTTCTCGACCAGCCCGCCCATGGCCAGCAGGTGGCTGCGCACTTCCTCAAGCTCAGCGTTGAACTGCTGGGAGATGTGGTGAGTTAAACCTTCCTTCGAAATCATGATTTGCTCCGCAAAAGCTGTGAGCTGCAAGCTACAAGCTGCAAGCTATTTGTGTCGTAACGCTGAACCGCTCTCACTTGCCGCTTGAAGCTTGCGGCTTGCAGCTGCCTCAACTAGCCATACCGACCGGTGATGTAGTCTTCGGTCTGCTTCTTCGCCGGATTGGTGAACAGGGTGTCGGTGTCGCCGAATTCCACCAGTTTGCCCATGTACATGAACGCCGTGTAGTCGGAAACCCGCGCGGCCTGTTGCATGTTGTGGGTCACGATGACGATGGTGAACTTGGATTTCAGTTCGTAGATCAGTTCTTCGACTTTCAGCGTCGAGATCGGGTCGAGTGCCGAGCACGGTTCGTCGAGCAACAGCACTTCCGGCTCCACCGCGATGGTACGAGCGATCACCAGACGTTGCTGCTGACCACCGGACAAGCCCAGTGCCGACTCGTGCAGACGGTCTTTGACTTCATCCCACAGTGCCGCGCCCTTCAACGCCCATTCGACGGCTTCGTCGAGCACGCGCTTTTTGTTGATGCCTTGAATGCGCAGACCGTAGACCACGTTTTCATAGATGGTTTTCGGGAACGGGTTCGGCTTCTGGAACACCATGCCGACGCGACGACGCAGTTCAGCCACGTCTTCGCCCTTGCGGTAGATGTTGTTGCCGTACAGGTTGATCTCGCCTTCGACACGGCAGCCGTCCACCAGATCGTTCATCCGGTTGAACGTGCGCAGCAGCGTTGACTTGCCGCAACCGGACGGACCGATGAAAGCGGTCACGCGCTGCTTGGGAATGTTCATGCTGACGTCGTACAGCGCTTGTTTGTCGCCGTAGAACAGGCTCAGGCTCGGCACTTCGATGGCCACGGTTTCCTGTGCCAGGTTCAGGCTCTGTTTGTCGCGACCCAGGGCCGACATGTTGATGCCGTGGGTATGTGTTTCGTGCTGCATGGGAAACTCCCTGTGCTAACAAATTCGGTTCGGTTTTTGTGGGAGCGAGCCTGCTCGCGATGCAGGCGGCGCGGTTTAAGTCTGAAACCGCGGTGATGCCATCGCGAGCAGGCTCGCTCCCACAGAAAAATCAGTGCTGCATGAAATCAGCTATCCAAAGCTTTGTATTTCTCGCGCAGGTGGTTACGAATCCACACTGCCGACAGGTTGAGCGTGGCGATCACCAGCACCAGCAGCAGCGCCGTGGCGTAGACCAGCGGCCGCGCGGCTTCGACGTTCGGGCTCTGGAAGCCGACGTCATAAATGTGGAAGCCCAGGTGCATGATTTTCTGGTCAAGGTGCAGGTAGGGGTAATTGCCGTCTACCGGCAGCGACGGCGCCAGTTTCACCACACCCACCAGCATCAACGGCGCCACTTCACCGGCGGCGCGAGCCACGGCGAGGATCATCCCGGTCATCATCGCCGGGCTGGCCATTGGCAGCACGATCTTCCACAAGGTTTCAGCCTTGGTCGCGCCGAGGGCCAGCGAGCCTTCACGCACGGTGCGAGGAATCCGCGCCAGACCTTCTTCAGTGGCCACGATCACTACCGGCACCGCCAGCAGCGCCAGGGTCAGCGAGGCCCAGAGCAAGCCCGGGGTGCCGAAGGTCGGCGCCGGCAAGGCTTCAGGGAAGAACAAACGGTCAACCGAGCCGCCGAGCACGTAAACGAAGAAGCCCAGGCCGAACACGCCATAAACAATCGCCGGAACGCCCGCCAGGTTGTTCACCGCAATGCGGATCAAACGGGTCATCGGCCCCTGGCGTGCATATTCACGCAGGTAGACCGCCGCCAGTACGCCGAACGGGGTAACGATCATCGCCATGATCAGGGTCATCATCACGGTGCCGAAGATCGCCGGGAAGATCCCGCCTTCGGTGTTGGCTTCACGCGGGTCGTCGCTGAGGAATTCCCAGACCTTTTTGAAGTAGAAACCCAGTTTGGTCAGGTAGCTCATGGCGTTCGGCTGGTAGGCATGAACCACTTTGCCGATGCCGATTTCGACTTCCTTACCATTGGCATCGCGAGCGGTCAGGCTGTCGCGGTTGAACTGCGTGTGCAGGTCGCTCAGGCGCGCTTCGACGTCTTGATAGCGGGCGTTCAGCTCGGCGCGCTCGGACTCCATATCAGCTTGCGCGGCGGCGTCGAGTTTGCCCTCCAGTTCCAGCTTGCGGCCGTGCAGGCGAATACGCTCAAGGCCTGAGTTGATCGCGCCAATGTCGGTTTTTTCGAGGCTCTTGAGTTGTGCCGCGAGCTGGTTGACGCGATCCACCCGCGCTTGCAACTCCGGCCAGGCTGCTTCGCCTTCAGCGATGACCTTGCCGTCCTGTTTGACGTTGAGCAGGTAGCCGTAAAAGTTACCCCACTCGCGACGCTCGATGGTCATCAACTCGGGTGGATTGCTCTGGTTGGTCAGCCACTCGCCGACAATCCAGGTGAAGTCATTGCCGTTGATGTCACGGTTGCCGACCTTGATCAGCTCGCGGGTCATGAACTCCGGGCCCTGATCCGGCACTGGCAAACCAGCGCTTTTCAGACGCTCACGCGGCACTTCTTCCTTCTGCACCACTTCGCCGATGACGATATGGTTGGCCTGGCCTGGCACGTCGTAACTGGCGTGCATCAGGTCTGCCGGCCAGAAGTGGCCCAGACCGCGCACGGCAATCACCGCCAGCAAACCAATGGTCATGATGACCGCGATGGACACCGCGCCACCGCTGATCCAGACGCCGGGGGCGCCGCTCTTGAACCATCCTTTCAGGGAGTTCTGTTTCACAGACTTCTACCTTTCTTAAAGCGACGAGTATTTCTTGCGCAGACGCTGACGGATCAGCTCCGCGAGGGTGTTCATGATGAAGGTGAACAACAGCAACACCAGCGCCGAGAGGAACAGCACGCGGTAGTGGCTGCCGCCGACTTCCGACTCGGGCATTTCCACCGCGACGTTGGCGGCCAGAGTGCGCAGGCCTTCGAACAGGTTCATTTCCATGACCGGGGTGTTACCGGTGGCCATCAACACGATCATGGTTTCACCGACCGCACGGCCCATGCCGATCATCAGTGCGGAGAAAATGCCCGGGCTGGCGGTGAGGATCACCACGCGAGTCATTGTCTGCCATGGCGTAGCGCCGAGGGCCAGGGAGCCCAGCGTCAGGCCGCGCGGCACGCTGAACACGGCGTCTTCAGCGATCGAATAGATGTTCGGGATTACCGCAAAGCCCATGGCCAGACCGACCACCAGTGCGTTGCGCTGATCGTAAGTGATGCCCAGGTCGTGGGAGATCCACATGCGCATGTCGCCGCCGAAGAACCAGGTCTCCATGTACGGGCTCATGTACAGCGAAAGCCAGCAGACGAAAATGATCACCGGGATCAGAATCGCGCTTTCCCAGCCGTCCGGCACTTTCAGGCGCAGCGACTCAGGCAGGCGGCTGAAGGTGAAACCGGCCACCAGGATGCCGACCGGCATCAACAGCAGCAGGCTGAAGATCCCCGGCAAGTGGCCTTCGACATACGGCGCGAGGAACAGACCGGCGAAGAAACCGAGAATCACCGTCGGCATCGCTTCCATCAATTCGATGACCGGCTTGACCTTGCGGCGCATGCCCGGAGCCATGAAGTATGCGGTGTAGATCGCGGCCGCAACAGCCAGCGGCGCCGCCAGCAGCATCGCGTAGAACGCCGCTTTCAACGTACCGAAGGTCAGTGGCGAAAGGCTCATCTTGGGTTCGAAGTCGGTGTTGGCCGCGGTCGATTGCCAGACGTATTTAGGCTCGTCGTAGTTTTCGTACCAGACCTTGCTCCACAACGCGCTCCACGAGACTTCCGGATGCGGGTTGTCGAGCAGCAGCGGTTGCAGCTTGCCGCCCTGCTCCACGATGATGCGGTTGGCACGCGGCGACAGACCGAAGAGGCCCGTGCCATCAACCACCTGGTCCACCAACAAGGTGCGGTGAGCGGTGCTGTGAAACACGCCGAGCTTGCCGGCAGTGTCGAGGGCGACGAAGCCTTTGCGACGTTCTTCGGCGGTGATTTCAACGATCGGCGTGGTGCCCATCTGGAAGGTGCGGATCTGTTTCAGTCGTTGCTCGCCATCGGTATCGCGAGCCATGAACCACTGGGCCAGACCACCCTTGGAGTCGCCGATGATCAGCGAGATGCCGCCCACCAGTTGAGTACTGGCGGTCACTTGCGCTTCGCCGTCATCCAGCAGTTTGTAGCGACCGTTGAGGCTCTTGTCGCTCAGGCTGAAGACGTCGGCCTGGGCGCGACCGTTGACCACGTACAGCCACTGCTGACGCGGGTCGACGAAGATGTTCTTCACCGGCTCGGTCATTTGCGGCAGTTCAATGCGCTTCTGCTCGTTGGTGACCTCACCGGTCATCATGTTTTCTTCGCTGCTCAGCGACAGCACGTGCAATTGCGAACCGGTAGAGCCAGCGAGCAGCAGGGTCGAGTCGGTCGCATTGAGGCTAACGTGCTCCAGGGCACCGCCCTGCTCGTTCAGTGCGATCGGCGTTTCGCCGTACGGGAATTCGATGGCCGGCGAGATAGTTTTCTTGCCTTCCGGGTAACTGACTTTATAGGTGTGACGGAACACCAGCACCTGACCGTTGGACAAGCCCACCGCTACCAGCGGATGGCCGGGCTGGTCTTTACCAATGGCGGTTACGCTGGTGCCGGCCGGGATCGGCAGGTCGACGCGGCGCAGCTCGGCACCACTGTCGATGTCGAAAAACAGCGCCTGGCCCTTGTCGGAAACCCGCATGGCGACCTGGTTCTGTTCTTCGAGGGAGATCATCAGCGGTTTGCCGGCGTCTTGCATCCAGGCCGGAGTAATCGCGTCTTTGGCGGTCAGGCTGGCGCCCTGAAACAGTGGCGCAACGACGTAGCCAAGGAAGAAGAAGATCAGCGTGATCGCGCCGAGCACGGCGAGGCCGCCGACAAGGACATACCAGCGGGTCAGGCGATCTTTGAGCGCGCGCATACGGCGCTTGCGTTGCAGCTCAGGCGTATTGAAGTCAATGCGCTTGGGGGGATTGGTAGTCATGTTGGAATTGGCCAGATCATTCATGCGCACACCCTAGCGATCCTGTATGACAGAAAGATGACAATGCAGTGACGCAACAAATCCGCCGCCCGTGTGAACTGGCAGCGGACAGAAATTTGGGGGTGTAGGAGCCGGCTCGCCGGCAGTGCAATCGACCTGGTCGACTGGCTCACCGCGGTGAGGCCATTCACCGCCGAACCGGCTCCTACCGAGTCAGGACTTCAGCCCTGGCTCAGGGTTTTACTTTTTTGCGACTTCAGCGCCGCCTTCCGCCAGACCCAGGTCAGCCAGTGCCTTGGCGGCAACTTTGGCTGGCAGTGGGATGTAGCCGTCTTTCACTACAACTTCCTGGCCCTGTTTGGACAGAACCAGTTTCACGAACTCGGCTTCCAGCGGGGCCAGAGGCTTGTTCGGGGCTTTGTTGACGTAAACGTAGAGGAAACGCGACAGCGGGTATTTGCCGTTCAGGGCGTTTTCTTCGCTGTCTTCGATGAACTCGGTGCTGCCTTTCTTCGACAGGGCAACAGTTTTCACGCTGGCGGTCTTGTAGCCGATGCCCGAGTAACCGATACCGTTCAGCGACGAGCTGATCGATTGCACGACCGAAGCCGAGCCTGGTTGTTCGTTGACGTTTGGCTTGTAGTCGCCTTTGCACAGGGCTTCTTCTTTGAAGTAGCCATAAGTGCCGGATACCGAGTTACGGCCGAACAGCTGAACCGGCTTGTTGGCCAGGTCGCCTTTCACGCCCAGGTCGGCCCAGGTTTTGACTTCTTCTTTAGCGCCGCACAGACGAGTCGAGGAGAAGATCGCGTCGACTTGTTCCATGGTCAGGTGCTGGATCGGGTTGTCCTTGTGCACGAACACGGCCAAGGCATCCACGGCAACCGGGATGGCGGTTGGCTTGTAGCCGTACTTCTGCTCGAAGGCAGCCAGTTCGGTGTCCTTCATCTTGCGGCTCATCGGGCCCAGGTTAGAGGTGCCTTCAGTCAACGCAGGTGGCGCAGTGGCGGAGCCAGCGGCCTGAATCTGGATATTTACGTTCGGGTATTCTTTTTTGTAGTTCTCAGCCCACAAGGTCATGAGGTTGGCCAGGGTATCGGAACCGACGCTGGACAGGTTGCCCGACACACCGGTGGCCTTTACATAAGGCTTAATAGCCGGGTCAACACCAGCGGCTACCGCATTGGCGGTTGCAACGCCAGCAGCGACAAAAGTCATTGCCACCATCAAACGCTTCAGTTTCATGCCTTACTCCTAGCAAATAGGGTGTGTTAAGTCGGGGCCAAGTATCGGCAGGCCGTATGAACACTCTATGACTCGAATATGACAATTAGATGAAAGGCCAGCATTTGGCGTTTTGAAGGAGTACCGCGTCATCATTCATCGCGAGCAAGCTCGCTCCCACATTGGTTCTGTGTTTACCGCAGATCCCCTGTGGGAGCGAGCTTGCTCGCGATGAGGCCGGTGCAGTCAATGCAAGGGGTCGGCTTAGCGGTTGTTTTTCCAGAGATAACCACCCACCAGAATCCCGATACTGCAGATGATTGCCACATAGTAGGCAGGCCCCATCGGGCTTTCCTTGAGCAGCAGGGTGACGACCATCGGGGTCAGGCCGCCGAAGATCGCGTAAGCCAGGTTGTAGGAGAACGACAGGCCGCTGAAGCGCACCACCGCCGGGAACGCCTTGACCATCACGAACGGCACCGCGCCGATGGTGCCGACGAACAGGCCGGTCAGCGCGTACAGCGGGAACAGCCAGTCGGGGTGATTGAACAGGCTGTGGTAGAAGGTCCAGGACGTCGCCAGCAGCGCCGCGCTGCCAAACACGAACACCCGGCCAGCACCGAAGCGATCCGCCAGCGCGCCGGAGGCTACGCAACCCAGGCTCAGGCACACGATGGCCACGCTATTGGCTTGCAGCGCGGTCGTGGCCGAGAAGTGATAAATGGTTTGCAGCACGGTCGGGGTCATCAGAATGACCACAATGATCCCGGCCGACAGTAGCCAGGTCAGCAACATCGAGATGGCGATGGCGCCGCGATGGTCACGCAGTACCGCGCGCAGCGGCACTTCTTCGGCCAGCGCCTTGCGCAGTTGCAGCTCGGCGAACACCGGGGTTTCGTGCAGCCAGCGGCGCAGGTAGACCGAGAACAGGCCAAACACACCACCGAGCAGGAACGGGATCCGCCAGGCGTAATCAGCTACTTGTTCAGAGGTGTAGAGGCTGTTGATTACAGTGGCGACCAGTGAGCCGAGCAGGATGCCGGCAGTCAGGCCGCACGTCAGCGTGCCGCAGGCGTAGCCGATGTGCCGCTGGGGCACGTGTTCGGAAACGAAGACCCAGGCCCCTGGCACTTCACCGCCAATCGCCGCGCCCTGGATCACGCGCATCAGCAGCAACAGGATCGGCGCCCACATGCCGATCTGCGCGTACGTCGGCAGCAAGCCCATGATCAGCGTCGGTACGGCCATCATGAAAATGCTCAGGGTGAACATTTTCTTGCGCCCCAACAGGTCACCGAAGTGCGCCATGACGATGCCGCCCAGCGGCCGCGCCAGGTAACCGGCGGCAAAGATGCCGAAGGTCTGCATCAGCCGCAACCACTCGGGCATGTCCGCCGGAAAGAACAACTTGCCGACGACCGTGGCAAAGAACACGAAAATGATGAAGTCGTAAAACTCCAGCGCACCGCCCAAGGCAGACAGCGACAGCGTCTTGTAATCGTTGCGGGTCAAGGGACGTGCAGATTGCGCGGGTGTCGCTATGCTCGATGGCGCTGTGGTCATGGCAAGGGCTTCTCTTATAGTCAGATCCGCAACCCCAACAACGCTGGCAGGGGCTTGGGCAGGTTCGGCACGATAACAAATTGTTCGAAAAAGCACATGGAAGCGCGTATTTGGCCGTCAAAATGAGAACCGGGTGGTCGTCGCGCGGTCTACCGCTCGATATACTCGCAACCTGCAACACGCTGAAAGGGTTGCTGTGCGAAGACGCCGCTGGCTCTACCAGTCGATTTCGCAGAGTTTCCCTTTAGCGCGCCTTATGGAAAACGCGACGAACGTAGTATGTTCGGGCTGAATCGTTTTTCTCAAGACGGCTATTCACCTGAAGTACCAAAGAGAGTCACGGGTCAGAGGCACCCCCGGCATGATAGAGCTCGAACAAGAAGATCCTATTCCGCAAGGCGATCTGGCCCTGCAAATCACCGCGCTTCCCCGCGAAACCAACGGCTTTGGCGATATTTTCGGCGGCTGGCTGGTGTCTCAGATGGACTTGGCCGGCACGGCGATGGCCAGCAAAGTCGCGGGCGGGCGCGTAGCCACCGTGGCGATCGATCGCATGGCGTTCCTGGTGCCGGTCGCGGTCGGCGCGCAGCTGTCCTTCTATACCCAGGCAACGGAAATCGGTCGTAGCTCGATCAAGATGATGGTCGAGGTCTGGAGCGACGATCCACTGTCCAGCGAATGGCGTAAAGTCACTGAAGCGGTGTTCGTGTTCGTCGCCATCGATGGCAGCGGCCGCACCCGCTCGGTTCCGCCTAGAGCTCGTTAAACCCGGCAGCCGTTTTGCGGTCCATTGCTGTCATTGATCCTGAGCGAGATGTGCAACATGCCTACTCCCAACGTTGAAGCCGTGAAACTGGATGAACTGAACTGCTGGCGCATCCGCCACGGTCAGGCCGAACTGCTGGTGGCCCAGCAAGGCGCGCACATCCTCAGTTATCAACTGGCCGGGCAACCGCCGCTGATCTGGCTCAACGATGAGGCGGTGTTCAAAACCGGCAAGAGCATCCGTGCAGGTGTTCCCGTGTGCTGGCCATGGTTTGGCAATCTCGACCGCAACCCGCCGAGCGTTCAGGCGATGCGCGTCAGCGATCAACCCGCTACCGCCCATGGGCTGGTGCGGGCGATGGACTGGGAGCTGGGCGCGATTGAAGCCGAAGGCGAAAGCCTGAAGGTCGAATTTGTCCTGCCGCTACCGGAAGGCGGCCTGCCCGGCTGGCCGCATCAGGTCGATTTGACGCTGAGCATTCGTCTTGATGAGCAACTGCACATCAACCTGACCAGCAATAATCGCGGTGCCGACAGCGTGAGCATCAGCCAGGCGCTGCACAGCTACTTCGCGGTCAGCGATGTACGTAACGTGCATGTCGAAGGCCTGGACGGGCTGAGCTACATCGAAACCCTGGATAACTGGAAAACCGTCACTCAGACCGGCGATCTGCGTTTTGCCGGGGAAACCGACCGGATTTACCTGAATACACCGGCGCCATTGAGCATCGTCGATCCGGCCTGGGAACGGCGGATCGAACTGACCAGCAGCGGCTCGCGCTCGGCGGTGATCTGGAACCCGTGGATTGCGCGCGCGGCGCAGTTCAGTGACATGGCCGACGATGGCTGGCAGCGCATGCTGTGCATCGAAACGGCCAACGTGATGGATGACATCGTGACCCTGGCGCCGGGGGCGAGTCATACGCTGGGCGTCAGCATCGCCAGCAAACCGCTTTAAGCAACGCCATAAACAAATGTGGGAGCGAGCTTGCTCGCGATGAGGCCATAACATCCAACATCTATGTTGACTGTTACACCGCCATCGCGAGCAAGCTCGCTCCCACATTTGATCAGTGCCAAGCCAGCTGGCGCGTTACAGATCCGACTCTTTGACCACCCGCACTTTCTCCGCATCCAGCGCATAGGCCGCATCGGCCAGGTCATTGTTGACCTTCTCGATCTTCAGCGTGCCGGTGACCCACAGCGGTGTGTAGATATCGTCCAGCTTCAACCCCTTCGGATAACGCACCAGTACCAACTGGTTAGGCGGCGGCGGTGGCACGTGGATGCAGGCACCTGGGTAAGGCACCAGGAAGAATAGCGTGCTGCGACCCTTGCCATCAGTTTCCAACGGCACGGGATAACCACCGATACGGATATTCTTGTCGTTCATCGACGCCACGGTTTTGGTCGAATACATCACCGCCGGCAAGCCCTTGCTCTGCTTCAGGCCACCCTTGTCGGTAAAGGTGCCGTTGGCTTCGGGCGAGTTGTGGTCGATTTCAGGCATGGCCTCAAGGGCCTTCTGGTCCGACTTGGGCATCAGTTCGAGCCAGTCGGTTTCCGGCAGTTCGCCGGCATGGGCCAGGCCTGAGCCCAGCAATAGGAGAGTCAACAGAAGACGGCGCATGAAGATGCTCGGCAAAAGGGAAGTCAGTAAGTCGTCGAGCATTCTAGCCCTCCCCGCACGCAGAGCAGAGAGGGCTTTGTCGTTTGAATCAGCTCTTTCTAATGAAGCCGTAGATCACCAACAGGATGATCGCGCCCACCAGTGCACCGATGAAGCCCGCACCTTGGCCAGCCTGATAGATACCCAGCGCCTGGCCGCCGTACGTGGCCGCCAGCGAACCGCCGATGCCGAGCAGGATGGTCATGATCCAGCCCATGCTGTCGTCACCCGGCTTCAGGAAACGAGCCAGCAGGCCAACGATCAATCCGATGAAGATGGTTCCAATAATGTGCATGCCGTTTCCCTCTGAATGAACTGGACTGGATATGCCAAAGCCTAGTCAGACTTTGGCATCCTGCCATCAGAGATCGGCGGCGACCGAAGGTTCCGTCGCTGCCAGATGAAACTATTCGGCGATCAGCGCTTCGACCTTGAGAATCTGCTGCGCAAGCGTGGCCTTGTCGGCGCAACGCAGGTTGACGTGACCGACCTTGCGGCCGACCTTGAACGCCTTCCCGTAGTGGTGCAGATGGCAATCAGCGATGGCAATGACCTTCTCCACGGGCGGTACAACGCCGATGAAGTTGAGCATCGCGCTCTCGCCGACCTTGGCGGTCGAACCCAGCGGCAGGCCGGCAACGGCGCGCAGGTGGTTTTCGAACTGGCTGCACTCGGCGCCTTCGGTGGTCCAGTGCCCGGAGTTGTGTACGCGCGGGGCGATTTCGTTGGCCTTCAGGCCACCGTCGACTTCGAAGAACTCGAACGCCATCACGCCGACGTAGTCCAGCTGCTTGAGCACGCGGCTGGAGTAATCTTCGGCCAAGGCTTGCAGCGGGTGGTCGGTGCTGGCCACGGACAGTTTGAGAATGCCGCTGTCGTGGGTGTTGTGGACCAATGGGTAGAACTTCGTTTCGCCATCGCGAGCGCGCACGGCGATCAGCGAGACTTCACCGGTGAACGGCACGAAGCCTTCCAGCAAGCAGGCCACGCTGCCCAGCTCGGCGAACGTGCCGAGCACATCGGCCGGTGTGCGCAGGACTTTCTGGCCCTTGCCGTCGTAACCCAACGTGCGGGTTTTCAGCACCGCAGGCAGGCCGATGGTGGCTACCGCGGCTTCAAGATCGGCTTGCGACTGGATATCGGCGAAGGCCGGAGTCGGAATGCCCAGGTCCTTGAACAGGCTCTTTTCGAACCAGCGATCGCGGGCAATGCGCAGCGCTTCGGCACTCGGGTAAACCGGGACGAATTGCGACAGGAAGGCCACGGTTTCGGCCGGAACGCTTTCGAACTCGAAGGTCACCAGATCGACTTCATCGGCCAACTGACGCAGGTGGTCCTGATCGCCGTAGTCGGCCCGCAGGTGTTCACCCAGCGCAGCTGCGCAGGCATCCGGCGCGGGGTCCAGAAAAGCGAAGTTCATTCCCAGCGGCGTACCTGCCAGGGCCAACATGCGACCCAACTGGCCGCCACCGATTACACCGATCTTCATCGTCAACAACCTCAGGCGATGCGTGGGTCTGGATTGTCCAGGACGCTGTCTGTCTGCTCAGCACGGAAGGTTTTCAGCACCGCGTGGAACTGCGGGTGCTTGGCGCCCAGGATACTCGCCGAGAGCAGCGCGGCGTTGATCGCGCCGGCCTTGCCGATGGCCAGGGTGGCAACCGGAATACCCGCTGGCATCTGCACGATCGACAGCAGCGAATCGACGCCCGAAAGCATCGACGACTGCACTGGCACGCCCAGCACCGGCAGGTGGGTCTTGGCCGCACACATGCCTGGCAAGTGGGCCGCGCCACCGGCACCGGCAATGATCACCTCGATGCCACGGGCCTCGGCCTCTTCGGCGTACTGGAACAGCAGGTCCGGGGTGCGGTGGGCAGAAACCACTTTCACCTCGTAAGGGATGCCGAGCTTTTCCAGCATATCGGCGGTGTGGCTAAGGGTGGACCAATCGGACTTGGAGCCCATGATCACGCCAACCAGTGCGCTCATCGTCGTGCCTCTTCTCTCTGGGCGCCCGCAGGCGCGTCAAAAAACAACAAGCCACGCAAATGCGTGGCTTGATTGTACGAAATATGGCCAGTCAAACCGGCCGAAGGCCGCGCAGTATACCTCAATGAAGCAGATAAACAGCCCCCCGCGCGACCATCTGTCATACGGCGCAAAGTGCCGGTTTTATTGACTTTAAGGTCAGCCAAAACACACCACAGGGTGCTTCATTGTGTTCCAGAGACGGTGGAGCCCTGCGCTGCGCCGCCTTCCAGCTTGCGCCAGAGCAACCGCACATTCGCCTTGCGCACCAGTGCGCAGCGGTACAAGCGAATCTCCAACGGTACGTGCCATTGCGGGCCACCGCAGACCACCAGCTCACCGCGCGCCAGTTCGGCGCGAACACTCAATTGCGGTACCCAGGCGATACCCAACCCTTCCAGCGCCATGCTTTTCAGGCTGTCGGCCATGGCGGTTTCATAAATGGTGGTGAAACGCAGCGCACGCTGGCGCAGCAACATATTTACCGACCGGCCGAGAAACGCACCGGCGCTGTAGGCCAGCAGCGGCACACTGGCCTCGCCTTCGAGGTCAAATAGCGGTTTGCCGTCGGCATCGGCCGCGCAGACCGGAAGCATTTCGGTGTCGCCCAGATGCAGTGACGGGAAAATCTCCGGGTCCATTTGCATGGCGGCGTCCGGGTCATAGAAGGCCAGCATCAGATCGCAGCCGCCTTCGCGCAGGGCGTGCACGGCGTCGCCCACGTTGGTCGCTACCAGCCGCGTGGCGATGTTCAACCCTTCGTTGCGCAGCTGCGCGATCCAGCGCGGGAAGAAACCCAGGGCCAGGGAGTGAGCCGCCGCGACTTGCATCACTTCGCCCTGCCCGCCTTCGAGGTGATGCAAATGCCGCAGCACTTCGCCGAGCTGCTCGACGACCGTGCGTGCCGTCACCAGGAACAACTGCCCCGCCGCCGTCAATTCGATGGGCGTGCGCGAGCGATTGACCAGGGTCAGCCCCAGCGCGGCTTCCAGGCTGCGGATCCGCCGGCTGAACGCCGGCTGAGTCACGAAGCGCCGTTCGGCAGCCTGCGAGAAGCTACGGGTGGCGGCCAGGGCACTAAAGTCCTCGAGCCATTTGCTTTCCAGATTCATCACGTCCTCCCGGACACGCACCAATTTAGGTCACACGCTCGCCGTGAACACGGCGTCACACGGGCATTATGCCGAATGTGCATAGGGCAGTGTTTAACAGCATTGGCCCAAAATTCTCCACAAGCCTAGCATTCGCAGCGTTCCGGCACAGACCGGGTCCATATCGAGATGATTTCTATCATGTCCTCCGCTGCATCATTCCGCACCGAAAAAGACCTGCTTGGCGTACTCGAAGTACCGGCTCAAGCGTATTACGGCATCCAGACCCTGCGAGCGGTGAACAACTTCCGTCTCTCCGGCGTTCCGATTTCGCATTACCCGAAGCTGGTTGTCGGTCTGGCGATGGTCAAACAGGCCGCTGCTGACGCCAACCGCGAGCTGGGTCACCTGAGCGAAGTCAAGCACGCTGCCATCAGCGAAGCGTGTGCCCGTCTGATCCGCGGCGATTTCCACGAAGAGTTCGTGGTGGACATGATTCAAGGCGGCGCTGGCACTTCAACCAACATGAATGCCAACGAAGTCATCGCCAACATCGCGCTGGAGGCCATGGGCCACAGCAAGGGCGAGTACCAATACCTGCACCCGAACAACGACGTGAACATGGCGCAGTCGACCAACGACGCCTACCCGACGGCTATCCGTCTGGGCCTGCTGTTGGGTCACGACGCCCTGCTCGCCAGCCTCGACAGCCTGATCCAGTCGTTCGCGGCCAAAGGTGAAGAATTCAGCCACGTTCTGAAGATGGGTCGTACCCAGCTGCAAGACGCCGTGCCGATGACCCTTGGCCAGGAATTCCGCGCCTTCGCCACCACCCTGAGCGAAGACCTGGCACGCTTGAAAACCCTGGCTCCCGAGCTGCTGACCGAAGTCAACCTGGGCGGCACCGCAATCGGTACTGGCATCAACGCCGACCCGCGTTACCAGCACCTGGCCGTTGAGCGTCTGGCACTGATCAGCGGTCAACCGCTGGTACCGGCCGCCGACCTGATCGAAGCCACTTCCGACATGGGCGCCTTCGTGCTGTTCTCCGGCATGCTCAAGCGCACCGCAGTCAAGCTGTCGAAGATCTGCAACGACCTGCGTCTGCTGTCCAGCGGCCCGCGCACCGGCATCAACGAAATCAACCTGCCAGCGCGTCAGCCAGGCAGCTCGATCATGCCAGGCAAGGTCAACCCGGTTATTCCGGAAGCCGTTAACCAGGTGGCCTTCCAGATCATCGGTAACGACCTGGCCCTGACCATCGCGGCCGAAGGCGGCCAGTTGCAACTGAACGTGATGGAGCCGCTGATCGCGTTCAAGATCTTCGACTCGATCCGCCTGCTGCAACGCGCCATGGACATGCTGCGCGAGCACTGCATCGTCGGCATCACCGCCAACGAAGCCCGCTGCCGCGAACTGGTCGAGCACTCGATCGGTCTGGTCACCGCGCTGAACCCGTACATCGGCTATGAAAACGCCACCCGCATCGCCCGTATCGCCCTTGAAAGCGGCCGCGGCGTGCTGGAACTGGTGCGCGAAGAAGGCCTGCTCGACGACGCCATGCTCGCCGACATCCTGCGCCCGGAAAACATGATTGCTCCGCGTCTGGTGCCACTGAAAGCCTAACGCTGTAGTTATTGCTCACCAGGTCGAGGGACTAGACACCTCTCACCTTTTGAGGGCTTGGAGATTATTCTCCAGGCCCTTTTTTTTAACTTGTTTGCAACAACGCAGAACCTGTGGGAGCGAGCTTGCTCGCGATGAACGATGACGCGGTTTTCCTGAAAAACCGCGGTGCCGGCATCGCGAGCAAGCTCGCTCCCACATGAGCCTGACTCTAAAAAGTCAGGTGTTTCAAAGGCTTCGTTTCATCGTTCGCACCTCAACCGTGCAGACGGGCGCCGCACTGATAGGTATAGTGCCGCCCCTCTTCGCGTGAGCGGTCGTCGGTAACGAGACCCAAACCCATGCGAAACCCGAACTAATAACAAACCCGCGATATGGAACCGGGACGAACTTCGCCCCACCCGTTGCGCCGTGCGCAGACTGGTGTAACGCGATATTTCGGACCGCCCAGCATTTGCCTACACAAAAAACAGCGAGGAATACTCCATGCTCGAAGTCATTAACGACTTCCTCTCAGGGAAAGTACTGATCGTGCTCATTGTCGGGCTCGGTAGCTACTTCACGATCCGCTCGCGTTTCGTTCAGTTGCGTCACTTCTTCCACATGTTCTCGGTCTTCCGCGACAGCCTGCGCAGCAGCGCCGGTCAACTCAGCTCCTTCCAGGCACTGATGCTCAGCCTCGCCGGCCGCGTCGGCGCAGGCAACATCGCCGGTGTCGGCATCGCCGTGACCCTTGGCGGTCCAGGCGCGGTGTTCTGGATGTGGGTGACGGCACTGGTCGGCATGTCCAGCAGCTTCTTCGAATGCTCTCTCGGCCAGCTCTACAAGCGCTGCGACTCCGAAGGCCAGTTCCGTGGCGGCCCGTCCTATTACATCCAGCACGGCCTGCAGAAACGCTGGTTGGGGATGATCATGGCATTCCTGCTGCTGATCACCTTCGGCTTCGCCTTCAACGGCCTGCAAGCCCATGCCGTGACCCACTCGCTGAACAACGCCTTCGGCCTCGACACCACCTACACCGGCCTCGGTCTGGCGGTGCTGCTGGGTCTGGTGTTCATCGGCGGGATCAAGCGCATTGCAGCTATTGCTGACCTGCTGGTGCCGGTCAAGACGCTGGTCTACATCGCCGTGACCCTCTATGTGATCGTGCTGCAATTCGATCACGTACCGGGCATGCTGATGACCATTGTCAAAAGCGCCTTCGGTCTGGACCAGGCCTTCGGCGGCCTGATCGGCAGCGCCATCATCATGGGCGTGAAGCGCGGCGTGTTCGCCAACGAAGCGGGCCTGGGCAGCGCACCGAACGTGGCCGCCGTGGCCTCGGTCGAGCACCCGGTCGCACAAGGCGTGGTTCAGGCGTTCAGCGTGTTCCTCGACACTTTCGTGATCTGCACCTGCACCGCGTTGCTGATTCTGTTGTCGGGTTTCTACACTCCGGGCTTCGAAGGTGACGGCATCGCCCTGACCCAGAACTCCCTGGCAGCGGTCGTCGGCGATTGGGGCCGGATGTTCATCAGCGTCGCGCTGGCGTTGTTCGTGTTCACCTCGATCCTCTACAACTACTACCTCGGCGAAAGCAACCTGCGCTTCCTGATCGGTGACAACCGTAAAGCGCTGATGGGCTATCGCGCACTGGTACTGGTGCTGATCTTCTGGGGCGCTATCGAGAACCTCGGCACGGTGTTCGCATTTGCCGACATCACCATGACCATGCTCGCGTTCGTCAACCTGATCGCGCTGTTCCTGCTGTTCAAGGTCGGCATGCGCATCCTGCGTGACTACGATGACCAGCGTGCTGCCGGCATCAAGACGCCAGTGTTCGACTCCAGCAAATTCCCGGACCTGGATCTGGACCTCAACGCCTGGCCAGCCAACCCGCCAGCCGCCGCTCCAAAGGCCGAAGCCGAGCCGCAAGGCGTGACCGCAGCGCAACGCTGATCGGTTAAAACCGGGCGCATCCCCTGCGCCCGACGTGACACAGCGTGCGACCGGCGTCATGCTCGGTCGTATGTTGTGGCAGCTTGTTGAGGCTGCCGTTTTGGTTCGAGCTTAAGACCGCGGCGCTCCTTTCGCGAGCAAGCCCGCTCCCACAAGAAGTCATCGTTTTCGGAGAACCTCCATGAATTCCTCAACCTATCCCGCTGCGCAGCACGTCATGGTGCTCTACACCGGTGGCACCATTGGCATGCAAGCCAGCGCCAACGGCCTGGCCCCGGCATCCGGTTTCGAAGCGCGGATGCGCGATTATCTGCATAGCCAGCCTGAGCTGGTGGTGCCGAACTGGCGCTTCCGCGAAATGACCCCGCTGATCGACAGCGCCAACATGACCCCAGCCTACTGGCAGCGCCTGCGTGACGCGGTCATCGAAGCGGTCGACGTCGACGGCTGCGACAGCGTGCTGATCCTGCACGGCACCGACACCCTCGCCTACAGCGCCGCCGCCATGAGTTTTCAATTGCTCGGCCTGCACGCGCGGGTGCTGTTTACCGGTTCCATGCTGCCGGCCGGCGTGCCCGACAGTGATGCCTGGGAAAACCTCGGTGGTGCGCTGGTCGCCCTCGGCCAAGGTCTGGCGCCGGGCGTGCAGTTGTACTTCCACGGCGAGCTGCTGGACCCGACCCGTTGCGCGAAGATTCGCAGCTTCGGTCGGCATCCGTTTGCTCGCCTGCAACGCCAGGGTGGCGGCGTCAAGGCGCCTGCTCTGCCGGCTGCGCTTGAATACCGTCAGAGCAAGCAACTGGCCAAGGTCGGCGTACTGCCACTGTTCCCCGGCATCGGCGCCGAGCAACTCGACGGCATGCTCAACAGCGGCATTCAGGGTCTGGTGCTGGAATGCTTCGGCAGCGGCACCGGGCCGAGTGACAACCCTGAGTTTCTCGCCAGCCTTGCGCGCGCGCGGGACAAAGGCGTTGTGGTGGTAGCGATCACCCAGTGCCATGAAGGCGGGGTTGAGCTGGACGTCTACGAGGCGGGCAGTCGCTTGCGCGGCGTGGGTGTGTTGTCCGGGGGCGGCATGACCCGTGAGGCGGCGTTCGGCAAGTTGCATGCGTTGTTGGGGGCGGATCTGGATACGGCAGAGGTTCGGCGCTTGGTCGAACTGGACCTGTGCGGCGAGTTGAGCTGACACACCACAAACCCTGTGGGAGCGAGCTTGCTCACGATGACGGTGGGCCAGTCGACATTGATGTTGAATGATCAACCGCTATCGCGAGCAAGCTCGCTCCCACCAGATCGTCGTTGGGCACACAACTTGCTCCTTTCCAGCACTCCCAAGCTGGAACCGCCCATGCTCCACTCCCACCTCACCACCCTCAACGCCGTTTCTCTGGTGCTCAATGCCTTCAAGGCCGATGGGCTTTCAAGTGAAGCGCTGCTGGCTGGCAGCGGCATCAGCGCGGCGGATTTGAGCCGGGCGGACACGCGCATCACCACCAACCAGGAAATGCAGGTCTGCGCCAATGCTGTCGCACTCAAGCGTGATATCGGCCTGGAACTGGGTCGGAGCATGCACGTTTCGTCCTACGGCATACTCGGTTATGCCCTGCTCACCAGTGCCACCTTCGGTGACGCTTTGCGTCTGGCGATTCATTATCCGGCGCTGTTGGGAACACTTTTCGAGTTGAGCCTTGAGGACGACGGCGAGCGTATCTGGTTTGTTGCCGCCGATTACCGGGAGAGCCCGGCGATGGCAGTGTTCAACGCCGAGTTCTGCCTGGTCTCGCTGAAAGTCATCTGCGACGACCTGCTCGGCCATCCACTGCCCCTGCTCGGCGCTCGTTTCGAACATTCGGCACCGGATTATCAGGCCAGCTATGCGACGCACTTTGATTGCCCGCTGCATTTCGGTTGCACTGATAACGCCTTCGCTTTTGACAAACAGTGGCTCGACCAACCGTTGCCGCTAGCCGATACCATCACCCATCAAGCCATGGCCGAACGTTGTCGTAAGCAGAATACCGAGTTCACCGGCCGCCAGGCGTGGCTGGGGCGGATTCGCCAACTGCTCAGTGCACAATTGAACTCCGCACCAGGGCTCGAAGGGCTGGCCGAGCAGATGAATTGTTCAGCGCGGACGTTACGTCGGCACCTCAAGGATCTTGGCTGCAGTTATCAGGAGTTGATCGACGAACTACGATTCGAGCAGGCCAAACAAATGCTCTATGAGGATCAACTGCCGATTTACCAGATCGCCGAGGCGCTGGGGTTCAGCGAGACCGCGAGTTTTCGCCATGCTTTCGTGCGCTGGAGCGGCGTGGCGCCGAGTCAGTTCCGCCCTTGAGTACTGCGGTTTCCGGGCTGCCGTCATCGCGAGCAAGCTCGCTCCCACAGGGATTACTATCGTATACAAATGCCGTGTTCACTGAAGCTCAATGTGGGAGCGAGCTTGCTCGCGATGGCGTCCTCAAGAACACCCAAAGCCTCGCAGACAGCTCAGCATTCCATGCCCTGAGCTGGCGCATCCTCGTGCCAATAAGGGGCGAATTTCGGTCAAACCTTTTGGCCATATCTATCCCCTTTTGGCCGCTCCTGCCGTTCTCTGAATCCGCGCACGCCGCAAGACTGTGTTCAACCGAATCAGCCTGCGGAGAACAAGAAAATGCTGACGATCTACTCGGACGATCACCACCTGCACCACGGACGCTGCGAATTGATGGACGGGCAACTGATGCCCTGCTTCGAAATGCCCTCGCGGGCCGACCACGTTCTGGCACGCGTTCAATCCCGTGAGCTGGGGCCGGTGGAAGCGCCGCAGGATTTCGGGCTGGGGCCGATCCAACGCATTCACAGCGACGACTACCTGACGTTCTTCAAAGGTGCCTGGCAGCGCTGGACCGAGTTCGAGCGCGACGGTGATTTGCTGCCGTACACCTGGCCGGCGCGCACACTGCGCCGCGTCATACCGACCAGCCTGCACGGTCAGCTCGGCTACTACAGCTTCGACGGCGGTGCACCGATCACCGCCGGCACCTGGCAGGCAGCGTATAGCGCAGCGCAAGTGGCGCTGACCGCCCAGGCCGAGATCCAGCGCGGCGCACGCAGTGCGTTTGCCCTGTGCCGTCCACCGGGACATCACGCCGCCAGCGACTTGATGGGCGGTTATTGCTACCTCAACAACGCCGCCATCGCCGCCCAGGCATTCCTCGATCAGGGTCACCAGAAAGTCGCGATCCTCGATGTCGACTACCACCACGGCAACGGCACCCAATCGATTTTCTATCAGCGCAGCGATGTGCTGTTCGCCTCGATCCACGGCCACCCGGAAGCCGAGTTTCCGTTCTTCCTCGGTTACGAAGACGAGCGCGGCGAAGGTGCCGGTGTTGGTTTCAACTTCAACTACCCGTTGCCCGCAGGTTCTGGCTGGGACAGCTGGAGCGCCGCACTGGAACAGGCCTGCAAAGAGATCGAAAACTACGGCGCCGACATCGTGGTCGTGTCCCTGGGCGTGGACACCTTCAAGGACGATCCGATCTCCCAGTTCAAGCTCGACAGTCCGGATTACCTGGCGATGGGCGAACGCATCGGTGCCCTCGGCAAGCCAACCCTGTTTGTGATGGAAGGCGGCTACGCGGTGGAAGAAATCGGCATCAATGCCGTGAACGTTCTCGAAGGTTTCAAAAGCGCCCAATGAGGAATTAGAACAATGAATCAACTCAAGCGTTTTATCGCGCCGGCACTCTTCACCACAGTGCTCTGCGCCACGGTCCTCAGCGGCGCCGTACACGCCGAAGAGCGCACCTTGCGGGTCTACAACTGGTTCGACTACATCACCCCCAAGGCCCTTGAAGACTTCAAGGCCGAGAACACCAAGGTCAAACTGGTCTACGACATCTTCGACACCAACGAAGCGCTGGAGGCCAAACTGCTCACCGGCAACTCCGGTTACGACGTGGTGGTGCCGTCCAACGTGTTCCTCGCCAAGCAGATCGAAGCCGGGGTGTTCCAGCCGCTGGACCGCAGCAAACTGCCGAACTGGAACCACCTCGATCCCAAGCTGATGAAGCTGATCGAAGCCAACGATCCGGGCAACAAATTCGCCGTGCCGTACATGTACGGCACCATCCTGATCGGCTTCAACCCGGACAAGGTCAAGGCCGCGCTGGGTACCAACGCACCGGTGGACAGCTGGGACCTGATCTTCAAGGAAGAGAACATCAGCAAGCTCAAGCAGTGCGGTGTGGCCCTGCTCGACTCGCCGTCGGAGATCCTGCCGCTGGCCTTGCAGCACCTGGGCCTGGACCCGAACAGCAAAAAGCCTGCGGACTACGACAAGGCTGAAGCGCTGCTGATGAAGATTCGTCCGTACATCACCTACTTCCACTCCTCCAAGTACATGGCCGATATCGCCAACGGTGACATCTGTGTCGCCGTCGGTTACTCCGGCAGCTTCTCCCAGGCCGCGAACCGCGCCAAGGAAGCCAAGAACGGGGTGATCGTCGACATGCGTCTGCCGAAAGAAGGCGCGCCGATCTGGTTCGACATGCTCGCGATCCCCAAAGGTGCGAAAGATCCGGAAGACGCCTACACCTTCATGAACTACCTGTTGCAACCGAAAGTCATCGCGCCGGTCAGCGACTTTGTCGGTTACCCGAACCCGAACAAGGACGCCACGGAAATGGTCGACCCGGCGATCCGCAACAACCCGAATCTGTACCCGACCGAAGCGGCGATGAGCACGCTCTACACCCTGCAACCGCTGCCGCGTGATGCGGAACGGGCACGGACCCGGGCCTGGACCAAGATCAAGTCCGGGACCTGAACCCCCCATCGTTTACGCGACATTGAAGACCCGCCCCGTGCGGGTCTTTTTTTACCTGACGGTATATTTAAGTACCGCCCGACCGATCCCGCACCCCGCTACTTTCCGAACCTGACCGGCGCGTTTGCGCGCACGTCCCAGTCCCTCAGAAAGGAATGCGCATGTCCTCTACCGAAACGAATGCTGTCGAAGCCGATCCGGCATCCAGCAACCCAAATGATCTGCTGACCCAACTGGTCACCGGCCCCTCGATCAGAGAGGTGGCCTCCCGCGTTCTCCAAGACGATCTGAAACAACTTTACCCACAACTGGACATTGATCCCGGGGTGGCGATGGTCGCCACGCCGAGCTGGGAAACCGCCGACGGGAAGGTCCAGCCCGGACCATTGGAATTCGAATCCCTGACAGACACGCTGATCCGGCACATGGCCTCAGGCAAGTCAGTGACCTACCTCGACGGTGAACACTTCCTGAGCCTGAATCCCAGTGCGATCACGCCCATCCACCTTCCGGTCAGGATCGATGCAATCGGGCGCCTGATCAATAAGCTGTCCCCCCTCCTGTTGGTGGCTTACCAGGAACAACAACTCGAATACTGGGACCAACCCACCCAAGGCACGACCCTGCGTTGGCAGGCGTTGTCGCAGTCATTACGTCAGGTCTGGAACGTAGAAAAAGTTGGGGCCTGGGATGTGCATCAACTGGCCATTGCGCGCAATGTCTTCAATTATCCCGACGCAACGTTGCGCGGCCCCCACGACACTTATAAGACCCGGGTCTGCCTGATCGACTTCGACCGGCTCGATGGCACAGTGTCCAGCCACCTCAATCGTACGGATTTGACGGTCGTGATCGGCACCATCGGGACCCGCACGATCATTCTGACCCATTCCGTCACCACAGGCTTCCAGGCGTATGAATCGCTGGAGAAACTGGGCGAGGCCCTGCCCAAGTACGTTGAAAAGCTACCTCCCGAGGCGACGCTTCAATGGCGCCTGTTCGAACCCTCCGGGAATTTTTTTGATCATCAGGCCATCGCACTGATTGCTCTCCAGGCTGATGCCATTGCCGGCCTGGAGTTTGCACAACGGGCCAGCAGACCGGCGATCACCACCGCCCCCCGTCCCGCAGCAGAGGTGAGCGGTACGACTCAAGCCGAGCAGGTTTCGCACTTCGAAAAGGTGCAGCGTCTGATCCCCGAATGGCTGAACAACGCTTCGCCATTCGATCTGGGTTGCTACAGTCGACACCTGTTGGATCTGGCGCTGCTACAACTGCGTAACAGCGGAAAATCCTTCGACGACGATATTGCTCCGATCAAGACATTCGCGCTGGATGCACTTCGAGCCCACATGCTCAAAAGCCACAGTGACGTTGCCCTCATGAAGCTTGAGAGCGTCGAGATCGTTATTGTCAGTCAAGTGGTGTGGGGAGCATTCACGGCCCCCGGCATGCGCGAGACCACACGCCTGGACCTTGCCGAACTGGCGCTCGAAAACCTCATCGCCCTCCCGCTGGGTAACCAGTCGGTTCAGTACAAAGACGGCACAGCGGTGCCGGACTGGATGACACCCGCCTATCTAAAGACCGCCATCAGCGCCGTCGATATCGGTGCGACCTACCCGGCGTGGGTCAAGGGCAAGCTATTGGATGACCCGCTGGAATCGCTGCGGCGTCAACGCCTCTACGCCAGTAACCTGCGTATCCAGCTGGCGCTGCAAGCGTTGCAAAGCAAGATCCTTGGCGAACACGGCATCGACGAGCGGGGCTATCGTTACGTTGTGGCGGTGATGAATGAGCTGAATACCGATCGGTGGGTGGACGGGCTAGAGATCGTCATTCGCCCTCTGGCGTTCATCCCCAGCCAGCGGGATAGCAAAACCTCTGACGAAGTCACCAACATGTATGTGATCGGTCCGCGGGACATGGACAAGGGGCCTTGCATTCTCTATCGCCCACTGCTTGAACAACCGTTGACGCAGTACCCCACGGCCGCCAACCTGCTGTATGCGATCAAACACTCCAAAGAGCTGCGGGCATCAACCCTGGCGTGGTTGCCGGACAACGTTCGGTTCAACTATTCACAGTATGTCTTCCCGGGGAAATTGCCTTCGGTCTGGACGGTGTCACAACTGCTGATCAACCCAACCATTTCCTTGCAGATGAGCGGACCGGTATTGCTTGGGCAGAGAGTGATCGAGCATGACCGCCTGATGAAACTGTTCAAGGCCAACGCCAACGCTCTGATCATGAAGGGTGAACGGGATTCGGTGTCCAATGCCGAAAGCCGCTGGGCCAGCTTCAAACAACACGCCTGGATGATATTCAGCGCCGTGTTGCCGTTTCTCGGTCGCACCGCCGGAACGGCTGCGTGGATCTGGCAGATTCTGGACGACCTGCAAGAAGGCATCGACGCCCGGGAAAACCAGGATACGACGGCACAATGGTCCGCCCTGACCGACTTGTTCCTGACCCTGGGCATGGTGCTGGCTCACCACGCAAGCGCCCGGCGCCAACCCGCGCGAGACCGCGTATCGCAGACCGAAACAGCCATCATTGTCAGCGCGGAGAAAAACCCGCCGGCCCAGACCCCGGCCAGCATACAACTGCCTGATATTGCTGACGATTATCTGCCAGCCGAACACCAGACCTCACTTCATCCCACCACCGTACTCAATAGCAGCAGCCAAGGGCTGGGGCCAACCCTGGACCGCTACAAAATCCCCAAACCTCAAGGACTCGGGGCGGCCAGTACCGAAGGTTTGCACAAGCACCTCTATGAACATCAGTCCAAATGCTATGCCCCGGTTGGCGAACGATGGTTCGAGGTCTTCGTGAATGACGATGGAATCGTTCAGATCATTGATACCCGCCAGGAACCGCCCATCAACGGACCGTTGTTGATCAACAACGCCACAGGTGAATGGTTCATTGATATCAGGCTGCGGCTGCGTGGCGGCGGCAAGAACAGCAGGCTCAAGGCATTACAACAAGCGAACGCAACCCAAATCGCCAACATCAAGACTTATCTGGCCGACTTCGATGCGCAGATGGCATCCAAACGAAAAAGTATTACCGACGCCTACAACGCTATGAAAAATGCCACCGCAGGCGCAATCGACGCCACTCGACAAACACTTCTCGAAAAACTGGAGGCACGCACCGACGAATATGAAACCACGATCGAGAAAATCAAATCGCTCAATCTGGTCGAGGAAGTGCCTAACTATCGTGACGCGATGATCGAAATACTGGGAACTCAACTGTTTTTCAACCAAACCTGGATCGACCAGAAATACCCGGCATTCGTCGAGGCCCTGCGTCTGACCATGGAACATCTCGATGCCGAAGAAAACAACGCCCCCCCTCCTCCCGCCGGCACGTTTAAAACCATGTCAGACCTGACCCAGGGCATTATTCAGAAGGTTGAATTCGCTCAGTCGCGCTTCCAGGAGTTGAAGCGTCTGGGCAAAAACGCCGAGCAATTGTCCCTTGAGTATCAAGCAAAACTCCCAAAATTCGACCTCCAGGACCTCAGGTCCCTTCAGGTCACCCTCGCCCGCGAGCTGTGCCTCAAACCTGGCGAAACGCCCGAACTGTCCGCAGCCAAAACTTCCATCGAGCAGATTGTCGAAGATGCCGATCTGATGGTGAATAGTGCAATGGAGTTGATACGCGATGAGCAGGTGCTGAGCACGGGTGACCGGATCGAGGCCTTGAACAGCCTGGTCGACCAGTTCGCCGCTATCGAACAGCGCCTGCAGAGCTTCGCCGGTACGTACCCGGAGCAGATTGTCAAAGAACAATTTGAGCGACTGCAGGGCCGCGTTGATGAGTTCAATCAGCAGACCGTCGGGCATCTGGCGGACCTGCTGCGCGAGCAGCGACTCCTGGAGCCTACACCCGGCCCGTCACGCACCTCATCGGCATCAAACAAGAGAGTCATCAAGACGCGCTTCAAAGGCACCGTGATCGGCCATACCCGCAAAACCGAGCCCGGCCACCCGGTCCTCGTGGATGTCACCGCGCCAGTGACCGGCAAGGTGATGGCCACCTTCCACGAAAAGACCCCTGGGGTCTGGGTCGAGCGGCTGAAGAAGAAACCGCAGGCCCCTAGAGCGCGCTTGCCTGATCCGGGGACACGTATAGCAGCAGGAAAATCACTGCTGGATACTCTGCCCGCCTTTACTCAACGTACCGAAGCTGACTCAGAACAGCCCTGGCAGCTTCCGGTGGAAATAGAGGAAGCGTTCCACCAGCAGGCCTCCCGCCTTGAAGACGCCGCCAAGGCGATCAACGCAGCGCTCCTCCAAAGCAATGCCACGCAGGACCATACAAACACCGCACGACCGGTATTGACCCAACTGGCCAAACAAACCACCCGGCTCTACGCCGAGGGCCATCGCCTGCGGCTCAAGATGACCAAACTACAACCACCTACCGCCGCACGCGTCGAGTGGCTACACAGCAAAGGCGAAGTCGACATCGTGCGAGTGAAAGACCGGAGTCGACTCAAAGGGCCGCGCCGGGATTATCTGCAGGAATACGAAGTGCGTGAGGCCAAAACCGCCCGCGTGCTGTGGTACGCCCACTTTCACTACGCCCAGCTCAAGGATGGCGTCCAGTCCTATACCGCCGCTCACCTGAAAACCCGCGAGCAACAGCGGCTTGGCCGTTTCGATATAGGGCCGAGCACCAGCGACCAGGAAGCGATCAAGATCTATCGCAGCGAGATCAGCCCTCAGCTGGCCCGATCGCTGTTCTTCTCTCAGGCCCCCGCGTCCACCTGACCGTTACCACAGACCCACCTGCCGGTGGGTCTTTTTAACCGCAGTCATCGACCCCAGCTTCACCGGCTGTTACGCCCATTATCGGGTGCTGGCGCCGCCCTCTCTACGCCGGTCAAAAAGGAAAATGACCATGCCTCAAGTATCCACAACCACACCCTCAAGCAACGCAACGCTGTTACTGGACAGAAGTAATCTGGCCAGCCTGGCCAGTCAGGGCCCCACACTCAACGATGTCAGCTCGCAGGTGCTGCGCGAAGCACTGAAGCAGCTTTATCCGCAGCTCGACATCGACCCCGACGAAACACTGATCGTCACTGCGTCGAATCACCAGTGCGTCCACCCAATCACTGTTCCTGACACTCGAGCCCCAGTGACCCGTAAAAAGGCTGTTCTGCCGACCAGCCTTTTTACCGACGCCAGGCACTGCGCAAACGCGCAAGCGCTGACTCGATGGCCGCTTCCGGCACTGCCGCAAAACCCAGCACCAACCCCGCTCGCTGATCCACCGGAGTGCTCGAATCCGGTAACCAGTAACTGCTCAGGCCATTGATCTCGACATCAACACTCGCCGCCGCTTCGATCAATTCGCGTTCACGGGCCTGTGTATCGACCGTCACCGTCAAATGCAGTCCTGCCGCTACATTTGGCAGGCTGCCAACGCCGGGGATATCCACAGGCCAACCCGCCAGCAAGGTGTTGCGCCGACTCAAGGCCGCACGCCGCATACGGCGGATATGCCGCTGAAAGTGCCCGGCGGCCATGAATTCGGCCATCACTGCCTGAGTGCTCACCTCTGAATGGCGCACATCCACCGCACGGCGCTGAGCGAATGCCTCCACCAGGCCCATCGGCAGCACCAGATAACCCAGCCGCAATGCCGGAAACGCGACTTTGCCGAAGGTGCCGACGTAAAGCACCCGGCCCTGGCGATCCAGCGCCGCCAAGGGCGCCAACGGTGCACCGCTGTAGCGATATTCGCCGTCGTAGTCGTCCTCGATGATCCAGCCGTCGGTGCGCTCGGCCCAGGCGAGCAATTCCAGACGCCGGGCCAGGCTCATGATCACCCCGGTCGGATACTGATGAGACGGCGTGACATAAGCCAATCGGCAGTCACTCAAATCAGCCAGTTCGGCGCAGTTGATGCCATCGCTGTCCACCGAGACCCCATGCAAACGCGCCCCTGCCACGGCGAAGGCGTGCCCGGCCGCGCGATAGCCGGGGTTTTCCACAGCCACCCCATCGCCGGGCTCCACCAGCAGCTGTGCACAAAGGCTAATCCCCTGCTGTGCGCCACTGGTGATCACAATTTGCTCAGCGCTGCACTGCATGCCGCGCGAGCTGCGCAAATAGGCCGCAATTAATCCACGCAAGCGCTCGTCACCTTCGGGCGCGCCGTAGCACAGTTGCTGTAAATCCGGTTTGCGCCAGAAAGCCGCATTCAGCTTGGCCCAGACCTCGAACGGAAACAGATCGAAGGCCGGTACACCAACCCGAAAAGCCCTCGGTGGACCACTTGGCGGCCTGGGCAAATGGTGCTTCTCGACCCGCTCAAGAGCACCGCCGTGGATAACTTTACTGGATGTAACCACAGGTAAATCCAGCCAATTTGTGGATAACCCTGTGGATAACCCTGTGGGTAAGCCTGTTGACAACCCTGTGGATACTTTTGTGGATAGTTTTTTCGCGGGCAATGCAGTTTGCGGCAATTGCGCCACGTACGTGCCGTCACCCACCCGCCCCTCGATGAAACCTTCGGCATAGAGTTGGTCATAGGCACGGACCACGCTATTGCGCGAAATCGACAACGCCGCGGCCAGATCGCGGCTGGCTGGCAAGCGTGTGCCACTCACTAGCCGACCGTCGAGCACACGCAGGCGTAATGCCTGATAGAGCTGGCGACTCAAGCCCTGACGGCGATCGAGTTCGATACCCGTCGGGTTGAACGACAGGGACAATGGCGGGTTGTTCATGGCAATGGAACCCTGCTAATGGACCTACGAAATTGGCTGTTAATGGCTCTTACAACAGACCAATAGCCTGCCTAGGATACAGGCATTCGCCAAGGAAAATATCCATGTATACCCCCAGCGCATTTGCCATCGAAGACCTCCCCGCACTGCATCAGCAGATCCTCGACACACGCCTGGCCATATTGGTCACCCATGGCGAGCGCGGCTTGCAGGCCAGCCATTTGCCGCTGTTGCTAAGCCCGGAACAAGGCCCTAACGGCACCCTTTACGGCCACTTGGCCCGAGCCAATCCACAGTGGCAGGAACTGGAGGCCGGTGCCGAGGCGCTGGTGATTTTCGCGGGGGCCGATGCTTACGTCAGCCCATCGTTTTACCCAAGCAAAGCCGACCACGGCAAAGTCGTACCGACCTGGAACTACGTAGCCGTGCACGCCTATGGCAACGCCGAAGTGTTCAGCGATGCCCATCGCTTGCGCAATCTGGTCAGCGCCCTGACCGATCGCCATGAAACCGGCCGCGCCACGCCATGGAAGGTCGACGATGCGCCGCCCGACTACATCGATGGCATGCTCAAGGCCATCGTCGGCTTCGCCCTGCCCATCCAGCGCCTGGAAGGCAAGCGCAAGCTCAGCCAGAACCGCAGTACTGCAGACATCGCCGGTGTGCGCGAAGGGCTGATCGCCAGCGCCAACCCGCACGACCAGGCCCTCGCCCACCTGATCCCCAAGGAATGATCATGAGTCAGATCGAGATTCGCCGTGTCACCGCCAACGACCACGCCGCCTGGCAACCGTTATGGCAAGCCTACCTGCGCTTCTACGACACCGAGTTGCCGGACACGGTTTATCAGAGCACCTGGCAACGCTTGCTCGATCCAGAGGAGCCGACCCACGCAGCCCTCGCCTGGGTCGACGGCAAGGCCGTGGGGCTGGTGCACTTCATCTACCACCGTTCCAACTGGAGCATCGAAAATGCCTGCTACCTGCAAGACTTGTTGGTGGCGCCTGAGCAACGCGGCACTGGTATCGGTCGATTACTAATCGAATTCGTCTACGCCACCGCCAAGGCTGACGGATGCTGCAAGGTTCATTGGCTGACCCACGAATCCAACGCCACCGCGATCCAGCTCTACGAGCGCATCGCCGAACGCCCGGGTTTCATTCAGTTTCGCAAAACCTTTTAAGGTTCAAGGAGAGCAGCATGTCGACCTCACTCGCGGACTGGAAAGGCGTTCCAGCGCCCTCGGTTCAACTGATCGAAGGGCGCTTCATTCGCCTGGAAAAACTCGACCCGGCGCGCCACGCCGATGGCTTGTTCAAAGCCCTGCAAGGCCCGGGCGCCGACCCGAAACTGTGGGATTACTTGCCTTACGGCCCGTTCCCGGAGCGCAGCGCGTTCAACGATTGGCTGAACAACCACGCGGCCAACAGCGACCCGTATTTCTTCAGCGTGATCGACCGCGCCACCGGAGAAGTGCAAGGCATCCTCAGCCTGATGTCGATCGTCCCGGCCCAGGGCCGCATCGAAATCGGCCACGTCACCTTCGGCGCACCGATGCAGCGCTCACCGAAAAGCACCGAAGCCGTTTACCTGCTGGCCAAAGAATCGTTCGCCATGGGCTACCGTCGCCTGGAATGGAAGTGCAACAACGGCAATGCCCGCTCCAAATACGCGGCCGAACGCTTGGGCTTCAGTTTCGAAGGTGTGTTCCGCCAGCACATGGTGGTCAAGGGCCAGAACCGCGACACCGCGTGGTATTCGATTCTGGATTCGGAATGGCCGGCGATTGGGGCGGGGTTTGAGAAGTGGTTGTCTGATGAGAATCAGACGGACTCCGGTCAGTTGAAAACGCTGGTTGAATGCCGGGGATAACCGCCCCTAACAGCAAAAGATCGCAGGCTGCGATCTTTTGATTTTTACGATACAGCAGAGGCAGGCTCGCGCTTAAGCTTCTGCTCATCGACTCCGAACAAATCCAGCTCACCATCCGACTATGCAATTTATTGCAGATATGGTTTCCAAGCCTTCGCAAATCGACACATCCGAGAACGGCGTAAGGAAAAACGTCAGTGCAAGGAGGCCAATGATAATGCGACCTCGTGGGTCTACCCATTTCTACAACCGAAGCTCCAGCGTCTTTCGATAGCGCCGGAAATGCCCGGCATCGGAGCATGTGCCCGGCCTTTTAGAGTTCGACCTCCCCAAGGAAGAGGTCGTATTCAATGCCCATTCTGCACACTCATCGTCCACATTATCTCGCCCTGGCTATCACCCTCGCCTTCGGCGGCATCGAAATGTCCCATGCTCAGCAAACAGAGTCCGCAGTCACCGAGGCCAAGCCCCGTCCCACAAAAGCCCAAAAACCTGCGAAACCCAAACCCGACATCCCCGCCACCACAGCAGCGGCGTTGATCACCGCCGATAACAGACAAGCAGCTCCTGTTCCTGATCCGCTGCTCGTCGACAACACCACGGCCAGTGAAGGATTGATCGCTGCACTGACACCTGAACTCCCGGTGGAAGTGACGACCAATGCCCACAATGTGAAGCAATACGACCTTGCCGAACCCTCGGTCCAGGAGTTGTTCCTCGCATTCGCCAAAGCACCCACCACTTTCCACAGCCGAATCGCAACCGCCCTCGAGACCATCGATGGCGTTGCCGCGAAGTACGGTGACGGCGATGACCTGGTCGTCCTGACCAGCGGTGTCCGACAGGAAGGCGTAATCGATGGCGGCGGTGGCTTGAACGGTTTGAGACTGAATGCCGTCGAGGGCGGCACACTGGGCGAAACCCGCAACTTTAGGGGACTGCTGGTCGAACAGGGTGTCTGGAGACTGACCGGCTCCGGCGACTTCAGTCATGGCACCGGAGTTCTCAAGGACGCTGCCCTGTACAATCAGGGCAGTATCGCTGGCGATGTAGAGGTCGAATCCGGTGGCCACTACGGCGGTGGCGGCTCAGTCAACAAGCTGTTTGTGTATGGCGGCTTGTCGGCCAATGCAGCTCTTGGCGCCGCCAGGGTTCGTCAGGATCTGTACCTGAACGAGGGTGCCGTTCTGTTCTACGGCATCGACGCCGAAGGCCGAAGCGCTACCGTTGTTGTCGAGGGAACGGCAATCATCAGCGGCTCTACGCTGGCTATCAATGCGGCCAATGCCGATCACCTGCCGACCAGCGAGCATGTCGTGCTCCAGGCTGGCAACGTCGAGGGAACGTTCGCCACCGTCACCAACAACCTGGCTTACATGACGCCCACCCTGGCATACACCGACACCTCCATCGCCCTGACTTACGCCCGCAACGATATGTCGCTGGAAAGCGCCGCCACCACCGAGAATTCCCGCCAAGTTGCCAACAGCCTCGACTCAGATAAAAACGGCACAACGCAAACATCGAAGACCGATGCGAACAATGCCGCTATCAATGCCCTGCTCACCAGCAACATCGCAACGGCCGCCATAGCGCTGGAGCAACTGGCCGGCGGCAGCAATGCCAACCTCGCCAATGCCACGTTGAGCAGCGTCAGGCCGGTCAGCGCGAGCATGCTTTCGACCCTGCGCGAGCTAAGTAACGATGCAAGCCTGCAAGATCGCTCGGCAACCGGTCACGATACCAACGGCAGGGTCTGGGTCCAGGCGCTGGGCAACTCCGCAACCCTCGATGACAAACTGGACGACAGCGCCCTGCGGCAACGCACTCACGGGGTGGTGGTGGGGGCCGATTGGTCACTCGATAATGAATGGCGCGTAGGCGTACTCGGTGGCAAATCACAAACTCGCCTGGACGGGGCGCTACTGGACGGCGATCTCGACAGCTGGCACCTCGGCGCCTATGCCCTGCGCCAAAGTGGTCCGCTGGCCCTGCGCTTCGGCGCTACCTACGGCAGTCATGACGGTACAACCAAACGCAATATTGCCTTCAGTCGTTACAGCGACAGACTCAAAGGCAGCTACGACGCCAGCAGCCAGCAGGTTTTCGCCGAAGTCGGTTACAACCTGAGCAGTGGCGCCTTGCAGTTCGAACCTTTCGCAAGCCTCGGGTATGAACATTATCAACGCGACAGCTACCGGGAAAAAGGTGGCGATGCTGCGTTGAAAGTCGACAAACAAACCCAGCGCAACATGAACAGCACCTTCGGATTACGCCTGTCGCACCATAGCCAACTTGAAAACGGCATGCGCCTGACTCCATACACAAGCGCTGGCTGGAGACATACCTATGGCGATCTCACAGGTCAGGTACGCCAGACCTTTGTGGTGGGTGGTGAGACATTCGACATCGAAGGCATTCCACTGGATCGCAACAGCCTGACACTGGAAGCGGGGTTGGATCTGAGGGTCTCGAAGCAGCACTCTCTGAGCGTTGCCTACAACGGTGGGATGAGCAGCAACAGCCACGAAAACGGCGTGATGGGTCAGTGGCGGATGAGTTTCTAAAACACTGACAACAGCGGACAAAAAAAAGGGGGGCACATGCCCCCCCGAGGTAAAAGCGTTGCAGTCGAGGCTGTTAAATCAGCCTTCGATCTCGATCAGGATCTCGCCCGGGTTGACCCGGTCGCCCTTGGCCACGTGGATGGCAGTCACTTTGCCGGCGATGGCCGCTTGCACTTCGGTTTCCATCTTCATCGCTTCGGTGATCAGCACCGCCTGGCCGGCTTTCACGGTGTCGCCTTCCTTGACCAGCACATCGACGATGTTGCCCGGCATGGTGGTGCTGACGTGGCCCGGTGCGCTGGCTTGCTTGCGCTTGCTGCTGCCACCGCTGACGAATTCGTTGAGCGGCTCGAACACCACTTCTTCCGGCATGCCGTCGATGGACAGATAGAAGTGACGCTTGCCTTCGGCCTTGACGCCCACACCCGTGATGTCGACGCGGTAGGTTTCGCCGTGAACGTCGATGACGAACTCGGTCGGGACGCCTTCGCCGCCCGCCGAGGTCACGCCACCGGCTTCTGGAATCGGCAATAGCACTTCCGGAGTCAGGGTGCCGGCTTCGCGTTCTTCAAGGAACTTGCGGCCGATGTCCGGGAACATCGCATAGGTCAGCACGTCTTCTTCAGACTTGGCCAAGGCACCGATTTCGCCGCGCAGTTTGGTCATTTCCGGCTTGATCAAATCCGCCGGACGGACATCGATGACTTCTTCGCTGCCGATCGCCTGACGACGCAGCTTCTCGTTAACAACACCTGGCGCCTTGCCGTAGCCGCCTTGCAGGTAGAGCTTCACTTCGTTGGTGATGGTTTTGTAGCGCTCACCGGCCAACACGTTGAAGAACGCCTGAGTACCGACGATCTGCGAAGTCGGGGTCACCAGCGGCGGGAAACCAAGGTCTTCGCGAACCCGCGGGATCTCGGCCAGCACTTCGCTCATGCGGTTCAGCGCGCCCTGCTCTTTCAACTGGTTGGCGAGGTTGGAAATCATCCCGCCCGGCACCTGGTTGACTTGTACGCGAGTGTCGACGGCAGTGAATTCGCTTTCGAACTGGTGGTACTTCTTGCGCACGGCGTAGAAGTACAAACCGATTTCCTGCAGCAGTTCCAGGCTCAGGCCGGTGTCGAACTCGCTGCCTTTAAGAGCGGCGACCATCGACTCGGTGCCTGGGTGGCTGGTGCCCCAGGCGAAGCTGGAGATCGCGGTGTCGATATGGTCGGCACCATTTTCGATGGCCTTCAATTGGCACATCGCGGCCAGGCCAGCGGTATCGTGAGAGTGGACAAACACCGGCAGCGACTGCTCGGCTTTGAGAGCCTTGACCAATTCGCCGGTGGCGTACGGGGTCAGCAGGCCGGCCATGTCCTTGATCGCCACGGAATCGCAACCCATGGCTTCCATCTGCTTGGCTTGCGCCACGAACGCCTCGATGGTGTGTACCGGGCTGGTGGTGTAGGCGATGGTGCCCTGAGCATGTTTGCCGGCAGCTTTCACCGCTTCGATGGCCACCCGCAGGTTACGCACGTCGTTCATCGCGTCGAAGATGCGGAACACGTCAATGCCATTCACCGCAGCCTTGGCGACGAAAGCTTTGACCACGTCGTCGCTGTAGTGGCGATAGCCCAACAGGTTCTGGCCGCGCAGGAGCATTTGCAGACGGGTGTTAGGCAACGCCGCGCGCAGTTTGCGCAGGCGCTCCCACGGGTCTTCTTTGAGGAAACGTACGCAGGCATCGAAGGTCGCGCCGCCCCAGACTTCCAGCGACCAGTAGCCGACTTTGTCGAGCTTGTCGCAGATCGGCAGCATGTCGTCGGTGCGCATGCGGGTCGCGAGCAGCGATTGGTGGGCGTCGCGCAGGATTGTGTCGGTTACGTGGATACGCTTTGTAGGTAAAGAGTTAGTCATTGGAATATTCCTCACAGGCCTGCGTGAGCGGCGATGGCGGTGGCGATGGCCAGGGCCAGCTCTTCGGGTTTGCGCTTGATCGAGTAGTTGGTCAGCTCGGGATGGCTTTCAACGAAGCTGGTGTTGAACTGACCGCTACGGAATTCCGGGTTACGCAGGATTTCCTGGTAATAAGCGGCGGTGGTCTTGACCCCTTGCAGACGCATGTCGTCGAGGGCGCGCAAGCCACGGTCCATCGCTTCTTCCCAAGTCAGTGCCCAGACCACCAGTTTCAAGCACATGGAATCGTAGAACGGTGGGATGGTGTAACCGGTATAGATCGCCGTGTCGGTACGTACGCCGGGACCGCCGGGTGCGTAGTAACGGGTGATCTTGCCGAAGCTCGGCAGGAAGTTGTTTTTCGGGTCTTCGGCATTGATCCGGAACTGCAGCGCAAAACCGCGGTGCTGGATGTCTTCCTGCTTCACCGACAGCGGCAAGCCGGATGCAATGCGGATCTGCTCACGGACGATGTCGATGCCGGTGATTTCTTCGGTGATGGTGTGTTCCACCTGCACCCGGGTGTTCATCTCCATGAAGTACACCTCGCCCTCGGCGAGCAGGAACTCCACGGTACCGGCATTCTCGTAACCCACCGCCTTGGCCGCACGTACCGACAGGTCGCCGATGTAGGCGCGTTGCTCTGGTGTCAGCTGCGGGCTCGGAGCGATCTCGATCAGTTTCTGGTTGCGACGCTGGATCGAGCAATCACGCTCGAACAGGTGCACCACGCTGCCGAAGCTGTCGCCCAGGATCTGCGCTTCGATGTGCTTGGGATTGACGATGCATTTTTCCAGGAAGACTTCCGCCGAACCAAAGGCCTTGGTCGCTTCGGAAATCACTCGCGGGAAGGCTTGTTCCAACTCCTCGCGGCTGTTGCAGCGACGAATACCGCGACCGCCACCACCGGAAGTGGCCTTGAGCATCACCGGGTAGCCGATGCGATCGCCTTCAGTCAGGGCTTCGGCGATGTCGGCGACGTTGCCTTCAGTGCCGGGCGTGACTGGCACGCCAGCCTTGATCATGCTGCGGCGGGCTTCGGTCTTGTCGCCCATGCGGCGAATGACTTCCGCCGACGGGCCAATGAATTTGATACCGCGTTCGGCGCAGATATCGGCCAGCTCGGCGTTTTCCGAAAGAAAGCCATAACCTGGGTGCAACGCGTCGCAACCGGTTTCCACCGCCAGGTTCACCAGCTTGCGCGGGTTCAGGTAACCGGCCAGTGGCTCGGCACCAATGCTGTGGGCTTCATCGGCACGTTTGACATGCAACGCATGGCGATCGGCGTCGGAATAGATCGCGACCGAACGAATGCCCATCTCGGCGCAGGCACGTACGATTCGTACGGCAATCTCACCACGGTTGGCAATCAGGATCTTTTTTATCACTTGGAGGTTCCCTTGAGCCGGTTGCTACCCACGACCTTGGACTGGGTCGGCGCGTGACTAAATGTTTCAAGCCAGTCGCACAGTCACACTAGCCCGCTCAAGGGATTAACAAAAATCAATAATAATTGGGTCAGGCATAAGCAAAGACTTATAGTTGAACGACCAGCCTGCGACCAGAGTCCCTAGATAATGCGTAAGTCTTTGATGCGTATGACATTACGCCAACTTCAGATTTTCAATGAAGTCTGCGATTTGCGTTCCTACAGCCGTGCAGCTGACGAAATGTCGCTCACACAACCGGCCGTCAGCCTACAGATTCGTCAGCTTGAAGAGCTGATTGGTCAGCCTTTGTTCGATTATGTCGGCAAAAAGCTCTACATGACCGAAGCGGCTGAAGCGTTACAGCGCGCCAGTCGGGACATTTTCGGACGCCTGGAAAATCTCGATATGCAGCTCTCGGACATGCAGGGCTCGTTGCAAGGTCAGCTGAAACTGGCAGTGGAATCCAGCGCCAAGTACTTCGTACCGCACTTGTTTGCCGCCTTCAAGCGTCAGCACCCGGAAGTGAACCTGCAACTGACGGTGGTCAACCGCGGACAGGTGATCCGGCGCCTGTCCGACAACCGCGACGACCTGGTGATCATGTCCATGGTGCCGCAGGACATGGGCCTGGAGTTCTTGCCGTTCCTCAACAACCCGATCGTTGCCGTGGCGCCACCGGATCATCCGCTGTGCCACATGGGACCGCTGCGCTTGCAGGATCTTGAGCCCTACACGCTGCTATTGCGCGAACCAGGCTCCGGGACACGACTGGCGTGCGAAGAATATTTCAAAGAGAAGCGCGTGCACTTCAACCAGACCCAGGAAGTCTCGTCGGCTGAAGCCCAGCGTGAATGCGTGGTGGCGGGTCTGGGCCTGGCCTTGTTGACGCGCCACGCCCTGAACCTGGAGTTGGCGACCGGCGGACTCAAAGAGCTGCCGGTCGAAGAGCTGCCGTTGTACCGCAGCTGGTGCCTGGTGCAGGCCAAAGCCAAACGCCTGTCACCGGTAGCGCATGCGTTCCTGGGGTTTATCCGCAGTGAACGGGTGCAGATCAGCGCGCTGGTTGAGCGTTTCGACGCGAAGCTGCCGGTGTTGCCTGCCAATAGTTGAGTTCCAGATCCGGATATTCACCGATCTCGGCCAGAAGCTGGCGGTGCTCGCAACGATCTTCAATTGCGCGGCGAAACGCCATGCGGCGCTGATCTTCTTGCTGACGGCGGGTTTTGACTGCGCTGTTGCGTTCTTCGTAGTGCTGGGCCATTTCGAGTCTCCCAAGGCGAGTACGGGAGTTTCAAGATAGGCGCGGAGGATGACGGTTTGGCGGCGCGGGGATTACAGGGATGTGAACTTTCGGCGCTTTCGAGGACGCCTTCGCGAGCAAGCTCGCTCCCACAGGTTCTGTGGTGTGCGCAGGATTTGTGCAACACAGCCGATCAATGTGGGAGCGAGCTTGCTCGCGATAAGGTCGGAACGACCTTCCAGCAGGATCAGTCGTCCAGCGCTTTGACCGATTTGGGCGACAGGCGCAGGCTGCGAAGGCTGCGTTTGACGCTCTTGAGGTGGTTGACCAGGCTCGGCCCACGCGCCATGGCCACGCCCATGGCCAATACGTCGATCACTACCAGGTGAGCGATACGCGAAGTCAGCGGCGTATAGATTTCGGTGTCTTCATGCACGTCGATCGCCAGGTTGACGGTCGACAGCTCGGCCAACGGCGTCTGGCTCGGGCACAGGGTGATCAGCGAGGCACCGCTTTCACGCACCAGATTGGCGGTGATCAACAGATCCTTGGAGCGGCCGGACTGGGAAATGCAGATCGCCACGTCCGTAGGCTTGAGCGTGACCGCCGACATTGCCTGCATGTGCGGGTCGGAATAAGCCGCAGCGGTCAGCAGCAAACGGAAAAATTTGTGCTGGGCATCCGCGGCAACGGCACCGGAGGCACCAAAGCCATAGAACTCGACGCGCTGAGCCTGCGACATGAGCGTCACAGCCTTCTGCAACTCCACCGGATCAAGCTTCTCGCGAACCTCCATCAGGGTGTGCAGGGTGGTGTCGAAAATTTTCAGACTGTAGTCGGCGACCGAATCGTCTTCGTGAATCGCAAATTGCCCGAAGCTCGCCCCTGCTGCCAGGCTTTGTGCCAGTTTCAGCTTCAAGTCCTGAAAACCCGAACAACCGATGGCGCGACAGAAGCGCACGATGGTCGGCTCGCTGATGCCCACGCTGTGGGCAAGATCGGCCATGGAACTGTGCATCACAGCCGCTGGGTCAAGCAGCACGTGATCGGCAACCTTGAGCTCCGATTTGCGTAACAGGTGGCGCGACTGGGCGATGTGTTGCAACAGGTTCAAAGGGCAGGACTCATTGTTATTGGCAGACGCCGGGGATGTAGCAAGCTTGTAGTTATACTACAAGAATTCGCTTTTTGCCTGTTCAATGCGTAACTCCATGCCCCTGTTTTGGCCGAGCACGCCCCATGTAGCAGCTGGCGTAGCCTGCGTTCGGTTGCGCAGCAGCCGTAAAACCTGAGCTCGCGTTCGACGTCATTGCGACCGCTTCGCGCTCGGGCGCAGCCTTCGGTAGCGGCTACGCAAGTGGGTTATCGGCACGCAGTAGTTCAGCCACGGCACACGCTTCCACTGGCCGGCTGATCAGGTAGCCCTGCACCTCATCGCATAACTCGGCCTTGAGGAACTCAAGCTGCTCCTCACGCTCGACCCCCTCAGCCACAACCTTGAGCGACAGACCGTGCGCCATGGCGATAATTGCCCGGGTAATCGCTGCGTCTTCACCGCCCTCACCCAGCCCGCGGATAAACGCCTGATCGATCTTCACGTAGTCCACAGGGATACGCTTGAGGTAGCTTAGCGACGAATAACCGGTGCCAAAATCGTCGATTGCCAGTTTCACCCCCAGATCACGTAACTGCTGGAAGGTCGCGATGATGTGCTCGACGCTGTCCAGCAACTGACTTTCGGTCAGCTCCAGTTCCAGGTAGTGCGGCGCCAGGCCAGTCTCCTCAAGCACCTGACGCACCAGGCTGACCAGTTTGCCCTGACGCAACTGGTGGACCGACAGATTGACCGAAACCCGGATCGGCTCCAGCCCCTGACGCTGCCACTCGCACGCTTGCCAGCAGGCCTGACGCAACACGAACTCACCAATCGGCCCGATCAGCCCCGTCTCTTCCGCCAGACCGATGAAGTCCCCCGGCGGCACCCGCCCCATGGTCGGATGATCCCAGCGCACCAGCGCTTCGGCGGCGTTCAGCCGGCCGGTGGCGAGGCAGAGTTTGGGCTGGTAAAACACCTTCAACTGCTTTTCTTCGATGGCCTTGCGCAGTTGGTTCTCCAACTGCAAGCGCTCGAGGGTGCTGGCCTGCAGGCTGTCGGTGTAGAACTGGAAATTGTTCCCGCCCAAGTGTTTGGCATGCTGCATGGCCATGTTCGATTGGCTGACCAACGCGGAAATTTCCCGCGCGTTGTCCGGCAACATGCTGATGCCCATCGACGCACTGACGACCAGTTCATGGCCGTCAACGGTCAGCGGCAAGCGCAGCTTGGTCGACAGTCGGGTGGCGACTCGCGCCAGACTCGACAGGTTGCCGTAAGCGTCGAACAGCACCGCGAACTCGTCACCGGACAAACGTGCAATGGTGTCCGCCTCCGGCAATGCATTGACCAGACGCCGCGCCATTTTCTGCAACATCTGATCGGCGACTTCATGGCCAAGGCTGTCGTTGAGCAATTTGAAACGGTCCAGATTGATGTGTAGCAGCGCCAGACTCCGGCCGCCCTGTCGTACCCGTTGATGGGCCTCATGCAGGCGCTCGCGAAACAACGAGCGGTTGGCCAGCCCGGTCAGTTCGTCGTAATGGGTCAGGTAGCGCATGCGCTCTTCGGATTCGCGCCGGGCTGATAGATCGGCGAAGAAGCCTACGATATGACTTACATTTCCCCGAGCATCGCGCACCACGTTCAGTTGCAGCCATTGCGGATAGAGCTCGCCGTTTTTGCGCGCCTCCACCAACTCGCCCTGCCAACTGCCATGTTGCTCCAATGCCTGATGGATCGCCGGATAGTGCCGTCGCGCGTCACGACTGCACGGCAACTCGACCACATTGCGCCCCAGCAAGTCTTCAATCTGATACCCGGTGACCCGGCTGAACGCCTGATTGACCGCGATCAACGCGTAATCCGGGTCAAAAATCACAATGCCTTCGCTGGCGGCTTCAAACACCGTCGCCGCCAGTTGTCGCTGTTCTTCCAGGCCTTTGCTGGCGCTGATATCACGCCGGGTGCCGACCATGCGGATCACCCGTCCGTTGGCGCCACGCTCCACTGCGCGCCCACGGTCTTCGATCCAGACCCAATGACCATCGCCGTGGCGCACACGGTATTCGATCTGATAATCCTCGGTGCGGCCCTTCAAATGCTCGACCAGCGCCCGCCGTAGCGGCGGCAAGTCCTGCGGGTGCAGCCGCGGCTTCAAGTGACTGAGCATCGCCGTGACGAATTCCGGCTCAATGCCAAACAACTCCTTGAGTTGGGTGTGATGCACTTCATCGGTTTGCAGGTTCCAGTCCCACAACCCCAATTCACTGGCCTTCAATGCCAGCGCCAGCCGCGCTTCGCTCTTGCTCAGGGCCTGGTTGGCGACATCCAGTTCGCGGCTACGCTGGGCGACCCGACTTTCGAGCCCGACCTGGGCTTCACGCAGCTCTTCTTCGGCATGGCGGCGCTGTTCGATTTCCCGCGCCAGCTCCTGATTGAGCAGCTCGCTGCGACTTTGCGCCTGCTGCAAATGCTCGATCAGCGCCTGATTCTGGAAACGCCGCATCAAACCGTGCTGGATCAGCCGGTTGACCTGCCAGGCGACCACACTCAGAGAACCCAGCAGAATCAGCCCGAGCCAGCCCCAACCCTGCTGCTGTTCATCGCCGCCCCAGAATAGATAGCCAATCGCCGGTAATAAGCACGGCAAGGTAAAGGACAGGAAAGCCGGCAAGCTCACCGCGTAGGCGACGCTCGCCGAGAGAGTCGCCGCGCCGATCAGGCCGAACACCCAGGCTTGTTGCAGGAAGCTGTCGGTGGGCACCAGGGCAATGCCGGCGCCGGCCAGGGTCAGGCCGCTGATGGCCGAGCCCAGCAGAAACATTCGGCGCCAGATCGGCTGTGCCTGACGGCTGGGCATCGCCGAGTCGAAGGCCGCGACCTGAATCACCCGCAACGCCACCAGCGACAGTAACCAGATCAGCCAGATGCTCACCAGGAAGTAGCGCTGCGGGCTCCAGAGCAACCCGGCGCACACCAGACCATTGATCAACATGAACAGCGTGGGCAGCAACGACCCCTGATACAGCAGGCGCGTACGCTCGACCGCCATTTCCATAGCGTACTGTTTGCGAATAACCCGAGGTTCCACAAGGGGGCCCGACAGGCTGGAGCTGAGGGTCATAGGCGATATTCTTATTCTTATAAGGTTGAGCGTGATGAGCCCGAAACGTCGACGGAGCATACACAAGCAATGGCCCGGACCAAACTGCTCCAGATCATAAAATCGACAAAACAAATGGCCCGTTGCCACCCCTCAAAACCGCAGAAGCGCTGCCCATCAAGGCTTGCAACGAATGACTGACCGGTCGTCCCCGAGTTTCTTTCATCGGTTAATGCAAAGCTCGGTTTGCCCGGTGTGGCGCGGCACCCTAGAATGCCCCGATGCGCGATGATCTCTCCCTTCTGCTGAACTCCCTCAACGATGCCCAACGTCAGGCCGTAGCTGCCTCCGTGGGTCGTCAGTTGGTCCTGGCCGGTGCTGGTTCCGGTAAAACCCGTGTGCTGGTGCACCGTATCGCCTGGTTGATCCAGGTCGAGAACGCCTCGCCACATTCGATCCTGTCGGTGACCTTCACCAACAAGGCCGCTGCCGAGATGCGCCATCGCATCGAGCAGCTGATGGGTATCAACCCGGCCGGCATGTGGGTCGGCACCTTCCACGGCCTGGCGCACCGCTTACTGCGGGCGCATTGGCAGGAAGCCGGCCTGAGCCAGACTTTCCAGATCCTCGACAGCGATGACCAGCAGCGTCTGGTCAAGCGGGTAATCCGCGAGCTGGGCCTCGACGAACAGCGCTGGCCGGCCCGTCAGGCCCAGTGGTTCATCAACGGGCAAAAAGACGAAGGTCTGCGTCCGCAACATATTCAAGCCAGTGGCGATCTGTTCCTGGCCACCATGCGCAGCATTTATGAAGCCTACGAGGCCGCGTGCCTGCGCGCTGGCGTCATCGACTTCTCCGAACTGCTGCTGCGCGCCCTCGACCTGTGGCGCGACCATCCGGGGCTGCTGGCGCATTATCAGAAGCGCTTCCGTCACGTGCTGGTGGACGAGTTCCAGGACACCAACGCCGTGCAGTACGCCTGGTTGCGACTGCTGGCCAAGGGCGGCGACAGCCTGATGGTGGTTGGCGACGACGACCAGTCGATCTACGGCTGGCGCGGCGCGAAAATCGAGAACATTCACCAGTATTCGGCCGACTTCCCGGACGCGGAAGTCATTCGACTGGAACAGAACTACCGCTCCACCGCCGGGATCCTCAAGGCCGCCAACGCCTTGATCGCCAACAACACCGGACGTCTGGGCAAAGAACTGTGGACCGACGGCGGCGAAGGCGAAGCGATCAACCTGTACGCCGCGTTCAACGAACATGACGAAGCACGCTACGTGGTGGAAACCATCGAAAGTGCGCTGAAAACCGGCATGGCCCGCAGCGATATCGCGATTTTGTACCGCTCCAACGCCCAATCACGGGTTTTGGAAGAAGCTTTACTGCGTGAACGTATCCCGTACCGAATCTATGGCGGCCAGCGCTTCTTCGAACGGGCTGAAATCAAGAACGCCATGGCCTACCTGCGCTTGCTCGAAGGCCGCGGCAACGATGCGGCACTGGAGCGGGTGATCAACGTTCCGGCCCGTGGCATCGGCGAAAAAACCGTCGAAGCGATCCGCGACCACGCTCGTCACAGCGATGTGTCGATGTGGGAAGCCATGCGTCAACTGGTGGCCAATAAAGGCCTCACCGGTCGCGCAGCCGGCGCCCTGGGTGCATTCATCGAGTTGATCGAGCACCTGGCGACCACAACCGCCGAAATGCCGCTGCACCTGATGACTCAGACAGTCATCGAGCAGTGCGGCCTGATTGCCTATCACCAAGCGGAAAAAGGCGAGAAAGGCCAGGCGCGGGTAGAAAACCTTGAAGAACTGGTCAGCGCGGCGCGCAACTTTGAAAACGCCGAAGAAGACGAAGACCTGACGCCGCTGGCCGCGTTCCTCGGCCACGCCTCGCTGGAGGCCGGCGACACTCAGGCCGACGAACACGAAGACAGCATTCAGCTGATGACCTTGCACAGCGCCAAAGGCCTGGAATTCCCTTATGTGTTCCTGGTGGGCATGGAAGAAGGCCTGTTCCCGCACAAGATGAGCCTGGAAGAGCCCGGCCGCCTTGAAGAGGAACGCCGTCTGGCCTACGTTGGCATCACCCGGGCGATGCAAAACCTGGTGATGACCTACGCCGAAACCCGACGCCTGTACGGCAGCGAGACCTACAACAAGGTTTCACGCTTCGTACGCGAAGTGCCTAAGGGCCTGATCCAGGAAGTCCGGCTGTCCAACAGCGTCAGCCGTCCGTTCGGTGGCGGCCAGAAGCAAAGTTCGAGCAGCCTGTTCGCCGGCACGGAAATCCCGGAAACCGCGTTCAGCCTCGGCCAGCAGGTGCAACACGCAGTCTTCGGCGAAGGGGTGATCCTCAACTTCGAAGGCGCTGGCGCGCAGGCTCGGGTGCAGGTGAACTTCAGCGAAGGCAGCAAATGGCTGATGCTTGGCTACGCCAAGCTCGAAGCTATCTAAAAGCCTACCCGAAGAGCTTTTCTGTGGGAGCGAGCCTGCTCGCGATGAACGATGACGCGGTGCTCCTGAACTCCGCGGTGCCGCCATCGCGAGCAGGCTCGCTCCCACAGGGTTTTGTGTTGACCCCACCTCAGCAGGTTTATCTGATAGAAGGCGTAATAAACATGGGCTCAGGCTTCTTTTCTTCCTGGACATTCTGGGCTCTGTTGTCGGCGGCATTCGCGGCGCTGACCGCGATTTTCGCCAAGGTCGGCATCGAAAACGTCAATTCCGACTTCGCCACGCTGCTACGCACGATCGTGGTATTGGTCAGCCTGGCCTTGATTTTGTACGCAACGGGCCAATATCAGTCATTAGGATCGATATCCGCCAAGAGCTACCTGTTCCTGCTGCTGTCTGGCCTGGCAACCGGTGCCTCGTGGATTTGCTACTTCCGTGCGCTGAAACTCGGGCCAGCCTCGCTGGTAGCCCCCGTCGACAAACTCAGTGTGGTGCTGGTGGCCGTGCTGGGCGTAGTGTTGCTGGGTGAGCGGCTCGACTTGCGCCAATGGGGCGGAATCGGTCTGATCACGGCGGGCGTGGTGATGTTGGCATTGCGACGTTAAGCAGCGTTCCTGCTGAACAAATCCATTTGTCCTACAGACAAAAGTACACACGCCTCCTTGTACCGACGGAGCTGAACGCAGCCTGTCAGGCAAAAGCCCGAAACACTCTGCCGCTAGCCAGTGTCACTTCACCTGTGCAACATGGCGCGCGTGCCATCCACAAATGGGAATTCCCTTTATGAAACGTTTTCTTAGCATCGCCCTGGCGCTGTGCATCGGCCTGACGATGAGCCTCGACGCCAACGCCAAGCGCTTCGGTGGCGGCAAAAGCGTAGGCGCCGCGCCTACCCACCAGACCAGCCAAATGGCGCCGTCCTCGCCTGGCATGGGTTCTGCTGCCGCGACTGCCGGTGCTGCGGGTGCCGCAGGCGCTGCCGCCAAAGCCGGCGGTGCTTCGCGCTGGCTCGGCCCTCTGGCCGGCATCGCTGCCGGTGGCCTGCTGGCCTCCATGTTCATGGGCGGCGGCTTCCAGGGCATGCAGATTTTCGACATCCTGATCATGGCAGTCATCGCGTTCGTGATCTTCCGCTTCATCGCCGCTCGTCGCCGCAAGCAACAAGAGCACATGGCCCCTGCGGGCGCGCCAATGCAGCGTGAAGTGTACGAACAGAAGCCAATCTTCGGCGGATCGACTGCCCCTGCTGCCGCTCGTCCGGTGATCAACGCCCCGGCGTGGTTCAACGAAGAGCGCTTCATTGAGGCGGCGCGCAGCCACTTCCAGTCCCTGCAACAGCACTGGGACGCCAACGAAATGGACAAGATTGCCGAGTTCGTGACCCCACAAATGCTGGAGTTCCTCAAGCGCGAACGCGCCGATCTGGGTGACGGTTTCCAGTCCACCTACATCGACAACCTCACCGTTCAACTGGACGGCGTGGATGATCGCGCAGACAAGACCATCGCCACCCTGACCTTCAACGGCGTGTCGAAAAACTCGCGTTTCGACCAGGGCGAAGTGTTCAGCGAAAGCTGGAACATGGAACGTCCGCAGGGCGATAACCAGCCTTGGCTGGTGGCTGGTATCCGTCAGAACGGCTAATACCGCCCTCGTTTCGCATGCTGTAATGAAAACCCCAGCCTCGGCTGGGGTTTTCTATTTCGCGGTTGCATCTATAGCGAGCTACTGTATAAACCGCCCCAACTAAACCGCGCCATCAAGCAAGAGGATCCCGGACGTGGAAGAAATCATCGAACAACTGCGTGAAGCCAACGAACCGGTACCGGTCCCCTTGGAACTGCCTGACGAAGACCTGCTGGTGGAAATCGAAGAACAACTGTTCATCGACATCCCGTTTGTCTTCAGAGAATTCCTGCTGACCGTCAGCGACGTCGTGTATGGCAGCCTGGAGCCGGTGACCGTCACCGACCCGCAATCGCACACCTACCTGCCGGACGTTGCCGCCAACGCCTGGGACGCTGGCGTTGATCGCAGCATGATTCCGATCTGCCAGGACGGTGACAATTACTACCTGGTCGAAGAAGATGGCACCGTGGTGCTGTGGCTGGCCGAGGAAGAGCTGCTGGCCGAAGAAACCTGGGAGTCGGTGTGGCACTGGGCGCGGGACGTCTGGCTGGAGAGCTGATCTGCCTGACGCCCCGCTGAGTCAATGCCCGGACGAATCCTTATGGTTGTCCAGGGTTTCCAGCAGGGCCACCTGCATCCGCGTGTGCACGCGGATGAACCAGCGCCAGAGCAGAGCCGCTACCGCGGCGGTTACAACGGCGATCAGCACCAGCAACTTGTTGGTCGGCAAGATACTGGCCGACAAGGCTGCCAGCAGCAGGAAAATCACCAGCAGCGAGAGGATCGGGATCACTTCGGCGATCACCCGACGCACTCGCTGCGTGTGGCGGCCGGCCATCTCCGGTTTCACGCCCATTTCCGCCAGCAACATCGAGAGCGCCTTCAGCTTGCGATAAGCGGCAATCAGGAACGGCAGCGACAGCAGCAATGCCCCACCCCAGATCAACGCCTTCTGCCAGCTCGGATCATCGATCCAGGCGTGCAGGTAGCTGGAAATCCGCTCGGCAAAAAAGCTGCCCGAGAAGAAAATCGCCACCACCAGCGCCAGATTGACCCCGACCTGCAGCAAGATCCGCCGAATCATCGACGCCAGCAGCGCACCCTCGCCCTGCGGTTGAATGCTGCGTAGCCATTCTCCATACATCCCCAGCACACGGCCCAGGCGCTGCGGGATTACAGCAGCCAGCTTCAGCGATAGCGGATCGGCGGCACGGATCAGGTACGGCGTCAGCAAAGTGGTAATGGCCGAGACAGCTACCGCCACCGGATAGAGGAAATCGCTGGTGACCTGCAAGGTCATGCCCAGCGCCGCGATGATGAAAGAGAATTCGCCAATCTGCGACAGGCCCATGCCGACTCGCAGTGAGGTGCGTCCGTCATTGCCGGCGATAAACGCCCCAAGGCCGCAGGAGAACATTTTGCCGAGCACCACGGCGACAGTAATCACCACAATCGGCCAGGCGTACTGAAGAAGAATCTGCGGGTCGATCATCAGGCCGATCGCAACAAAGAAGATGGCGCTGAACATATCGCGAACCGGCTCGATCAGGCGCTCTATTTTCACCAATTGCCGTGATTCGGCCATGATCGCACCAATCAGAAACGCCCCGAGCACCATGCTGTATTCAAGCTTGACCACCAGCAGGCAAAAGCCAAAACACAGGCCAAGCACGGTGATCAGCAGCATTTCGTTGCTATCGAACTTCGCTACATAGGCCAGTAAGCGCGGTACCAGCAGGATGCCAACCACCAGCGCGACGATCATGAACAGCGAGAGTTTGCCGACGGTGGAAAACACTTCGCCCGAGCTCACCGTGCCACTCACGGCAATACTCGAGAGCAAGGCAATGATGCCGATGCCAAGGATGTCTTCGACGATCAACACACCAAAGATCAGTTGGGCAAAGCGCTGGTTCTTCATCTTCAGATCGTTGAGGGCCTTGACGATGATGGTGGTCGAGGAAATCGCCAGGATCGCGCCGAGGAACAGCGAATCCATGGTGCTCCAGTCAAACCAGCGGCCGATTTCGTAGCCGATCCAGATCATCAGCACGATTTCCAGGAACGCCGCAATGAACGCCGTGGCACCGACCTTGAACAGTTTGCGCAGGCTGAACTCCAGGCCCAGGCAGAACATCAGGAAAATCACCCCCAGCTCGGCGAGGGTCCTGATGGTTTGTTCGTCGTGGATCAGCCCGAACGGCGGGGTGTGCGGGCCGATGATGAAACCGGCAACGATATAGCCCAGGACCACCGGCTGTTTGAGCCGATGAAAAACAATGGTCACCACACCCGCAACCAGCATGATCACTGCCAGATCCTGAATAAAACTGATGGCATGCATGGCAAGGGCTCCTCGATGGATGTGCTGACGTCGTTGGCGATTACCAGATCGGATGAAAGGGCCCTTGAAGTGGGCTTTTGAAGGGTAACACCGCGACTTCAGGCGCAAAGGCGGCGCAATATATGGAAACAGATCGATTCGGGCGTGACGGCCATCATCGGCGTGGCGTCCCGTTAACGGTGGTTTTAAAAAACCAGCCAGGCACCCACAGAGGTGCTCCCGCAATCCCAGCCTTGAACTGTGAGTAGTGTGCTATGGAACCCGGAAACGCCCAGCTGTCGATGACGGTACTGATGACCCCCGACATGGCCAATTTCTCTGGCAATGTCCACGGTGGCACCCTGCTCAAATACCTCGATGAAGTCGCCTACGCCTGCGCCAGCCGTTATGCCGGCCGCTACGTGGTGACCCTGTCGGTGGATCAGGTGATCTTTCGCGAACCGATCCATGTCGGTGAATTGGTGACCTTTCTGGCTTCGGTCAACTACACCGGCAATACCTCGATGGAGGTGGGCATCAAGGTGGTAACCGAGAACATTCGCGAGCGCTCGGTACGTCACACCAATAGCTGTTTCTTCACGATGGTTGCGGTCGACGATCAGCGTAAGCCAGCGGCTGTTCCACCGTTGCAACCGCAGAACAGCGAAGATAGACGCCGGTTCATCCAGGCCCAGCAGCGCCGGCAAATTCGCCAGGAGCTGGACCAGCGTTATCGCGAAATCAAGGCTGACGTCTGACACCGCACAGATCGCAGCCTATGTAGGAGCTGCCGCAAGCTGCGATCTTTTGCGCCGCGACGCCGTTACAAACTGATCGCCGTCGCCTCGAACTTCACCCGAGGGTGGGCAATACGGTCCTGGGCGCGCACCAGCTCCAACTCGTAGCTGGCGCAAGCCTGGGTTTCCAGCAGTACTTCATGTACCGCCGACGCCGTGAATTCAAAGGCCGCGACCAAGCTGTCCCCCAACAACACCCGAGCCAGGAACAGACCCGACGTCAGGTCGCCCACGCCCACCGGCTGACGCGGAAACGCCAGCAATGGGCGGCGCAGGTGCCAACTGCCTTCGGCTGTCACCAGCAGCATCTCGAAGCTGTCCGGCAATTTGCCGGGGTAATCCAGATGCTTGACCAACACCGCCTTCGGGCCACGTGCCAGCAGCGCGCGGGCCATCGCCAGGCAATCGAACAGCGACAGCGGCTTGCGCCCGGAGAAGCTGTCCAGTTCCAGTTGGTTGGGGCACATGAAGTCCGCCACCGCGGCGGCTTCATTCAGCAGGAAGTCGCTGACTTCGGCCGGCACGATGCAGCCCTTCTCCGCATGCCCCATCACCGGGTCGCACAGGTACAGGGCGTTGGGGTTGATCGCCTTGATCCGCGCCACGCCGCTGAGGATCGCCCGACCTTGAGCGGCGCTGCCCAGGTAGCCGGACAGCACCGCATCGCAGTTGCCCAGTTCGCCAATGGCCGCGATGCCTTCCACCAGCTCGGGAATCTGCTGCGGCGCCAACACTTCGCCAGCCCACTGGCCGTATTGAGTGTGGTTGGAGAACTGCACGGTATTGAGCGGCCAGACATTCACCCCGACCCGCTGCATCGGGAAAACCGCGGCGCTGTTGCCGGCGTGACCGAAAACCACGTGGGACTGGATGGCGAGCAGATGGGGAGTACGTTTCATGCGGGATTTCCGTAAAACGATTGAAATTCGAGCCGCGCAGTATGCGACTAAACGGAGCCTGTACGACAGACCGGAGAGACAGTTAAGCTGACACTAATTTGTTGGAGCACTGTTCATGCTGACCCTTGGAAATATCTTCGTGCTGATGCTGCTGGCGACCGGTGCCGCCTGGCTGTGGCACAACCATGGCCTGCGTGAGCGGGCCCTGGAACGGGTCAAGCGGCATTGCGCCAAACTCGACATCGAATTGCTCGACGGCAATGTGGCACTGAAAAAAATTGGCTTCGTGAAGGACGCCAACGGGCGGCGACGCCTGGCCCGCGTGTATAACTTCGAGTTCACCGTAACCGGCGAAACACGTCACATGGGCACCATCACCCAATTCGGAGCCCACAGCGCGCAGATCGAATTGGCACCCTACCCGATTCCGCTTGAGGAAAAACCTGTGCTGCCCAGCGCCGAAGTGATCGAGCTGAGCCAATGGCGCCAGGACCATAACAAGTGGCGTCATTGAACCTGAGCCGCGTTAAATCAGGCTCACACGGCAGTTCACGAGTTTCCTCTGTAGTGAATCGGCATCCTGCGGCTTATCGAAAATAAGCTCGATGCGCGAATCCTGACGCCATTCACTGGGTTGCCAGTGCAGCGCGGCGTTATCCAGCGAGTTGGCCGACACCCAGCCCTCGGTGCTGTGGATAACCAGCTTGGCCCGGCGCCAGTCCAACGCCGCTAGGCAAGCCTGGACCCTGGAAAGTTCGAACGACTGACTCGGGTGCCAACGCCAACCAATACTCCAGCCACCTTCCTGCTGCTGGCTCAGGCAAATCGGCTGTGTCGGATCAGTCCAGAGCGCCGGCATCTGCGCCAGACCTTTAGGCACACTGAAGTTAGCCACACCCTCGACCGCTCGGCGGCTGACACCTGGCAAGTCACTCAGTGCCAGAGCGCCCAGCTGCGTCCAGTACAGCGGGCATTCCGGCAACTGCGCGGTGATGCGCTGACGATCCTCATCGCTCAGATGCTCGGCCTTGTTCATCAACAACAGACCGGCGCTCGACAGGGCTTCCTGTTGCGCGGCAGGGAGTGGTTTTCCGGCGGCCAGTGCTTGAGCGTCGAGCACCAGAACGCTCGGTTGAACCGCCAGCACGCCCTGCCATGGCGCTTCGCTTAATTGCTTGAGCAGTTGCGCCGGGTGTCCAAGCCCGGAGGGCTCGATAAACAAGCGATCCGGCCGTGATTTACGCAGCAACCGCCCAAGGCCGATCTGAAACGGCGCACCATTGACGCAACACAAACAGCCACCAGCCACTTCACCCAGTGCGATACCATCGGCGCCGGTGGTCAACAGCGCGGCGTCGAGACCGATCTGGCCGAACTCGTTGATCAGCACCGCCCAGCGCTCGTTCGCCGGCCGCTGCGTCAGCAGATGCTTGATCAGGCTGGTCTTGCCGGCACCTAACGGTCCGGCGATGACGTGAGTAGGAATGTTCTGCAGCATGTTTGGCAGTTTCTTGGGAGGAAAAGGATGCGACTGATCGGCTTGCCATTGCTGTTGGCCTTCGCTTCGGGCGAGGCGCTGGCCCAGGCCTGTGTGGTTCATAGCCAAGCGGAGCGGCTCGACGTCAAAGTCTGCCAGCAGAACCGCAACATCCCGGAAAAGCTGTTCCATGACGGCTTCTGTCAGCCAAACCTCGCGGGGCAGAAGGTCGACGTCGCATTTCTCGACCAATGCCCCAGCGGCGCCTTCGGAGTGTGCAGCAACGCTCAAGTTGCCAATATGCCTTACCGGCAGGATATTCACTATTACGGCGTGGCCACAGACGCGGCGTACCTGAAGCCGTTTTGCGAAAGCCAGAGTCAGGGCGCGTGGCTCACGCCTTGAGTCACGCGAGCCAGTCGAGTGTCAGGATCAGCCGGCGCTCACCCGGTGCCGGTTGCGGCGAACGATGAATCAGCCCGAAACCCTCGTTGCCGTGCCACTTCTCGCCCTTGAGCAACGCCACTTCACCACAGAGCATTTGCTCACAGTCCTGCGGCTCGGTCTCCGCCCTGGCCAGGTTCTTACGATCCATGGCGCCTTCTCTGAGCCACTGACTGCCGATACCGGCGTAGGTGGTAATCAGCCGCACCGGCACATGATCGACGTGAAAACGCGGGCACATGGCTTTGTCCAGCACCCGTAAACGCAAGCCGATACGCGTCGCCCCCAGCAAGCAGGCAAACGCGCTGACCAGCCATGAAACGTCAGCGATAAACCCTTCGTAGCCTTCCAGATCACTGAAGCTTGTGGCCAGCCCCCGCAGGTCGGGTTCAACGTCGTCTGTCGCCAACTCCACGACCAACGACTCGGCCAGCGGCTCGTTCAATGACAGCAACAATCTGCCGAAATCGGCGATATGTGCCGGCAAACGGCGCTGCCAAAGGGCCAGATTGGTACCGTCTTCAAGTATCTGCGTGAAGACTTCAGGGGTTGGGCCCTGTACCTGACGAACCACCGGACGCACTTTCAAATTCGGCGCCAGCATCAGGCCGCTTCCTCTTCGAGCCAAGGACCAAACGGGTCAGTCATCAGCCGCCAACCTTCGACGCCCAAGGCCATTTCGTCATCGTTAAGCAGGCAGTTGTCGAGGTGTGCTGTGAGTTGGGCGAAGTCGATGTTCTGGCCGATGAACACCAGTTCCTGACGGCAATCACCCGTGGCAGAGGTCCAGTTTTCCATGATCGCCGCGGTGCTCTCTTGATCCTGCGGCCACTCTGATTTCGGCACAAAGCGCCACCAGCGACCGGCGAACCCGTGACGCATCAAACCACCGGCCTGGGACCAGCTACCGGCGTCCTGGTGCTTGCTGGCCAGCCAGAAAAAGCCCTTGGAACGCAGCAGTTTTCCATTCACCCACGGCCGATTGATGAAGCTGAAAAAACGCTGCGGATGAAACGGTCGACGTGCCCGATAAGCCATTGACGCGATGCCGTATTCGGCGGTTTCCGGCACATGCTCGCCGCGCAACTCTTGCAGCCAACCCGGCGCCTGAGAGGCTTTGTCAAAGTCGAAGCGGCCGGTGTTGAGGATCTGTTTCAGTGGTACTTCACCCATCACCATCGGAATAATGTGTGCCTGAGCGTTGAGCCGCTTGAGGATCGCGATCAACTCTTCGCGCTCCGAGCTGCTGATCAGATCGATCTTGCTGATCAGCAGCACGTCGGCGAATTCGATCTGCTCGATCAACAAGTCAGTGATCGAGCGTTCGTCTTCCTCGCCAAGGGTTTCACCGCGTGACGCGAGGCTTTCTGCGGCCTGGTAATCGAGCAGAAAATTCATCCCATCGACCACCGTGACCATGGTGTCGAGCCGCGCGATATCGGCCAGGCTTTGGCCTTCCTCGTCGCGAAAGGTGAAGGTTTCCGCGACTGGGAGAGGTTCGGAAATACCGGTGGACTCGATCAGCAGGTAATCGAAGCGACCGTCTCTGGCCAGTTTGCTGACCTCCTCCAGCAAGTCTTCGCGCAAGGTGCAGCAGATGCAGCCGTTGCTCATTTCGACGAGTTTTTCTTCAGCGCGGTTCAAGGTAACGTCACGCTGAACTTCACTGCCGTCGATGTTGATTTCGCTCATGTCGTTGACGATCACCGCGACCCGAAGGTTCTCGCGGTTACGCAGCACGTAGTTGAGCAGCGTGCTTTTGCCGGCGCCGAGAAAGCCGGACAACACGGTAACGGGGAGACGATTGGGCATCAGGTATTCCTCATCAGGAGTGGCCGGTCAGGTGACTCTTCAATGTTATAGTATAACAACACAAGGACGCCAATCCCCCTCTTGCTTCCAACGACAAAGGACGCAATGCTTGATCCCGCTCACCCCACGAGAAAGCCCATGCACAAGGCCTTGAAATGCACACTGTTGAGCCTTTCGCTGCTGGTCGCAGCAAACGCTTGCGCGCAGATGCCGAGCCTGGCGAAGTGCACGCGCAGCGCCAATCTGCTGGCCTGCGTGGACCCCGACGGTAATGCGTACAGCGTCGCCACAGTAGGCAGCACGACGTACTTGCGCGGGTTTGAAGTGACCGGCAAACGCTATTGGGCGCAGACCAGCAGCCGTTACGGCCAACTGACGTTCTTCACCGGTTTGGCGTCCGACGGCGAAGCCTGGGTCGGCTACAGCCGCCGTGTTGGCTGGACCACCCTCAATCGGTTCTCCAGCTCCGGCGGTTCCAGCGGCAAGTTCACCTGTAGTCGGCTGACTGGCTGCTAAACCTGCGATTTTTGCTGGGACTGCTGCCAGGCCATGTAGCTGTTCACCGGCGGATTCTTCTGAAAATAGCGCTGCAAACCTTCAAAAAGACCGTCGGCTACCGCCTTTTGATGCCGCGCCGTCACCAGTCGCTGGCTGTCGCGGGCGTTGGAAATGAAGCCGGTTTCTACCAGGATTGATGGCACATCCGGTGATTTCAGCACCGCAAATCCGGCCTGTTCCACGCGCTTCTGATGCAGTGTGGTAATGCCCGCCAGGCTACCAAGCACCGTGCTGCCGAGCTGCAAACTGGCGGCGATGGTGGCGTTCATCGACATGTCGAGGATCACTCCGGCGAGCATCGGATCCTTGTCCTTCAAGTTGAGCAGACTGGTCGCACCGAGCAGGTCGGCACCGTTTTCCCGTTGCGCCATGAAGCGCGCCGTGGCCGAGGTCGCGCCACCTTCGGACAATGCGTAAACCGAAGCGCCAGAGGCCGTGAGCCGTGGTGCCGCGTCAGCGTGCACCGAGATGAACATGTCGGCCTTGTGCGTACGGGCGATCTCCACGCGTTTGCGCAGCGGCACGAAGAAGTCGTCGTTGCGCACCAATTTCACATCGAAACCTTTCTCGCGCTTCAAACGCTTGGCCAGCAATTGTGCGATGGACAGCACCACGTCTTTCTCGCGCTCGCCTTTGGCGCCAATCGCGCCGGGGTCCTTGCCGCCATGGCCAGGGTCGACCACGACGATGATGTCGCGCTTGGGATGAGCTTTGTCGATCGGCGTTTCACGCTGAACCAACGGTGCAGCCGCGGCGATCTGCACGGGCGCGGCGCTCAGTAGATCAAGTACCAGACGATGGCCCTGCCCGTCCTGTGGCGGCAATAGAAAACTATTGAGCCGCACCGGACCGGTAAGGTCGAGGACGATCCGCGTATCGCCTTGCCCGAAATGCCCTGAACGGATCGAACGAATCACCGTGTTGGTGAGCGCCAATTGGCTGAAGTCACCGCTGAGCTGCGCACCGCTCAAGTCGATGATCAGTCGCTCGGGCGCACTCAACGAGAAGGTTTTGTACTGCACCGGTCCGCTCAGATCGAGTACCAGGCGAAGCTTGTCATCCGAACGCCAGAGCCGTGCATTGCGGATCTGCGTCGCCGACACGCCGAAAGGTAAAACCAGCGCAGCGCTGGCCAACAACAGGTTGAGCAATTGTCGCCTGTGCATAGTGAAAGACCGCTCGAGAAAAAGGCATCGTCGATTTGATTGTTATAATATAACATGGCAAAACATTTCCAACGATGGACCTGCTCATGAATGCGCTGACTCTGCCGGATATCGCCGCGCAGGCCTCACGCCAAGCCTTGCCACTCGAATGGGTGGGCATGTGCGGCATTGCTCTTCCTGTTGTGTTCGACGGCCAGCGATTGAGCGCGAAAGCCGATGCGGGTGTCAGCCTCGATGATGGCGAGGCGCGTGGCATTCATATGTCACGGCTGTATCTGGCACTGGAGATGCTCGAGCAGGAAAGCCTCACCCCGGCGTTGTTGCGGCAAGCTCTGCAACGTTTCCTCGACAGCCACGAGGGTTTATCCAATGCCGCTTACCTGCGCATTCACGCCGATTTGCTGCTCAAACGCCCAGCCTTGATCAGCCCTTTGGCCGGCTGGAAAAGCTATCCAATCAGCATCGAAGCACGGTTGGAAAACGCAGTGTTCCACGTGGAACTAAAAATTGAAGTTTCTTATTCGTCCACCTGCCCCTGTTCAGCTGCGCTTTCGAGACAACTTATTCAGCAGCAATTCATCGATGACTTTGCCAACAAACAGTTGCAGCACGCAGACGTTCTGGCTTGGCTCGGATCATCAAAAGGCATCGTTGCCACGCCGCACAGTCAACGTAGCAGTGCGCAATTGCGGCTACGGCTGGATGGCTATCTGGGCGATCTGCCCTTGATTGCGGCGATCAACGACACCGAAGCCGCGCTCGGCACCGCCGTTCAAACCGCAGTAAAACGCGCCGACGAACAAGCCTTCGCACTTGCTAACGGTCAGAACCTGATGTTCTGCGAAGACGCCGCGCGGCGTTTGAATCTGGCGTTGAAACGCTCGCCTGGCATCAAGGCTTTTCAGCTGCGCGTGGTTCACGCCGAAAGTCTGCATGCCCACGATGCGGTGGCCGAAAGCCGCTGGAACTGGGAGGCCGCATGATTCGTTGCCAAGGATTACGCTGGGGTGCGCCCGGACAACCACTGACGCCCCCCGTCGATTTCGATTTGCCCAGCGGCAGCCTGACGGCAGTCATCGGTGCCAACGGATCGGGCAAAAGCAGCTTGCTGAAAGTCATCGCCGGTCTGCAAAAACCGCTGACGGGAAAAGTCGTCCTCGATGTTTCACCACGGGGTGGTTTGTCCTTTTTGCCACAACAGCAGCACCTCGACCGGCAGTTCCCCATCAGCCTGCAAGAGCTGGTGAGCGCTGGATTCTGGGGCAGCAAACAAACGCCGGACGTTCGCCGCCAGCGCCTCGACAGCGTGCTGAACGACTGGTGCCTGAACGGTTTGGAGCAACGCCCATTGATGGCGTTGTCGGGCGGCGAATTGCAACGCGCCCTGCTCGCTCGTCTAAGTCTCGCCGAAGCACCACTGTTGCTGCTCGACGAACCTCACGCCGCGCTGGACGAACTCGGCCAGGCGCTACTGTGGAAACACATCCACACCTGGCACAAAGAAGGGCGAACCCTGGTCGTGGTGTGTCATGACCTTGCGGCGGTTCGCCAACACATTCCGCAAGCACTGCTGATCAAAAACACGGGCTGCGTCCTGGCGCCGAGTCGTGAACTGATTCTCCAGCAACCACACACGCAGGTGGCGTAATGCTCGTCGCTGCGCAACTTTGGCAACCGTTCCATGAATTCGTGTTCATGCGCCGAGCCCTCATCGGCGGTCTGGTATTGGCTTGCAGCACTGCACCGCTTGGGGTGTTTCTGATCCTGCGGCGCATGAGTCTGATCGGCGACGCCGTGGCTCACGGTATCTTGCCCGGTGCCGCGCTAGGGTTCTGGTTTGCCGGATTGAGCTTGCCTGCGCTGACCATCGGCGGCCTCGGTGCCGGCCTGAGCATGGCCGGATTGGCGGCATGGATCACCCGCCGCACCGGTCTTCGGGAAGATGCGAGCCTGGCGGCGATCTACCCCATCTCGTTGGCCAGCGGCGTGCTGATTCTGGGGATCGCCGGCAAACGCCTCGACTTGCTGCACTTGCTGTTCGGCTCGGCATTGGCCGTCGACGGGCCAACATTGACCGGCATGCTCTGGGTCTCCGCCATCAGCCTCATCGCGATGGCGCTGATCTATCGGCCACTTCTGTTGGACACCCTCGACCCATTGTTTCTGCAAACCGTCAGCCGTCTCGGCCCGTTGGCACATGGCGTGTTTTTGACCCTGGTGGTGCTGAATCTGGTGATCGGTTTCCAGGCCATCGGTGCGCTGATGGTGGTCGGTTTGATGATGTTGCCAGCCGCCGCTTCACGCTTCTGGAGCCGTCACTTGCCGATGCTAATGGTCATCGCCGGGCTGCTCGGCTGCCTCTCGGTGTGGCTCGGTCTGTTGCTGTCGTTCTACTACTCGCTGCCCAGCGGCCCAGCCATCGTGCTGGTAGCCGGTGCGTTGTACCTGCTGTCCGTGGTGTTCGGTCCGGTGCACGGTTTGCTGCGCCGCCCGCCTTTGCTCACATCCCAATGAGGTGTTTCCCGATGCGCGCTTTACTCGTGCTGTTCAGTGTGTGGCTGTCGATGTCGTTATCAACGGTATCGGCCGCAGAAAAGCTTCCGGTGGTCACCAGTTTCAGCATCCTCGCCGACATGGTTCATCAGGTCGGCGGCGAGCATGTCCAAATCACCAACATGGTCGGCCCGGACGCTGATGCCCACACCTACGAACCGACTCCGGACGACGCCAAGGCGTTGCTAAAGGCCAAACTGATCTTCAAGAACGGCATCGGTTTCGAGCCTTGGCTGGATCGTCTGGTCGCCAGCACCGCGACCAAAACCCCTGTGATCACCGCAAGTCACGGCGTCATCCCACGTACCATGGACGAGGATGGCGAGACCATTCCCGACCCGCACGCCTGGCACAATCTGGCGAACACCGAACTCTATGTGAACAACATCACCAAGGCGTTGATCGCCGCAGACCCGGCGAACAAAGCCGACTACGAACACAACAGCCAAACCTACCTGAAACAGATCTACCACCTGCTGGCCGAAGCCAAATCCAAGTTCGGCGCATTGCCACCGGGCAACCGCAAGATCGTCACCTCCCACGACGCCTTCGGCTATCTGGGTCAGGCGTACGGCATCGACTTCATGGCGCCTCAAGGTTTGTCCACCGAGCGCGAACCGTCTGCCGCCGAAGTGGCCGCATTAATCACCCAGATCCGTCAGGCCAAGGTCAAAGCGGTGTTCATGGAAAACATCAAGGACGCCCGTCTACTCAAGCAAATTGCCGACGAAAGCGGCGCGCAAATTGGCGGCACCCTGTACTCGGATGCACTCGCCGCCGAAGGTCCGGCCAGCACCTTTGCCGGGCTGTTTGAATACAACCTCAATACGCTTTACGACGCCTTGAGCAAGCCATGATCCGCAAGAACCCGTCCGGCGATTTGCCGCGGATTGCCGAGTCCGCCTACGTCGATAAAACCGCGATCATCTGCGGCAAGGTAGTGATTGGCGAGAACGTTTTCGTCGGTCCCTACGCGGTGATCCGCGCCGATGAAGTCGACGATTCGGGCGAGATGGAACCGATCACCATCGGCGCCAATTCGAACATTCAGGACGGCGTGGTAATCCACTCCAAATCCGGTGCGGCGGTGACCATCGGCGAGTTCAGCTCCATCGCCCACCGCTCCATCGTCCATGGCCCGTGCACGGTCGGTAACCGGGTGTTTATCGGCTTCAACAGCGTGCTGTTCAACTGCGTGGTCGGCGACGGCTGCGTGGTGCGTCACAACTCGGTGGTCGACGGCCGAGACTTGCCGGCCGATTTTTACGTGCCGTCCACCACCCGCATCGGCCCCACAACCGACCTGTCCCAATTCCCGCCAGTCAGCATCAGCGCCTCGGAGTTTTCCGAGGATGTGGCGCGTACCAACGTCGATCTGGTGCGCGGCTACAAAGCCCTGCAGAACGAATTTTGAATATGAGCAGCGGGATTTGGGGCGGATGAGTGTTGAAGCAGGGTTAACGAGGAGGTTATCGCTGGCAAGGCCAAGGCCCTGCCAGCGATAGACATCAGGCGCGAGGTTTGACAGTCCCGCAATCCTGCCCCAGCCACACCGCGCGAGTATCCATACTGCCCTTTTGCTGAATGCCGGTGGCGTTGAACGTGCCGTTGACCGTGGTGTTGAACTCACGGTCGCTTAGGAACGTAGCAACACCGGCGCCCTGGGCTTTCGGGCAGCTGAAGCGGAACTTCCACTGATTACCGGAGCGATCGGTGACCTGCTGCGTACAACCCGATTGCGGGTCCTGCAGCGGAATGGTGTCGGATTGAACCTGTGCCGGAGTCAGGCACACACGAATCCCTTTACCGCCCATGGTGATGCCCTGTTTCTCCAGTGCAGCCTTTTGTGCCGGCGTCATCTGGCTGCCCAACTGGTTAAGGATCAACTGCAGATCGGGCAGATTCTGGTCATCGACCTTCATGTTGCTTGAGGTCAATTCCCACAAACCCGGTTGCAGCATCTGCGCCTGAGCGACCACAGGAAGAGACAAGCCAACAGCCATGGCCAAACCCAGCAGACGTACGTTCATCGAGTAACTCCTAGACAATAGTGGCCGTTAGACGTCGCCAATCTACTTCGGTTGCATGTCTAATTAAATAGCGACATTCGCCGTGGAACATGGTCTGTTAAGCATTGAATTGTCAGGAGCACGGTTGCCCCATGGATTTTTTTGGACCCCATCTTTTCGCTTATCTGATTGCGCTCATCCACTCTCTGGGCACGATCGCAGCCATTCATGCCGTATTGACCGTCAGGACTGCTCAAGGCTCGATTGCCTGGGCCTTGTCGCTGGTGTTCGTGCCCTACCTGACGCTTATCCCTTATCTGGTCTTCGGTCGCAGCACCTTCGACGCTTATATCAAGGCTCGTCGACAGGCCAACGAAGAAATGCGCAAGGCGATTGCCGTTCTTGACTGGCGCCCATGGGTCGAGGAAGCGCTGACCGCACGTGCCTCTAATGCCTACGCGTCGTTGCGGGCGATGCCGAAGCTAGGTCGCATGCCGTGCCTGGCGAACAATTCAGTGCGCCTGTTGATCAATGGTCAGGCGACCTTTGATGCGATTTTCGAAGCGATTCACACTGCCCGCGAGGCCGTGCTGATTCAGTTCTTCATCATCCATGACGACCAGCTAGGTCAGCGTCTGCAACAGCTGCTGATGGAAAAATCCGCGGAAGGTGTCGCCATTTACCTGCTCTACGATCGGATCGGCAGCCACTCCCTGCCTCACACCTACGTTCAACCCCTGCGCGATGCCGGGGTACAGGTCGAAGCATTCGCCACACGCAGTGGCTGGCTCAATCGGTTCCAGGTGAACTTCCGTAACCACCGCAAGATTGTGGTGGTCGACGGTGTGCAGGGGTTTGTCGGCGGGCACAACGTCGGCGACGAATACATGGGCAAGAAACCACCGTTGGCACCCTGGCGCGATACGCACATTGCCGTCAGCGGCCCCGTGGTGGCGTGCATGCAGGAGTCATTCGCGGAAGACTGGTTCTGGGCGTCCCGCAAACTGCCGCCGCTGATACTGCCGCAGAGCTACCCCGATGACGGCGTGCTCTGCCAACTACTGGCCAGCGGCCCGGCGGACCCTTACGAAACCTGCTCGCTGTTTTTCGTTGAAGCCATCCATTCCGCGACCGAGCGCGTGTGGATCACCAGCCCGTATTTCATCCCTGATGAGGCGGTGTTCGCCGCACTGCGCCTGGCCGTGTTGCGCGGTGTCGACGTACGGCTTCTGCTGCCATCGCGACCGGATCACCGGATCGTCTACGCCGCCTCCAGCCTGTACGCCTTCGAAGCGGTACGCGCCGGGGTCCGGGTATTCCGTTACCAGCCGGGTTTTTTGCATCAGAAAGTCGTGCTGGTCGACAGCGAGATCACTGCCATCGGCAGTGCGAATCTGGACAACCGTTCGTTCAGGCTCAACTTCGAAGTGATGCTACTGACCGTCGACAGCGAATTCGCCAATGAGGTGGAACACATGCTCAATGACGACTTCGCTCAGGCCCGCGAAATCGCCAAAGGCGAAAGCCGGAAGACCCACCGCCTGCAACAGCTTGGCATGCGGATCGCCCGGCTTATCTCGCCGATCCTTTAGTTGTAGATATCGTCACGCGTCCACGGTAGCTCATGGCTGCCGTCGGCATGGGCCTTGACCGCAAGGATCTGGTGCAAGTTGATCCAGCCCCGCGCGAACGCGTAGGCGCAGCCTGCCAGATACAATCGCCAGATCCGCAACGCCTGCTCCGGAACCTCTTTGGAGGCGGCCTCGAGGTTATCCTCGAGTCGCTCGCTCCAATGGTCCAACGTGCGCGCGTAATGCAGGCGCAGGCTTTCGACGTCGACGATCTCCAGCCCCGCTTCACTGATCTCGGCCGAAATCATCGCCAGGTGCGGTAATTCACCGTTAGGGAATACGTAGCGCTCGATGAAATCGCCAGCTCCGCGTCCGACCGGCCGGCCATCCGTGTGCTTGGCGGTAATACCATGGTTCATCACCAGGCCACCTTCGCGCACGGCACCAAACAATGTCTTGCAGTACTCCGCCAGGTTGGCATGGCCAACGTGTTCGAACATGCCGACACTCACCACCTTATCGAATCGCCCATCCTGGGGCAGATCGCGGTAGTCGAGCAGTTGTAGCTCAACCTGATCCTCCAGACCTTCGGCGATCACTCGTTCCTGTGCCAACGCCAACTGCTCCCTGCTCAGGGTGATGCCAAATACTTTCACCCCAAACTCCCGCGCCGCATAACGCGCCAACCCTCCCCAGCCGCAGCCGACATCCAGCAGATACTCGCCGGGTTGCAGCCGTAGTTTGCGACACAGGTGGCGGAATTTTGCTTGCTGGGCCTGTTCCAGGGTTTCGCTGCCGGTCTCGAAGTAGGCGCAGGAATACGCCATGTCACTGTCGAGCCAGAGCTGATAGAAGGCATTCGAGAGGTCGTAGTGATAGGAAATCGCCGCCGCGTCTGTGGCTTTGTCATGGACAGAGCGCACCGGTTGATTGTCGTCAGCATCATCCAGCAATGCCTGGCTCCACTCATCACACACCCGGATCACATCGCTGATCGAACCTTCAAGTTCGAGCTTGCCCTCAACGAAGGCGGCGCCCAACAGGTCGAGGCTTGGACGGGTGAATTGAGGCACCAATTGTGGGTCCTTGACCACAATCGTGACGCTGGGCGCAGGGCCCAGATTAATTTCATGGCCATCCCAGAGTCGCAAGCGAAGCGGTAATTGCAGATTCTGTAAGGCCGGTGGCAGTTGCGCGAGCATGAATAGTCCCCCTTGTTTCAGACGTCTGTCTTGAGGGTAGACCATCGTGGAAAATTAGCTGGCTATCGATTTAATAGCCTTTTCCTATAAGTCACGACAGAACAACAAACTGTCGTAAACCCATTGCTTCAGCCAGGTGCCGGCCTGAAGAGGTGCGCCCTCTTCACAGTTGACTGTCAATTGTGCGCACAGTTCGGCAAAGCTCCAGCCGTTCAGTGCCTGTGCCTCATCAGGCGGCAGGCCGGCTTCAACCTTCCTCTTTCAGCTTGAGCAGCGGCTCCTGGAACCGCAGCAACCGCCCGGCATTACCCAACACCAGCAACGTGCTGAAGTTGTGCAAGACCGCAGCAATCATCGCCCCTGCCGCGCCAAGCCAGCCAAACGCGGCGAACGTAACAATCGCCAGCGTCCAACCCAGACCGATGATCACATTGACCTGCAAGGTCTGCCGGCACTGGCGACTCAGGCGTACGCAGGTGCCGAGCCTGCGCAGGTCGCTGCCGATCAGCACGATGTCTGCCGAGGCCAGGGCAATGTCCGCCCCGCCCGCACCCATGGCCACACCGACCACACCCGCCTTGAGCGCCAACGAATCGTTGATGCCATCGCCAACCACCATCGGCCGAAAGCCATTGTCGATTTCGGTCAGGACGCGGTTGAGTTTGTCTTCCGGCAAGGCCTGAGCCTCGACGTCACTGATACCGACTTCATGGGCCAGGCTATGGGCGACGCTCTGCCGATCACCGGTCAACAACAACTGCCGGCCAAGGCCCAGCTCACGCAGCTCGCTCAAGGCAAAGCGCGCTTCCGGCTTGACGCTGTCAGCCAGCAACAACCAGGCGAGGAAACGCCCATTCAATGCCAGACCAGCAATCGGCCCATCGTGCTCCGGTACCGTCGAGGTGGTGATGCCCAACTGCGCAAACAACTCGGGTCGGCCGAGCGCCGCTTCGCCCTGCTCGGTCATCGCCACCACACCCAGGCCCTGACGTTCACGAATGTCCGACAGCAAGAGAAAATGCTCCTGAGTGACCAACCCCGCTAACGCCCGACTGACCGGATGACTGCTGGCAGAACCGAGGCTGGCGGCCAGTTTCAGTAACGTGCCGCGGTCCTCGACCGGGCTGTCGATTGATTGCAAACGCAACGTGCCAAAGGTCAGGGTGCCGGTCTTGTCGACCACCAGCGATGTCAGGTCTGCCAATTCTTCGAGGAACGCCGAGCTGCGAATCAGAATGCCGTGGCGCGCCGCCACCGCGATCCCGGCAATCGCCGTGGCCGGGGCCGACAACACCAACGCGCACGGGCACGCGGCAACCAACACCGCGAGCATCGCTTGCGCATCATTGGTGACGAACCAGGTCACAGCGGCCAACAGCAGCACCAGTACCATATAGCTGCCGGCGTAGCGCTCGAGCAAACGGGTGATTGGTGGCTTGGAGCGCTCGGCGCTTTGCATCAATGCAATGACTTTACCGAGGGTCGATTCGTTGCCGGTGCGGGTCACTTCCAGCCGCAACAAGCCATCCAGATTGATCGCCCCGCCGAACACTTGCGTGCCGACGGTGGCCTCGAGCGGCACCGACTCACCGGTAATCGGCGCGGTGTCCAGGCTCGCTTGACCGGATAGCACCAGCCCATCGGCCGGCACTCGATCGCCTGCGCGCACTTCGACGATGTCTCCAGCCTTCAATGCAGCGTTGTCGATTTCGATAATCGAGCCATCGGCCTGAACCTTACGCGCATGGCTGCGCGTCAGACGACCAAGCGCGTGGATCGCTTCCTGAGAGCCAATCACGCTGCGCTCTTCCAGCACGTGGCCGAAGATCATGATGATCGGCAACAACGCCGCGGTCAGCAGATCGCCTGTAGCCCAGGCGCCCATCATCGCCAGCGCGATCAGTTGATCGGTGATTCCGTGCAGGCTCGGGTAACGCAGGCTGTACCAGGCCGAACGCATGACCGGCACGGCCACCAGTAACGAAGCCAGCCCAAGCAGCAGTTGGCTGACTCCGGTTTGCTCTGGCGATAACCAGCGCCAGACCAGCCCCAGGCCGAGCAAGCCCAAAGCAAGCATCGCCAGGGTCAATTGGCGGGCGGCACTGCGTTGTTCAGCCGTGCTCAACATGCTTGGCGCGGCGGCGGTTTGAGCTGTCATTGTTCGGCTCCCTGAATGATCAGGCGGGAATCGTCTTTAGGGTTGACCGTGGTAACCGAACCGGCCTGACCGAGAATTTTCGGCAGGCGCTCGCGGTAGATTCGCAGGAGCATTTCCGGATCGGTACCCTGCTGTTGCGCCTGCGCCAGGCTGAGCACCGTGGCGGTGTCTGCCGACGCTTTGGCCAGCCGCTCGCTGGCTTGAGCGTGAGCGACTTGCAGCGTTCGATCAGCTTGTTGATTAGCCGTCTGGGTGAGTTTTTCGGCTTCAGTGCGAGCGTTAGCTACGGCTTTATCCGCCTGCTGACTGGCCGTCAGTACCGCGTTGAAAGCGTTTACCGCAGGTCCTGGCAAACTCGATTGCACGTCGACCCGTGCGACCTCGATACCCAGGCCCTGCCCCGTCGCAGCCAGCTCGGCCAAGCGTTGATTGATGCCTTGCACCAGATCACCACGCAGGCGTTCACGACGTTCGGCGGCCTGATTGTCAGCACCGATCAATTCCGGCCGAGCGACCAGAATGGTGTCCAGGTCTCGCGCAGCCGTCAGCGCCACCGCACTACGGGTCACCAACCGATCAAGCGCCGGCAGCACATGTTCACCCTGGAGGACGAACGCGTAAGGTTCGGTCACTTTGTAAAACACCCGAACGTCCAACTGCACCACGCCCGAATCGCCGGTGAGCAAATACCCGGAGCCGGCCAGCGCATCGCTCAGCGGCGTGGCGAAACTCGCCACGCGCTCACCTTGCAGCGCAGCATCAGAACGCAGCAGATTTTCCACACGCCGGTCGATCACCCGATCCGCCGCCGGCAACATAATTACCTGCTCGAACGGACGCGGCCACGCCAAGAGCAAGCCGGCGTTCTGAATGCGATCCAGCGCGCCAAAGTGCAACACCACGGCGCGATTCTGCGGATCAATCTGCCGCACATTGGAGAAAGCCCAAGCCAACGCTGCCAACACGGTTACTGCATAAAGCGCGAGAAATGTCAGGCGTCCCGCCTGAATCCACGGGCTGCTAAGTTCATTTGTTCCACGTGGAACCACACTCATGGCTGCGACCCAGACTTGTTATCCAGCGTCGGTGGCCCATCGACCAACACCCGGAATGGCGCGGCATCGGTGCGCAGAATCAACTTGGTGCCCGGTGTGACCACCGTGCCCAAGGTGTCCAGCGAGCGAAGCAAGTTGTACAACTGCGGCGAACTGGCGTAGGCCTTGCCGTAGATTTGCGCGGCTTCAACCCGTGATTGGGCTTCGATGTCCGCAGCTTTCACCGTGGCATCAGCCTGGACGATGCGCGCATCGCGCTCGGCCGCGGAACGGATTTGCGCCGCTTCGCGTTTGCCGATGGCCGTGCGCTCAGTGGCGATGGTTTCACGCTCGGCGCGCATACGGTCGACGGTGGCAGTCAGAGTCACTGACGGCAACGTCAGCCGTTCGATGCCGACTTGCAACACGCGCACACCGTAGGTGGTCAGCAGTTGCTGATCGATCTGCTTGCGCAATTGCGCCTCGAAATCGGCGATATGCACTTGGTTGGCGTCGGTGTTCACCAGGTTGGCCAGGTCGAAACTGCTGGCCGTGGTTTCCAGCGCTGAGCCCACGAACGTACGAATCTGCCGTGCCGCTTCGTCCGGTTGGTTCTGCACGGCACGCATGAAGCGCTGCACATTGTCCGGATCACCCTGCACCTGCCACGCCACATACGCTTGCACGATGATCCGCAAACCATCGCGCGTGCCCACGTCCTGCAACCCGCTGGAGGTGGTGCGCAACCGCAGGTCCACCGGAATCGCCGCCTCGAACGGTGCCGGCCAGCGCCAGCCGAGGCCAGGCTCCAGCAGCACCCGCGAAGGATTGCCGAAACGGGTAATCACCGTCGCCTCGCCCGAGCGCACTTGCACCAGGCTCGCCGCCGCAATGGCAAACAGCACCAGCAGCGCCGCCCAGCCCATCCGCCGCCACGGAAACGGCCCTGCCTCTTGCGGGTCGCCATGGTGATGATGGTGGCCGTGATGATGCCCGCCATGGCCATGGTCATGGCCGGCGTGGTCGTGATGATCATGCGGCTCGTGGGAATGCGACGGGCTCAATTGGCGGCTCCTGACTGAACGGGTTGACGTGACGGCGAAGTGTCAGTCGGTAAGGTGGCGGGTAACGTGTAGCTGCGTAAGTCGATGGTCGGTGTACTGTTACCGCCCAGACGATGATCAAGCACCAGTACTTTGGCGCCGGCCAAACCCTGGCTCAGCTGGGCGAAGTATTGCTCCAGCACGAAGGCCCGACCGGCTGCGGCATAGGCCTTGCGCTCGGCAGCGAAACGCAGGTCGGCGGCCTCGGCCGTGGCGTTGACTTCGCGGGCCGTGGCCAGCGCCTGGTCATGGGCGACACTGGCCTGCAATTGCGCCTGATTGGTCTGCTCGGCAGCTGCACCGCGCTCACGCGATATCAAGGCCTGCGCGCCGATCTGCGCGGCTTGCACTCCGTGATAGGCGTTGGCTGCACCCGCCGGCGGATGAATCGCTTCGACCACCGTGGCGAGGATTTCCACACCGCTGTCGAGTTTCTGCAAATCGGCCTGTACCGCACGACCAATGTCTTCGGCGAGCCCTACCCGATCTGCGCCGAGCAAACCGTCGAGGGTCCGCGAGGCGAAGTCGTGCACCAGAATCCGGCTGGCGGTGCTGCGAATCAGCGTCGGTACATCGGCGCTGTTGTAGGTCGCCGCCAAGGCGGACTGATCACTCAGACCGATGCGATAGACGAAACGCACGTCCATGTTGACGATCTGGAAGCTCTGTTTGTCGTTGCTGTTACTGGCAATGACCTGAGACTTGTCATTCACGTGGCTGGCGTCCCACAACCGGTTGGCAATCGCCGGCGCTGGCCCTTCGGCGGGATCAGCCACCGTCACCGCTGGCGCGTCACCGACGCTGGTCGCCAATTCGTGAACCACGCCATTTTCGACGCTCAGCACCCGGCCCAACGGCCAAGGCAGGCCGGCATGCAAACCCGGGCCAAAGACCTGCACCGGTTTGCCGAAGCGCTCGTAGATCCCCCGCCCTTGCAGCGGTATTTCGTGAATCCCGGTCAGCAACCAACCCACCGCCAGCACCACCGCCAACACCGGCAAGAACGCCCGACGCATATAAGTGAAGGCCCAGATCTGCCGCAGGTCGATGCCAAAACGGTTATGCAGTTCGTGCTGCAACGCCAGCAAGGGTTGCGGCGGCCAACACAACATGTCCGCGACAAAACTGCGCGCCAACAGCGTCGGTTCGAGCAGATCGCGACGCGGACTGAACAACGACAACACCGCGCGCAGCAACAATTCTGCGGCAACCAGCCCCGGCAGCAAACCGATCAACACCACCAGGCGCACCGGCCAGACGGCAGTTACGCTGCTGAACAACAGGCAGAATGCGCTGATCACCAGACAGATGATCGCCACGCGAGTGAGCTGCGCCAACTGCCCGGCTTCGGGCCATTCGGCGGGATTTTCCTGGGCCAGTTGACGTTCGAACACCAGCAGTCCGAAGGCCAGCAGCAACGATATCGCCGCCCCAACGCTGGCCGAAAGGCCCAGTGCAGCAGCGGGTAATGTCAGGCTCCAGAACTGTTCAAGGCTGAACAACGCCAGCAATGACCAACCGGCCAGCCACAGCGTCGGTGCGCCGATCTGCGCCAGCAACCCGACCCAGCGCTCACCCGCTCGCGCCAACAGTCGCTCATACCAGCCGAGCGCCTCGGTGGGTTCGGTCTGTTCCGCAGCCAGCACAACCACCGGTTCACCCAGCGCCCGCGCCCGCCACTGGGTGATCCACCAAGCCGATTGCAGACCGGCCACCACCACGATCAACGCCGAGGACTGACTGACCAATAGTGGCGCCCAGAGCGATTGTGGTGCAAACAGCCCGACAAAAAACGCCAACAACAATCCTGCTGCTGCGAGACTCGCCAGGCCGATGCCCACCCGCTTCAACCGACGTCCGTGAAACACCGCCTGCTGAAAACGTGGCAGTCCTTCCACGTTCGTCCCCTCAGCCTCCAGATCGACTTGCATACCACCTCAGTACTTGTTGTTACGTGAGCCAGGCCTGTGGATAAATCGCCAGGCCGTTGCATTTTTTGCAAATCGTTACGATATAACGATGGTAGTGATTTTTTGGCTCCCCGCCCATCGCCCAACCGGCACAAATGATGAAGCAGAAAGATAAAGCGTAGCCGGGCTGTGCAAGGGCATCAGCTCGGTAAATGCCCCAGCGGTAATGGCCCTGGGGTTTTCACCGTGTGAATCGCAAAGTTACTGCGAATATCACTCACACCCGGCAACTTGAGCAGGCTGCCAGTCAGAAAGCGCTCATAACCGCGCAAATCCGGCACCACCACTTGCAGCAGAAAATCCGATTCGCCTGACACCAGAAACGCCGAAATCACCTCGGGCAAGGCCGTCACCGCCAAACGAAAGGCTTCGGCCTCTTCGTCGTTGTGGCGCTCGACCTTGACCCCGACAAACACCGTCAGCCCCAGCCCCACTTCATCGCGGTCCAGGTTGGCTTGATACCCGCGAATCACTCCGGCCTCTTCCAGCATCCGCACCCGGCGCAAACACGGCGAAGCCGACAGGCCGATCTCGTCCGCCAGTTGCACGTTGCTCAGGCGACCGTCGCGTTGCAGCGCGGCGAGGATTCGGCGGTCATAGGCGTCCAGTTTCATGGTTTGGCAGTTCCTGACTGTTTTTATTCATCGATTGGCAGAAGCTGCCAAGTCTAGCTGTTTCCGAGAGCAACTACGCAAGCACCTGCCCTGCCCTTCGGCCATAGACTTTGATCACCGAATCGCTAACGAATGGGTGCAACATGGCAGAACTCTGGATGTTCTTTTTGGCCTTGGCAGTGGTTTACCTGTTGCCCGGTCCGGACATGATTCTGCTGCTGCAAACCGGCGCCCGGCAGGGCAAGGCCGCAGCACTGGCCACCGCCATCGGCCTGGCGATTGCCCGTGGTTGTCACGTTGCGCTGGCCGCGCTGGGCCTGGCGACGCTGTTCAAGGCAGCGCCCTGGACCTTTGAAGTGGTGCGCCTGGCCGGTGCGGCCTATCTGCTGTGGCTGGGGATTCAATGCCTGCGCTCGAACATGCTGCCAAACCTGAACGCCAACGGCACAACCGCTTCGAAACTGGCGTGGCGCGAGGCGATCCAGCGCGGCTTGCTGACCAACCTGCTCAATCCCAAGGCGCTGCTGTTCTGCTCGGTGCTGTTGCCACAGTTCATCGACCCGCAGGCAGGGCCGGTGCTGACGCAGTTCGCGACCCTGGGCGTGTTGCTGGTGGTCACCGGTTTGCTGTTCGACAGTTGCTACGCGCTGATCGGCGCCTGGCTTGGCCGCTGGCTGGAACGCAGCCCTTCGGCGCAACGCGTGCAGCAATGGCTGTTTGGCAGCCTGCTGATCGGTTTTGCGCTGCGCCTGACGTTCGTTCAGCAGGCCTGAAACCTACGACGCCTTGCGCCGACGGCGATTGATCAGCAGCAAGGCGATTGCCGTGACGACCACTACGCTGCCGATCTGCATCCACCTTTTATACGGCCGCAAGGTTGAACGCACTGGCTCCAGCGCTTGGGTCACGTAACGTTTATCGGCGCTCTGAAAATCGGGATAAGGGCATTGATGCCCGAAGTTCGCCGCCCAATCCACATACGGACCTTCTTTGACATAGCGCTGATAGAACGCACGCTCTTCCTCGAGACTGGTCCCCCAACCTGCCGCTGCGCACAGCACCGCCGCGAACGCCTGACTGCTGTGGGGCAGCAGGTCCGCGGCCTTGCTGGCCAGCCCCGTGGCGACATACCGATAGTGGAAGCGCTCGTCCGGTTTGGCTGCGCTGGCCAGCTGGCGTTGCACCTCACCTTCGGTGATCAGCGGCCCGACCTTGAGTTCAGTCTTCTCAAGGCTGTAGTTACCGTCGAACGTGGTGTAATCCGGGGCCATTTCGTAACCGAGAAGCTCCATCCCCCACTCGCGAGCCATCGAGGCTGCGTTGAAATAATCCGCTGCGCGACGGGTTCGCCACCAGCGAGACTCGGCGTCCAGACGCAACTGTCCGTAGCCCCGAGCTTTGGCTTGCAACTCCGGATTATCGAAGTAGGCCGGCGCTTCGTCGTAGCGCTCCTCACGCAACAGTCGACGCCCGAGCAAATCACGCAGACGCGCAGCGACCGATAGCGGCACATAGCGGTCGCGTTCCTGCTGGGTCAATGGTGTTGGCGCTGGCACCTGACGGTCGACAAACTGCTTGAGCTCATCGACGGTCAGCACCCGCTCCGCCACCACGGCCGCGTCTTCCCAGTAGAGATCCTGGCTGCGATACAACTGCTCGAAAGCTTGCAGATAGTCGCCACGGTCCAGCGCCAGCAGTGCACTTTCACCGTCGACCCGGCAGCCGGGTTTGAGCGTTTCATAGTCGCCGCTGGAGGTGCTGCGCTCACCCCAGTTTTCATCCTGCGGGAAAGCTTTGGCCGCCTTGGCATAAGCGCTGGCCGCCGCCGCTTTGTCACCCTGACGCAGGGCCAATTTGGCCCGTAGCCACCAGGCCAGGCCGCCGTCACCGGCGTGTTCGAGCAGGGTTTGAGTGGTGGCATAGTCGCCGATCTGATAATTCAGCGCCGCCAGGCGGTCAGCGTTATCCAGACTACCGACGGTGCTCCCCGTCAGCGCCTTGATCATTTTTTGTTCAGCGGGCGGCTGCTCACTATATGACCAGCCGACATGGCTGATCAGCGCCGCCGTGACCAATTGCTGAACGGCTTTACCTTTGAGCACCTCGCTGAGCTGCGCTTCTGGCATCGAGCTCAACTCATCCATCAACTGCTTGAGCGAGCTGTAGCCGACCTGCGAGCCTTGCAGGCTCTGGGTTGCGTAAAGCTCGACGGCGGTGTTCCAGTCGCCCGCCAGACGTACCAGCCGTGCTTCTTCGCCAAGGCTGGCGATGCCCAACTCTTGAGGGTCGCTGAAGCCCTCGATACTCAATTGGCGGGTCTGCACAAACGCCTGTCGGGCCTGTTGCTGAGCCTCACGACGGCCAGCTTCGTCGAGGTCGTTGGCCTCCTGGCTGATGGTAAACAAGGCCCGACCCAACGAGTACGCAGCCCAGGTGCTGCGCAATGCACGCTGATCGGCCGGCAGCGCCAGCACTTTGCGAAAATATTCCGCCGCCACGACATGTTCGCCCGCGTTGAAAGCCACGGCGCCGGCGGTGTATAGGCTGAGTTCAGGTGGCAGGCTGGCGCCCTCGGCTTGCACCTGTTGCGCGTCCTGCAGCGTTCGCAGTTGTGCCACCTGCGCACGCTGAGCGTCGCTCAAACCCATCTGTTCAGCGGTGTTTCGCGCCTGCACATAACTATCGTCGCTAGCGCCATAAACGTAGTCGACCGTCATTGTCTCGGCAGGTTTCAGACCGGCGATGGCTTTGCCCAGGCGATTCACTTCGAACCGGAAGCTGCCTTCCGGCAATTCGCCCAGGGTCTGTGCCCGGTCACCGAGCAAGCGCAGCGGAAAATTGGGCCCACAGGCCATCGCGCAACCCAGCGGCAGGCAGAGACTTAAAGCAAGTACGTGGCGCGGCCAGTTACGGATAGACATGTGAGCTTCCTTGATCAATTTTTGTGCAGCGCGCCCAACCCAGGGTGCGCTCGGTATCCGCCAGTAAACGGCCGTCCTGGAGGCGGGTAAAGCTGAGCTGTCCGGATGTTTGTTTCACGGCATAACCGTTGACCGCGTCAACCATATCGCAGTCAGTGACCGCCAGCGTCACACGCTCGGGCAGACTACCGTCGAGATTGCCGCGATTGCTCACAGCGATGTCGTACAGACCGCCATGGTTCGAAAGGTTCAGGTTCAGCTGACTCGCCAGCCGATCCCCCCGCGCCACTGCACGCAATGTTGCCAGGCTCCAGGCGCGCCGCTCGCCCTTGAGCGGCAAGCGGAACCAGATCAACCCGGCCAGATGGGCCGGTGGCTCGGCACGCAATTGGTTGGCGAGCTTCGATAACTGCAACGGATCGGCCAGTAGCTCGCGGCGCTGCCCAGTGCGTTCGATCGGCACTTCGCTTTCAACCATCGGCGCCCCGCCGTCCCCCGGTAGCAACGCGATGCCGTAGGCCGGCAATGCCAGGTAAAAAGGTTTCACGGTGATCCGGCTCCAGCGCCCGGCCCATTCTTTTGCTTGATCGGGATCGAACAACCCGCGTTCGGGATTGCTCACTGCATGCACCTGCAACACGCTACTGTCGACCACTGCCAGCAACGCCGGTAATTGCGGACTGTCGAGCCAGGCGGGCAGCGCGGTGATGCTCAGTTTCAGCGTGGCCGGCAGCACGTCGCGCAACCCGGCGAGAAACTCACGATAGGCCGGCAGGCGCGCCGTGCCGGCATCATGGTCAATCTCGACGCCGGCCAGCGTCAGGCCCTGAGCCTGCCAATCGGCCACCAAGCGCTGGATCTGCGCCGTAGCTTCGGTTTGATCCAGGGCCTTGAGCTGGCCATCGAGTCGAATTACCGCAATCAGTGGGCGACCATCGTTTATCAACAACGCCGGATTGATCCGCGCACGATGCCAGCCGGTCTGTGGATAAGTCTGCAAGGCGAGCACCCGCAAGGTCGAAAAATCTCCGCGCGATTGAGCCAGGGCGTCGTCGTGGGCATCGGTCCATTGCCGCTGCCAGACGTAAAGTTGTTGATCGAGCGGCGGCGCGTCCTGCTGTTGGCAAGCGTTGAGCAGCAGGAGCGTGACGAGCATGGTAGTCAGACGAACGAACAAAAACATGACCCCCCTTAATACGGAATGACTTTCTCCAGGGCCGGTAAATTAAGCAGTGCCGAAAGATTTTTATAGCTATTGCGTTCGTCAAGATCGCAGCCTTCGGCAGCTCCTACTCCAAAGGCTTGCGGGCAATGATCACCTGACTTTTCGCCACAACCGCGTCCAGCGCCTGCTTGATCTGCGCCCCGCGTGGCGAATCCAGCACGGCCTGCCAAGTGTCGGCCCAGTGATGGAGCAGTGGATGATCAGGGTTAGCGAAGTCGACGTTGGCCTCCCAGAACAACAGCATCCACATCGACCAGTAGAAGCCGTATTGGCTGTGGCTGATCAGTTCCAGGCCGGCATCGCCGACCATTTGCTTGAACTGCTCTTCGCTGATGATACGGATGTGGTTGGGCTTCTGGAAATACTCGGGACGCGCGATGTCTTTTTGCAGGTCTTCGGAACTGGGATGCGGGACGCTGAGCAAATACAACGCGCCGGGCTTGCCCACGCGGACCAGTTCGGCGAGAAACTGCGCCGGATCGTCGACGTGTTCGATGACTTCGGTGGAGACCACCCGTGTGGCGGTTGCATCGGCAATCGGCAGCGGACTGCAGTCTGTGACGTGGCACTCGATACCGCGCGCCGGCGTGTCGCTCAGGCGCTGGCGAGTCGCTTCGACCTTGGCCGCATCGATGTCGGCAATGATGATCTTCGCCCCGCGCATGCCGCAGAAATGCACGTTGCCGCCGTCACCGCAGCCCACGTCCAGCAGGGTGTCCTCGGCGGTCACCGGGAAACCGGTGAACAACTCACCGGTTTGCTGATTGAACCAGCCGCTGAGGGCCGCATCGTACAACCCCAGCATGTACGGATCGACCTTGGCCGTGGGCGCCTCTGGCTGCACGGGTTCGGGGACGGGCGCACCCGCTGTGAGTTTCTTGAAAAGGCTCAACATGAGGTAACTCCGGAGGATGGGACGGCGGCTCTGGACGTGCCAAGGCGTTTCACCAGGGCGGCTCCGCGGTTGCGCATGGGCATTTCGATGAAGCGATAATTGAGCTCGCTCAACAGGACAATCAGCCCGAAAGCGATAAGCAACGTCAGGATCGGATGGCCAGCCGGACTGGGCAGCCCCGCCGCCTGCAAGCGAAAGATGAACTCGCGGACCAGTAGATAGGTCGGGATATGGATCAGGTAAATCCCGTAGGAGCGGCTGCCTATCCAGGTCATCAGATTCTTCAGCAGTCCAGGTGGCATCAGGTAATCCCGGTTATAGGACGCCACCCAGACCAGTACTGCGCTGAGCACGGCAATCGCACCGATACGATAGTCAGTGAGCGTGAAGCGATCAGTGGCCAGCGCACTCAGCATCACCACAATGGCCAGCAGCACCGACACACCGGCCCATGGCCGACGCAAAAACGTCGGTTCCCAGCGCGCATAACCGGGGCGCGCACTCCACATCGCCAACAGCACGCCGAGGGCCAGCGCGTCGGTTCGGACCACCATCAGAAGCGGCGTGCGCAGCGTAAAAAGCTGCACGGCGACCAACGCCAGCAAGGCCCAGACCAGATGCTTGCGGCAGACCAGAATCAGCAGCGGAAACAGCAGGTAGAACTGCTCCTCCAACGACAGGCTCCAGTAGACGAAACTGGTGCCGTATTCATAGTGGTAGAAGCTGTCGGCAAAACGGAAATTGGCGTACTGCGCTATCCCCGCCAGGGTCGCCTGCAGGTTGGCGTGCAATGTGCCAAAGGCCCCGGAACGGTTGAGAAACACACAAGCCAGCAGCATCAGCGCCAGCCACAGCCACGCCGACGGCAACAGCCGAAAGGCTCGCCGCAGCCAGAAGTTGCGCGTCTGCTGCCAGTATTCCTGACGCGTGCTGCAGCCTTGCAACGCCGGAATCAGACTGCGAGCGATGACAAACCCCGAGATGGCGAAAAACAGATCGACGCCCCACCAGGGTTGCCCATACTCGGTGATGGTGTGCAGCAGCGGCACAACGTCCGTGAACAGACTGCCTTGCAGGTGGTGAAACAGCACGCCGAGCACCGCAATGCCACGCAACAACTCGATGTCCATGATCCGTTTGCTGCTCATGCCGTCCTCCTGGACGTTGCATCGGCATCCGCCGGTTTGCGGGCGATGATCACCTGGCTCTTGGGCATGAAATGATCGAGCATCTGCTTGATCGCCAAACCATCGGGCTGTGCCAGCAGGTCTTGCCAGGTCCGTGCCCAGCTCTCCATCAGCGGCGGATATGGTGCCTGAATCCGGTCTCGCACCGCGCCGCCCGGATCCCGCCCGGCCGCACGCTCGCTGGCCCAGAAAAAGATCATACCCATGACCCAGAAAAACCCGCTGGCCTGACGATGCTCGATCACCAGACCGGCATCTTCCACCATCGCAGAAAAGCGCTCGGGAGTAAAAATCTGTACATGGTTGGGTGATTGGAAATAGCTGGCCGGTGCGATGCCCTGCTGCAAATGCTCGCCCACCGGTGCCGGAACGCTGAGCAGATACAACGCCCCAGGACGCCCCATGCGCACCAGCTCAGCCATGAATGGCTCGGGCTGATCAATGTGCTCAAGCACTTCCATGCACACGACTTTGCTCGCACAGCCATCGGCCAGGGGCAGCGGCAGGCTGTTGCTGACCAGCCCCAGGCTCGGCTGGTCCGACTGTGCTTCCACCTGCCTGGCGAGGCTGCGGACCTTGTCGTGTTCGCTGTCGGTGAAGATCACCGACGCGCCCTGACGTACCGCAAACAACGTCGCCACACCTTCACCGCAGCCGACGTCCAGCAAGGTGTCATCCGCCGTGATCGCGAAGCCCTTGAGCAACTCACCGCTGTCACCCAGAAACCAGCCGTCGAGCACGGCGTCGCGTAAACCCACATCCCTGGGTGACATCGGGCTTGGCACAACCGGTAACGGTTCGGCTTTCACCGCTGGAAGCAGGCGTTTCAACAATGCACGGATCATGCCTCGGGGGTTTCCAAGGCAGACACCGCGTGGATTTTGAACAGTCGGGCGAAGAATTCTCCGAGGCGTTGCTCCGCAGTTGCCTGGCTACAGAAAGTTTCCAGACGGGCCACCGCGTGGGCGGACATCTGCGCATAACGCTCGGGATCTTCCTTGGCGACGTCATAGCTGGCCCGATAAGCCCTGCACAACGACGCCCAGTTGGTGACATAACGCAGTGTGCGGAACGCCCGTCGTGGATCGTGGGGCCAGGCGGTCAGCTCATCAGTGGTGTCGATCAGGAATGCGTTGTCGGCGTCCAGGTAATCGATCATCGCCGTGGTGCGTGGCGCGACTGCCGGTTTGCCGCAGGACATGAACTCCATCAACGGCAGGCACTGGCCTTCGCCGTAGGACGTGTTCACCACGTAACGGGTGGCCTGCACCAGACGCTCGTAGTCCGCATCCGCGAGATAGCCGTAAATCAGTACGATGCGGCAGCGGTAGGACTGATTCTTGTACAAATGATGAAGGATGTCGGTCAGCGCTTCTTCGGCATCGTGGTGGGTCAGTTTGAGCACCAGCGTCGCGTCCTCCACCTCGCGGAAGGTCACGCAGAAGGCACTGAGCATGTCTTCCCAGTTCTTGCGCCCGTCACTTGGGTTGAACACCGAGGTGTAGATCACACCGTCAAGCACCAGCTCGTGCTCGCGAGCCGGTGCCTGGAAATCGATACCCTTGCCGGCGCGCAAATGCGCAGGACCAAAGGCCCGCAGGTCGAGTTGGCGACTGTCTGCCAGCAATCCCTTGATCGTCAATCGCACCTGACGGGCCAGCGGCTGACGCTGTAACTGCGCACCGCGCGCGGCAAAACGATCCCACACCGGCGCCGGCACCGCGACGATCGGATAATCGGCGCCCATTGCCTCGCGCACGGCATTAACGGTGTAGCTGGAGTGGGTAATCGCAGCGCCTGACGCTCGCAATACGTTGCGCCAGTCGTTGCGTGGCTCTCCGGCAAAAGGCTCGTTGGGAATGGTGCTGAACTCCCAGGCAAACACCGCGAGGGTCGGACAGGCGAAGTGCACGGGTGTGCGATGAGGCGGCGAGAACGACAGGAACACGCAGTCTTCCCCACGGGACAGACAGTCGAGGTACAGGGCATCGACTTCGGTTTGCGGGTCGCTGACCTCCACCACCCGGCCCAACCGCTCCAGCACCGGACGGTACTCCTTGAGCACGAAGTAATAGCTGTACTCCGAGCGGCCGAGGTTCTGGGCAATGGTGTACTGGTTGGTTTCCGAATGAATGATGATCAGCATAAGGCGTTATCCGTCACGGTCGCTGCCTGCGAAGTCAGCGGTGCCAGCCCGAAAAAATCCGCCAGGCGCTGTTGCACCGGGGCGAAGGCGCAGTACTCATGCATCCGGTCAATGGCGGCGCGGGACATACGCTGATACTCCTGCGGTTGCTCCCTGGCCATTCGATAGCTGTTTTCGTAAGCCGTTTTCAACGAGCCCCAGTCCGGTCGGTAACGCAGGGTGCGGTAGATGATGCGACTGTCCTGAGGCCAGATGGTCAGCTCTTCGCTGGACTCGACCACGAACGCCACGCGCTCGTCGATGTAGTCCTCCATGGCGGTGTGGTCCGGGGCGATCACCGGTTTGCCACTGGCCATGAACTCCATCAACGGCAGGCACAGGCCCTCGCAGCGCGAAGCGTTGACGTAATAGCTGGCGGCTTCGTAGAGCCGGGCGTATTGCGGATCGTCCAGATAACCGTGCATCACCACCACCCGACAAGCGAACGGCGACAGCTGCGCCAGTAAGGTCATCAGTTCGGTGTAGTAGGACGACAGATCGTTTTGAGTAATCTTCAGCACCAGCGTGGCGTCCTCGGTTTCCCGGAAGGCCCAGCAAAACGCCGTGATCAGTCGATGCCAGTTCTTGCGACCGTCCTGGGGGTTGAACACGCTGACGTAGATCACGCCATCGACCCGGGTTTCGACCTGGGCCGTGGTATCGGGCAAATCCATCGCCGCGGCCTCGGGTACCACCACCGACTGCGGGCCGGCAATGGCCGGCAGGTGGTGGGCCAGTCGGTTATGAGCAGCGTCCGATAACAGATCGCGAATGCCCTCCCAATACCACTGGCTCAGGAAGTGCGTGCGATGGACCGGCACCGGTTGCGCCTTGCCCAGATCCAGCGCCCACAGGCGCAGGTAATGGCGGGCAATGACGAAGCGGCGTTTCAGCGTCAGTGGCGGCGGCCGTAAAGCCTCCAGCTCAGCCAGTTGCTCGGCGGTCAGCGGTACGGGAATCAGCGAGTCGGCGGACAATCCGAGAACGCGGGTATCGAGGATGCAACCTTTGATGTCCAGGGACGAACCCGGATTGACCGGCATACTGGCGTGCCGGCTACGAATGGCCGCGAAGTTTTCCCACAACGGGGTCGGCAATACCAACACCGGGAAATCTTCGCCCATGGCCCGGCGGATCGCCCGGGCGGTGTGACTGGAGAGCGTGATGACCCGCCCCTGGCGCGCCAGCATTTGCGTCCAGTCCTGTCGCGGGTCGTTGTCCCACTGCTCATCGGGGATCGAGTCGAACTCCCAGGCCACCACGCAGATCGTCGGGCACTCGAGGTCGTTCGGGGTTTTCTGCGGCGGCGTGAAGGACAGGAACAGGCTGTCTTCGCCGGCGGCAAGCAATTGTCGATAGAGGGGGTCGACCTCGGCGGTGGAGGACACCACATGCACCCGCCCAAGGCTTTCGAGCACCGGGCGATAGGCCTTGAGCACGAAGTAATAACTGTATTCGGGACGACCGAGGCTCTGGCTGATGGAGCTGTCGTTGACGTCCGAGTAAAGAATGAAATTCATGGCATCCCACGATGAAACCGCCGTCCCGGCAGCCTCACTCTATGACGGCAAAGCTACGGATCGAGTCGGTGTTTGCCGGTCCTCGTCCATCGTCTTCTTGCCCGTCTACGTTCTTGTTTTAGTGGTCAGTTTCGCGGAGTTTCAGAACAACCCGGCCGAACCCTGAACGATCGTGACGAGGGGCATTCTAAACACATCCGTTGAGCATTCGTGAACCGCCCGGCGAGAATAAATCGGGCTACGCTGACGAGAACTGACCAGTCACGGTAGGACCTGTTGAAATTGCCGCGCAATTGGCACAGATTGACGACCAAACAATTAAAACAAAACCTTCGTACCAGATATTTCCGAGAAAACTGCGCAAGCAATCCGGATTTAACCAGCCAAGACTGGGGTTTGACGAAGTCTGCTCATTGAGGGGGCTGCTGTTTGAAAAAGCGTCTGTTCGTTACGGGTCTAAGTGGATTCGTAGGACGTCACATCCAATCCCGTCTGAACTCTTCTGACTCGGGTTGGGAATTGTCGCCCGTCCCATCCCGTTATGACCTTTGCGACCCCAAGAGCCTCGGCGGTCTGTGGCCGCACCTGCCTGATGCCGTGATTCACCTGGCAGGACAAACCTTCGTCCCCGAAGCCTTTCGTGACCCGGCGAAGACTTTTCAGGTCAACCTGCTGGGTACCCTGAACCTGCTGCAAGCCCTCAAGGCGCGAGGCTTCAACGGCACCTTCGTGTATGTCAGCTCCGGTGATGTCTACGGCCAGGTCAGCGAAAGCGCCTTGCCGATCGACGAACTCCAGCCGCCCTGCCCGCGTAATCCTTATGCCGTGAGCAAACTCTCGGCTGAGATGCTGTGTCTGCAATGGGGCATGACCGAAGGCTGGCCCGTATTGGTCGCGCGACCCTTCAACCACATCGGCGTCGGGCAGTTGGACAGCTTCGTCATTGCCAGTGCCGCCCGGCAGATCTGCCGGATCAAGCACGGCCTGCAAGCGCCTGAACTTGAAGTGGGCGACATCGATGTGACGCGCGACTTTCTCGACGTCAGCGATGTCATCTGCGCCTACCTGGCATTGCTTGAACGCGGTGCGCCCGGGCAGGTCTACAACATCTGCTCTGGGGTCGAGCAAAGCATCCGCGCCCTGATCGAGCAACTGGCGGATCTGGCCCAGGTCGATATGCAACTGATTCAAGACCCGGCGCGCCTGCGCCGCGCAGAACAGCGTCGCGTCTGTGGCAGCCATGCCAAGCTGCACCGGACCACAGGATGGACGCCTGAACTTACAACACAACAATCCTTGCGGGCGATCCTGTCCGACTGGGAGTCACGGGTACTACAAGAATGACAAAAAGTGCACTGATCACTGGGATCACCGGTCAAGACGGCGCCTACCTGGCCAAGTTGCTCCTCGACAAGGGCTATAAAGTCCACGGTCTGGTGGCGCGGCGCAGCAGCGATGCGCGCTGGCGTCTACGCGAAATGGGCGTCGAGGGCGACATCGTCTACCTGGACGGCGACATGGCCGATGCCTGCTCGGTGCAGCGCGCAGTGATCAGGTCGGCCCCAGACGAAGTCTATAACCTGGCAGCGCAAAGCTTTGTCGCGGCGTCCTGGGATCAACCCGTGACCACCGGGATCGTCGACGGGCTGGGCGTGACCCACCTGCTCGAAGCGATCCGTCAATTCAGCCCACACACCCGTTTCTACCAGGCCTCGACCAGCGAAATGTTTGGCCTGATCCAGGCCGAGCAACAGGACGAAAATACCCCGTTCTATCCACGCAGCCCTTACGGCGTGGCCAAGCTCTATGGCCACTGGATCACCGTGAACTACCGCGAAAGCTTCAACCTGCACGCCAGCAGCGGCATCTTGTTCAACCACGAATCACCGCTGCGCGGGATTGAATTCGTGACCCGCAAAGTGACCGACGCCGCAGCCCGCATCAAACAGGGCAAGCAACAGGAATTGCGCCTCGGCAACATCGACGCCAAGCGCGACTGGGGCTTTGCCGGCGACTACGTCGAAGCCATGTGGCTGATGCTGCAACAGGACAAGGCCGATGACTTCGTGGTTGCCACGGGGGTCACCACCACGGTGCGCGAGATGTGCCAGATCGCCTTCGAGCATGTCGGCCTCGATTACCGTGACTTCGTGAAAATCGACCCGGCGTTTTTCCGCCCGGCCGAAGTCGACGTGCTGCTGGGTAATCCGGCCAAGGCCCAACGGCTGTTGGGCTGGAAGCCAAAAACAGATTTGCAGACCCTGATCCGCATGATGATGGATGCGGACATGAAACGCGTCGCCAAGGAGTAGGCCATGCTGATTCCCGTGATTCTTTCAGGGGGTGCCGGAACCCGGCTGTGGCCGGTTTCACGTGAAGGTCATCCCAAGCCGTTCATGACCTTGCCTGACGGCCAGACGCTGCTGGGCAAGACCTATCAACGCGCGGCCGGGCTGCTCGGCACACACGGTGATATCGTCACGGTGACCAACCGTGACTACTACTTTCAAAGCAAAGATTACTATCAGGAAGCCCATCTGGGTCATCATCGCGGACACTTCGTGCTGGAACCGGTGGGCCGCAACACCGCCCCGGCCATCGCCGCCGCCGCCCTGTCGCTGCAGGCGTTGCACGGCAACGAAGCGATTCTGGTGGTGATGCCGGCTGATCACCTGATCCAGAACGAAGGCGCGTTCAAGACCGCCGTCAAGCATGCCGTGAAACTGGCCGAGGCCGGGCATCTGGTGACCTTCGGCGTGATCCCGACGGCACCGGAGACCGGTTTCGGTTACATCGAACGGGGTGAGCAGCTGGATGAGCAAGGAGCGACCAAGGTCGCACGCTTCGTCGAAAAACCCGACTTGCAAACCGCCACGCATTACCTGGAAAGCGGTAACTTCCTGTGGAACTCGGGCATGTTCTGCTTCTCGATCGGCACCTTGCTGGCGGAGTTGCAGAACCACGCCCCGCAATTGCTCGAACAGGCCGACGCGTGCCTCGCGGCCAGCGCCACAGTCGAGGCCGGTGGTTGTCTGCAACAGGAGTTGTCGGCGACACATTTCGCCGAGATGACCGATATCTCCATCGACTATGCCTTGATGGAGCATTCCGACAAAGTGGTGGTGGTGCCTGCCGGTTTCGACTGGAGCGACATCGGTTCATGGGGTGCCGTCAGTGCCCTGGTTCCGGCCGACGCACAGAACAACCGCGCCAGCGGCGAAGCGCTGTTCATCGACAGCCACAACAACTTCGTCCAGAGCGATGGCCGCATGGTCGCGACTGTGGGTGTGGATAACCTGATCGTCATCGACACCGCCGACGCCGTGCTGGTGGCTCACGCCGACCGCGCGCAAGACGTGCGCAAGGTGGTCAAACAGCTCAAGGAAAAAGAGCACGAAAGCTATCGCCTGCACCGTACCGTCAGCCGGCCTTGGGGCACTTACACCGTGCTGGAGGAAGGTCCGCGCTTCAAGATCAAACGCCTCGTGGTCAAACCCGGCGCCAAACTGTCGCTGCAAATGCACCATCACCGCAACGAACACTGGGTGGTGGTCGAAGGCATGGCCAAAGTCACCAACAATGGCTCGGGGTCGCACCTTGTGGCCAAAAACGAGTCCACCTTTATTGCCGCAGGGCACAAGCATCGCCTGGAAAACCCGGGAGTGATCGATCTGGTCATCATTGAAGTTCAAAGCGGTGAGTATCTGGGAGAAGACGATATCGTCCGCTTCGAAGATCAATACGGCAGGACGGTCTGAATGTTGTTCAATTTGCATCGCTCGCTGTGGAGCTATCGGGGGTTCATCCTTGGTAGCGTCAAGCGAGAGTTTCAGTTGCGGTATCGCAACTCGCTGTTCGGTGCCCTGTGGACCGTACTCAACCCGCTGTCGATGATCGTCGTCTACACAGTGGTCTTTTCCCAGATCATGCGCGCCCGCTTGCCGGGGGTGGATGACGGTATGGCCTACAGTGTCTACCTCTGCGCCGGATTACTGACCTGGGGACTATTTTCGGAGATCACCTTGCGCAGCCAGAACATGTTTCTGGAAAACGCCAATCTGCTGAAGAAAATCAGTTTCCCGAGAATCTGTTTACCGGTGATCGTGCTGCTCAATGCAGGCATCAACTTCGCGATCATCATCGGACTGTTCCTGGGCTTTCTACTGATCACCGGGCGACTGCCGGGCATGGCCTTGCTGGCGCTACTGCCGCTTTTGGCCTTGCAGGTGATCTTCTGCGCCGGGCTGGGGATGATTCTTGGTGTGTTGAATGTGTTCTTTCGCGATGTCGGGCAGTTCTTTGGCATCTGCCTGCAATTCTGGTTCTGGCTGACGCCGATTGTGTACCCGATGACTATCCTGCCCGAGTGGGTCCAGCGCCTGCTGCAACTCAACCCGCTGACCAACCTGATCGGCAGTTATCAGAATCTGTTCCTCTACGGTCAATGGCCGGTCTGGAGCTCCCTGCTGCCGATCTTGGTGCTCGGTGTGTTGTTCTGCGTTATAGGGCTACGACTGTTTCGCCAGCGGGTCGGCGAAATGGTGGATGAACTCTGATGGGACACATACGCGTTACGGGCCTGGGCAAGGCTTACAAGCAGTACCCCACCCGCTGGAGCCGACTGGCCGAATGGCTGATCCCGTTTTCACCGATCCGCCATCGCCAGCACTGGGTGCTGCAAGGTGTGGAATTCGAGATTGCCCCCGGAGACGCGGTGGGCATCGTCGGGGTAAACGGCGCCGGCAAAAGTACCTTGCTGAAGATGATCACCGGTACCACCCAGCCGACCTGTGGACAGATTCAGCTCGAAGGCCGGGTGGCCGCGCTGCTGGAACTGGGCATGGGGTTTCATGCGGATTTTACCGGCCGGCAGAACGCGGTCATGGCCGGGCAACTGTTGGGCATGTCGATCGAAGACATCGAAGCCCTGATGCCCGAGATCGAACGTTTCGCGGAAATCGGCGAAGCCATAGATCACCCCGTGCGCACCTATTCAAGCGGCATGCAGATGCGTCTGGCCTTCAGCGTGGCTACCGCCCGGCGCCCGGACATCCTGATCGTCGACGAAGCCCTGTCGGTGGGCGACGCCTACTTCCAGCACAAGAGCTTCGAGCGAATCCGCAGTTTTCGCAAAGCCGGTACCACGCTGCTGATCGTGTCCCACGACCGTTCGGCCATCCAGTCGATCTGCGATTCAGCGATCCTCCTGGAAAACGGTCGCATGGCCATGCACGGCAAGCCCGAAGCGGTCATGGATTACTACAACGCCTTGCTCGCCGAACGGGAAGGCCAGACCGTGCGTCAGGAAATACTCGCCGGCGGGCAAGTGCAAACCGTTTCCGGCACCGGCGAAGCCGGTATCCTCAGCGTGCGTTTGCTGGATGAGCGCGGACGCGCCATCGACGCCGCCGAAGTCGGTCAACCCGTGGTGCTGGAGGTGCAGGTCGAAGTCCGCCAGGATATCGAGCGGTTGGTATTGGGCTTCATGATCAAGGATCGCCTGGGCCAGGCCATGTACGGGATCAACACCCATCGCCAGGATCAGGCGCTGACCGACCTCCAGGCCTCTGAGCGGGTCACCTATCGCTTCGCCTTCGTCATGGGCCTGGGCAAGGGCAACTATTCGGTGGCCCTAAGCTTGTCTCGACTGGACTCGCACCTGGACCGCAATTTCGAATGGCGCGACTACGGCCTGGTGTTCCACGTCATCAATAACCGGCATGAAGACTTCGTCGGCTGCTCGTGGCTGGGCGCGAAAACCAGCATCACACGCACCACCACACAGACCGTTTCGGAGACTGCGCCATGACTCGCCTGCTGGTGGAATGCACCCATGTGTTCCAGCACCCCAAGGTCAATTCTGGCATTCAGCGGGTGGTGCGCAACGTCATCAATCAGCTGCCGGAAACCGTGGACGGCGTGCAATGCATTCCCGTGGCGATGTTCAAGGGCAAGCTCTACCGAGTGCTGAAGCTGGGCCCTTTGGAGAATCCGTTTTTCAACGGGTTGGTGGCGTTCGGCGGGCGGCTGGAGCGCCTGGCGCACCACTACCACCAACTGCACCAGCGTCTCGACAAACATTGCACTTCGCGATGGACCCGGCGAGCGCTGTATGTGGCTTACCGCCTCACGGCACTGGCGGGCTTCAGCGTTCCGTTGCGCCTGATTGATCAGGTCAACCAGTATCAACTGCCCAAGCGTTGCTCGCCGCTGCAGCATCAGCCGGGAGATCAACTGGTATTGCTGGACTCATCCTGGCACACGGATTTCTTCCCGTTCGCCGAGCAGCTCAAACGCGACGGCGTGGGTATCGTTTCGGTGATCTATGATCTGATTCCCGTGACCCATCCGCAGTTCTACGACACTCGGCTGGTGCAGATTTTTAACCAGTGGTTCGACTGGATCAGCCAAACCGCCGACGGTTACGTGACGATTTCTGCCACAGTGCGCGACCAGGTGTGCGAGGAATTGCATCGCCGGGTCGGCCCGGCCAAAGCCGAGACGTTGTGGTTCGACCATTTCCATCTCGGCTCCGAACTGGACCTGAGCGAAGCCACCGCCGCCGTGCAGCCGCGCCTGACCCGGTTGTTTACAACGTCGGATCCGGTGTTCCTGATGGTCAGCACCATCGAGCCGCGCAAGAACCACGACTATTTGCTGGACGCCTTCGAGCTTGCCTGGGCAGCGGGCTCCAAAGCCCGACTGTGCATTGCCGGCAGAATCGGCTGGAAGTGCGATGCCCTGCTCACCCGCGTGCGCGAACATCCGGAGCTGAACCAGCGGCTGTTCATGTTTAACGACCTGAGCGACACCAGCCTCGAACATGCGTACTCCCACGCCAGTGCACTGGTATTCCCTTCCTACGTCGAAGGTTTCGGCCTGCCACTGGTGGAAGCGATGCAGCGCGGCTTGCCGGCGATGGGCAGCGACATTCCGGTGTTCCGCGAGATTGGCGGTGAGTTCATGGCCTATTTCGATCTCGCGTCCCCGCAAAGCCTGGCCGATCTGGTCACCCACATGGAAAACACCGGGACCTTCCCGGCCGCGCGCAAGGTGAGTGAATGGCGCTGGCTCGGTTGGCGCGAGGCCAGTGAGCAATTGGTTGAGCGAGTTCTGCGCAACCTGAAGCAGTCCCCGGTGACCGTTGAGAGGCAGCATGCAGATTGCCCTTAACGCGCGAATTCTCCAGGCACCCCGGACCGGTATCGGCCATTACCTGGCCGAACTGGTCAACGCCTTGACTCATGAACCGGACCTGGAACTGTCGCTGTTTCACGGTTGGGGCTGGAGTTCGTCTCTACCGGTGGCAGAGATGCCCGGCTACTCACGGCTGACCCCGTTGCTGCGGCAGATTCCCGGTGCCTATCAGGCGCGTCGCTGGCTGGAACAACGGCGCTTCGACCGAGGGCGCTCTGCGCCCATCGACCTCTACCACGAACCGAGTCTGTGGCCCCTGGCATTCAAGGGCCCGACTGTCATTACCCTGCACGACCTGACCCATCTGCACTACCCGTCGACCCAGCCAGCAGCACGGTTGCGGGAGATTGAGCGGCGGCTGGGCCAGGGCGTGCAACAGGCGCGCCTGATCCTGACCGACTCGCAGTTTGTCGCCGACGAGGCTCAACGCTATTTCGGCCTAGGACCTGAGCGCTTCATGGTTGCCCCACTGGGGGCCGCAGCGCGTTTTCATCCACGTTCGAACGAGTCCTTGCAGCAGTCGCTGCAACCTCATCGCGTGCAGCCACAAGGGTACTTCCTGTGTGTCGGTACTCTGGAGCCGCGCAAGAACCTGTCGCTGGCACTGCGTGCTCACGCCGAGCTGCCTGAAGCACTGCGTCAGCACTTTCCTTTACTGGTGGTGGGAATGGCCGGGTGGAAAGGTGAGCAGCTTGCAGATGAATTACACACGGCGCTGGCAAGCGGTCATGTCCGCCTGCTTGGGTACCTGCCTGATGAACAGGTCGCAGAATTGCTGGCCGGTGCCCGAGCGCTGATTTTTCCGTCAATTTATGAAGGTTTCGGTCTTCCGGTTCTGGAGGCCATGGCCAGCGGCACCCCCGTCGTCTTGACCCGACGCTCGGCCATGCCCGAAGTCGCGGGAACCGCGGGCAATTATATCGAGCCTGACGATGTACACGGTTTATGCGAGGCCATGACCCGTTTAGCCGACGATCAAGCGCATTGGCAGGTATGCCAAGAAGCAGGATTGCAACAAGCGAAGCTTTATTCCTGGGAGCGTTGCGCGGCGATTACAGCCCGTGCCTACCGTCAGGCTTTGGGAGGTTGAATGCGCGTACTTCACTTTTTCAAAACGTATCTGCCAGATTCAGTCGGTGGTATCGAACAAGTGATCTTTCAGTTGTGTGAGAGTGGCGTCCAGCACGGCATCGAAAGCCAGGTTCTGACGCTAAGCGCTCACCCGAGCCCAGCAGTCATCCAACTGGGGGAGCATGAAGTTCATCGAGCAAAACTCGATGTGCAATTCGCGTCCACCGGTTTTTCCTACAGCGTCTTCAAACAGTTTCGGGAATTGGCCGCAGAAGCCGATGTGATCAATTACCACTTTCCGTGGCCGTTCATGGACCTGGTGCATTTCTTCAGCGGCATGAACAAACCCTGCGTAGTGACGTATCACTCCGACATTATTCGTCAGGAACACCTGCTCAAACTCTACCGGCCGCTGATGAACCGTTTTCTCGCCAGCGCCGACCGGATTGTCGCGGCCTCACCGAACTATCTTCACACGAGCGACGTTCTACAGGGTTTTCCGGAAAAAACCCGGGTCATTCCCTATGGCCTGAACAAGTCCGGCTATCCAAAACCTGACACCGAACGTATGGCCCGTTGGCGCGAGCGCCTGGGTGAGCGATTTTTTCTATTTGTGGGCGTGATGCGTTATTACAAAGGCCTGCACATCCTGCTCGATGCGCTCAAAGACGTCGATTATCCGGTGGTGATCGTCGGTGCCGGGCCACTGGAGAATGAGCTGCACGCCCAGGCCGCAACGCTGGGTCTGCGCAACCTGCATTTCCTCGGACGCCTGGACGACGAAGACAAAGTCGCGCTGCTGCAACTGAGCTACGCGATTGTGTTTCCGTCACACCTGCGCTCTGAAGCGTTTGGCATCTCCCTGCTCGAAGGGGCGATGTACGGCAAGCCGATGATCTCCAGCGAAATCGGCACCGGCACCAGTTACATCAATATTCATGGTGAAACCGGGCTGGTGGTGCCTCCGAGTAATCCACAGGCGTTTCGCGAAGCCATGCGCTCGCTGTGGGAAAACCCTGTTCGGGCAGCGGAAATGGGCGTGAAGGCTGAAGCGCGTTACCGGCAGCTGTTTACCGCGGACGAAATGGGTCGCAAGTGGGCCAAGTTATATCAGGAACTGCTGGAAGAAAAATCGCTGTCCTACGCGTAACCGCCTTTGGTGGGAGCGGGCTTGCTCGCGAAAGCGGTGAGTCAGTCGACATCAATGTTGAATGATCAATCGCTTTCGCGAGCAAGCCCGCTCCCACATTGATTACACATCCAGCACCAGCGGTTGTTGGCTCTGAGCCGGAACCGCACAGCAAATCAGCACTTCCCCCGCACCAGGCAATTCCGCCGGGGGTTGTGGATAACTCACCTGACCGCTGATCAAACGCGTCTTGCAGGTGCCACAAGATCCGCCACGGCAACTGAACTCTGGCCGCAAACCCTGGCTTTCCGCCAACTCCAGCAAACTACCGCCGTCCGGCTGCCAGCGCGCATCGATGGCCGAGCGCTGGAACACCACCGCGACCGAGGTGGTGGCCACTGGAGGCTGATCGATGACTACCGCCTCTGGATCCGGCTGCCGACGTAACGTCGACGGACCAAAGGTTTCGGCGTGAATCCGCTCATCACGAATGTCCAACCCACGTAAACCGTCGTACAGCCCTTGAGTGAAACTGCTCGGGCCACACAGGACAAAATCCAGCTGATCGTAGTCTTCCACCAACAGGATGGTTTTAAGCAGCGCGAGGTCGATGCGCCCGGTCAGGTCAAAATCCTCGCCTTCCAGGGCTTCGTGTTCCGGCTGGCTGAGCAGACGTAATACCCGCACCGCGTCATCCGCACCGCCCAGCAAGCGATCAAGTTCAGCGCGAAATGGCTGATCAGCCAGGCTGCGCGAACTCTGGAACAACCAAGTCGGCCGTGTACGCCGGGTGCGCTGGCCCTGGTAAACCACTTCACGCAGCATCGACAACAACGGCGTGATGCCGACCCCGGCCGCCAACAACACCAGTGGCCGGCGTTCATTGGCGGCCAGCATGAAATGCCCTTGCGGCGCACGGGCTTCAATCAGGTCACCGACCCGAATCTGTTCGTGCAAATGTGACGACACCAACCCTTCACGTTTCACGCTGATGCGGAAAAACTCATCGGACGGTGCACTCGACAGGCTGTATGTGCGGATGTGCACCTGGCCATCGAGGGTGAAACGCACCGGCAAGTGCTGCCCGGCCTGGAACAGCGGTAACCCGGCGCCGTCAGCCGGTTCCAGATAGATCGAGCGAATGTTCTGGCTTTCCCGCTCGATCCGGCTGACCCGCAAGGGCCGCCAACGATCACCCAATGCCGCGGCCTGCAACCTGGCGGCAGCCTGCTCCCAGGTGCCGGTCATCAAACTGTTGGGTGAAACCCCATCGAAGCGCCAGCGCAACGCCAACGCTGCCGGCCGTCGCACCATGTGCTGCACGTGCAGCTTCCACAGCCGTTCGGCGCCTTGAAAGGCTTCTACTTGTGGGCCATCGAGGATGATTTCGGTACGACCGCTGACCTGCAGCAGATCGCCCGTGGTGAAATCGATAAACAGCAACCCGGCGCGCGGATTGAGCAACAGATTGCCCAAGGTATTGAAATGCAGATTGCCGGCAAAATCAGGAATGGTCAGGCAGTCGCCCTCGACCTGAACGAAGCCCGCCTGGCCACCACGGTGGGAAACATCCACTGAGCGCGAGTTATCCACATCCACGTAACTGGCGACAAAGAAGGTGTCGGCACCCCGAATCATCGCCGTGGCCGCGGCATCCAGCGAATTCAGACGCTGTGCAATGCGCGTCAATGGATCGGCCAACGGCACCGATTCGAACTGCCGCAATTGAATGTACTGCGGGCAATTACCGAAAGACTGATCGACCGAGACGCTCAAGCCTTGCGCGCCAATCGTGCTGACCCGGCCGTTGATCCGGTTACGCCGCCTTGTGTGCAACTCGATCCCCAGCAAGCCAATCGCTGCCCCGGCGTGTAATTGCGCCGGGTCGTCCAGCGTGGGCAGGCTGTCCAGTAGCAAGCGCGCAGGTTCGGGGGAATGGGCAAAACCCGGTTGGCCTTCGAGGATGCTCGCCCAAGGGTTACCGTCGGCGTCCACGGCACCGAACACCATGAACGGCAACTGACGATAGAACTGCCGATGCTGATCCGGCATTTCACTGCGGATCACCTTGCGCCCGTGCGCTTCCATACGCTCGGCAACCCCTGCATGAGCCTGCAATTGTTTCTCGCCGGCATGCCAAGGTGAAAGCTCCATCGCGGTCCTCCTCTGCGCATCGGCGCAGTGTGAACGGCCCGGCAATGCGGGGCCGTAAGCGCTTCAGGCGGTTTGTAAACCGGCCACCGTGCGTGGCATGCCGACAAAACCGGGCAAGGCCTCGATCCGCGCCAGCCAGGCCCGCACGTTGGCATAGTCGGTCAGCGACACGTTGCCTTCCGGCGCATGGGCGATGTAGCTGTAGGCGGCAACATCGGCGATGGTCGGCTCATCACCAGCAAGGTAGGTGGATTTGCTCAGTTCTTGATCAATCACCTTGAGCAGGTTGTGTGAACGAACGATCACTTCTTCGGCGTTGTAAGGCGCACCAAACACCGTGATCAGTCGCGCAATGGCCGGGCCGAAGGCAATCGGACCAGCCGCTATCGACAACCAGCGCTGAACCCTGGCTGCACCGACCGGGTCGGTGGGCAGCCAGCGGCCCTTGCCGTATTTCTGCGCTAGGTACACCAGAATCGCGTTGGAATCGGCCAGCACCACACCTTGGTCATCGATCACCGGGACCTGACCAAAGGCATTGAGTGCAAGAAAGTCTGGCTGTTTATGCGCGCCTTTTGCCAGATCGACGAAGATCAGTTCAGTTGGCAGCTCAAGCAACGACAGCATCAACTCCACACGGTGGGCGTGGCCGGAACGTGGGAAGTTGTAGAGTTTGATGGCGTGCATGGTCGACTCCGCAGGTGGATTGCGCGGTTCAGGAGAGAATCGCGCTGAGTGGCGCTATCTTCCATCTGCTACCAAAACAACAGAATAACCAGAAAACACAATCGATCATTTCACCCGGTGCAATAACGCCTCAGGTGCGCAATGCCGGATGTTCACGCAATCCCTTCACCGCATAGTCCACAAAGCTGCGTACCCGCGCCGGCGCCTTGCGCCCGCCCTGATACACCACGTGAATGGGCAATGGAGGTAGTTCGAAGTCTTGCAGGACGATTTCCAGCTCACCGGCGGCAACCTTGCTCGCCACCTGGTAGGACAAAACCCGGGTCAATCCCAGACCCAGAGAGGCGGCGGTGATTGCTGCCTGATTCGCTGTCACCACCAGACGCGGTTCAGGGCGAACGCTCAACGACTCCCCGGCCGCCATAAAGGGCCAGTTCCTCTGCTGCCCAATGGACGAGGTGGCGACAATTCGCGCTCGGCCCAGATCATTGGGATGCACAGGCCGGCCATGACGCTTCAGATAATCGGGAGAACCGCAGATAACCCGCCGCACCTCGCCCACCAGAATGGCGTGCTGGTTGCTGTCGGGCAGCTCACCGATGCGCACCGCAACGTCGATGCCCTCCTCGACCATGCTCACCACCCGATCGACCAGCAACGCGTTGATGCTGATATCGGGAAACTGCTCGAGGTAGCCAACCATCAGCGGCGTAACGAACAGCTCGCCGAACAGCACGGGCGCGGTGATCGTCAATTGCCCACGCGGTTGCGCATGACTGCCGGCGGCTGAAGCCTCGGCTTCCTGAATCTCCGACAGTATGCGTCGGCAATCTTCCAGGTAACGCTGACCGGCCTCGCTCAGATGCACACTGCGCGTGGTTCGCGTCAGCAGTTGAGTGCCGATACGCGCCTCCAGCGCCGCCACCGCCCGCGTCACGCTGGCCGCCGACAACCCCAGACGCCGCGCCGCCGCAGAAAAACCCTGCTCCTGCGCCACGGCGACGAATACCTGCATTTCCTGGAGTCTGTCCATGAGCTACCTGTTGCACCGTCGTGCCCGACATTGAATGAGCCGGTTACAGACTGCCTTCAACATCTTCCAGACTGAAGGTCTCGGTGTTGTCGTCGTAGGAAAATATTTCGGCGTACCGGCCCCAGCTGATCACGTTCTCCAGGGTTTCTTCTACCGCGGCGTCATTGAGCGAATCTCCCAACTCCTGCTCGAAACGGACACGCGGCGCCCAATGTCCGCGGCGCTCTTGCAGCACCTGGCGAATACGCGCGGCCAATGGCACATACCGGAGCAGATGGTCGGCAAAAATGGTTTTACGTTCCTGGGTGCCGTACTCATCGAACAGCTTGCCCGCGTCGGTCAGCTTGATATCGGCGCCCTTGAGTTCGGCAAACCCCAGATGCTCGAGCATCTCCGCCACCGGAAACAGGTCATCGACCTCCAGCAACAGACGCTCGGCGACATTGGAAAGGCTGTCCTGCCCATAATACGGCTCGGCCGCCAGCGCCGAAATCAGACCGGCCATCAGGTTGGTCGACACTTCAGGCAATGGGCTGCCCAATTGCAGTTCGGCCTTGCCGGTTTTGGCATCGGCACTGCGTCGGTTGGTCATCAAGGCATAGATGTCATCGACCATTTTGCGAAAGGCCGGGTCCAGACGGTTGCGCGGGTGGGCGAACGGCACATTGATTTGTGCCACGACCCGGCCGGGGTTCGACGACAGGACCAGTACGCGGTCGCACATCAACACCGCCTCTTCGATGTTGTGGGTCACGATCAGGATGGACTTGATCGGCAACTGGCCACCGCTCCACAGGTCCAGCAAATCGGTTCTCAGGGTTTCTGCCGTCAGCACATCCAGCGCCGAGAATGGTTCGTCCATCAGCAGCAAGGTCGGATTGACCACCAGCGCCCGGGCAAAGCCCACCCGCTGGCGCATGCCACCTGACAATTCCCGCGGGTAAGCGTTTTCGAATCCGTCGAGGCCGATCAGGTCGATCGCTGCCAGTGCACGCTTGCGCGCGGCCTTGGGTTCCACCTGCAACGCCTGAAGACCGGCTTCTACGTTTTCCAGAACCGTCAGCCAGGGAAACAGGGCAAAGGTCTGGAAGACCATGGCCACGCCTTCGGCCGGGCCGGTCAACAACGAACCGTTATAGCGGACCTCGCCTGAGGAGGGCAGGATAAGACCGGCAATGATCCGTAGCAGCGTCGACTTGCCGGACCCGGAGCGGCCCAGCATGCCGACGATTTCGCCCTCGCGCAGGGTCAGATCGACATCGCTGAGCACCTGCAACTCGTCCTTGCCCTTGCCGAACCCGCGACTGACGTTCTTGAGTGCATAAATTTCGGAGTGCGCGCCTGTTTTTTCAGTATGGCTATTCATCAGATCGACACCTGTTAATTCAGACGGAGTTTGTTTTCAGCGATGGCGTACATCGGCCGCCACAGCACGCGGTTGAACGCCACGACAAAGAACGACATCACTACCACGCCCAAGGTGATTTTTGGAAAGTCGCCAGCCGCGGTGGTCTGGGCGATATAGGCCCCCAAGCCGTGAGCGACCACTTTGTCCTGCCCCCAGGAAACGAATTCGGAAACGATACTGGCGTTCCAGGCACCGCCCGAGGCAGTAATCGCACCGGTCACGTAATACGGAAAAATGCCGGGCAGCATTACCTTGCGCCACCACTGCCAGCCACGAATGCGGAAATTCGCCGCGGCCTCGCGAAAATCGTTGGGAAAGGCGCTGGCACCGGCGATCACGTTGAACAGGATGTACCACTGGGTACCCAGCACGATCAGCGGGCTGAGCCAAATGTCCGGGTTCAACTTGTAGTGCAGAATCACGATGACAAACACCGGAAACAACAGGTTCGCCGGGAACGCCGCCAGGAACTGGGCCAGCGGCTGGATCTTCTCCGCCAGATGCGGACGCAAGCCGATCAGCACGCCCAGCGGTACCCAGATCAGCGAGGCCACCAGAATCAACAAGGCCACCCGCAGCAGGGTGATGGCGCCCAGACCGATCACATGCCAGAGTTCATCAAGCGTCACCTCGCTGCCGACGTAGATGACGATGTGATACAGCGCGTAAAGAGTCATGGCCACAATCGCAGTCGCCCAGATCCAGTCGATAGCCCTTGAAACCGTCGGGCTGGCCTGAACCATCACCGCTTTGGAGCGTGGCAGGCTCAGGCGCATGTTGGTGATGCGCACGATAGCCCGGAGAAAAGGCCGCAACAGGCGCTGAACGACCCGGGTGCGCTGGATCAGATTCAGTACCCACGACTCAGGGCTCCCGGCCTGGGAAGCGGTGTCTTCCATCCGGAATTTGTCTGCCCAGGCCACCAGCGGCCGGAACAGGAATTGGTCGTAAATCAGGATGACCACAATCATCGCCAGAATGACGTAACCCACGGCGTGCATGTCGCGCTGTTCGATGGCCGTCGCCAGATAGGAACCAACGCCTGGCAAAGTGATGGTTTTGTCGCCCACGGTGATCGCTTCAGAGGCGACCACGAAGAACCAGCCTCCGGACATGCTCATCATCATGTTCCAGACCAGGCCCGGAATGGCGAACGGTACATCGAGCTTCCAGAACTTTTGCCAGCCGGAAAGCTGCAGATTGCTGGATACCTCTTCCAGATCTCGAGGCACCGTGCGCAGCGACTGGTAGAAGCTGAACGTCATGTTCCAGGCCTGGCTGGTAAAGATGGCGAAGATCGCCGCGCACTCCGCGCCCAGCACCCGTCCTGGAAACAGCAGCAGGAAAAATGTCACGGTGAACGAGATATAGCCCAGCACCGGCACCGACTGCAGGATGTCCAGCACCGGCACCAGCAGCTTCTCTGCCCGCCGGCTCTTGGCCGCCAACGTGCCATAGACCAACGTGAAAATCAGCGCCGCCACCATGGCCGCGAGCATGCGCAATGTCGTGCGGATCGCATATTCGGGCAAGTCGGCCGGATCCAGCGAAATGACCTGCGTCTGCAACGTCGAGATTGGAGCCCAGGTTTCGTGTGCGCCAATCGAGAAGAACAGCAAGAAGCCAATCACCAACGGCATGGCGATTAGGTCCCAGCGGTTGGGAAGCAACCGTTGTGCCGTGGCCGGTATGTAATGACGCAATACCTTATTCATGTTCAGTGATTCCAGTAGCGTTCTGGAGGTGATCGTTGACCACCGATCAGCAGTTTCTAGAGTGACCGCGCACAGAACGGCTCAACGGGCAGTTGCAGCACAGCTACGTACACTCTAGCGGGGTAATAAAACGACGGCGGGAGGCCACACAAACGAACGCTACGGGGGCGATGCAGAACAGGGTTCATGTGGCTCGGAGATCCGTGGATCTGAACACACCATTTACCCTCTGCGCCTCACTCGGCATCCCAATGGGTGGCCCGCCGAGAATCGGCAGGATCCATGGCTGGAGTCTCCTGAACGGGAGTGAAAAGTACATTTCGACAGGAAAAGCGCGACATCATCCGGCCAGCAGATTTTGCCTGCGGCGCAAGCCATCGGTATCGATGCCGACGTGCTGTTTTTCCGGGGCGGATTGTACGTTTCTAATTGTTACAGAAACATAAACTTGACGTATTTTTTACGTATTTGTGAATGGCCACCATCCCGGTGGCGGAATCGATGCCCATTGCCGCATCTCGACTCCACCGGCCATCAGGTAGCGAGCGGGGGGTTGAATGAGCAGTGTTGACTTTCCCGGCTCGGCCCACCAAAATTTACAACTTGTTACATCTGAGGTCATTTTTCTTTGGACAGTCATTGTTGTAAATCGGAGAAGTTCTCCGTAAAAGCGCGGCACGACCTCAGCTAGATCCCCTTAGCCAACGTCTTGCCGAGTGCAGGACGTTGCGCGCATCAGTATCAAACTCCTTCGCGTAACTAAAACATCAAACCTGAGCGGGCAGATCTTTCTGTTCCAGCCCTGATCCGTGTGTGCGTCTTGCGTTCGCGGCGGTTACAGGTTTCTGACCCATCGCCTGCCTCCGTTTGTGCAGCAGCGATTGTTTTAACGCGTTCGTACCGCCAGGTACGGAAAGGAGGGCGTCATGCCACCTGAAAGTAATCAAAGGCCATCTGAATATTTGAAGCTGTGCCGCCACGAAAATCATGAAGGAGAGACCCCTTATGGACCCCAGTAGTAGTAGTCCGGTCACTCTGATTGAAATGACGGCGCCCAATGGGTAGTCAAACCAGCATCACTGGCTGATCTCCCCCTCGATTTTCCGCATTTCTCTCCGCGTGACCTCTCACGACTCCGACCGCTTTGGTCGACGGTTTAGTGCCCGTTTATTTCGCACCCTTCAGTGCCAGGACGCCTGATTTTCCACTCTGATGCCAGCTTTAGGCTGTGGTTTGCAGAGGGAAAGCACCTACGCACCTGTCCGGCGGGAATCGAAAGCGGCATCCAGCGTTACGCTTTTGGAGAGATTTCGTTATGTCCAACATGAAGATTGAAACTGCTGTTCTTGACAGTGCCCACGCCGGAGACATCCGCGGAGCATTCGGCACCATCCGTCATGACGACATTGCACCTCGCAATGGTTGGTGGCAGCGCTTCAAAACGCTGCTGGCCATCCTGGGCCCGGGACTGATCGTGATGGTCGGCGATAACGATGCCGGCGCATTCAGCACCTACGGCCAGGCCGGCCAGAACTACGGAACCATGCTGCTATGGACAATGGCACTGTTGATCCCGGTGCTGTACGTCAATCAGGAAATGGTGCTGCGTCTGGGCGCCGTGACGGGTGTCGGTCACGCCCGACTGATCTTTGAACGCTTCGGCAAGTTCTGGGGTGCGTTCAGTGCGATCGACCTGTTCATCCTCAACGCGCTGACCATTGTCACCGAGTTCATCGGCATCAGCCTCGGGATGGACTTCCTCGGTGTGCCCAAGGTGGCCGGTGTGTGTGTGGCAGCGGTGTTCATCATGCTCGCAGCCTGCACCGGCGACTTCCGGCGCTTCGAACGCTTCGCGTTGATTCTGGTGATTGGCAGCCTGCTCCTGGTACCGATTTTCGTGATGATCCATCCACCGATGGCACAAGTCGCTCACGACTTTTTCATCCCGCAACTGCCGACTGACGGCAAATTGTCGGAGGTGTTGCTGCTGATCATCGGCATCGTGGGCACCACCGTTGCACCATGGCAGCTGTTCTTCCAGCAAAGCTACGTGATCGACAAACGCATCACTCCGCGCTTCATCAAGTACGAACGCGCCGATCTATGGCTGGGCATTGCGATGGTGGTGATTGGTGCCGTGGCAATGATCGCTTTCACCGCGCAGGTTTTTGTCGGCCACCCTGAGTTCGGCCAATTCACCGATGCTGGCGCCATTGCCACAGGTATCGCCAAATACCACGGGCGTCTGCCAGGCGTGCTGTTTGCGATCGCATTGATCGACGCCAGCATCATCGGCGCAATGGCGGTCTCGCTATCGACCGCCTACGCGCTGGGCGATGTACTGAAACTGAAACACTCGCTGCACCGTAAACCAAGCGATGCCAAGGGCTTTTACGTGATGTACTGCGGCTTGATTGCGCTGGCTGCGGCGCTGGTGTTGATTCCGGGTGTACCGCTCGGCCTGCTGACCAACGCGGTACAGACGCTGGCGGGTGTACTGCTGCCAAGCGCCACCGTGTTCCTGTTGCTGCTGTGCAACGACAAGGAAGTGCTGGGTCCATGGGCAAACAAGCGCTTCACCAACGTCATTACTGCGGTCATTGTGGCGGTGCTGGTACTGCTGTCGGTCATCTTGACGGCTTCGGTGGCCTTCCCGGATATGTCCGGTGAAACCATCACCAACATCCTCATCGGTGGCGGCCTGGTGGGACTCGTTATCGCCATTGCGGTGAATGTGCTGCACGCCCGCAAAGAAGTCGACAACGGGATGCTGCCTGAGAACACCGTCACCTTCACCCAACAAATGATGCACGCCTGGCGGATGCCGCCGCTGACACAGCTCAAGCCGATGGTGCTGTCGCAACGTAACCGCATCTGGATGGGAGTACTGCGCGGCTACCTGCTGGTGGCAATGGGCATGGTGATATACAAGGTCATTCAACTGGCACTCGCTTAAATCTGTTAACAGGCAGGACGGATGCGCAAGCTTTCGTCCCGCCTGTAAAGCAGCCCGCTATCCCCTCCCTGGAACGCGTCCTCGCAGCCGCTTCGTGATGAAAGGGTGGCGCCAGAAAATACCCCCCCCTGAGTCAGGGGGTTTTGCATAGCGTCGAAACCGGTTGGTAAAAACCAACTCAGGTGAATTTTGTGAATTAAAGCTGTCTTGGCCAGCCCCCAAAACTCTGGGCCTCCAAGCCATAACAAGAACTCCGCAAAACTGTCCCAACCTGCGCAAAAGCCTGTTGATTGCATCGTGCTTGAGAATTAAAACTGTCGCGACTGTAACCGATTTATGTCTGCGCCAGCCTTAGACACGGTCTGTTGATGCAAGCTGGCCCAGTTAAAGGTCTTACGCTCACCTGCTCTCAACGAAAAAAGAAGGGAGCGGCCAGCTTCCTAAGACAGCGGCTTTGGAACGCGAGCCATCATCATGCCGCAGACTGTACAAATATACGTTCCCTTCGGACCATCCTTCATTCCTTTGGTGGATATCTGCTCCCAGCTTTTGGAGTATGGCTGATCGTTCTCGGAGGTTTTTTCTTCGCCTTGGTGGCCATTAGGGCAGGCGAAGTATTCGTAAGTACGCATGGTCATGTGTGGATTTCCTACTTGGCTCGGCCTTTAGGCAATCTCGCCATCAGAGCAGCCAGATCCCGCCATGGATATTGAAGAGTCGGTACACCCTGCATGCAGCCTAGCCCATGCACAAACGGGCGATCAGGCTCACTGGCGCGACTTGCCATTTGGCAGGTTTTGCACCCGAGCACTTCTCCTTGAAGCTCCCATCGTCGGCACCAATCCCGCAAGCTGTTGCTTAAGCTAATACGTGGCATAGCAATCCCTATAAGACTTCAGCGACCACAAACTGTGTCGCGGTTTCAAACAACCCAACAACTATTTCCTTATCTTGCCGAGCGAGTTCGTAAACATCGACAAAATGGTCGAACCGGTGAGCGAGGCATCGCCCTGATCCGTATTTGACGTAAGGTCAATATCGCCCACAGCCAGAGAGATCAGCTTGCTTAGCTAAGACGGCCCAGCCAAACACGCCCTTGGCACCTCGCGGTCTACGACGCTTGGGTGCTTTCTATATCCAACCACCTGGCGTAGCGTTGCCCGAAAAAAAGGGCTGCAGCCTTACTTTGCCAAATACTGACCATCTCTTCTCGCAACGGAAAAGCCCGGCTATCGTGCTGGGCTTTTTGTTGCCCGCTCTTGTACCAAATACGCCTATCCCAAGCGATGTATGATCCCATCGCGGTTTCGATAATGGATCCGATATCGTGTCCGGTAGACCCGGCCAATCCTTAAACACCAACACACTGGAGATATTACGTAATGAAAACACTGGAATTGCCAGAGTTCCAAAAAGAATTGATTGATTCGTGGGAGGCTAAGCTCAACGCCCTGTTTGACGGTGAGATTCCGGCTGATGCCGAATGGTACGGCGCTAACGAGATTGCAGGCGTGTTCAATGCAATGCTGGGTAACGAAGGGCACATCCTTCTGCCTACTGGCGGTGACGAGGACCTGCGCAGCGCCCGCGCTAACAAGGACGGGCTGCTGGAGTGGTCCGGCGATGACGACTCCCTCGATAAATATGCCCGAGTGGTGAAGCCAGTGCGCCTGGTCTTCTCGAACCCTGGTAACCAGACTCATGAAGCCCACTTCATCCTGGAAGTCGACGCAATGCCTGCAGCGCTCCACGACGGCTATGCAAATGCGGACGGCATCGAGGAGTGCGTGGAGCTGGCGAAAGGTAGCTATGCCCCCCGCAGCGCTTGGGACAACAATGAGTTTCAGGGTAAACCATTGCCTGAGTCTGCTCGGCTGGTGATCCGGGCGACTAAACCCGGCCGTTACGCCTTGTTCGGTCGGGGTGCGATCTACTGCAAAATCCGTGATAGGACTTTCGACGCCTATAGCGCGTTCCACAATGACGCAGCGCAGTTTGAGATGATGGTGGCGAAAATGGCGGCCATCGAGATCGCCTAAAGCGAAAAGCCCGGCATATGTCGGGCTTTTTGTCCACGTCAGTCGTCTTTCAAGATGTCAGGCAAGTCTTTGAGGACGCACTCTGCGTTCACCCGGCCAAATTTCTTCTTCAGGCTGCTGATGTGGTGCTTCGCACTGACACCCGGTCTTGCTACAAGCAGTCTGTCTTCTGTCGCCGGTACGGCACCCCCATCATGATCGTGACGCGGTTCTTTAGGCTCTCGACGGCTGTGACGCGGACCATCTCGATGACCTGGCGAGTGATGATGACCTCGATCCCGTAATGGCCTGGTCAAGGATAAATTCGAGGCTCAATTGGGTCTCAGGTATGTCGTATTTCACATGGTGCATAGAGCTTTCTCTTGGGATTCCAGCCCTCCGGCGTGGTCCGGGTGGATCTGGCCGGTCTGGGATACGGCGAGGGGTTGGGTGTCTTGGTGACGCTAGACAGACAAAGCGACGAGGATCCTGGAGCGCTTCGAGAAGGCCCTGGCCGAGATTCCCAAAGTGCTGGCTGCCTACTTGGTGTCGGGGAAACAAGAATACGTCCTACGGCAGCTCAAGGCCGAGAGCGTGCCGTTACAGGCCGTTGACCATGCGGCATTGGCGGAAATCTGGCTCTTGTCTATCGTTATAAGCCCTAAACGACGCTTGCTGATAGGACCGCGTAACCATAATATGGGACACTAAATGTCCCGATGGGAAATAGAATGTCCCACCAGGAATGCTAACCCTATCAGGAATCAAGCTATGCAGTTCACGCCCCCACCGCAACGCTCCGCAAATTATTCCACCGTGTGCCTTCTCGCCCTTAAAGACGTGCGCCTTGAGCGTGGCGTCCATCAGTCCCACATCGCGCAGTTTGTCGGCAAGACTCCGAGCGCTTGGGCCAAGATCGAATCGGGCCATTCCCCCCTACTGATGGACACGCTATTTGGGGCGTGTCTCGCCATGAACATCAACCCGAGCCAGTTCTTGGTTGTTGTTGAGCGCCTCTGCCAAGCCTTCAACTATCACAATTGGTATTTTTACGCCGCCGACCTACAGGGCGAAGACGAGCTGCTTCCACTGGTGCAGGAATACTTCGCCAGCTCGGGATTCGAGAACCTGAAATACCGCCCGAATGATCGCTTAACCGTGCAGGCTTTCTCCAACACCATCAGCTCGATGGTGCCGCCAACGATCATCCAGTATTGCTGCTTTCCGAAGGCTAAGGAGTGGATCGATAATGGCGCACCAGTGAGCAATCCCGCGAACTTGGCCACCATGGCGTCCGTTGGCGTCCATACCCCGTCGACCTGATCGGTGCCGTCCCCGCAAGCCCACCGCGTGGTGGGCTTTTCGTTAGGTGCTGATGAGCTCTGCCGTAGCAGTCTTCACTGGTCCGATAAATGTCCCAGTGACGCTCCCGAATTGTTGGCCGCGTGCGACAGTTTTAATTCGCACGCGACCGTTTTAATTCTCAAAAGTCACAGGTTTCAGTCCTGTGGATAACTCACTCCACCGTCACCGACTTCGCCAGGTTGCGCGGCTGGTCGACGTCAGTGCCTTTGAGCACGGCGACGTAGTACGAGAGCAGCTGCAGCGGAATGGTGTAGAGGATCGGCGACAGGATGTCGTGGATGTGCGGCATGTTGACCACATGCGTGCCTTCGCCATTGATCATGCCGGCTTTTTCGTCAGCAAACACAATCAGCTGGCCGCCACGGGCACGAACTTCCTGCAGGTTGGATTTCAACTTCTCCAGCAGTTCGTTGTTCGGTGCCACCGTCACCACCGGCATGTCGTCGTCGACCAGCGCCAACGGGCCGTGCTTGAGCTCGCCGGCCGGGTAGGCTTCAGCGTGGATGTAGGAGATTTCCTTGAGCTTGAGCGAGCCTTCCATCGCCACCGGGTACTGCGCGCCACGGCCCAGAAACAGCGTGTGGTGCTTGTCGGCAAACAGCTCGGCAATTTTTTCGACGGTGCTGTCCATGGCCAGCGCTTCGCCCAGACGAGTCGGCAAGCGACGCAGCTCTTCCACCAGTTCGGCTTCCACGCCGTTGGCCAAAGTGCCACGTACCTGACCCAGCGACAGGGTCAACAGCAACAGACCTACCAACTGAGTAGTGAACGCTTTAGTCGATGCCACACCGATTTCGCGACCGGCCTGGGTCAGCAGGGTCAGGTCGGACTCACGCACCAGGGAGCTGATGCCGACGTTGCAGATCGCCAGGCTGGCGAGGAAACCCAGCTCTTTGGCATTGCGCAGTGCAGCCAGGGTGTCAGCCGTTTCACCGGACTGGGAGATGGTCACGAACAGCGAATCTGGCTGCACGACCACTTTGCGATAACGGAATTCGCTGGCAACTTCGACCTGGCACGGGATCCCGGCCAGTTCTTCCAGCCAGTACCGCGCGACCATACCGGCGTGGTAGCTGGTTCCGCAGGCGACGATCTGCACATTGCGGACCTTGGCGAACAACTCGGCGGCTTGTGGACCAAAAGCCTGAACCAGCACCTGGTTCGGGCCAAGGCGACCTTCCAGAGTACGTTGCACGACCGATGGTTGTTCGTGGATTTCCTTGAGCATGAAGTGGCGGAACTTGCCCTTCTCGGCGGATTCGGTGTTATCGCGGTATTGCACCGCTTCGCGCTCGACAGCTTTGCCATCGATATCCCAGATCTGCACGCTGTCGCGGCGGATCTCAGCGATGTCACCTTCCTCCAGATACATGAAACGGTCAGTGACCTGACGCAGCGCCAGTTGGTCGGACGCGAGGAAGTTCTCGCCCAGCCCCAGGCCGATCACCAGCGGGCTACCACTGCGAGCGGCGACCAGACGATCCGGTTGTTGCGCGCTGATAACAGCAAGGCCGTAGGCACCGTGCAGTTCTTTGACAGTGGCCTTGAGGGCAACGGTCAGGTCAGGGAGCTCTTTAAGTTTGTGGTTCAGCAGGTGGGCAATGACTTCAGTATCGGTGTCCGAGTTGAACACGTAACCCAGTGCCTTCAGCTGCTCACGCAGGGCTTCATGGTTTTCGATGATGCCGTTGTGTACCACCGCCAGATCGCCGGAAAAATGCGGGTGAGCGTTACGTTCGCAGGGCGCGCCGTGAGTGGCCCAACGGGTGTGGGCAATACCCAGACGGCCGACCAGAGGTTCAGCGGCCAGCGCTTGTTCCAACTCGCTGACCTTGCCCGGGCGACGCATGCGCTCGAGTTTGTCGCCGTTGGTGTAAACCGCCACACCGGCGCTGTCGTAGCCGCGGTATTCGAGGCGCTTCAGGCCTTCGAGCAAAATGGCGGTGATGTTACGTTCCGCGACTGCGCCGACAATTCCACACATGCTATATCTCCTGGCTGACTGCCGCGCATATCAAGTGAATGCCGCGGGCCTGAATCTGGTCGCGAGCCTCTTGCGGCAGGCGATCATCGGTAATGAGGGTATGGACGCTGCTCCAGGGCAGCTCCAGGTTTGGAATCTTGCGGCCGATCTTGTCGGATTCGACCATCACGATCACTTCACGAGCCACGTCGGCCATTACTCGGCTAAGACCGAGCAGTTCGTTGAAAGTTGTGGTACCGCGCACCAGATCAATGCCGTCGGCACCAATGAACAACTGGTCGAAATCATAAGAGCGCAGGACCTGCTCGGCGACCTGCCCCTGGAATGACTCGGAATGCGGGTCCCAGGTTCCACCGGTCATCAACAACACGGGCTCATGTTCAAGTTCGCTCAGCGCATTGGCGACATGCAGGGAGTTGGTCATGACGACCAGACCCGGCTGCTGGCCAAGCTGCGGAATCATTGCGGCGGTGGTGCTACCGCTGTCGATGATAATCCGCGCATGTTCACGAATCCGCGTCACCGCGGTTCTGGCGATGGCTTGCTTGTACTGGGAGACGGATTGGCTCGGGTCACTGACCAGCTCTTGCGGCATGGTGATCGCGCCGCCGTAACGGCGTAGCAACAAGCCATTGCTTTCAAGCGCCGCCAGGTCTTTGCGAATTGTAACTTCCGAAGTTTCAAAACGCTTGGCCAGTTCATCCACACTGACTTCGCCCTGTTCATTGAGCAAGGCAAGAATATTGTGGCGACGTTGTGGTGTATTGCGCTTCGACATGATTTGGTAAGTTTCGATTCGAAAGATAACGAAAGCAATCAAAACCTATCGGCGAAACTTCGTCAAGCCGGTGCACGAAAAAAGATCTGTGGTTAACCCATTCGCGAGCAAGCCCGCTCCCACAGGTCATACGCAATCTCTGTGGGAGCGGGCTTGCTCGCGAATGCAATGGATCAGGCTGTGAATAACTCCAGCCTGATCATTGATCTGTGGATAACTCAGCTCTTGTGGATTTTCACCGGCCGCTTCCAGCCATTGATGTTCTTCTGCCGAGCCCGACCAACGGCCAGCTGGGATTTATCCACATTCGAGGTAATCGTCGAACCCGCCGCAGTCGTCGCACCGTCCAGGATATCCACAGGCGCTACCAACGAGTTGTTGGAACCAATGAACACGTCTTCACCCAGGACCGTCTTCCACTTGTTGACGCCATCATAGTTGCAGGTAATGGTGCCGGCGCCGATGTTGGTCCGTGCACCGATCTCGGCGTCACCCAGATAGCTCAGGTGACCGGCCTTGGCGCCTTCACCCAGATGGGCATTCTTCAATTCGACAAAGTTACCCACATGAGCGCGGGCTTCCAGCACAGTGCCCGGACGCAGGCGCGCGAACGGACCGGCATCGCTGCCCTCGCCCAATACCGCGCCTTCGATGTGGCTGTTGGCCTTGATCACCACGCCTTTGCGCAAAGTGCTGTCCTTGATCACGCAGTTCGGACCAATGACCACGTCGTCTTCGATGACCACACGACCTTCGAGGATCACGTTGATGTCGATCAGCACATCACGGCCAACAGTCACTTCACCGCGTACATCAAAACGTGCCGGATCGCGTAGCGTCACGCCTTGAGCCATCAGGCGGCGGCCTGCGCGCAACTGATAGTGACGCTCCAGCTCTGCGAGCTGCTTGCGGTCATTGGCGCCCTGCACTTCCATCGCGTCGTGAGGTTGCTCGGTGTCCACCACCAGACCGTCGCTGACGGCCATGGCAATCACGTCGGTCAGGTAGTACTCGCCTTGGGCGTTGTTGTTGGAGAGCCGGCTCATCCAGTCGCCCAGATGGCTGGCCGGCACCGCCAGAATGCCGGTGTTGCCTTCAGTAATCGTACGCTCGGCTTCGCTGGCATCTTTGTGCTCGACGATAGCGGTCACCCGACCGTCAGCATTACGCACGATGCGACCGTAACCCGTCGGGTCATCGAGCTCGACGGTCAACAGTCCCATCTGCAGTGGCGCCACAAGCTTGAGCAGGCGTTGCAGGGTCGGGACTTCAATCAACGGCACATCGCCGTAAAGAATCAATACGGTATCGGCGGTAATGAACGGCACAGCCTGGGCCACCGCGTGGCCCGTGCCGAGCTGCTTGTCCTGCAGCACGAAATTCAAGTCGTCTGCAGCCAAGCGCTCGCGCACTGCATCGGCACCGTGGCCAATCACCACGTGAATGCGCTGTGGATCAAGTTGGCGGGCAGTGTGGATAACATGGCCAAGCATCGAGTTGCCCGCCACCGGGTGAAGAACCTTCGGCAGTGCCGAACGCATGCGAGTGCCTTGACCGGCAGCGAGAATAACGATTTCTAGAGACATGACTGGCTACCAATCCTGGGTGGTCAGCGGCTGCGACCAAGAGATGAATTGCAAAAAAGAAAAAGGGTAGCCGAGGCTACCCTTTTTAATCAATCACACAACAAGCGGGAGGCTTATCAGCCGCCGAACTTCTTGCGGATCTGCTGGACGGTGCGCAGCTGAGCTGTCGCCTCGGCCAGACGTGCGGCAGCGGAACCGTAGTCGAACTCGGCGCCTCTTTCATGCAAGGCCTTCTCGGCAGCCTGAACGGCTTGCTGAGCGGAGGCTTCGTCCAGGTCGGCAGCACGTTGCACGGTGTCGGCAAGAACCTTGACCATGTTCGGCTGAACCTCGAGGTAACCACCGGAGATGTAAAACACCTCGGCTTCCCCACCCTGTTTGATCAGGCGGATCGGACCTGGCTTGAGTTCAGTGATCAGCGGTGCGTGACCCAGAGCGATACCAAGATCACCCAGGCTGCCGTGCGCAATCACCATCTCGACCAGACCGGAAAAGATTTCTCCTTCCGCGCTGACGATGTCGCAATGGACTGTCATAGCCATCTGCTTGCCTCAACCTGATTAGCGCCCGTTGCCGGGCGCCCGGATTACAGTTTCTTGGCTTTCTCGATCGCTTCTTCGATGCCGCCGACCATGTAGAACGCTTGTTCTGGCAGGTGGTCGTAGTCACCGTTGAGGATGCCTTTGAAGCCAGCAATGGTGTCTTTCAGGGAAACGTATTTACCCGAAGCACCGGTGAAGACTTCAGCCACGAAGAACGGCTGCGACAAGAAGCGCTGGATCTTACGAGCGCGGGATACCAACTGCTTGTCGGTTTCCGACAGCTCGTCCATACCCAGGATCGCAATGATGTCCTTCAGTTCTTTGTAACGCTGCAGAACATACTGAACGCCGCGAGCGGTGTCGTAGTGGTCCTGACCGATCACGTTCGGGTCCAGCTGACGCGAAGTCGAGTCCAGTGGATCTACCGCTGGGTAGATACCCAGGGAAGCGATGTCACGGGACAGAACGACGGTGGCGTCCAAGTGGGCGAAGGTGGTCGCTGGCGACGGGTCAGTCAAGTCATCCGCAGGTACGTATACCGCTTGGATCGAAGTGATCGAACCGTTTTTGGTGGAAGTGATGCGCTCTTGCAGAGTGCCCATCTCTTCAGCCAGGGTCGGCTGGTAACCTACTGCCGAAGGCATACGGCCCAGCAGTGCGGATACTTCAGTACCGGCCAGGGTGTAACGATAGATGTTGTCGACGAACAGCAGAACGTCGTTACCTTCGTCACGGAACTTCTCGGCCATGGTCAGGCCGGTCAGTGCTACGCGCAGACGGTTTCCCGGCGGCTCGTTCATCTGACCGTAAACCAGTGCCACTTTGTCCAGAACGTTGGAATCCTTCATCTCGTGGTAGAAGTCGTTACCCTCACGAGTACGCTCACCCACACCGGCGAACACGGAATAACCGCTGTGCTCGATGGCGATGTTACGGATCAGTTCCATCATGTTTACGGTTTTGCCTACACCGGCACCACCGAACAGACCGACTTTACCGCCCTTGGCAAACGGGCAAACCAGGTCGATAACCTTGATGCCGGTTTCCAGCAGGTCGTTGCCGCCAGCTTGTTCAGCGAAGGACGGCGCAGGACGGTGAATGCCCCAGCGTTCTTCGGTGTCAATCGGGCCAGCTTCGTCGATCGGGTTGCCCAGTACGTCCATGATCCGGCCCAGGGTCGCTTTACCGACCGGTACGGAGATGGCTGCGCCGGAGTCCTTGACTTCCAGACCACGCTTCAAGCCCTCGGTGGAGCCCATCGCAATGGTACGAACCACGCCGTCGCCCAGCTGCTGCTGAACTTCCAGAGTGGTTCCGGCCGCGCTTTGTACTTCCAGCGCGTTGTAGATGCTCGGTACGCTGTCGCGTGGAAATTCCACGTCGATAACGGCGCCGATGATTTGAACGATACGTCCGCTACTCATAGCTGGATCCTCTGAATATTTGAACCGTTAAACCGCGGCAGCGCCGCCGACGATTTCCGAGATCTCTTGGGTGATCGCAGCCTGACGCGCCTTGTTGTAGATCAGCTGCAAATCGCTGATCAAGTCACCGGCGTTGTCGGTAGCGTTCTTCATTGCGATCATCCGCGCCGCTTGTTCAGCTGCGTTGTTCTCGACCACCGCCTGGTAGACCTGCGACTCCACGTAGCGGACCATCAAGCCGTCAAGCAGCTCCTTGGCATCCGGTTCGTAGAGATAGTCCCAGTGGTGCTTGAGTTCTTGATCCGGGGTCGCCACCAGTGGAATCAATTGCTCCACGGTAGGCTGCTGCGTCATGGTGTTGATGAACTTGTTGGACACCACGCACAGGCGGTCAATACGGCCGTCCAGGTAGGCATCCAGCATCACCTTGACGCTGCCGATCAGATCATTGATCGACGGCTCTTCACCCAGGTGGCTGATAGCTGCAACGACGTTACCGCCGAAGTTGCGGAAGAAAGCCGCACCTTTGCTACCAATCACACACAGATCGATCTCGACGCCTTGTTCGCGGTTTACCGCCATGTCCTTGACCAAAGCCTTGAACAGGTTGGTGTTCAAGCCACCACACAGACCACGGTCACTGCTCACGACGACATAACCGACGCGCTTGATAGCACGGTCGATCATGAACGGGTGGCGATATTCCGGGTTAGCGTTGGCCAGATGACCAATAACCTGGCGGATGCGCTCCGCGTAAGGACGGCTAGCCGACATGCGCATTTGTGCCTTGCGCATTTTGCTGACCGCCACTTTTTCCATGGCGCTGGTAATTTTTTGCGTGCTTTTGATGCTCGCAATCTTACTGCGAATCTCTTTTGCGCCTGCCATGTAACACCTATCAGGTTAGCAAGCGGGAGCCTCTCGGCCCCCGCTGCGGCTTACCAGGTTTGGGTGGCCTTGAACTTTTCGATACCGGCTTTCAGGCCAGCGTCGATTTCGTCATTGAAGTCACCCTTCACGTTGATCTTCGCCATCAATTCGGCGTGATCGCGGTTGAAGTAAGCAATCATGGCCTGCTCGAAGCTACCGATTTTTGGAATCTCGATGTCTACCAGGAAGCCACGTTCAGCGGCATACAGGGACAACGACATGTCGGCAATGGACATCGGCGCATATTGCTTCTGCTTCATCAGCTCGGTAACGCGCTGACCGTGCTCAAGCTGCTTGCGAGTGGCTTCGTCCAGGTCAGAAGCGAACTGGGCGAATGCAGCCAGTTCACGGTACTGAGCCAGAGCGGTACGGATACCACCGGAAAGCTTCTTGATGATCTTGGTCTGAGCGGCACCACCCACACGGGATACCGAAACACCGGCGTTCACTGCAGGACGGATCCCGGAGTTGAACATGGCGGATTCCAGGAAGATCTGACCGTCGGTGATGGAAATCACGTTGGTCGGAACGAACGCGGAAACGTCGCCAGCCTGAGTTTCAATGATTGGCAGAGCGGTCAAGGAACCGGTCTTGCCAGTCACGGCACCGTTAGTGAACTTCTCTACGTACTCTTCCGAAACGCGGGATGCGCGCTCCAGCAGACGGGAGTGGAGATAGAACACGTCGCCTGGGTAGGCTTCACGGCCTGGTGGACGGCGCAGCAGCAGGGAAATCTGGCGGTAAGCCACTGCTTGCTTGGACAGATCGTCATAAACGATCAGCGCGTCTTCACCGCGGTCGCGGAAATATTCGCCCATGGTGCAACCGGAGTACGGTGCCAGGAATTGCAGTGCAGCCGATTCCGAAGCACTGGCAGCTACGACGATGGTGTTAGCCAAGGCGCCGTTTTCTTCCAGCTTGCGAACCACGTTGGCGATGGTCGATTGTTTCTGACCGATCGCTACGTAGACGCAGAAGATGCCGCTGTCTTTCTGGTTGATGATCGCGTCGATCGCCAGAGCGGTTTTACCGATCTGACGGTCACCGATGATCAGCTCACGCTGGCCACGGCCGACAGGGATCATGGCATCGACAGCCTTGTAGCCAGTCTGTACAGGCTGGTCTACCGACTTACGCCAGATCACGCCCGGAGCAACTTTCTCGACCGCATCGGTCTCGGTGTTGTTCAGCGGACCTTTGCCGTCAACTGGGTTACCCAGTGCGTCGACTACGCGACCCAGCAGTTCCTTACCAACCGGAACTTCGAGGATGCGGCCAGTGCACTTGGCGCTCATGCCTTCAGCCAGAGTCTGGTAAGAGCCCAATACAACGGCACCTACAGAGTCTTGCTCCAGGTTGAGGGCCATACCGTAGACGCCGCCCGGAAACTCGATCATCTCGCCGTACATAACGTCGGCCAGACCGTGAATCCGCACGATGCCGTCAGATACGCTGACGACAGTGCCTTCGTTACGGGCTTGGGAGGTCACATCGAGCTTTTCGATGCGGCCCTTGATAATTTCACTTATTTCGGAAGGATTGAGTTGCTGCATTGCTCTGCTGCCCCTTCAAACTCAAGATTTCAATGCTTCGGCAAGGTTCGCGAGTTTGCCGCGAATCGAGCCATCGATTACCAGGTCGCCGGCGCGGATGATGACACCACCAATAAGGGTGGCATCCTCCGCAGCGTGCAGTCGCACTTCCCGGCCGAGCCGTGCACTGAGAACCTTGGCGAGTTTGTCTTGCTGTTCTTGGTTCAATGCAAAAGCACTGGTGACATCCACATCTACCGATTTCTCTTGTTCGGCCTTGTACAGGTCAAACAGAGCGGCGATCTCCGGCAAAAGCGGGAGACGGTCGTTTTCAGCAACGACGTGGATGAAATTCTGTGCCTTGGCATCGAACTTGTCGCCACACACGTCGATAAACGTGGTGGCCTTGTCTGCGCTCGTCAGTCGCGGGGCCTTGAGCACGCGCTGCATGGTGTCGTCTTGCGACACTGCTGCAGCCAGGCCGAGCATGGCTGACCAAGAGGCCAGTTGCTGGTGGGCCTGGGCGTGCTCGAAGGCTGCCTTAGCGTAAGGTCGGGCCAACGTGGTCAGTTCTGCCATGATCGCCCTCGCTTAAATTTCAGCAGCCAGTTTGTTAACCAGCTCCGCGTGCGCGTTTTGATCGATTGTGGCACCCAGGATCTTCTCGGCGCCGCCAACGGCCAGGGCACCCAGTTGGGCACGCAGCGCGTCTTTGACACTGTTCAGTTCCTGCTCGATCTCGGCCTGAGCCTGCACCTTCACACGTTCAGCGTCGACACGGGCTTTATCAACAGCCTCTTCGACGATCTGATTACCGCGTTTCTTGGCTTGCTCAATGATTTCGGCTGCCTGAGCTTTAGCTTCGCGCAGTTGTTGACCCGCTTTATCTTGGGCCAATTCCAGGTCGCGAGCTGCTCGGGCGGCAGCGTCCAGTCCATCCGCGATCTTCTTCTGACGTTCGTGCAAAGCCGCGATGACCGGAGGCCACACGAACTTCATGCAAAACAGTACAAAAATGAAGAACGCAACGGACTGGCCAATCAGGGTTGCATTAATGTTCACGCCAACACCTCGCTCGTTCGTTGTCCATCAGACTTGCTCAACTCGAAAATCCGAGTGATTAGTGAGCGAGTTGACCAACGAAAGGGTTCGCGAAGGTGAAGAACAGAGCGATACCAACGCCGATCATGGTTACGGCGTCGAGCAGACCGGCAACGATGAACATTTTGACTTGCAGCATTGGAACCATTTCTGGCTGACGCGCTGCGCCTTCCAGGAACTTGCCGCCCAACAGGCCGAAACCAATTGCGGTACCCAGTGCGCCCAGGCCGATCAACAGTGCAACAGCGATAGCGGTTAGACCAACTACAGTTTCCATCTTTCCTCCCGACTTTTACGTCGTATGGTTTAGGTTTTTTAGATTAAAGCGGTAAAACAAATCGTTTCATCGAGCCCGGTACGGGCCCCCTCTCACCGAAGCGAGAGGGACATCAGACTAGCCGAAGCAGGTCTTAATGGTTCTCTTCGTGCGCCATCGACAGGTAGACGATGGTCAGCATCATGAAGATAAACGCCTGCAGGGTGATGATCAGGATGTGGAACACAGCCCACGCCCACTGCAGCACAATGCCCAGGCCGCTAAGCCAGAGCAGGCCGCTGCCGAACATCACGGCGATCAGGATAAACACCAGCTCGCCAGCGTACATGTTGCCGAACAGACGCAGTGCCAGCGAAATTGGCTTGGCAATCAGCGTCACGAACTCCAGCAGGAAGTTCACCGGAATCAGCAGGGCTTGAAGGAAAATGTTCTTGCTGCCGAACGGGTGCAAGGTCAGTTCGCCGATAAAGCCGCCGATGCCCTTGATCTTGATGCTGTAGAAAATGATCAACGCGAACACCGAGAAGGCCATGGCCAGCGTAGCGTTCGGGTCGGTGGTCGATACGGCACGGAACGGGATCTCGTGGTTGCCGGAAATGGCCGCGGCCAGTTGCGGGATCCAGTCGACCGGTACCAGGTCGATGGCGTTCATCATGAACACCCAGACGAAGATGGTCAGTGCCAGAGGTGCAACCACCGGGCTACGGCCATGGAAGCTGTCTTTCACGCTGCTGTCGACGAATTCGACCAATACTTCAACGAAGTTCTGCAAGGCACCTGGTACGCCGGAAGTCGCCTTCTTCGCCGCCATGCGGAAAAGAAGAACGAAGATCAGACCCAACGCGACCGACCAGCCGAGGGTATCGACGTGGAAAGCCCAGAAGCCCATTGCCTTGGCTTCTGCTGCGGTGTGGGCAAAGCCCCAGCCGCCGGTAGGTAGCTGACCGAAGGTCAGGTTTTGCAAGTGGTGCTGGATATAGCCCGAAGCGGATTCTGCTGCCATGGTTGCCTCAAACGCCCTAAGGTCTCGAAAGTCTTGTTCTCATCAGCAGGGGAGCGAACCAGCTGACCAGTTGGGTCAGCACGAAGACGCCGAATACAGCTAGCGGCGCCAGTGGCTTCACACCTGCGAACGTCAATGCAAAGAGCACTGCCGTCAAAATCAGTTTGCCCGCCTCGCCGGCATAAAAAGACCGGACGATGGCTTGAGCTGCTCGGGCGCCGGAAAACCGAAATGCCCTGTGAGCGAAATAAACATTGGGAAGCAAGGCTATCAGGCCTCCGCAGAGTCCTGAGTATCCGGCTACGACTCCATGCCATCGCCAGAGCGCCAAAGCGGCAAGCAGCAAAACGACAAATTGCGCCAATAACACGGGAAAAACCGCCAGGCGATGGAACGGCAAGCGGTTTGGCGTGCGGGTTTCCATCACTTTTGCTCCTCAAAGGCCGGCTGCCAGAATTCAATAACTTGGCATAATTTGTGCCGACAAAATGCGCGCAGAGTATAGGGGCGGTTCAGCCCCTATTCAACTGTCAGGTAGTGATTTCGAACTTCGCGCTACATGAGGAAATGTTTCAGCGGATATGTGCGAGGACGCCTTGAAGCTCATCGAGGGAGTTGTAACCAATCACCAACTGCCCTTTGCCCTTCTTCCCGTGGCGGATCTGCACCGCAGAGCCTAGGCGCTCTGCCAGGCGCTGTTCGAGACGAGCGATATCCGGGTCGGGTTTTGAGGGTTCGATGGGCTCCGGTTTGCCACTCAACCACTGGCGAACCAGTGCTTCGGTCTGGCGCACGGTGAGGCCACGTGCGACAACATGTCGCGCCCCCTCAACCTGTTGATTTTCCGGCAAACCGAGCAAAGCACGGGCATGACCCATTTCCAGGTCACCGTGGGACAACATGGTCTTGATGACTTCCGGCAATGCAATCAGGCGCAACAAGTTGGCGACGGTCACGCGGGATTTACCCACCGCCTCGGCGACTTGCTGCTGAGTCAGCTGGAATTCCTGCTGCAAACGCTGCAGGGCAACCGCTTCCTCGATCGGATTGAGGTCTTCGCGCTGGATGTTCTCGATCAGCGCCATGGCGATCGCAGTTTCATCCGGCACGTCGCGAACCATCGCCGGGATGGTTTCCTGGCCAGCCTGCTGGCTGGCACGCCAGCGGCGTTCGCCGGCGATGATTTCAAAGCGGCCAGCACCGATCGGGCGAACCACGATCGGCTGCATCACGCCTTGAGCCTTGATCGACTGCGCCAGTTCTTCCAGCGCCTGTGGGTCCATGTCCCGACGCGGCTGGTACTTGCCGCGCTGGATCAGGTCCAGCGGCAGGTGTTGCAGCTCACGCTGATCGGCCTGCACCGCTTGTTCTTCAAGCAAGCTGACAGTCGGACCACTCAGCAGTGCATCCAGTCCACGTCCGAGACCTCGTTTCTTGACGGCCATGGGGATTCCTTAAGTTGCCTGAGCAGCGGCAATGCGTGAATTTTTGCGCTGACGACGAACCATCTCGCCCGCCAGGGCCAGATAGGCCAGTGCGCCACGGGATTGTTTGTCATAGGCCAACGCCGGCATGCCATAACTTGGCGCTTCGGCCAGACGGATGTTGCGCGGAATCACGGTGTCATACAGTTGCTCACCGAAGTGTTCCTTGAGCTGCGCCGACACATCGTTCATCAGGCTCAGGCGCGGGTCATACATGGTCCGCAGCAGGCCTTCGATTTTCAGATTCGGATTCAGCAACTCGGCGATGCGCTTGATGTTATCCACAAGGTCGCTCAACCCTTCGAGCGCGAAGTACTCGCACTGCATGGGGATAATGACCCCGTCGGAAGCAACCAGAGCATTGAGCGTGAGCATCGACAGCGACGGTGGGCAGTCGATCAAAATGTAATCGTAGTTCTCACGGATCGGCGCCAAAGCGCTGCGCAGACGGCTTTCCTTCATCTGCATTTCCAGCAGAACGACTTCAGCCGCCGTCAAATCGCGGTTGGCCGGCAACAACTGGTAACCACCGTGTTCGGAAAAGTGCATGGCCTGAGCCAGATCGCATTCGCCGATCAACAGGTCGTAGACCGAGTTTTCCAGACCGTGTTTATCCACACCGCTACCCATGGTGGCGTTGCCCTGTGGATCAAGATCGATCAACAACACCCGGCGCTTGGTCGCGACCAGGGATGCTGCGAGGTTGATGCAGGTGGTGGTCTTGCCCACACCACCCTTTTGGTTCGCTATCGCGAATACCTTAGCCATTCTTGCTTGTGTTCCCAATCATGCCGTGCGGCGCAGTATCAGCAGATGGCGTTGGCCTTGGCAACCGGGTACGGCCAGGGCGTGTTCGCTATCGAGGTGGAAGTCTGCCGGCAATGCTACCAGCTCATCCGCGGGATGAACGCCCTTCATTGCCAGCCAACGTGTATCGCTATCGCCCAAATGGCGAGTCCAGTTGCTGAAGTTCTCCATGCTGCTGAATGCCCGGGAAATGATCCCGTTGAACGGCAGTACAGGCGTGAAGGCTTCGACGCGACTGTGGATAACTTGCAGGTTATCCAGTTTGAGTTCGAGTTTGACCTGAGTCAGGAAGCGGGTTTTCTTGCCGTTGCTGTCCAGGCACGTCACTTGCGACTCGGGAAACAGGATCGCCAATGGAATACCCGGCATGCCGCCGCCGCTGCCAACATCCAGCCAGCGGCCGTTTTCGATGAAGGACATCACGCTCAGGCTGTCGAGCAAATGCCGTGAAACCATTTCGTCGGGATCACGCACGGCGGTCAAGTTGTAAGCCTTGTTCCATTTGATCAACAGGGCCAGATAACCCAGCAGCTGCGCGTGCTGGGTTTCTGTCAGGTTGACGCCGAGCTGGCGAGCACCTGTGGATAACTCTTCGGCGTGTTGCGAGGTGACCATCGAACTCAAGCGCTTTGCTCCAACTGACGGCCCGCGCCGCGTTTTTTCAAATGAATCATCAACAGCGAAATCGCTGCCGGGGTCACGCCCGGGATCCGCGATGCCTGGCCCAGGGTCTCTGGACGGGTCGCACCGAGCTTGCTCTGGATCTCTTTGGAGAGACCGGAGATGTTCGTGTAATCGATATCCACAGGCAATTTGGTGTCTTCACTGGCCCGCAGGCGAGCGATTTCATCTTGCTGGCGGTCGATGTAACCGGCGTATTTGGTCTTGATTTCGACCTGCTCGGCGACCTGTGGATCTTCTGCACCGGCGCCCGTCACCGAGATCAGACCAGCGTAGTCGATTTCCGGACGGGTCAGCAGGTTCAGCAAGTTGTATTCGTGAGTCAGCGGCGTGCCGAATTTTTCGGCAATCGCATCGCCCTGTTCGGTGCCCGGGCGAACCCAGGTGCTTTTCAGGCGTTGCTCTTCGACTTCGATGCTTTCGCGTTTTTTGCAGAAAGCCGCCCAGCGCACGTCATCCACCAGACCCAGTTCGCGACCTTTTTCGGTCAAACGCAGGTCGGCGTTGTCTTCGCGCAGGATCAAACGATATTCGGCGCGGGAGGTGAACATCCGATACGGTTCCTGGGTACCCAGGGTAATCAGGTCGTCGACCAATACGCCGATGTACGCCTCGTCGCGACGCGGGCACCAGCTGTCTTTGCCCTGGGCGCGCAATGCTGCGTTGGCCCCGGCCAGCAAACCTTGGGCACCGGCTTCTTCGTAACCGGTGGTGCCATTGATTTGTCCGGCGAAGAACAGACCGCCGATGACTTTGGTTTCCAGGCTGTACTTCAGGTCACGCGGATCGAAGTAGTCGTACTCGATGGCGTAGCCCGGGCGAACGATATGGGCGTTTTCCATGCCGCGAATCGATTGCACGATCTGCAATTGCACGTCGAACGGCAAGGATGTGGATATCCCGTTCGGGTACAGCTCGTGGGTGGTCAAACCTTCCGGCTCGATGAAGACCTGATGGCTTTCCTTGTCGGCAAAGCGGTGGATCTTGTCTTCGATCGATGGGCAATAACGCGGGCCAATACCTTCGATCACCCCGGAGTACATCGGCGAACGGTCGAGGTTCGCGGCAATGATCTCGTGAGTACGGGCGTTGGTGTGGGTAATCCAGCAGCTGACTTGCGCAGGATGCTGTTCTTTGGACCCCATGAACGACATCACCGGAATCGGTGTATCGCCGGGCTGCTCGGTCATCACCGAGAAATCCACAGAACGGCCATCGATACGCGGCGGCGTACCGGTTTTCAGGCGACCCACGCGCAAAGGCAGTTCACGCAGACGATGGGCCAGGGCGATCGACGGTGGATCGCCGGCACGACCGCCGGAATAGTTCTGCATACCGATGTGGATAAGTCCACCGAGGAAGGTGCCAGTGGTCAACACCACGGAGTCCGCGAAGAAACGCAGGCCCATTTGGGTGACAACACCACGCACTTGTTCCTGTTCGACGATCAGGTCGTCGGCCGCCTGTTGAAATATCCACAGGTTCGGCTGGTTCTCGAGAATCTCGCGCACAGCGGCCTTGTACAGAACGCGGTCGGCCTGGGCGCGAGTAGCGCGCACGGCTGGGCCTTTGCGGCTGTTCAAGACGCGAAACTGAATACCGCCTTTATCGGTAGCCATGGCCATCGCGCCGCCAAGGGCATCGATTTCCTTGACCAGATGGCTCTTGCCGATCCCGCCAATCGCGGGGTTGCAGCTCATTGCTCCGAGGGTTTCCACGTTATGCGTCAGCAACAGGGTTTTTGCCCCCATACGTGCTGATGCAAGTGCTGCCTCGGTACCGGCATGACCGCCGCCGATGACGATCACTTCAAAACGGGAAGGGAAATCCACCACGCACCTCGTGCCTGCTTCAGTTAGGTAATCAGGAATAGTTTGAGCTCAGGTTTTTGGACCTGGGCGGCAAGTATAGGGACTTCGCCCTTTCTAAAGAACCCTTTGCACAAAATTTAACCAGCTGTGGAGAAGTCGGGGTAATAGAAATTAAAAAGAGAGAAATTTATTAAATCTTTGTTTTTATGTTTATTTCTACTGCGCTACCTTTCTGTGGATAGATTCATACAGCCCTTTATTTTCAATGTGTACAGAGGTTCAAAACCCTGTGGTCATGTGCCAAGGAGGCCCTTGGATAACCGGTGTAAGCCTGTGGATGAATGAGCTGGTTATCCACAGAGGTGGTTTTCCTCAGTTTTTAGGCCCTGTTATCAACTGTGCTCAGTGGCAGTTATTCACAGGGCTTAATCCACAGAAAAGCGCTGAATAGGGCAAATTCCGCCCACGGGGAAACCACCTGTGCGATGGATACGCATGGCAACGGAAGAAGAAAAAGGGATTTGACGCGATGCTCACTCCCGTAGGAGCTGCCGAAGGCTGCGATCTTTTAGCGGCTTAGGCGCCTATGAAGCTCAAACGCACAGGGCAAAACATCAAAAGATCGCAGGCTACGCCAGCTCCTACGCGAAGGAATGGGCTATTTACCGATACAGAAGCTGGAAAAGATCCTTCCCAGCAGGTCGTCGGAGCTGAATTCGCCGGTAATTTCACCCAACGACTGCTGCGCCTGACGCAAATCTTCAGCCAGTAGCTCTCCAGCACCGGCCAAGGTCAGCTGCGCGCGGCCATGTTCGAGTGAGGCACTGGCATGGCGCAGGGCTTCCAGGTGACGCCGGCGGGCGCTGAAACTGCTTTCCGAGGTCTGCTCATAGCCCATGCAGGCCTTGAGATGATCGCGCAGTAGCTCCAGGCCTTCGCCTGCAGACCTGGCGCTCAGGCTGATGGTCACGTGGCCATCGTCACTGACTTCCAGTGCAATCGCCTCGCCAGTGAGGTCTGCCTTGTTGCGGATCAAGGTCACTTTGGCCGGATCTGGCCGCTGCTCGAGGAATTCTGGCCACAAGGCAAAAGGATCAAGTGCTTCAGGGGCTGTGGCATCGACCACCAACAACACCCGATCTGCCTCGCTGATAGCCTTCAATGCCCGTTCCACGCCAATCTTCTCGACCTGGTCATCGGTATCGCGCAATCCAGCCGTATCGACCACATGCAGCGGCATACCGTCGATGTGGATATGCTCGCGCAGGATATCCCGGGTAGTGCCGGCAATTTCGGTAACGATGGCCGCTTCACGGCCGGCCAATGCGTTGAGCAGGCTGGATTTACCGGCATTCGGACGACCAGCGATCACCACGGTCATGCCGTCGCGCAGCAATGCGCCCTGCCCGGCTTCACGCAACACGGTGGATAACTCATCACGCACCGCATCGAGCATCGTCAGTACGTGGCCATCGGCAAGAAAGTCGATTTCTTCTTCAGGGAAGTCGATTGCCGCCTCAACGTAGATCCGTAGTGCAATCAGTTGCTCGGTGAGGTTATGCACACGTTGCGAAAATGCGCCTTGCAACGAGCGCAAAGCGTTACGAGCAGCCTGTGCAGAGCTTGCCTCAATGAGGTCGGCGATGGCTTCGGCCTGGGCCAGGTCGAGTTTGTCGTTGAGGAACGCGCGTTCGCTGAATTCCCCCGGCCGGGCAAGTCGGCAACCCAATTGCAGGCAACGCTGCAGCAGCATATCCAGAACGATCGGCCCACCGTGGCCCTGGAGTTCCAGCACATCTTCGCCGGTGAATGAATTCGGCCCAGGGAAATACAGGGCGATGCCTTCGTCCAGCACCTCTTCGTGTTCACTGAGAAACGGGCCGTAATGGGCAAACCGCGGTTTCAGCTCGCGACCGCTGATGGCTTTGGCCGCCACGTTTGCCAGCGGTCCGGAAATACGGACGATACCGACACCGCCACGGCCTTGAGCGGTGGCGACGGCGGCGATGGTTTCACGAGGAGCGCTCATGATTCGATATCCAGATAAAAATGGCAGATAGCAAAACGCCCCACTAGGGGGCGTTTTGAGTGGTTATCCACAGAGTAAGTTATGCGGCGGCTTTTTTGGTAGCCGCTTCAATCTTACGAGTGATGTACCACTGTTGGGTGATGGACAGGCAGTTGTTCACAACCCAGTACAGCACCAGACCCGCCGGGAACCACAGGAAGAAGAAGGTGAAGATGATTGGCATCAGCTTCATCACCTTGGCCTGCATCGGATCCGGAGGAGTCGGGTTCAGCTGCTGCTGGATGAACATGGTTGCGCCCATGATGATCGGCAGAATGAAGAACGGATCCTTGATCGACAGGTCGGTAATCCACAGCATGAACGGTGCCTGGCGCATTTCCACGCTTTCCAGGAGTACCCAGTACAGCGAAAGGAATACCGGCATCTGCACGAGGATTGGCAAGCAACCGCCCAGCGGATTGATCTTCTCTTTCTTGTACAGCTCCATCATGGATTGCGACATTTTCTGCCGGTCATCGCCATGTTGTTCTTTCAGAGCAGCCAGTTTCGGTGCCACTGCACGCATGCGCGCCATGGATTTGTAGCTGGCAGCCGACAGCGGGAAGAAGATCCCCTTGATCAGCATGGTCAGGAAGATGATCGACCAGCCCCAGTTACCGACAATCGCGTGGATATGTTGCAGCAGCCAGAAGATCGGCTGGGCAATGAACCACAGAATGCCGTAGTCGACTGTCAGTTCCAGACCTGGGGATAACTCTTTCAGTATCGCCTGGCTTTTCGGACCTGCGTACAAGGTAGCGCTGGTTTCAGCCTTGGCGCCTGGCGCAACGGACAATACCGGGCCAGTAAAACCGATGATGTAGTTGCCTTGGCTGTCTTTGCGAGTCTGCACCACGTTGCTGTCGTTCTTGGCTGGAATCCAGGCAGTCACGAAGTAGTGTTGCAGCCAGGCGACCCAGCCACCGTTAACGGTTTCTTTCAACGACGCCTTGTCGATATCTTTCATCGACACTTTTTTGTACGGCTCTGCACTTGTCCACAGGGCAGCGCCCAGGTAAGTGGCAGTGCCGGTAGCGGTGGTCGAAGAAGGATCGGCACTGGCATCACGCTTGAGCTGGGCAAACAGGTTGCCAGTCCAGGCCTTGTCGCTGGTGTTGTCGATCAGATAAGTGACTTTCAGATCGTACAGACCGCGAGTAAAGCTGAAGCGCTTGATGTAGTTGACGCCAGCGTCGCTGAATTTCAGGTCAACGTTGAGCTGGTTCTGGCCATCAGCCAGTTGATAAGTCTTCTGTTCGGTCGAGTAAACCGGACGACCGGTAGGACGAGCATCCGGACCGTTGGTACCGGTCAGGCCGCTTTGGGCCAGATAAGTACGTTCGCCACCGTTATCAAACAGCTGGAACGGAATTTCCGGGTGGTCCTGACGACGTGGATACAGCGGCAGCATCAGCTGGGCGATATCACCACCTTGAGGATCGATAGCCAGTTCGAGCACATCCGTTTTTACGCGGATGAGATCTTTGTTGGTCACTACCGGCATTGCGGTAGGGGTACTGGTATCGGCATTCGCGCTGGGTACATCGGCACTGGCGGCAGCATTGTTACCAAGTGGCGTGTCCGGAATAGCCGGGGCAGCCTGATTGGCAGCAACATTCTGAGTCGGCAGGGCAGCCTGACCATAGTCCTGGTTCCATTTCAGAACCATAACGTAGGACACGATTGCCAGGGCGACGATCAGGATCGTGCGTTTAATATCCATGATTACTCGGCCATCGAAGAAGAACGGGAGGTAGGGATAGATGGAACCGGGTCATAACCACCGGGATTCCACGGATGACAGCGACCTAAACGACGAAAGGTCAGCCAGCCACCGCGCAGAAGGCCATGATTTTCAATGGCTTCATACGCGTAGCAGGAACAACTGGGGTAGAAACGACAGTGGCTGGCCATCAGAGGACTAATGGCATAGCGATAAAACTGGATCGGAACGAGTGCCAGTTTACGCATCGGTGCTGTCTACCCCTACAGTTTCGGTTTTGACTGCTGGTACCGGCGTGCTGCGTGCCAGACGTTTCCAGAGTTTGCCGAAATGCTGAATCAATTCGGGGTTTTCTACGTCGCCCAAACCTTTGCGCGCGACGATAACGATATCCCAGCCAGCCAGAGAATCCTGGTTGAGGCGAAAGGATTCGCGCATCAGACGTTTGAGGCGATTGCGCTCAACGGAGAGCTTCACACTCTTTTTCCCGATAACCAGTCCTAGACGGGGGTGATCGAGATCGTTCGTGCGTGCAAGGAGCAGGAGATTTTTCCCCGGAACCTTGCCGGTAGGGGAGTCAAAGACTGCCTTGAAATGCCGGGGGGTAAGCAAACGCTTTTCCCGACTGAAGTCCTGACTCACCTCCAGTACCGGATTATCAAACTGCCAGACGCGCACGACCTTTGGCGCGACGACGCGACAGGACGGCACGGCCGTTCTTGGTAGCCATGCGAGCACGGAAACCGTGAGTACGAGCGCGTTTGATAGTGCTTGGTTGGAAAGTACGTTTCATGTCGTGTTACCTGGTTCGTCCACAACGGGCCGGAATGGCCCCCGTTTTAAGAGACCGGGGATTCTAGAGAAAGCAAGCCTCTAGGTCAATTTCCAACCAACGTTTCCTTTAAATGGATATCTGCAGGGTTCGTCCTTGAAAGGTGGACAGCTAGATATAAAAATAAAGAAGGGAATTATTTAAAGCTTTTCTGTAAAGCTTATAAAAGCTAGGCCCGCCTCCATCTGTGGATAACTACCTTAAGGCCTTCTATTACGGGCTGTACAGAGAATGACAACTACAGTGGAAAACGGTGTTCAGCCTGTGCTGCGCTGTCGGATAAGCTGTGTGTGGAATGGGCAGTTATCCACAGGCAGGTTATCCACCGAGTTTGCCCCCCACTTGTACAACGACCTTAAGTGGGCTTATCCACAGAGCTTATGCACAGACCATTGGTCGTCTTTTTTACGTATAAAGCGTTGATTCTTCGACACCCGTGAGCAACCTACGTGTGGATAAGTCGGCGTCTGGTCGCTACAATGGCCGCTTGTTTTTGCCTCACCGGCTTTCAACTTAGGGGATATCCGTGTCAGTGGAACTTTGGCAGCAGTGCGTGGAGCTTTTGCGCGATGAGCTGCCTGCCCAACAATTCAACACTTGGATCCGTCCACTACAGGTCGAAGCCGAAGGCGACGAGTTGCGTGTCTACGCACCGAATCGTTTTGTTCTCGACTGGGTTAACGAAAAGTACCTGAGCCGCGTGCTCGAGCTGCTGGATGAGCATGGCAACGGCATGGCGCCGGCGCTTTCCTTATTAATAGGCAGCAAGCGCAGTTCAGCACCGCGTGCTGCGCCGAATGCACCGTTGGCTGCGGCGGCGTCTCAAGCCCAGGCAGCCGCCGCACCGGCACCGGCCAGCGCGCCAGCGTCTGCCGCGCCGACCAAGCGTGCAACGCAAAAAGTCGCCGAGGTCAGTGAAGAACCGTCCCGCGACAGTTTCGACCCAATGGCTGGCGCCAGTTCGCAACAGGCCCCAGTCCGTGCAGAACAACGCACCGTGCAGGTCGAGGGCGCGCTCAAGCACACCAGTTACCTGAACCGCACCTTTACCTTCGAGAACTTCGTCGAAGGCAAGTCCAACCAGCTGGCCCGCGCGGCAGCCTGGCAGGTTGCGGACAACCCCAAGCATGGTTACAACCCGCTGTTCCTGTATGGCGGCGTTGGCTTGGGTAAAACCCACTTGATGCACGCTGTGGGTAACCACCTATTAAAGAAGAACCCGAATGCCAAGGTCGTGTACCTGCATTCCGAGCGCTTCGTGGCTGACATGGTCAAGGCGTTGCAACTGAACGCGATCAACGAGTTCAAGCGCTTCTACCGTTCGGTCGATGCGCTGCTTATCGATGACATTCAGTTCTTCGCTCGCAAGGAACGTTCCCAGGAAGAATTCTTCCACACGTTCAACGCCCTGCTTGAAGGTGGCCAACAGGTCATCCTCACCAGTGACCGTTACCCGAAAGAAATCGAAGGCCTTGAAGAGCGCTTGAAGTCGCGCTTCGGCTGGGGCCTGACAGTTGCCGTCGAGCCGCCGGAACTGGAAACCCGCGTCGCGATTCTGATGAAGAAGGCCGATCAGGCCAAAGTCGACCTGCCGCACGATGCTGCGTTCTTCATCGCCCAGCGTATTCGTTCCAACGTCCGAGAACTCGAAGGCGCGCTCAAACGCGTGATCGCCCACTCGCACTTCATGGGCCGCGATATCACCATCGAGTTGATTCGCGAATCCTTGAAGGACCTGTTGGCGCTTCAGGACAAGCTGGTCTCTGTGGATAACATTCAGCGCACTGTCGCCGAGTACTACAAGATCAAGATTTCGGATCTGCTGTCCAAGCGCCGTTCGCGTTCGGTTGCACGTCCACGGCAAGTGGCCATGGCCCTGTCCAAGGAACTGACCAACCACAGCCTGCCGGAAATCGGCGATGTGTTTGGCGGCCGCGACCACACTACGGTGTTGCACGCATGCCGCAAGATCAACGAACTTAAGGAATCCGACGCGGACATCCGCGAGGACTACAAGAACCTGCTGCGTACACTGACCACTTGATGAACACCAGCGCAGCTTATTAAGGCAAGGGACTAGACCATGCATTTCACCATTCAACGCGAAGCCCTGTTGAAACCCCTGCAACTGGTCGCAGGCGTCGTCGAGCGCCGACAGACCTTGCCGGTGCTTTCCAACGTGCTGCTGGTTGTCGAAGGCCAGCAGTTGTCGCTGACCGGTACCGACCTGGAAGTCGAGCTGGTCGGGCGTGTGCAACTCGAAGAGCCGGCCGAGCCGGGCGAAATCACTGTCCCGGCGCGTAAGCTGATGGACATCTGCAAGAGCCTGCCGAACGACGCGCTGATCGACATCAAGGTCGATGAGCAGAAGCTCGTCGTGAAAGCCGGCCGTAGCCGTTTCACCCTGTCGACGTTGCCAGCCAACGACTTCCCGACGGTGGAAGAAGGCCCGGGCTCGCTGACGTGCACTCTTGCGCAGAGCAAGCTGCGTCGCTTGATCGAGCGCACCAGCTTCGCCATGGCTCAGCAGGACGTTCGCTACTACCTCAACGGCATGTTGCTGGAAGTCTCCGCCGGCATCATCCGCGCCGTGGCCACCGACGGTCACCGTCTGGCCATGTGCTCGATGCAGGCCGACATCGGTCAGCCAGATCGTCACCAGGTGATCGTTCCACGTAAAGGTATTCTGGAACTGGCACGCTTGCTGACTGAACCGGAGGGCAATGTCAGCATCGTTCTGGGCCAACACCATATTCGCGCCACCACCGGCGAGTTCACCTTTACCTCGAAACTGGTCGACGGCAAATTCCCCGACTACGAGCGTGTTCTGCCGAAGGGTGGCGACAAGCTGGTACTGGGTGATCGTCAGGCACTGCGTGAAGCGTTCAGCCGTACCGCGATTCTGTCCAACGAGAAGTACCGCGGCATTCGTCTGCAACTGGCCAACGGTCAGTTGAAGATCCAGGCGAACAACCCGGAGCAGGAAGAGGCGGAAGAAGAAGTGGGCGTTGAGTACAACGGTGGCTCGCTGGAAATCGGCTTCAACGTGAGCTATCTGCTCGACGTGCTGGGCGTGATGACTACCGAGCAAGTGCGCTTGATCCTGTCTGACTCCAACAGCAGTGCGCTGGTGCAAGAGTCCGACAACGACGACTCGGCTTACGTTGTCATGCCGATGCGCCTGTAAACATGTTCAGCAGACGCTAGATGTCCCTCAGTCGTGTCTCGGTCACCGCGGTGCGCAATCTGCACCCGGTGACCTTCTCCCCCTCCCCCCGCATCAACATCCTGTACGGCGCCAACGGCAGCGGCAAAACCAGTGTTCTGGAAGCCATCCATCTGCTGGGGCTCGCCCGTTCGTTTCGCAGCACCCGCCTTTTACCGGTCATCCAGTACGAGCAGTTAGCGTGCACGGTATTTGGCCAGGTCGAATTGGCCGAGGGCGGACATAGCGCCTTGGGAATTTCGAGGGACCGCCAAGGGGAGTTTCAGATTCGCATCGACGGGCAGAACGCCCGCAGTGCTGCGCAACTGGCAGAAATCCTGCCGCTGCAATTGATCAACCCCGACAGCTTCCGTCTGTTGGAAGGTGCGCCAAAGATTCGCCGACAGTTTCTGGATTGGGGCGTGTTCCACGTGGAACCACGTTTCATGTCCACCTGGCAACGGTTGCAGAAGGCCCTGCGCCAGAGAAACTCTTGGCTGCGGCATGGTACACTTGACGCCGTTTCGCAAGCGGTTTGGGACAGAGAATTGTGCCAGGCCAGCGCTGAAATTGATGAATACCGCCGCGCTTATATCAAAGCCTTGAAACCAGTCTTTGAACAGACCTTGAGCGAACTCGTCGAACTCGAGGGCTTAACGCTTAGCTATTACCGGGGTTGGGACAAAGAGCGAGAGCTGAGTGCAGTGCTCGCCGCGTCCGTTCACCGGGATCAGCAAATGGGGCATACCCAGGCCGGACCACAACGCGCTGATTTGCGTCTTAGATTGGGCGCACACAATGCCGCGGACATCTTGTCTCGTGGTCAGCAGAAGTTGGTGGTCTGTGCATTGCGGATTGCCCAAGGGCATTTGGTCAGCCAGGCCCGGCGCGGCCAATGTATTTATCTGGTGGATGACTTGCCGTCCGAGCTGGATGAGCAGCACCGCCGTGCGCTTTGCCGTTTGCTGGAAGACTTACGCTGCCAGGTGTTTATCACCTGTGTAGATCACGAATTATTGAGGGAAGGCTGGCAGACGGAAACGCCAGTCGCCCTGTTCCACGTGGAACAGGGCCGTATCACCCAGACCCACGACCATCGGGAGTGAAGGCATGAGCGAAGAAAATACGTACGACTCAACGAGCATTAAAGTGCTGAAAGGCCTGGATGCCGTACGCAAACGTCCCGGTATGTACATTGGTGACACCGACGATGGCAGCGGTCTGCACCACATGGTGTTCGAGGTGGTCGATAACTCGATCGACGAAGCTTTGGCCGGCCATTGCGACGACATCAGCATCATTATCCACCCGGACGAATCCATTACCGTGCGCGACAACGGTCGTGGCATTCCGGTAGACGTGCATAAAGAAGAAGGCGTCTCGGCGGCCGAGGTCATCATGACCGTGCTGCACGCCGGCGGTAAATTCGATGACAACTCCTACAAAGTATCCGGCGGTCTGCACGGTGTAGGTGTGTCGGTTGTAAACGCCCTGTCCGAAGAACTGGTCCTGACCGTTCGCCGCAGCGGCAAGATCTGGGAACAGACTTACGTCCACGGTGTTCCGCAAGAGCCGATGAAGATCGTTGGTGAGAGCGAGTTCACTGGTACGCAGATCCACTTCAAGCCTTCGGCTGATACCTTCAAGAACATCCACTTCAGCTGGGACATCCTGGCCAAGCGGATTCGTGAACTGTCCTTCCTCAACTCCGGTGTCGGCATCGTCCTCAAGGATGAGCGCAGCGGTAAGGAAGAACTGTTCAAGTACGAAGGTGGCCTGCGTGCGTTCGTTGAATACCTGAACACCAACAAGACTCCGGTCAACCAGGTGTTCCACTTCAACGTCCAGCGTGAAGACGGCATCGGCGTGGAAATCGCCCTGCAGTGGAACGACAGCTTCAACGAGAACCTGTTGTGCTTCACCAACAACATTCCGCAGCGCGATGGCGGTACTCACCTGGTGGGTTTCCGTTCGGCACTGACGCGTAACCTGAACACCTACATCGAAGCGGAAGGCCTGGCGAAGAAGCACAAAGTCGCCACCACCGGTGACGATGCCCGTGAAGGCCTGACCGCAATCATTTCGGTCAAGGTACCGGATCCGAAGTTCAGCTCGCAGACCAAAGACAAGCTGGTTTCTTCCGAAGTGAAGACCGCGGTCGAACAGGAAATGGGCAAGTACTTCTCCGACTTCCTGCTGGAAAACCCGAACGAAGCCAAGCTGGTAGTCGGCAAGATGATCGACGCGGCCCGTGCTCGTGAAGCGGCGCGTAAAGCCCGTGAGATGACTCGTCGTAAAGGCGCGCTGGATATCGCTGGCCTGCCGGGCAAACTGGCTGACTGCCAGGAAAAAGACCCTGCCCTGTCCGAACTGTACCTCGTGGAAGGTGACTCTGCTGGCGGCTCCGCCAAGCAGGGACGTAACCGCAAGACCCAGGCGATTCTGCCCCTCAAGGGCAAGATCCTGAACGTCGAGAAGGCGCGTTTCGACAAGATGATCTCTTCGCAAGAAGTGGGCACCTTGATCACCGCGCTGGGCTGCGGCATCGGTCGGGACGAGTACAACATCGACAAGCTGCGTTATCACAACATCATCATCATGACCGATGCTGACGTCGACGGTTCGCACATCCGTACCCTGCTGCTGACCTTCTTCTTCCGTCAGCTGCCGGAGCTGATCGAGCGTGGTTACATCTACATCGCTCAACCGCCGTTGTACAAAGTGAAGAAAGGCAAGCAAGAGCAATACATCAAAGACGACGACGCCATGGAAGAGTACATGACGCAGTCGGCCCTGGAAGATGCAAGCCTGCACCTGAACGAGGAAGCACCGGGCATCTCCGGCGAAGCCCTCGAACGTCTGGTGAATGACTTCCGTCTGGTCATGAAGACCCTCAAGCGTCTGTCGCGCCTGTACCCACAGGAACTGACCGAGCACTTCATCTACCTGCCGGCGGTGAGCATGGATCAACTGTCCGATCACGCAGCGATGCAGGATTGGCTGGCCCAGTACGAAGTTCGCCTGCGCACCGTCGAGAAGTCTGGCCTGGTCTACAAAGCCAGCCTGCGTGAAGACCGTGAGCGTAACGTCTGGCTGCCAGAAGTCGAACTGATCTCCCACGGCCTGTCGAACTACATCACCTTCAATCGCGACTTCTTCGGCAGCAACGATTACAAGACTGTTGTCTCCCTGGGCGCTCAATTGAGCACCTTGCTGGACGACGGCGCTTATATTCAGCGCGGCGAGCGCAAGAAAGCCGTCACTGAGTTCAAGGAAGCCCTTGAATGGTTGATGGCCGAAAGCACCAAGCGTCACACCATCCAGCGATACAAAGGTCTGGGCGAGATGAACCCGGATCAGCTGTGGGAAACCACCATGGACCCAAGCCAGCGCCGGATGCTCAAAGTGACCATCGAAGACGCCATCGGCGCGGACCAGATCTTTAACACCCTGATGGGTGATGCGGTCGAACCACGTCGTGACTTCATCGAAAGCAATGCCCTGGCAGTGTCTAACCTGGACTTCTGATCCGGTGTAGGTTCGCAAAAAAGATGCACATTTTCACAAGTAAATGAGTCTGGCCCACCCTGAGAGGTAGGCCAGACAAAAGGCCAGCGCACCGCGCTGGCCTTTTTTTTGAGGGGGATTTTTTGGACATCGAGACTCGACCTTCCTTAGAGATCCTGTGCCGCGCAGCTTCCCTTTGGTTTCAAGGAGTGAACTGCCGAGACTGAATCGTGTCTATGAAACCAGGGACGACTCAGTAACTACATGGCCGGCGGTGCCGATCAAATCAACCGGGCCAGCCCTTAAAGCGTTCAGTAGGAATCAAACATGTCTAAGAAGCTTGCTGCTGTTTTGTTGTCCGCAGTTGTAGGTATGGTTGCCGGTAATGCAATGGCAGCTGATGCTCAGTGGAAAAAAGATCACCCACGTCGAGCCGAGGTCAATAGTCGTCTGGCCAACCAGAACAAGCGAATCCATAACGAAGTCAAAGAGGGTGAAATGACCAAGGGACAGGCGGCCAATCTGCATAAAGAAGACCGCCAGATTCGTCAGGAAGAACGGGACATGGCTAGCCAGAATAAAGGGCACATTACAAAGCAGGAGCAAAAGAGCCTTAACCAGCAAGAAAATGCGGTAAGCCACCAGATTGGTGGCTAGGTTCAATTTGCTTCTGCTGAACGGGTCTCTGTGTTGAGACCCAACAGCCTGCAAAAATGTAAAAGGCCAACGTTCAGCGTTGGCCTTTTTTATTGTTCGCGAGAAGACGTTTAAAGCTCTTTACTCGCTCGCAGCCGCGACGCTTTCCAGTCGATACCCATACCCGTAGATCGTCAGCAACTGCCAACCCCGATCGGCCGTCAGCCCGAGCTTGTTGCGCAGGCGGTAGATGTGAGTATCCAGTGGCCGTGAAGACACCATCTCTTCATGGGTCCAGAAACGCTCGTAGAGATATTCCCGTGACAGCGGCCGGCCCAGGTTGGCAAACAGGCAGCGGGCCAGGCGGTATTCCCGTTCCGTCAGGCTGATGGGTTTGCCAGCGCGGGTCACCGTCAGTTCGGCGTCGTCGAAGTTCAGATCGTTGAAACTCAGCACTTCGCTGGCCGCATTGCGCTGTAAGCCGTGTCGGCGCAGTACGGCGCTGACGCGGGCCTGGAGCTCGTTGGGACGGAACGGTTTGCTGACGTAATCATCGGCGCCGGCGTTCAACGCCTGGACGATGTCACTCTCGGCATCGCGGCTGGTGAGCATGATGGCGGCGGGAGGTGCCTCCATATGTTCGCGGGTCCAACGTAGTAGCGATAGACCGCTGAGATCAGGCAACTGCCAGTCGAGTATCAACAGGTCGAAGGTCTCGCGTCGAAGCTGGCGCAGCAGGTCTTCCCCGCGTTCGAAGCTATGCAAGGTCCACGCTTGCTCCCCGGTTCCGGGAATCTGTCGCAGTGTCTGTTCCACCCGGCGTAGCTCGGCGGGTTCGTCATCCAGTATTGCGACACGCATGCGGGGCGTTCCTTCATCTCGTAAAGTGCGATGGGTAAAAAATCCTGTGTGCCGAGTTTAGGCTGATTGCCTGAATCTGAACAATTATGGTGATTTGCTCCAGATTCTTTGTGTCTGGTTAGGCTGATGTCAATTGGCCGTTAACCGGCGGATATCAGCTCGAAGACTCGAGGACACAACGATGGGGAACAGGCTGAATCTTCGTGCACTGATCACGAAGGTGATCAAGGGCAAGGCGCTCACACGCTGTCTGTCGTTGGCGTTTGTGGCCTTTGTCGGGGTTACGTCGCAGACCGTGAGCTCAAGCAGCGAAGCACCGGATGAGCACGCGACACCGCGCTTCTTCAGTCCTGCTGTGGTGAATGTGGCGTTCAGTGATTCACGAGGCTTTGCACCGGTCAGCACCTCCGCAGACAGTGAGCAACCGGTTCCCCTGCGGCTTCCTGAAGGGCAGCAGCGTTGGGTGTTCTGACAACGGGCTCGGGCAATTCTGAACAATTATGGAGAATTGCCTCATCGACCATGGGTGTCGGTAAATTCTCAAGCGTTGAGTGGCACAGGAGCATTCGGAAGTGCTCCGACACAGGGAGTGTCATCGCCAACCTGGCGGGACCGCCGATCGCCGGTTCGCTTGCGGTCTGCAGTTCAGGGGAAAAAAAGGAGTGCCTGCTCACGTTGTAAAACCGGATCGATGTTGAATCGGTTCCGACACAAGGATGTGTCACCTCCAACCCTCTTCGATTTGTTTACCTTCATGGATAACCGCAACTGCCTTTGTAATCGATGCGGGCGTTTTGCATAGACGTGGGCTATCTGCCATCGAGCCCTGTCAGGTATGGTGCGTAAGGCTGATGAATCAGCTGGTCGGCCAGATTCCAAGAAAAAGCGTGAAAAGCGAATCCAATGAACCGAATGACTTCTTTGCACTGTCGCCACCTGGGCACCTGTCTGTTGCTGGTTGTTGGCTTGGTGGGCCCATTGACGCAGAACGCATCCGCGGCGTTCTTCGACTCAAAGCGCTTGCCGTATATCGATGACCATCAGCAATGCCGTGGACAACCCCTGCCCGCCACTGTCGAGCATCTGACGGGCGAAGCCTGGAAGCTCGACCGCAAGGGCAAGCAGGTGGCACTTGAAGAAGGGATGACGGTTGACGAGCAGGAAGGCGTGAAGACCTCCCCTTCGGCGTTCGTCAGCCTGTCGTTGGGCGACGGATCGCGCATCGTTCTGCCGTCCAGTTCACAGGTCACGTTGCGTTTGAACGAAGAACTCGTTATCCCGCAGGTGATTCTTGAGCAAGGTCAGGTCGAGTCGTATGTGATCAAGCGCGCCAGCGACTATGATCGTTTTCAGATCGTGACGCCGGTGGGCGTGCTCGGGGTCCGAGGCACACACTTTCGGGTGCGCAACGAGGACAATGGGCAATCGCTGATCGAAGTACTGAATGGCCAGGTCGCCGTCGATCGTGGTGAAGACGTTGACGCGCCACCAAAAAAACGCACAGGTAAACCGCTCGCGAAAAAGGCCGAAAAACCAGCAGATGAAGTGCAGGTCATGGCGCGCCAGGGGTTACGCATCCAGAAGGAAGGCAAGCTGACACCGATCGACCTGTTGCCCGCGCCGCAGTTGTTGGGGCAGACGGGTCAAAACGGCCCCTCTCCGATCTGGCAGTTGATCATGAAACCCTTGCACGGTGCCACGCGCTACCGGGCGCAAGTGGCGACCGACACAGACTTTCTGAACATCAAGCAGGAACAGTTTTCCAGCACGCCAGAGATCAACTTCAGTGGATTGAAGGCATTTTTCTACCATGTTCGACTCTCTGCGTACGACGCGCAGGGGCTTGAGGGGGAAACCGGGGTATATGACATCTTCTATTACCCCAGGACCACGCGTGTCCAATAGCGACTCGGTTATTTGCCGATGAAGCACAGACCAAGGAGGGAAGGTCGCGAGCCGACTCAGGCCCAGCGGCTGTTTCATCGGATGGTCCGGGAATGGCTGTGGGTCAGTCTGATCCTGCTGCCGTTGACGGCGATTCTGTCCTTGAGCCATGGGCTGACGCTGAGCAATCTTCTGTACGACAACCTGCGTCGATTGAGCCCGCTCCCGGTCGATCCACGAATCCTCGTCGTCACTATCGACGATTACAGCCTGCAGCAACTTGGTCAGTGGCCCTGGTCACGAACCTTACACGCCGACCTGCTGGATCGGCTCACCGAGGCGAAGGCCAAGGGCGTGCTGTTCGACGTCATCTTCAGCGAGCCCGACAAGCTTCCCGACAACGACCTGCGCCTGGCACAAGCGATGTGCCGGGCCGGCAATGTGTTCGTGCCTTTGCTGCGCGAAGGGGTTGCGCGCTATGGGCAGCCGCTGGGTGAAATCGAACCGGTAGCGCCGTTGAGCCACTGCGCCAAAGGTATCGGGCATATCAACGCCGAAGCGGATGCTGATGGCATCGTGCGCAGCGTGTACCTGCGCGAAGGACCTGAGCGCAACCCGAGAGCGCAATTGGCCTGGTTGCTCTACGAGATGACCACAGACGGCCCGGATACCCTGCCCGGCTCGCCGTTATCATTGACGGTTCAAGGCTGGCAACGAACCAACGGCATTCGAATTCCCTTTATCAGCGCGAATGCGGGCTTCCCCAGTGTTCCTTATGTCAGCGTGCTGCGCGGCGAAGTCCCACCCGAGTTGTTGCGTGATCGCCTGATCCTGATTGGCTCCACGGCGCCTGGGCTGGGCGACCGCTATGTGACACCGCAATCGGAGAGTATCGGCACAACGCCGGGCATCGAGATTCAAGCCAACATCCTCAACGGTCTGCTGCAACAGCGCAGCATCGTGGTGCTCGCCGATGGCTGGGTGGTCGGGTTGTCGACGGTCATCGTCGCGTTGCTGCTGGCCTTGCTGCTGTTCCGTCCACGGCGCGCCTTGTGGTTGACCCTGGGATGCATGGTGATGGCCCTGCTCGCCTCGGCTCTGCTGCTTCGAGCGGGTTGGTGGTGGTCGCCCGCAGCCAGTTTGCTCGGAATGCTGCTGGGTTACCTGATCTGGAGCTGGCGACGCCTGAGCGCGGTGCTCGCCTACTTCGGCTGGGAACTGGCCCGGCTTGATAGTGAGCCGAAAGTGTTCCCTGAGCGCCGCCGCACGCCATCACCGGTCGGCGATGTATTGCAGGGGCAGATCGTTGCACTGGAACAGGCCATGAGCCGGACCCGCGACACCCGACGGTTCATCGCCGACGGCCTGGAGTATCTACCGGTTGCGACGCTGATCAGTGATCCCGGCGGGCGAATCCTGCTGGCCAACCGCAACGCCCGGAGTCTGTTTGCCAGTGATCTGGTCGGCGAAGACTTGCTGCAACGGCTCTCGGATATTGGTTATCCGGGGCTGGTTGAAGAGGGACACCCCGCGTTGTCGACGCTTGAAACCAGCGAGTTTCGCGACACCCAAGGGCGAAGCCTGCGTCTGGATCTGGCGCCGTTACTGCCGGCGGAAGGTGGAACAGCGATTGGCTGGCTGCTCAGCCTTACGGATCTGAGCCTCGAACGCGATGCCGAGGAGCAGCGCGCGGTTCTGTTGCGGTTCCTTTCGCATGACTTGCGTGCGCCGCACTCGGCGATTCTGGCCCTGCTCGACGTCCAGCATTACCAAGGCACAGGTGACGCGCAGCTGTTCAGCCAGATCGAGTTGCAAGTGCGCAAAGCCTTGAGCCTGACCGAGGCCTTTGTGCAGTTAGCCAAAGCTGAGTCCGAGGCGTACCAGTTCGAACCGAGCATGTTCGCGATGCTGGTGCTTGATGCGTTTGATCAGGCGATGAGTACCGCGCAGCTCAAGCAGATCGAGTTGCTGCATGATCTGGATGAAGAGGCGGAAGGCATGGTTCTGGCCGACCAGTCGTTGCTGACCCGGGCGCTGTTCAACCTGTTGGAAAACGCCATCAAGTACAGCCCGGCAGGTTCGCAGGTCCGCGTGCGGGTGAGTTGTGCACAGGGCTGGCTGACCTGCGAGATCACTGACCAGGGCAAAGGAATTACGGCCGAGGAGCTGCCCGAGTTGTTCAGCCAGTACCGGCGCTTTGCATCGTCTCAAGGCAGTGACGGATTGGGCCTGGGGTTGTCGATGGTCAAAGCCGTGGTGGATCGACATGGTGGACGGATTTTCTGTGAAAGCCGGATTGGGCAAGGCACGACGTTCAGCGTTCAATTGCCGTTGCTGGATGAATGAAAGACCTTTAAACAGGTATAAAAAAACCGGCGCAAATAGCCGGTTTTTTTTGCGTCGTGAAAACTTATGCACGTTTTCCTGCGTTTTATGAGCTTAAGAAATATCTATATAAATCATAAATTTAGCTAACAAATAAGACGCTTTTCAACAAAACCGTACACAGGTTATCCACAGAACCTCAGACAGTCTCTTTATCCGCCGCAGCAGGCAATGGTGGCAGCGAACCCATGTCTCGTTGGGTCTGTTCGTTCCAGGCCGCAGCGCGGTCGTTGAGCTCGGCAATCGCTCGTGGGCCGCTGCCTTCGGCGTACATCGGCGCGCCGATGACCACGGTGATGGTGCCAGGTGTTTTCAGCCAACCGGTTTTCGGCCAGAACTTGCCGGCGTTATGGGCGATTGGCAGCACAGGCAACTGCGCATTGACCGCCAGCGCCGTACCACCACGAGAGAACTTGCCCACCGTGCCAAACGGAACTCGGGTGCCTTCCGGGAAGATCAGCACCCAGACATTGTCCTTGAGCAGCTCGTCGCCCTTCTTCGCCACATGCTTGAGCGCGGCTTTCGGGTTGTCGCGGTCGATGGCGATCGGTCGCAGCATGGCCATCGCCCAGCCGAAGAACGGCACATACAGCAGTTCGCGCTTGAGCACCTGGCTCAACGGCTCGAAGTAGGCCGACAGAAAAAATGTCTCCCAGGTGCTCTGGTGGTTCGACAGAATCACGCACGGCTGGTCAGGGATGTTCTCGGCGCCTTTGACTTCATAGCGAATGTCCAGGAACACCTTGCTCAGCCACAGTGCGCAGCGGCACCAGTAGACGTTGATGAAACGGTAGCGCGCCTTGAACGGTAAAAAAGGCGCGATAAAAAAGCTCAGGCTGCACCAGAGCAACGAGCTGGTGCCCAGCAGCAGGTAAAAAAGAAAGGTTCTGATTGCCTGCAAGATCGACATAGCGGCATTTGCCTATTAAAAGTGCGCTCCCGAACAGTCCTTGATCAGGATGTCAGAATCGCCCTAGTTGTGGATAAGTTCTGCGGCAATCGCCGCCAGATCGTCAAAAATCAAAGTACCTACCGGTAGGGTCAAGCCCTGAGTCTTTTCGCCTTTTCCGGTTTTTACCAAAACTGGCTGACAGTCGACGGCTTTTGCCGCCTCCAGGTCACCGAGACTGTCGCCGACGAACCACAGGTTAGTCAGCGCCACGTCGTAATGTGCGGCAATGGTTTTAAGCATGCCAGGTTTGGGCTTACGACAGTCGCAGCCTTCGTCCGGCCCATGCGGGCAATAGACGATCAGCCCGACCTCGCCACCCTGCTCCGCCACCAACGTGCGCAAGCGCTCGTGCATGGCGTCGAGGGTGGCGACATCGTAGTAGCCGCGAGCAATGCCCGACTGGTTGGTAGCGACCGCTACCGTCCAGCCGGCTTTGCTCAACTGCGCGATGGCTTCGATCGAGCCGGGGAGCGGAATCCACTCCTCCACCGACTTGATGTAAGCGTCGGAGTCGTAATTGATCACTCCGTCCCGATCGAGAATCAGCAGTTTCAACAGCAGCTCCTCAGCCCAGCAACGAGATGTCGGCAACGCCGAGGAACAGGCCACGCAAGCGTGCCAGCAACGCATAGCGGTTGGCGCGGACCTTGGCGTCTTCAGCGTTGACCATCACTGCTTCGAAGAACGCATCGACCGGCTCGCGCAAGGCGGCCAGACGCGCCAGCGATTCGCGGTACTGACGGGCCGCAGCCATTGGCTGCACCGCTTGATCCGCTTGCTGGATCGCCGAGTACAGGGAGAACTCGGCGGCGTTGTCGAAGTACTTGGCTTCAACGGTGGACGGCACACTGCCTTCGAGTTTGCTCAGCAGGTTCGATACGCGCTTGTTCACCGCCGCCAGTGCCGCGGCTTCCGGCAATTTGCGGAACGCTTCCACGGCTTGTACACGCTGATCGAAGTCCAGCGCCGAACCCGGTTTCAGGGCACGTACCGACAGGTAGGTGGCGACATCCACGCTTTCGTCTTCGTAACGGGCACGCAGACGGTCGAAGACGAACTCCAGTACCGAATCAGCCAGGCCAGCAGCCTTGACCTTGCTGCCGAACGAGTTGACAGCGAAAGCCACGGCGTCGGTCAGGTCGAGGTCGAGCTTCTTGTCGATCAGGATCCGCAACACGCCAAGAGCGGCACGGCGCAAGGCATACGGGTCTTTGCTACCGGTTGGCAGCATGCCGACACCAAAGATGCCGACCAGAGTGTCGAGCTTGTCGGCGATTGCCACGGCTGCACCGGTCAGGGTGGTCGGCAATTCAGCGCCGGCACCGCGCGGCATGTATTGCTCGTTCAGCGCCAGTGCGACATCTTCTGGCTCGCCATCGTTGAGGGCGTAGTAGTAACCGGCGACACCTTGCATCTCCGGGAACTCACCGACCATCTCGGTCGCCAGGTCGCACTTCGACAGCAGGCCCGCACGCGCCGCCCACTGGGCGTTGCCGCCAATGTGTGGAGCGATGAACGCGGCGAGTCTGGAAACGCGTTCGGCCTTGTCGTAGACGCTGCCGAGTTTTTCCTGGAACACCACGTTCTGCAGACGCAGGTTGAAGTCTTCGAGTTTCTGCTTCTTGTCTTGCTTGAAGAAGAATTCGGCGTCGGTCAGACGTGGGCGAACCACTTTCTCGTTACCGTCGATGATCTGTTGCGGGTCTTTGCTCTCGATGTTGGCCACGGTAATGAAACGTGGCAGCAACTTGCCGTCGGCATCCAGCAGGCAGAAGTACTTCTGGTTGTCCTGCATGGTGGTGATCAGGGCTTCTTGTGGCACATCGAGGAAACGCTCCTCGAACGAGCACACCAGCGGCACTGGCCATTCCACCAGCGCGGTCACTTCGTCGAGCAGCTCTGGTGGAACGATTGCAGTCCCTTCCTGACGGGTGGCCAGCTCGGCGGTACGCGTGCTGATCAGCTCGCGGCGCTCATTGGCATCGGCCAGTACGTAGGCCGCGCGCAGGTCGCTCAGGTAGTTGGCCGGCGAGGTGATGCGCACGCTTTCCGGGTGATGGAAGCGGTGACCACGGGAATCGCGACCAGCCTTCTGGGCGAGGATGGTGCAGTCGACCACTTGGTCGCCGAGCAGCATCACCAGCCATTGGGTTGGGCGAACGAATTCTTCCTTGCGAGCGCCCCAACGCATGCGCTTGGGAATCGGCAGGTCGTTCAGCGAGTCTTCGACGATGGTCGGCAACAGGCTGACGGTCGGCTTGCCGGCAATGCTTTGGCTGTAACGCAGCTTCGGCCCGCTTTGATCGATTTCGCTCAGCTCGACGCCGCACTTCTTGGCGAAGCCCAGGGCGGCCTGGGTTGGATTGCCTTCGGCGTCGAAGGCGGCCTGACGTGGCGGGCCGTCGAGGTTAATGCTGCGATCCGGCTGTTGAGTGGCCAGTTTGGTGATCAGCACGGCCAGACGACGCGGTGCGGCGTAGACCTGCTTGGCTTCAAAGCCCAGGCCAGCGGCCAGCAGGCCCTTCTCGATGCCGGCGAGGAACGCATCGGCCAGGGTGTTCAGGGCCTTGGGTGGCAGCTCTTCGGTGCCCAGTTCAACCAGGAAATCTTGAGCACTCATTGTGCAGCCTCCAGCTTAGCCAACACTTCATCACGCAAATCCGGGGTCGCCATCGGGAAGCCCAGCTTGGCGCGAGCCAGCAGGTAGGCTTGCGCAACGGAACGCGCCAGGGTGCGGACACGCAGAATGTATTGCTGACGCGCAGTCACCGAGATCGCCCGGCGCGCATCCAGCAGGTTGAAGGTGTGCGAGGCCTTCAGCACCATTTCATAGCTTGGCAGCGGCAGCGGTTGATCGAGTTCGATCAGGCGCTTGGCTTCGCTTTCGTAGAAATCGAACAGTTCGAACAGCTTCTCGACGTTGGCGTGTTCGAAGTTGTAGGTCGACTGTTCCACTTCGTTCTGGTGGAACACATCGCCGTAGGTCACTTTGCCGAACGGACCGTCAGCCCAGACCAGGTCGTAGACCGAATCCACGCCTTGCAGGTACATGGCCAGACGCTCGAGACCGTAGGTGATCTCGCCGGTTACCGGGTAGCACTCGATGCCGCCGGCTGCCTGGAAGTAGGTGAACTGGGTCACTTCCATGCCGTTGAGCCAGACTTCCCAGCCCAGACCCCACGCGCCGAGGGTTGGCGATTCCCAGTTGTCTTCGACGAAACGGATGTCGTGCACCAATGGGTCCAGGCCCACGTGCTTGAGGGAGCCCAGGTACAGTTCCTGGAAGTTGTCCGGGTTCGGCTTCAGGACTACCTGGAACTGGTAGTAGTGCTGAAGACGGTTCGGGTTTTCACCGTAGCGGCCGTCAGTCGGGCGACGACTGGGCTGCACATAAGCGGCGTTCCAGGTTTCCGGGCCGATGGCACGCAGGAACGTGGCGGTATGGAAAGTGCCGGCGCCTACTTCCATATCGTAGGGCTGAAGTACCACACAACCTTGCTCGGCCCAGTATTGCTGGAGGGCGAGGATCAAGTCTTGGAAGGTACGCACGGCTGGCGTAGGCTGGCTCACGAAATTCACCTGTTTCTTGGGCTGCGATTTAAAGAGCGGGAGTATACCCGATTCGTTCGTCCGCACGCCCCCTGGAGCCTTATGCCACGCTGCTTTTGGTGTTCCGAAGATCCGCTGTACATGGCTTATCACGATCAAGAGTGGGGCGTACCGCTACGCGATGCGCAGCGCTTGTTCGAGTTGCTTTTGCTCGAAGGGTTCCAGGCCGGTCTGTCATGGATCACCGTGCTGAGGAAACGCGAACGCTACCGTGAGGCACTGTTCGGCTTCGACGTGCAGCGCGTGGCGCAGATGAGCGACGCCGAAATCGACGATTTGATGCTCGATCCGGGGATCATTCGCAACCGTCTCAAACTCAATGCCGCCCGGCGCAATGCCCAGGCCTGGATGGCGCTGGAAGACCCGGTGGCGCTGCTCTGGTCGTTTGTCGGCGGCGTCCCGAAGATCAATCATTTCAAGGATCGCAGCGAAGTGCCGGCCGTGACGCCCGAGGCCGAAGCGATGAGCAAAGGTTTGAAGAAAGCCGGCTTCACCTTTGTCGGCCCGACCATTTGCTATGCCCTGATGCAGGCCTCGGGGATGGTCATGGATCACACCACCGATTGTGATCGCTACGCCATCTTGCGCAGTGGGCGGTTAGAATAGCCGGCTCGCGATACGGATCATTACGTCGGTTCAGAAGATCAGGAGTGACCTGTGGATAAGTTTAAAGGCGCCTTGCTGGTAGGCGCTCTGCGTTTGTTTGCCCTGCTCCCGTGGCGGGCGGTGCAAGCGGTAGGCGCGGCAATTGGCTGGGTCATGTGGAAAACCCCCAACCGTTCCCGCGACGTGGTGCGCATCAACCTCGCCAAGTGTTTCCCGCAGATGGACGCCGCCGAGCGCGAGCGTTTAGTGGGACAGAGCCTGATGGACATCGGCAAATCATTGACCGAAAGCGCCTGCGCCTGGATCTGGCCGGCCCAGCGCTCTATCGATCTGGTGCGTGAAGTCGAAGGTCTGGACGTGCTCAAGGACGCGCTGGCTTCCGGCAAAGGCGTGGTCGGCATCACCAGCCACCTGGGCAACTGGGAAGTGTTGAACCACTTCTATTGCAGCCAGTGCAAACCGATCATTTTCTACCGTCCACCCAAGCTCAAGGCAGTGGATGAATTGCTGCGCAAACAACGGGTGCAATTGGGCAACCGCGTGGCAGCGTCCACCAAGGAAGGCATCCTCAGCGTCATCAAGGAAGTGCGCAAAGGTGGTGCAGTGGGCATACCCGCTGACCCGGAACCGGCCGAATCCGCCGGGATCTTCGTGCCCTTCTTTGCCACCAAGGCCCTGACCAGCAAGTTCGTGCCGAACATGCTCGCGGGCGGCAAAGCAGTCGGAGTCTTCCTGCACGCCCTGCGCCTGCCGGACGGTTCAGGCTACAAAGTGATCCTGGAAGCCGCGCCCGAGGCGATGTACAGCACCGATACCGAGACGTCCTGCGCGGCCATGAGCCAGATCGTCGAGAAGTACGTGCGGGCATACCCGAGCCAATACATGTGGAGCATGAAGCGCTTCAAGAAACGCCCGCCGGGTGAAGAGCGCTGGTATTGATCCCATTGGCATGATCTGTGGATAACCTTGGGTTGGGGTTATCCACAACCGTTCAATCAAGGGCGCAGAAGATGTCCGAACACCGTAAGTCATTTCGAATCAAGATCCAGCACGAGAGCTTCGGCGAGTGCCTGGGCCAGACTCGCAACCTTTCCGCCAGCGGCGTCTATGTGAAGCATCCGACGCTCGCGGCGTTGGCCAAGGGCGCCGTGGTCTATGGCCAGGTGCAGGGTTTGCCGTGCGGTGCGCCGCGAGTGCGCATGGAAGTGGTGCTGGTCGACGCTGAAGGCATCGGCCTGCGTTACCTTTGAATTGAGCGTTTTTTGATCAGTTGCCCAACCGGTCAAGCTTCTTCAGAAACACCGTCATTTCCTTTTCTGCCTGCTTGTCGCCGTGAGCGCGGGCGGCTTCCAGGCCCTGCTCCCAAGCCTGACGGGCGGCTGCATGGTCAGCCAGCGCCAAGTGGGCCTTGCCCAACAACTTCCAGGCTGCCGAATACTTCGGATCGAATTCCACGCAGCGGCTGAAATGCTCGGCTGCTTTGGCATTTTCGCCCAGATCCAGATAACCCTTGCCCAGACCGAAGCGCAGCAACGAGTTATCCACACCTTTGGCGAGCATTTTTTCCAGGGATTCGATCATTGGGTGGATTCCTTGTTGAGGGGGGTCAGGGATTGATCTGTTTTAGTGAGACCGCTATCGCGAGCAGGCTCGCTCCCACATGTGATCTTCAGTGGACGCCGTTTTTGTGTACAACCGAATCCACTGTGGGAGCGAGCCTGCTCGCGATTGGGCCAGTCCGGCCAGCGCAGAGCCCGGATCAGAAAAAGCTCAACCCCACATGAAACAACTTCTCCACATCGCGGATATGCTTTTTATCCACAAGGAACAGAATCACATGGTCGCCAGCTTCGATCACTGTGTCGTCGTGGGCGATCAGTACTTCTTCGTCGCGAATGATCGCACCAATGGTAGTGCCTGGCGGCAGGACGATGTTTTCGATGGCCTTGCCGATGACCTTGCTCGACTTCGCATCGCCATGGGCAATGGCCTCGATGGCTTCTGCCGCACCGCGGCGCAGTGAGTGCACGCTGACGATATCGCCACGGCGCACGTGGGCCAGCAAGGTGCCGATGGTCGCCAGTTGCGGGCTGATGGCGATGTCGATGTCACCGCCCTGAATCAGGTCGACATAGGCCGGATTGTTGATGATGGTCATCACCTTCTTCGCGCCCAGGCGTTTGGCCAACAGTGACGACATGATATTGGCTTCGTCATCGTTGGTCAGCGCCAGGAAGAGATCGGCGTCGGCGATGTTCTCTTCCAGCAGCAAATCGCGGTCCGAGGCGCTGCCCTGCAACACCACGGTGCTGTCGAGGGTGTCCGAGAGGTGGCGGCAGCGCGCCGGGTTCATCTCGATGATTTTCACCTGATAGCGGCTTTCGATAGCCTCGGCCAGCCGTTCGCCGATCTGCCCGCCGCCGGCGATGACAATGCGTTTGTAGCTCTCGTCGAGCCGGCGCATTTCACTCATCACGGCACGAATGTTCGCTTTGGCGGCGATGAAAAACACTTCGTCGTCGGCTTCGATCACTGTGTCGCCTTGCGGCAGGATCGGCCGGTCGCGACGGAAGATCGCCGCCACGCGGGTGTCGACGTTCGGCATGTGTTCGCGCAATTGACGCAATTGCTGACCCACCAGCGGCCCGCCGTAGTAAGCCTTGACCGCCACCAGCTGGGCCTTGCCCTCGGCAAAGTCGATCACCTGCAAGGCACCGGGGTGCTCGATCAGGCGCTTGATGTAGTGGGTCACCACCTGTTCCGGGCTGATCAGCACGTCGACCGGAATCGCGTCGTTGTCGAACAGGCCGGCGCGGGTCAGGTACGCGGCTTCGCGCACCCGGGCGATTTTGGTCGGCGTGTGGAACAGGGTGTGCGCGACCTGGCAGGCGACCATATTGGTTTCATCGCTGTTGGTCACCGCCACCAGCATGTCGGCGTCGTCGGCTCCGGCCTGGCGCAGCACCGTCGGGAACGAGCCGCGACCTTGCACGGTGCGGATATCGAGACGGTCACCGAGGTCACGCAGGCGTTCGCCGTCGGTGTCGACCACGGTGATGTCATTCGCTTCGCTGGCCAAGTGTTCCGCCAGTGTGCCGCCCACCTGCCCGGCGCCGAGGATGATGATCTTCATCCGGTCACTCCCTTGAAATCCGCTTAACCGCGTGCGGCGGCAATCTTGATCAGCTTGGCGTAATAGAACCCGTCGTGACCGCCCTCTTGCGCCAGCAACTGGCGGCCATGAGGTTGCTTGATGCCGGCCTGGCTGGCGATGTCGAGTTCGCGAGCGCCCGATGTGCGGGCGAGGAAGGCTTCGATGACTTCGGTGTTTTCAGTCGGCAAGGTCGAGCAGGTGGCGTACAGCAGAATGCCGCCGACTTCGAGGGTCGGCCACATTGCGTCCAGCAACTCACCTTGAAGCACCGCGAGCGCGGCGATGTCATCCGGCTGGCGGGTCAATTTGATGTCCGGGTGCCGGCGAATGACGCCGGTCGCCGAGCACGGTGCGTCGAGCAGGATGCGCTGGAACGGCTTGCCGTCCCACCACGCCTGAGTGTCGCGACCGTCGGCGGCGATCAATTCGGCGCTGAGGCCCAGCCGCTCAAGGTTTTCCCGCACGCGAACCAGACGCTTGGCTTCCAGGTCCACGGCCACCACGCCGGCCAGTTTGGGCTCTACTTCGAGGATATGACAGGTCTTGCCGCCCGGTGCGCAGCAGGCGTCGAGCACCCGTTGGCCCGGCGCCAGGTCCAGCAGGTCCGCCGCCAGTTGTGCGGCCTCGTCCTGCACACTGATCCAGCCTTCAGCAAAGCCCGGCAGCTGGCGCACATCGCCCGGCGTGTCGAGCACGATGCCGTCCTGGCTAAACACGCACGGTTTGGCTGCAACGCCGGCATCGCTCAGCAAGGCGAGGTAAGCGTCGCGAGTGTGATGACGACGGTTGACCCGCAGAATCATCGGCGGGTGCGCGTTGTTTGCCGCGCAGATCGCTTCCCATTGCTCAGGCCAGAAAGCCTTGAGGGATTTTTGCAGCCAGCGCGGGTGGGCGGTGCGCACCACCGGATCGTGCTCAAGCTCGGCCAGCAGCGCTTCGCTTTCACGTTGGGCGCGGCGCAGTACGGCGTTGAGCAAGGCTTTGGCCCAGGGCTTTTTCAGCTTGTCGGCGCAACCCACGGTTTCACCGATGGCGGCGTGAGCCGGGACGCGGGTGTAAAGCAGTTGGTAGAGGCCGACCAGCAACAGCGCTTCGACATCGGCGTCAGCGGCTTTGAAGGGTTTTTGCAGCAACTTGGCCGCCAGCGCCGACAAGCGCGGCTGCCAGCGTGCGGTGCCGAAGGCCAGGTCCTGAGTGAAGCCGCGATCGCGGTCTTCGACCTTGTCCAGCTGCGTCGGTAGCGAACTGTTCAGCGAAGCCTTGCCGTTAAGGACGGCGGCCAGTGCCTTGGCGGCGGCCAGACGCGGGTTCATTGGGCGTCCATCGCTTGGCCCAGGACGCTGCCCACGGCAAATTTCTCACGACGACTGTTGAACAAGTCACTGAAGTTCAGCGCTTTGCCACCGGGCAATTGCAGGCGGGTAAGGCACAGCGCCTGTTCACCGCAGGCGACGATCAAGCCGTCCTTGCTGGCGCTGAGGATCTCGCCCGGTGCGCCTTTGCCTTCGGCGAGGCTGGCGGACAGCACTTTCAAGGCTTCGCCGTCGAGCGTGCTGTGGCAGATCGGCCACGGATTGAACGCGCGAACCAGACGTTCCAACTCGACCGCTGGACGGTTCCAGTCGATGCGCGCTTCGTCTTTGTTCAATTTGTGAGCATAAGTAGCGAGGCTGTCGTCCTGAACTTCGCCTTCCAGCGTGCCGGCGGCCAGACCGGCAATTGCCTGAATGACTGCCGGCGGACCCATCTCGGCGAGACGGTCATGCAGGCTGCCGCCGGTGTCAGCGCCGCTGATTGGCGTAGTGACCTTGAGCAGCATCGGCCCGGTGTCGAGGCCGGCTTCCATGCGCATCACGGTCACGCCGCTTTCACGGTCACCCGCTTCGACGGCGCGCTGGATCGGCGCCGCACCGCGCCAGCGTGGCAGTAACGAGGCGTGGCTGTTGATGCAGCCCCGGCGCGGAATATCCAGCACCACTTGCGGCAGGATCAGGCCGTAGGCCACGACGACCATCAGGTCCGGCTTGAGCGCGGCCAGTTCGGCCTGGGCGTCGGCGTTGCGCAGGGTTGGCGGCTGCAGCACCTGGATGTTGTGCTCCAGAGCCAACTGCTTGACCGGGCTCGGCATCAGCTTTTGCCCACGGCCCGCCGGACGATCCGGTTGGGTGTAGACCGCAACGATCTCGTAAGGGCTGTCGAGCAGGGCCTTGAGGTGTTCGGCGGCAAATTCGGGGGTGCCGGCAAAGACAATGCGCAGTGGCTCAGTCATGGGAATTCTCGGTTGGAAACACGCGGAAAAGAAAAAGGCTTGCCGCAGCAAGCCTTTGGAAGGGCATCAAGCGTTCTGGCGATGGAGCTTTTCCAGTTTCTTCTTGATGCGGTCGCGTTTGAGCGTGGACAGGTAATCGACGAACAATTTGCCGTTGAGGTGGTCGCATTCGTGCTGAATGCACACCGCCAGCAGCTCTTCGGCGATCAGCTCGAACGGCTTGCCGTCACGGTCCAGGGCCTTGATCCTGACGCGTTGCGGGCGGTCGACGTTTTCGTAGAAGCCCGGTACCGACAGGCAGCCTTCCTGATACTGGCCCATCTCGTCGGTCAGGGTTTCGAACTCGGGGTTGATGAACACCCGAGGTTCGCTGCGGTCTTCGGAAAGGTCCATGACCACGACGCGTTTGTGCACATTGACCTGGGTTGCCGCGAGGCCGATGCCGGGTGCTTCATACATTGTTTCAAACATGTCATCGACCAACTGCCGCACTTCGTCGTCCACTACGGCCACTGGTTTGGCGATAGTACGCAGGCGCGGGTCGGGAAATTCGAGGATGTTCAAAATAGCCATAAGCGTAATTGCTGCACGTGTGAAGTAAAGTCTGGGCCGATTGCCTGGCGGGTCCGAAGATGCAGGCTACCGTTGTAAAACGTAGTTCCCTTCTTTTCATTAGCAAGAGGGGAGCGAGCCACGGGGGCTCCGGCGTTCTACTCGAATGCACATAATAAAGGGATTCACTGCATGAGGAAATCACTACTCGCCTTGCTGCTTCTAGCCTCGGCCGGTTTCGCACACGGACAAGTGCAACTCAAGGAAGGTTTCCCACAGCATTACACCGTAGTGGCGGGTGACACGCTCTGGGGCATCTCGGGGAAATATCTCCGCGAACCCTGGAAGTGGCCCGAACTCTGGCAGGCCAACCCGCAAATCGAAAACCCGAACCTGATCTATCCCGGCGACTCGCTGTCGCTGGTCTATATCAACGGGCAACCGCGCCTGACCGTCAATCGCGGGGCTTCAAGGGGCACTATCAAGCTCTCGCCACAAGTGCGTAGCACACCGATGGCCGACGCCATTCCGAGCATTCCGCTGCGATCCATCAACAGCTTCCTGTTGAGCAACCGCATCATCGACAACGTAGAAGACTTCAACAAGGCGCCGTATATCGTTGCCGGTGACGCCGAACGGGTGCTCAGTGGCATGGGCGATCGCATTTACGCGCGCGGCAAGTTCGACCCGGCGCATTCGGTGTACGGCATCTTCCGGCAGGGCAAGGTCTACAGCGACCCGCAAAGCAAAGAGTTCCTGGGGATCAACGCCGATGACATCGGCGGCGGCGAGATCATCGCCACTGAAGGCGACGTAGCGACCCTTGCCTTGCAACGCACGACCCAAGAGGTTCGCCTCGGCGACCGCTTGTTCAGCGGCGAAGAGCGGGCGATCAATTCGACCTTCATGCCCAGCGCACCCCCAACCGATATTCACGGCTTGATCATCGACGTGCCACGGGGTGTTACGCAGATCGGCGTGCTTGATGTGGTGACCCTGAACAAGGGCCAGCGCGACGGCTTGGTCGAAGGCAACGTGCTGGTGGTGATGAAAACCGGCGAAACCGTGCGTGACCGGGTGACAGGCGAGCAGGTGAAAATCCCGGATGAGCGCGCCGGTTTGCTGATGATCTTCCGCACCTACGAAAAGCTCAGCTATGGCTTGGTGCTGAACGCCTCGCGCTCCTTGGCGGTGATGGACAAGGTGCGTAATCCGTAAAAGACTCAACAAGTTACCAACAGACTTATCCACAGCTTGTTCCTGAATCAACAGGACCAATAACGATCAAGGATGATCTTATGCCGCTGTTTGCCCCTACGCAGGTTTCGCCGGCGGAACTGGAAGCGCGTTTGCGTTTGCATCGCCTCCCGGAACTCGGACCACGACGTTTTCAAAAGCTGCTCGAAGCCTTTGGCTCGGCCTCAAAAGCCATCAGCGCCCCGGCCAGTGCCTGGCGTGCGTTGGGGTTGCCAGTGGCAAGTGCCGAGGCCAGGCGTAGCCCTGAAATTCGCGACGGCGCCTACCACGCATTGGCCTGGCTAGAGCGTGAAGGCCAGCATTTACTGATGTTTGACCAACCGGGCTACCCGGCGCTGCTGGCAGAAATCAGTGATCCACCGCCGCTGCTGTTCGTCGCGGGCGATCCGGGCATTCTGGAAAAACCGCAGTTGGCGATGGTCGGCAGCCGACGCGCATCGAGGCCGGGGATGGACACCGCCACGGCGTTTTCCCGCAGCCTTGCGGGTGCCGGTTTTGTCATCACCAGCGGCTTGGCATTGGGCATCGATGCGGCGGCGCATCAGGCCGCGCTGGATGTGGGTGGGCAGACGGTTGGAGTGCTCGGCACCGGACTGGAAAATTTTTATCCACAGCGCAATCGACGAATTGCCGACGCGATGATTGCCCAGGGCAGCGCGGTGGTGTCCGAGTTTCCGCTGGATGCCGGGCCACAGGCCAGCAACTTCCCGCGTCGCAACCGGATTATCAGTGGTTTGTCCCTCGGGGTGCTGGTGGTCGAGGCCAGTGTTGCCAGCGGCTCGTTGATCACCGCCAGGCTGGCGGCGGAGCAAGGGCGCGAGGTGTATGCGATTCCAGGCTCCATCCATCATCCCGGCGCCCGTGGTTGCCACCAGTTGATCCGCGATGGCGCAGTGTTGGTGGAAACTATCGAACATATCCTCGAAGGCCTGCGCGGTTGGCAGAATCTGCCGTTATCCACAGAGGCCCCGGCCCCCATTGATCACCCGTTGCTGTGCCTGCTGTTTGCCGCGCCGCATACCAGCGAGGCCCTGGCCGACGCGGCGGGATGGGCATTGCCGAAGGTATTGGCGGCGCTGACAGAGCTTGAAATGGATGGCCGGGCGGTGAGCGAAGGCGGACGCTGGTTTGCGCGCGTAAGCTAGGTTCATAAAAGATCGGTAAACTGCGCACAGCCTTATTTTGGAGAGTCGGTAATGGTCAACAGTTGGCGTGTGCAACAAGCCGCACGAGAAATTCGCGCAGGGGCGGTGATTGCCTATCCAACCGAAGCTGTCTGGGGCCTGGGTTGCGACCCGTGGGACGAAGAGGCGGTGTATCGTTTGCTGGCGATCAAGGGCCGCTCGGTGGAAAAGGGCCTGATCCTGATTGCCGACAACATTCGCCAGTTCGACTTCCTGTTCGAAGACTTCCCGGAACTGTGGATGGATCGCATGGCCAGTACCTGGCCGGGGCCGAACACCTGGCTGGTGCCCCATCAAAACATGCTGCCGCAATGGATCACCGGGGTACACGAGACCGTGGCGCTGCGGGTCAGCGATCATCCGCAAGTGCGGGACTTGTGTGCGTTGGTCGGGCCGTTGGTGTCGACTTCAGCCAACCCGCAAGGCCGGCCGGCAGCGCGCACGCGAATTCGCGTCGAGCAGTATTTCCGTGGGCAAATCGACCTGGTGCTGGGCGGTAATCTGGGCGGACGCAAAAACCCCAGCCTGATTCGCGATCTGGCGACCGGCAAGGTTGTGCGCCCGGCGTGAGACCGAGGTGAACCCATCGCGAGCAGGCTCGCTCCCACAGTAGATCTTTAGCGAACACAGATTTTGTGTACGACAACGATTCAGTGTGGGAGCGAGCTTGCTCGCGATGAGGCCCTTCCAAACACCCTGATACTTAAGGCAGCAACACCGTCGACCCGGTAGTACGCCGCGCCGACAACTCAATGTGCGCCTTCGCCGCTTCAGCCAGTGGATAACGCTGGCTGATGTCCACCTTCAACTTACCGCTGATGATCATCGCGAACAGCTCATCGGCCATGGTTTGCAGGTTCTCGGCATTGTTGGCGTAAGTCCCCAGGGTTGGCCGGGTCACGTACAGCGAGCCCTTCGCGGCAAGAATCCCCAGGTTCACGCCGTCCACCGCCCCCGACGCGTTGCCGAAGCTTACCACCAATCCGCGTGGCGCCACGCTGTCGAGCGAGGTCAGCCAGGTGTCCTTGCCGACGCCGTCGTACACCACGGGGACCTTTTTGCCGTCAGTCAACTCCAGCACCCGCTGTGCGACGTTTTCATGGCTGTAGTCGATGGTTGCCCAGGCGCCGTTGGCCTTTGCCAGCGCGGCTTTCTCCGGCGAGCTGACGGTGCCGATCAACTTAACGCCCAAGGCCTTGGCCCATTGGCAGGCCAGCGAACCGACACCGCCGGCAGCGGCGTGGAACAGAATGGTTTCGCCGCCCTTGAGTTCATAGGTCTGACGCAACAGGTACTGCACGGTCAGGCCCTTGAGCATGACGCCCGCAGCCTGTTCGAAGCTGATGGCGTCCGGCAGATGCACCAGATTGTCTTGCGGCAGTACATGCATCTCGCTGTAAGCGCCCAGCGGGCCACTGCCGTAGGCCACACGGTCGCCGACCTTGAAACGAGTCACTTCACTGCCCACCGCGTCGACCACGCCCGCACCTTCAGAGCCCAGGCCTGATGGCAGGGCTGGCGGTGCATAGAGGCCGCTGCGGAAATAGGTGTCGATGAAATTGAGACCGATGGCCTTGTTACTGACGCGCACTTGCTGAGGGCCGGGCTCGGCCGGTTGGAAGTCCACATACTCAAGCACTTCGGGCCCGCCATGGGCTCGGAACTGGATACGTTTGGCCATCTGCACTCTCCTTGGGTGTGTTTGCCGTCAGTCTTTCGGCGAAGGTCCCTATCGGACTCCTAAGCTTGATCTTCGTCAACTGCGACGGTCACGAGTGCAGTGTTATGCTACGCGCCCATTTGCGCCGGCCGCCGTTCTGATCGAGCGCCGCGTAGCTTTGCCCGATTCAAGGTGATGCCATGACTACCCGCACCGAGGCCGTAAAAGCCTACCTGCTCGACCTGCAAGACCGTATTTGTGCCGCGCTGGAAGCCGAAGACGGTGGTACTCGCTTTGTCGAAGACGCCTGGACCCGGCCTGCCGGTGGTGGCGGTCGTACGCGGGTGATCGAAAACGGCGCAGTTATCGAGAAGGGCGGCGTCAACTTTTCACACGTCTTTGGTAGCGGTCTTCCGCCTTCCGCCAGCGCTCATCGGCCGGAACTGGCTGGACGCGGCTTCGAAGCCCTCGGCGTGTCGCTGGTGATTCACCCGCACAATCCGCATGTACCGACGTCCCACGCCAACGTGCGCTTTTTCATCGCCGAGAAAGAAGGCGAAGAGCCGGTCTGGTGGTTCGGCGGAGGCTTCGACCTGACCCCTTACTACGGCAATGAAGAAGACTGCGTGCACTGGCACCGCGTGGCCGCGCAGGCCTGCGCGCCGTTTGGGCCGGACGTCTACAGTCGTTACAAGGACTGGTGCGACAGCTATTTCCACATCAAGCATCGCAACGAGCCTCGGGGTATCGGCGGTCTGTTCTTCGATGACTTGAACGAGTGGGACTTCGACACCTGCTTCGCCTTCATGCGTGCCATCGGCGACGCTTACATTGACGCTTATCTGCCAATCGTCCAGCGTCGCAAGGCGCAAGCCTTCACCGCGAAGCAGCGCGAGTTCCAGGAATTTCGTCGTGGGCGCTACGTCGAGTTCAACCTGGTTTACGACCGTGGCACGCTGTTTGGTCTGCAATCGGGTGGGCGTACCGAGTCGATCCTCATGTCGCTGCCGCCGCAAGTGCGCTGGGGCTACGACTGGAAGGCCGAGCCTGGCAGCGAAGAAGCGCGCCTGACCGAGTATTTCCTGCAAGACCGCGATTGGTTGGCCTAACCCCTGTAGGAGCTGCCGAAGGCTGCGATCTGTTCAAGGCGTTGCGCCGATTTAGATCAAAAGATCGCAGCCTTCGGCAGCTCCTACGCGAATGAGGAATCCTGATGGACCGTTACGTCGTATTCGGTAATCCGATTGGCCACAGCAAATCGCCGTTGATCCATCGCCTGTTTGCCGAGCAGACCGCTCAGCACCTGGACTACAGCACCTTGCTGGCGCCGCTGGATGACTTTTCCGGTTGTGCCCGGGCGTTTTTCAACGAAGGTCGCGGCGCCAACGTCACCGTGCCGTTCAAGGAAGAAGCCTATCGTCTGGCCAACAGCCTGACGGAACGGGCCCAGCGAGCGGGTGCGGTCAACACCTTGAGCAAACTGGCGGATGGCAGCCTGTTGGGTGACAACACCGATGGTGCCGGGCTGGTGCGGGACCTGACGGTCAACGCCGGGTTCAGCCTGCGCGGTAAACGCATTCTGCTGTTGGGCGCTGGCGGCGCTGTGCGTGGCGCGCTGGAACCGTTACTGGCCGAGCAGCCGGCGTCGGTGATCATCGCCAACCGTACCCTGGAAAAAGCCGAATTGCTGGCCGAACTGTTCGCCGATCTCGGCCCGGTGTCTGCCAGTGGTTTCGACTGGCTACGTGAGCCGGTCGACCTGATCATCAACGCAACGTCGGCCAGTCTGTCAGGCGATGTACCGCCGATTGCCAGCAGCCTGATCGAACCGGGCAAGACTGTTTGCTACGACATGATGTACGGCAAGGAGCCGACCTCGTTCTGCCGCTGGGCCAGCGAACACGGCGCTGCGGTGTCGATGGATGGCCTGGGGATGCTCGCCGAACAGGCCGCCGAAGCGTTCTTTCTGTGGCGCGGCGTACGCCCGGACACCGCACCGGTGCTGGCCGAACTCCGCCGCCAACTGGCGTTATAACCAATGTGGGAGCGAGCTTGCTCGCGATAGCCATCTGTCAGTCACATCAGTGCTGGAAGTTGCTGGCGTCATCGCGAGCAAGCTCGCTCCCACAGGGGGCCATCGTGATGTCGGTTTAATCCTCGAACCGGATCGGGCATTTCTCCGGTCCTTCGAGCTTCATCAACTCCTCGACCACATGCCCCCGCGCCCGGCGCAGGATCAGGCTGCGGTCTTGTCTGAGCAGTCGTCGCGCTTCCTGGTGCAGCATCTCCACGCCGGAATAGTCGATGAAGTTGATGTACTGCCCTTCGATCACCACCTTCAACCCTTGAGTGCGTTGCAAACGCACTTGCAGGTAGTGGCTGGCGCCGAAGAAGATCGAGCCGCCGACCCGCAAAATCTCTTCATCGCCTTCGCGCCACTGCTGCACGCGGGGTTGTGAGGTGCGCTTGAGGTAGAAGAACAGCGAGACCAGCACACCGGCATAGATTGCCGTTTGTAGCTCCAGCAGCAAGGTAGCGACGCAGGTCAGTGCCATCACCGCGAATTCGGCATGGCTGACCCGGAACAACGCGCGAATGCCGCGATGGTCCACCAATCCCCAGCAAATCAGCAGAATGCTCCCGGCCATGGCCGGAATCGGGATATGCGCAATCAGCGCCGCCCCAGCCACCGCAAACAACGCCACCCACAGCGCCGAGAACACCCCGGCCAACGGCGAGCAGGCGCCCGCTTCATAACTCAAACCTGAACGGGTGAAGGAGCCGGCCGACAAGGAGCCTGAGAAAAAACTGCCGACAATGTTCGAAAGCCCCTGCGCGCGGACTTCCTGATTCGCATCGAGCAACTGCTGCGAACGCGCCGACAACGAGCGGGCAATCGACAGGCTGGTGACCAGCCCGAGCATGCCGACCGCCACCGCGCTGGGCAGCAGACGCAACATCAGGTCCAGATCCAGCGGTAACGGGCTGAATGGCGGCAGCCGGCCAACGAACGAACTGACCAACTTCACATGGCCAAACATCGATGGCCACAGCCACACCAACAGGCCGCTGAAGATCAGGCTGATCAGCAGACTCGGCCAGCGCGGCAGCAGCAGTTTCAGCGCGATGCCTACCGCCAGCGTGACGAGGCCCAGCACCAGCGACGGTTTATCCAGCTCGCCGATGTCGCCGATCAATGACATCAGGCTGTTCAGCGCCGTGGCCTGATTCGGCAGGTCCAGCCCCAAGAGGTTCGGCAGTTGCCCGAGGGCGATCACCACCGCCGCACCGAGGGTGAAACCCAGCACCACCGAGTGCGAGACGAAGTTCACCAGCGCGCCAAAGCGCAGCATGCCCAGCAGCCACTGGAAAACACCGGCGAGGAAGGTCAGCAGCAGAATCAGCGTGACGTAATCCTGGGAACCGGGCACGGCCAAGGGACTGACGCTGGCGTAAAGAACGATAGAGATTGCTGCCGTCGGGCCACAGATCAAATGCCAGGAGGAGCCCCAGAGGCAGGCGATCAACACCGGAATGATGGCGGCGTACAAGCCATATTCGGCGGGTAACCCGGCGATCAATGCGTAGGCAATGGATTGCGGCAACGCAAGAATCGCCCCGCTGAGGCCAACGACAAGATCGCGGCCGACGTTGGCGCGGGTTTGCCTGGGCAGCCAGCTGAGAAAGGGGAAGAGTTTATGGCGGTTGGGGATTGCCATGGGGCCTCTTGATTGGGGTTTTGGCGAAAGAGTATCAGGGCTGAGGTGATCGTTCCCATGCTCTGCGTGGGAATGCCGCCATGGACGCTCCGCGTCCGCTGCTAGAAGTGACGCGGAGCGTCACGGGATGCATTCCCACGCGGGAGCGTGGGAACGATCATCGAGCTCAGAGTTTTGCTTTCACAATCGGCAACGCGTCCTTCCCATCCACGGTCTTCACGCCATCAAGCCACTTGTCCAGCACCGCCGGATTGGCCTTGATCCACGCTTTCGCCGCATCGGCGTTGCTGACCTTTTTGTTCACCACCTCGGCCATGATGCTGTTCTCCATCTCCTGGGTGAAGCTCAGGTTGGTCAGCAGTTTGCCGACGTTCGGGCAGGCCTGTGCATAACCTTTACGGGTCAGGGTGTGGACGCTGCCGGTGTCGCCGAAGTACTTCTCGCCGCCCTTCAGGTAATGCATTTTCAGCTGCACGTTCATCGGGTGCGGGGTCCAGCCGAGGAAGGTCACGAACTTCTGCTTTTTCACCGCGCGGGACACTTCGGCGAGCATCGCCTGTTCGCTGGACTCGATCAGCTTCCACTGGCCGAGGTCGAAATCGTTCTTCTTGATAATCTCTTGCAGCGAGATGTTCGCCGGCGCGCCGGAGCCGATGCCATAGATCTTCTTGTCAACTTCCCCAGGATGCAGGTCCGCGTATTTGTTCAGGTCGGCAAAGTCATGCACGCCGGCGTCCCACACATAGTCTGGCACGGCCAGGGTGAACTCGGTGCCGTCGAGGTTCTTCGACAGTTGGGTGACATCGCCATTGGCCACGAACTTGTCGTAGAAACCCTGCTGCGCCGGCATCCAGTTGCCCAGGAACACATCGACCTGGCCATCCTTGAGTCCGCCAAAGGTGATCGGCACAGCCAGGGTGTCGACCTTGGCCTTGTAACCCATGCCTTCAAGCAGGAAACCGGTGATGGCGTTGGTCGCGGCGATGTCGCTCCAGCCCGGGTCCGCCATCTTCACCGTGTCGCAGCTTTGCTCGGCGTAGGCCGACACACTGCTCAAGGCCAGCAGCCCCGCTGTCAGTACTGTGGATAACCTTTGCATGTTCTTCCCCTTACGTTATTGGTTTTGGCAGGGTTGTGGATAACGTGCTTTGCGCTCCAGATCATCGAGGTCGATGTGGTTGCGCATGTACTGCTGACTGGCGTCGACCAGCGGCTGGTGGTCCCAGCTCTTCAGCTTGCCGAGGGTCAGCGCCTGAGTGACGAAGCGTCGTCGGCGCTGGCTGGCGAGCACCTGTTGGTGGATCGCCGGGATATTCCATTTAGCCCGTGCTTCGGCGAGAAAATCCTCGAACACCTGGCGATGTTGCGCGGATTGGCTGAGTTCTTCCTGTTCGTGCGGATCGTTGTGCACATCGAAGAGCAGACACGGGTCGTCTTCGCTGTAGATGAATTTGTACGCGCCACGGCGGATCATCATCAGCGGACTGATGGTGCCTTCGGCCATGTATTCGCCAAACACCTCGTCGTGCCCGCCCTGCCCCTGCAAGTGCGGCACCAGCGAGCGACCGTCCAGTGGCAAGCCGGGTTCCAATGTGCCGCCGGCCAGTTCCACCAGGGTCGGCAACAGGTCGGCGGTGGACACCACAGCCCTGACTCGCCCAGCAGCGAACTGCCCCGGCGCGCTGACCAGCAGCGGTACGCGGGCGGCCATTTCGAACCAGTGCATTTTGTACCAGAGTCCACGCTCGCCAAGCATGTCGCCATGGTCACCAGAGAAGACGATGGTGGTGTTCTCGATCAGTCCGGTTTCTTCGAGGGTTTGCAGAAGTTTGCCGACGTTGCTATCGATATAGCTGCACGCACCGAAATAGGCGCGGCGCGCATCGCGAATCTTATCCACAGGCAGCGGCTTGTCCCACAGGTCGTAGACCTTGAGCAGACGCTGGGAGTGCGGATCGAGTTCGTCTTGCGCCGGGGTTTCCGGCAGCGGGATGTCTTTGTCGTCGTACAGGTCCCAAAAGGCTTTGGGAATGGTGTACGGATCGTGTGGGTGAGTCATCGACACAGTCAGGCAGAACGGCTGATCGCCGTCTTCGCGGATGTGATCGAACAGGTACTGCTGGGCCTTGAACACCACCTCTTCGTCGAAATCCAGCTGATTGGTGCGCACGCAGGGCCCGGCCTGCAGCACCGAGGACATGTTGTGATACCAGCTCGGGCGCACGTCCGGTTCATCCCAGTTCACTGCCCAACCGTAGTCAGCCGGGTAGATATCGCTGGTCAGGCGTTCTTCGTAGCCATGCAGCTGATCCGGGCCACAGAAATGCATCTTGCCGGACAGCGCAGTGCGGTAGCCGAGGCGCCGCAGGTAGTGGGCATAGGTCGGCACGTCTGCAGGAAAATCCGCCGCGTTGTCGTAGGCGCCGATCTTGCTCGGCAACTGGCCGCTGACCAGGGTGAACCGCGAAGGTGCGCATAACGGGCTATTGCAATACGCGGCGTCGAACACCACGCCTTGCGCGGCCAGGCGGCTCAGGTTGGGCAGCTTGATCGGCGATGGGCCGTAGAACGGCAACAGGGGCGCAGCCATTTGATCGGCCATGATGAAAAGAATGTTCTTGCGCTTCATGTGATCGCGGCATTCCATAGTGAGGAGTTATGCGAAAGTGCTGTGATCGAGGATGTAGCCCACGCACTTCGTGGTAAAGCCCACGCCAGGCAATGACTAGGATAAGAACAGCTTATGTATGACGCCCTTGGTGATTTGTCCCTGGACCTGTTCCGCGCCTTTGAAGCCGCCGCGCGCCATCGCAGCTTCACGGCAGCGGCGGTAGAGCTTGGTACCACGCAACCGGCTGTCAGCCAGCAGATCAAACGGTTGGAGGAGCAACTCGGTACGCGGCTGTTTGACCGCATCTACCGAGGTATCGAGCTGACCGAGGCCGGGGCGATTCTGTTCGAGCAAGTGCAGGCCGGTTTGCAGAACATCGACGCCGGGCTGAATGCGATCAGCGCCCAGCATCAGCACGAGGTGTTGCAGGTGGCCACCGATTTCGCCTTCGCCGCGTATTGGCTGATGCCGCGACTGCACCGTTTTCATGAAGCCAATCCGCAGGTGGACGTCAGCCTGGTCACCAGCGAGCGCAGCCACAACATGCTGCGCACCGACATTGACGTGGCCGTGCTGTTTGGCGACGGGCGCTTCAAACAGGGCGAAAGCCATTGGTTGTTCAGTGAAGAAGTGTTCCCGGTGTGCAGTCCGCTGCTGCTTAAAGACCGCGCGGTGCCCCTGCCCGCCCACGCCTTGCAGGAGCTGCCGTTGCTGCATTTGCGCGGCGAAAACAGCAGCCACTGGTTCGACTGGAGCGGCGTGTTCCGCACCTTGGGCATCGCCACACCTCCCGCGCCGGGGCAGTTGCGCTTCGACAATTACACGCTGCTGATTCAAGCGGCGATTGGCGGCCAGGGCGTGGCCATCGGTTGGCGACACCTTGTGGATAACTTGCTGGCGCAAGGCTTGTTGTGCCGACCGATTGCCGAGACGGCGATGTCGAGCTTCGGCTATTACGTGGTCCTGCCCCAGCGCAAACGCCGCAGCGCGCTGATCCAGAAGTTCGTTGACTGGCTGATGACCGAACAGGCCAGCAGCGCGGAGTCGCTGACAGGTTTGGCCCTGCCGTCGATTGCGGTGTAGCGTTGCGGGTGGGGAATGAATCCCGAGACACGAGAACACTATGCAGCGGATCAAGGGCTACCACGCCCACGTTTACTTCAATACGAACACCATCGATCAGGCGCGAGCCCTGTGTGAGCAGGCTGCGCAGTTGTTTCCGCTGAAGATGGGCCGGGTGCACGAACGGCCGGTAGGCCCACACCCGGACTGGAGCTGCCAGTTGGCCTTCGCGCCGGAGCAGCTCGGCGAAGTGCTGCCGTGGCTGGCGCTCAATCGCAAAGGTTTGGTGGTGTTTGTGCACCCGGATACCGGTGATGACCTGGCCGACCACACCGACCATGCGATCTGGATGGGCGCGATACGGCCACTGGATTTGTCGATTTTTTGAGCAGAATTGGGAGCTGGGTTGGCTGTCAGGGCCTCATCGCGAGCAAGCTCGCTCCCACAGGGGAACGCATTTCAATGTGGGAGCGAGCTTGCTCGCGATGACGGTGGTTTGGACTACACAAAACCCCGATCAACACTCAATACAGCACACCCTCCAGCACCTCATAAACCACCCCGGTGCCTATGGCGATCAGCACAATGTCGCCGCCCATGCGTCGCCATTCGTAACCTGGGTAGTACGGCAAGTGTTCGAGGGCTCGGCTGTCCAGGCGTTCGCCGTAGTAGCCGCGCGGCAAAGGTTGGCCTCTGACCCAGCGAACGCCCGGCGGTGGTGGTGCACCGCGGACGAAATACCCGTGGTTGACGCGGATCACTTCGCGCACCGGACCGAAGTCCCGAGGTGGCCCTCTGAATTCAGGGCCATGCTCGCGGTGTTCATCGCCACGATGCTCATACCGCGGGCCGCCGCGATCATGATCGTCGCGTTCATCGGCGCTTACGTGGAGCAAGGGCGTGGCGCTGAGCATCAATACACCCAGGCTGGCAATCAGGCGTTTGGGCATTTTCATTTGGGTCTTCCTCAGAGCATCCACAGCAAAAAAAGGGGCTCAGAACTCGGTTCCAAACCCCTGGGTCTTGCTATTTAGTCTGCGGCGCCGGGCGCTAATTCCTCTGTATCAGGAACTTTACTCTTAGCTGACGCGGGCTTTACGCACGCCTTCGGACAACGCCGAGCACAGGCTCAGCACGCCGTCGATGGCCTGCTCAGGCGTGGTCGCGTTGGCGATGTGGTCGATCAGTGCCGAACCCACCACCACGCCGTCTGCCAGACGGGCGATGGACGCCGCTTGCTCCGGTGTGCGGATGCCGAAACCGATGCTGATCGGCAGGTCGGTGTGGCGACGCAAGCGGGTGACGGCTTCTTCGACGTGTTCCAGGGTCGCTGCGCCAGCACCGGTCACACCGGCTACCGACACGTAGTAAACGAAACCGGAACTGCCATTGAGCACAGTCGGCAGGCGCACGTCGTCGGTGGTCGGGGTGGTCAGGCGGATGAAGTCGATGCCTGCCGCTTGCGCCGGGTCGCACAGCTCGGCGTTATGCTCAGGTGGCATGTCGACCACGATCAGGCCATCGACACCGGCTTCTTTGGCATCGCTGATGAAGCGTGGTACGCCGTAGTAATGAATCGGGTTGAAGTAACCCATCAGCACCAGCGGAGTGTCGTTGTTGTCTTTGCGGAACTCGCGAACCATTTGCAGGGTTTTCGCCAGGTTCTGTTTGGCACCCAGGGCGCGGATGTTGGCAAGCTGGATCGCCGGGCCGTCGGCCATCGGATCGGTGAAGGGCATGCCCAACTCGATCACGTCGGCGCCGGCCGCTGGCAGACCCTTGAGGATCGCCAGCGAGGTGTCATAGCTCGGGTCGCCGGCAGTGACGAAGGTTACCAGAGCGGCGCGGTTCAGTTCTTTGAGTTCGGCGAAGCGTGTTTGCAGGCGGCTCATCAGTGTTTCTCCTGCTGGGAGTGCTCTTGTTGAGAGTGCTCCATGTGGTGCATCACGGTCTGCATGTCTTTGTCGCCACGGCCGGAAAGGTTGACCACCATCAGGTGATCTTTCGGCAGGGTCGGTGCGCGTTTGAACACTTCGGCCAGGGCGTGGGCGCTTTCCAGTGCAGGAATAATCCCTTCCAGGCGGCAGCATTTGTGGAAGGCGTCGAGGGCTTCGTGGTCAGTTACCGAGGTGTACTGGACGCGGCCGATGTCATGCAACCAGGCGTGTTCCGGACCGATACCCGGGTAATCGAGGCCGGCGGAGATCGAGTGGGCGTCGATGATCTGGCCATCGTCGTCCTGCAGCAGGAAGGTCCGGTTGCCGTGCAGCACGCCCGGTACGCCGCCGTTCAGGCTGGCCGCGTGTTTGCCGGTTTCGATGCCATGACCTGCCGCTTCAACGCCAATGATTTCGACGCTTTTGTCATCGAGGAACGGGTGGAACAGGCCCATGGCGTTGGAACCACCGCCGATGCACGCTACCAGGCTGTCCGGCAGGCGGCCTTCCTGGGCTTGCAGCTGTTCGCGGGTTTCCTTGCCGATCACCGCCTGGAAGTCGCGGACCATCGCCGGATAAGGGTGCGGGCCGGCCACGGTGCCGATCAGGTAGAAGGTGCTGTCGACGTTGGTCACCCAGTCACGCAGGGCTTCGTTCATCGCGTCTTTCAGGGTGCCGGTGCCGGCAACTACCGGGATCACTTCGGCGCCCAGCAACTTCATGCGGAACACGTTGGCCTGTTGGCGCTCGATGTCGGTGGTGCCCATGTAGATCACGCAATCGAGGCCAAAACGTGCAGCCACGGTGGCGGTCGCCACGCCGTGCATGCCGGCGCCGGTCTCGGCGATGATGCGTTTTTTACCCATGCGCCGCGCCAGCAGGATCTGGCCGATGCAGTTGTTGATCTTGTGCGCGCCGGTGTGGTTCAGCTCTTCGCGCTTGAGGTAAATCTTCGCGCCGCCGCAGAATTCGGTCAGGCGTTCGGCGAAGTACAGTGGGCTTGGACGGCCGACGTAGTCGCGCTGGAAGTAGGCCAATTCCTCTTTGAATGCTGGATCTTCCTTGGCCGCTTCGTATTCGCGGGCCAGGTCGAGTATCAACGGCATCAGGGTTTCGGCAACGTAGCGGCCGCCGAACGCGCCAAACAGGCCGTTGGCATCAGGGCCGTTACGCAGATTAGTCTGGGTCATGGGGCGCTCCAGTTGAATACGTGAAGTGGCAATGGCGTTCACTCTACCCCTGACGTTCCACGCTGAAAACCGATAAGATCGCCGTAACCTGTCAGGAAAACTCACAGATCCCATGAGCCATGACCTTCCCCCGCTGAACGCCTTGCGCGCCTTCGAGGCCACTGCCCGCTTGAACAGCGTCAGTCAGGCTGCGGAGCAACTGCACGTGACCCACGGTGCGGTCAGCCGACAGCTGAAAGTGCTCGAGGAGCATCTGGGGGTGAGCCTGTTCGTCAAGGATGGGCGCGGCCTGAAACTCACAGATGCCGGCGTGCGCTTACGCGATGCCAGCAGCGAGGCTTTCGAGCGTTTGCGCACCGTGTGCGGTGAGCTGACGCAAGGCCACGCCGACGCGCCGTTCGTGCTCGGCTGCTCCGGCAGCTTGCTGGCGCGCTGGTTTATTCCGCGTTTGGGCCGGTTGAATGCCGAGCTGCCGGATTTGCGCTTGCACCTGTCGGCGGGTGAAGGCGATCTCGACCCACGACGACCGGGGCTGGATGCCTTGCTGGTGTTTGCCGAGCCGCCGTGGCCTGCGGACATGCAGGTTTATGAGTTGGCCAGTGAGCGCATCGGCCCGGTGTTGAGCCCGCGCTTTGCCGGTTACGACAGCCTGCGCCAGGCGCCGGCTGCTGCGTTGCTCAACGAACCCTTGTTGCACACCACTTCACGCCCGCAAGCCTGGCCCAGTTGGGCGCAGCGCAACGGCCTCGATGCCAAAGCGTTGAAGTTCGGGCAGGGTTTCGAGCATTTGTATTATTTGCTGGAGGCGGCGGTAGCCGGGTTGGGCGTGGCGATTGCCCCCGAGCCGCTGGTGGCCGAGGATTTGCAGGCCGGTCGCCTGGTTGCGCCGTGGGGGTTTAGCGAAACCCCGGCGCAACTGGCGTTGTGGCTACCCAAGCGCGCCGGAGACGGGCGCGCTCGGCAGTTGGCGCAATGGCTGAAAAACGAGCTGCGCCAAACCCTTTAATTACCACGTTTGTACAGCAGATACGCCGCCAGCAAACCCAAGGCTCCGACCGCGACGCTGGCGGTGGTCCATGGGTGTTCCTGGGCGTAATCGCGGGTGGCGATTCCGGTTTCACGGGTCTTGACTTTGACTTCTTCGTACGCGTCGCTGAGCAGGTGGCGCGAGTGTTTCAGCGCGCTCTCGGCGTTGCTTTTGAGAGCCTTGAGGGTTTTCAGCGACTCGTCCGAGGCATCGCTCTTCAGGCTTTCCAACGACTTGAGCAGACTCTCGATCTCGGCTTCCATGCTTTGCAATGACGCTTTACGCAACGAGGTGATGGCCATGATGACTCTCCTGCATTGATTGAGTGCGTATGTTGGTTGGGACTCCAGCGGTTCGCGAAAGTGCAGTAAATCTTGGGAATGGCAGGCACAAGAAATACCGAAAATCGCTGCTAGGCTCTAATCACTACTCAAGGAGAGCGCCATGACTGACCATCACACTTACAAGAAAGTCGAGCTGGTTGGCTCGTCCCCTACCAGTATTGAAGAAGCCATCAACAACGCCCTGGCCGAGGCCAGCAAGAGCATCAAGCACATGGAATGGTTCGAAGTCACCGAAACCCGCGGGCACATCAAGGATGGCCAGGCGGCGCACTTTCAGGTGACGCTCAAGGTCGGTTTCCGGATTGCCAATAGCTGAGGTTGAGCTAGGCTTCTGAACTTGTGCGCTGGCCGATTGCCATAGGGAATGGCAAAGCGCTACTTCGTCTTGGGCGACAGACGCTCAAGTGTTAACGCTTACCCCTTTTGATCCGACCAGGGAATGTGACCGATGAAGAAATTTATGTTGGCGGTGGGTTTGTTGAGCATTGCGGGAACAACCTTTGCGGCGGGCAAGCCGTGCGAAGAGTTGAAAAGCGAAATCGCGGCAAAAATCGACGCCAAGGGCTCCAAAAACTATTCGCTGGAAATCGTTGATAAAGGCGCGGCCGCGGGTGGCAAGGTGGTCGGCAAGTGCGAGGCAGGCAAGAAGGTCATCGTCTACAAGAAGTAGATTGAGTCCGTTGTTTATGTAAAAGCCGACGCCAAGGCGTCGGCTTTTTTCCGGGTGCTGTTTGGGGCTCAGCCCTTCATCACTTGCGCCAGCAGTTCGTAGGAATGCAGGCGATCGGCGTGTTCGTACAGATCGCTGGTGAAGATCAGTTCGTCGGCCTGAGTCTGCTCGATCAGCACCTCAAGTTTTGCGCGAATCTTCGCCGGGCTGCCGACCATGGCCAGCCCCAGGAAATCACCGACGGCTTCTTTCTCGTGAGGCAACCACAGGCCGTCCATGGTTTTCACCGGCGGGCGCTGAACCAGGCTTTGGCCGCGCATCAGCGCCAGAATCCGTTGGTAGACCGAGGTCGCCAGGTAATCGGCTTGTTCGTCGGTGTCGGCGGCAACCAGCGGTACGCCGAGCATCACGTAGGGTTTATCCAGTACGGCTGAAGGCTTGAAGTGATTGCGGTAAACCCGAATCGCTTCATGCATATAACGCGGTGCGAAATGCGAGGCAAAGGCGTAAGGCAAACCGCGTTCGCCGGCCAGTTGTGCGCTGAACAGGCTGGAACCCAGTAGCCAGACCGGCACATTGGTGCCCGTGCCGGGCATCGCGATAATGCGCTGGTCCGGCGTGCGTGGGCCCAGGTAGCGCACCAGTTCGGCCACGTCTTCCGGGAAGTCGTCGGCGCTGCCGGAGCGTTCACGGCGCAAGGCGCGGGCGGTCATCTGATCGGAACCCGGTGCGCGTCCCAGACCGAGGTCGATTCGCCCAGGATAGAGGCTTTCGAGAGTGCCGAACTGCTCGGCGATCACCAGCGGTGCATGGTTGGGCAGCATCACGCCACCGGAACCGACACGAATGGTCGACGTCCCGCCGGCCAGATAGCCAAGCAGTACGGAAGTCGCGGAACTGGCGATGCCATCCATGTTGTGGTGTTCGGCGACCCAGAAGCGGTTGTAGCCCCACTTCTCGACATGTTGCGCCAGGTCCAGCGAGTTGCGCAGCGATTGGGCGGGGCTGCCGTTCTCGCGAACGGGCACCAGGTCCAGCGTCGAGAACTTGATATCGGACAGTTGTTTCATAAGCCGGCTTCTCCAATGAGGGTACGCAGGCTTTTCTCACCAACGAAAACCTGCCGAATGCATGAGCGTGCTCTATGCAATGTGGGCATATACCCGAGTTTCAATAGCAGACATGAATTTGCCGACCAGATAAGTGGTTCGATCCAACAAGGTGAACTTTGCCCAGTCTTCTATCCTCAGAACCCTGGCAACCGAAAACCATGAAGGCGCGACCCTCGCGCCGGATTTTGAGGAGGCAGAGATGAGTATCAAAAAGAAAGCATCGGCGCATTGGGTCGGTGATCTGAAAACCGGCCTGGGTTCTATCTCGACTGAAACCGGGGTTTTGAAAAATGCACCTTATGGCTTCAAGGCGCGTTTTGAAGGCGGCCCCGGCACCAACCCGGAAGAGCTGATCGGCGCCGCTCATGCGGGGTGTTTCTCCATGGCATTTTCGATGATTCTCGGTGAGGCTGGCCTCAAGGCCGACACAATTGACACCAATGCCGAGGTGACACTGGATCAGGTCGACGGTGGTTTTGCGATCACCGCCGTGCACCTGACGCTCAAAGCGAAAATCCCCGGCGCCAGCCAGCAGCAGTTCGAAGAACTGAGCAAAAAAGCCAAAGAGGGCTGCCCGGTTTCCAAGGTGCTGAACGCCAAAATCACGCTTGATGCGACCCTCGTCAGCTGATTGCTCCCTGGTAGCAGCTGGCGCGCCAGCTGCTACAAATCAGAACTCGCTGGGTAGAACTGTGGTCGAATAAGTGACAGCAGCTTCAGCGCATAACTGTGCGCGCTGCCTAAAGGGAGCTTCAACCATGAAACGTTTTGCCTTGGCGGTTATCTGCAGCGTGCTGGCCACATCGGCCCTGGCGGCAACCAAATCCTGCGAAGAACTCAAGGCCGAGATCGAAGCCAAGATCCAGGCCAATAATGTGTCGTCTTACACCCTGGAGATCGTCACCAATGACGAAGTGCACGACCAGAACATGGTGGTCGGCACGTGTGAAGGCGGAACGAAGAAAATCATCTATCAGAAGAACGACAGATAATCCGTCTTACGGGATGCAAAAAGTCTGATTCTCTTCGGCGACGAGTTCGCGCTTGGCGTTATACAGCCGGGCGCTGGGCGTGGTGGTCAGCGAGCGAGCTTCGAGCAGGTAACGTTGGCCGGCTTCGAAATGATCGTAGCGCACGGTCAAATAGCACAGTCGGTTTGGCGAGTCGAAGTCCATGCCAAAGCCTCCGTAAAACTGCTCAAAGTCGAAGCGAACCTTCAATTCATGGCTGCCGGGTGTGACCTGGAAGAATCGCCCGTCTTTCAGGCGCTTATTGTCCAGGCTCTCGGCCATGAGGACTTTGCCCCCGGGCGTTGGCATGGCGAAGTCGACCCAGGCCATGTTCGGGTTCGCGGCTGGCAACGGGGTCATACAGCCGGCCAGCGAGCTGATGGCGAGAAAAAGCAGAGTCCTGCGCATGATCAATTTCCGGGTGGTCAGGTATTAAGCATAGCGCCGTTCAGGTGCGCTGGCAGCCCACCGGATGCGCCTGGCCAACGACTTTTCGCTGCTGATCGTAGAGCTTGGCCCACGGCCGGAAGCCAATATTCCCTGCTTGCAGCTGATATCGCTGACCGGCGTTGAAGTCGTTGAATTTCACACTCAACTGACAATCGCGCCACAAAGGTTCGGCGTCGGGGCCGATGTCAGTCGGTTGCACCGCAAACAGATAACGCACCTTCAGCTCATGGCTGCCCGGGGGAACCTGGAAGTAGCGTTTATCGGCGGATGCCTTGGCATCGACTTCCAGCGCTTGCAGCACGGTGTCACTTTGATGGGGGCCGAGGTCGATCCAGGCTTGTGTCGGGTCGGGTTGGGGTAGTCCAGCACAGCCGGCCAACATCAGCAGGCCTCCAGTCAGCAATAACACGCGCATAGCGAAGCTCCAGTAGGCGAGATAGTCTTGCGGGCAGACTCCCCAAGGATGATTCGATGTGATCAGGCCGCTTCCAAGCCATCGGTTACTTGATCGCGTTTTGCGCGTTTTGTTTCCGGCCACGCTGCTTTTACTGCTCAACGGTTGCACGAGCATCAGTTACTACAGTCAGTTGGCCAGTGGTCAGTGGCAATTGCTGCGTGCGCGTGAGCCGGTGAGCGAGGTAGTTGCCGACCCTGCACGTGACGCGAAACTGCGCGCGCACCTGGCCCAGTCACAAAGGGCCCGCGAGTTCGCGAGTCAGCAGTTGCACCTGCCGGACAACAAAAGTTATCGCCTCTATGCCGACATCGGCCGACCGTTTGTGGTGTGGAATGTGTTCGCCACGCCGGAATTTTCCCTCAAGCCGCAGAATCATTGCTTTCCGATTGCCGGATGCGTGGCCTACCGCGGGTACTACAGCCAGAGCGCCGCACGAGGCGATGCGGCGCTGCAGCGTCAGCAAGGCATGGACGTGTCGATCAGTGGCGTTGAAGCCTATTCGACCCTGGGCTGGTTCGACGACCCGATCATCAGTTCGATGATGAACTGGGGCGACGAGCGTCTGGCGACGCTGATTTTTCACGAGTTGGCGCATCAGCGGTTTTACGTGAAGGACGACACCGAGTTCAACGAGTCTTACGCCACCTTCGTCGAACAGGAAGGCACCCGCCAATGGCGAGCGGCGCGCGGTTTACCGCCGGCCAGTAAAGCTCAAGAGCAGCAGCGCGATCAATTTACCCGATTGGTTCTGGATACCCGTACGCGGCTCGAAAAGCTCTACGCATCGCCCCTGGCGGCTGAGCAAATGCGCCAGCGTAAAGCCGCTGAGTTCGAACGTTTGCGCAGCGACTACCGAGCCCTGCGCGACGGCCAATGGGCTGGCGAGAAGCGCTACGACGCCTGGATCAATGCCCCGATGAACAACGCCAGGTTGCTGCCATTCGGGCTCTATGACCAATGGGTGCCGGCGTTTTCCGTGGTGTTCAAGCAGTCGGGTGGGGACTGGCTGAAGTTCTATATGGCGGTCGAGAAATTGGGGGCGTTGCCGGTTGAGCAGCGCAAGGCGGCCTTGAAGTCGCTGTCAGCTTTTTGAGATTTGCGTTGGATGAACTGACGCCATCGCGAGCAGGCTCGCTCCCACATTAGACCGAGTTGTTGGGTAAGTACGCGATCCCCTGTGGGAGCGAGCCTGCTCGCGATGGCGATTTAATTAACCCCGTAAAAACGCCTGATGCAACTCGGCCAATGTCTCGAAGTGATAGGCCGGCTGTTCGGCGCTCAATTCTTCGTAGCTGCCGAAACCATAACCCACTGCTGCCGCGTCCAATCCATTGCGCTTGGCACCGATCAGGTCGTGTTTGCGGTCGCCGATCATCAGCGTGGTGCTTGGATCGAGTCCTTCTTCAGCCATCAAATGGGCAATCAGCTCGACCTTGTCGGTGCGGGTGCCGTCCAGTTCGCTGCCGTAGATCACCTTGAAGTGCCGATCGAAACCGAAGTGCCGGGCGATTTCCCGGGCGAAAATCCACGGCTTCGACGTCGCGATGTACAACTGCCGCCCTTGCCCGTTAAGGGTTTCCAGCAGTGGTGTGACGCCGTCGAACACCCGGTTCTCGTACAGGCCGGTGACCTTGAAGCGCTCGCGATAGAAATTCACCGCCTCCCAGGCCTTGGGCTCGTCGAAGTCGTAGAACTGCATGAAGGCTTGCAGCAATGGCGGGCCGATGAAGTGTTCGAGTCTGGTCAGATCAGGCTCGTCGATCCCCAGTTTGCTCAAGGCGAACTGGATCGAGCGGGTGATGCCCTCACGCGGGTCGGTCAGGGTGCCATCGAGGTCGAATAAAACGCTTTGGTAATGCATGAAGATTCCTGAGTGAGTCTGCCGGTGTCAGAGCTGGTCGTAGCCTTCGGCCAGATGCAGGTCCTTGAGCTTCACGTAATTCGCCGCGCTGTAGGTGAAAAACGCCCGTTCCTTGTCAGTCAGTGGACGGATCTGTTTCACCGGGCTGCCGACATAGAGGAAACCGCTTTCCAGGCGTTTGCCCGGTGGCACCAGACTGCCAGCGCCGATGATCACGTCGTCTTCGACCACCGCGCCATCCATGACGATACTGCCCATGCCGATCAGGATCCGGTTGCCGACCGTGCAGCCGTGCAGCATGACTTTGTGGGCGATGGTCACGTCATCGCCGATCAGCAGCGGGAAGCCGTCGGGGTTGAAGGGCCCGGCGTGGGTGATGTGCAAAACGCAACCATCCTGCACGCTGGTGCGCTGGCCAATGCGGATACGGTGCATGTCGCCGCGGATCACGGTCAGTGGCCAGACCGAGCTGTCTTCGCCTATTTCGACGTCGCCGATCACCACTGCCGAGCCGTCGACAAACGCGCCTTTGTCGAGCACGGGGGTGTGGTTCTGGTACTTGCGAAGGGACACGATAGGCTCTCTCTCTTTTGTTGATAGCTGCGGTTGGCGTCGATTGTAATTAAGATGGGGCTATGTTTCTTCCAGCATGTTTCTATCAGCCAAGGTGCCAACCGTGAGCGTGAACAACCCTCTTCTGCAGTCCTACGACCTGCCGCCGTTCTCGGCGATCCGCGCCGAGCACGTACAACCGGCCATCGAACAGATCCTCGCGGACAACCGTGCCGCCATCGCCGAGATCCTCAAAAGCCAGGGTAAACAACCTACCTGGGCCGGACTGGTGCTGGCGATGGACGAGTTGAACGATCGCCTGGGCGCGGCCTGGAGCCCGGTCAGTCACCTGAATGCGGTGTGCAACAGCGCCGAACTGCGTGAGGCTTACGAGTCCTGCCTGCCGGCACTGAGTGCCTACGCCACCGAGTTGGGCCAGAACCGCGAGTTGTTCGAGGCCTATGAAGCCCTGGTCAGCAGCCCGGAAGCGGTCGATTTCGACGTCGCGCAAAAAACCATTCTCGAGCACGCGCTGCGTGATTTCCGTCTGTCGGGTATCGATTTGCCTGCGCCTGAGCAAAAGCGTTACGCCGAGGTGCAGAGCAAACTGTCCGAGCTGGGCAGTCATTTCTCCAACCAATTGCTCGATGCCACCCAGGCCTGGACCAAACACATCACCGATGAAGCCGCCCTCGCCGGCCTGACTGATTCGGCCAAGGCACAGATGGCTGCTGCCGCCCAGGCCAAAGATCTGGATGGCTGGCTGATCAGCCTGGAATTCCCGAGCTACTTCGCGGTGATGACCTACGCCCATGACCGTGCGTTGCGCGAAGAAGTCTACGCTGCGTACTGCACCCGTGCGTCGGACCAAGGTCCGAATGCCGGTCAGAACGATAACAGCCCGGTGATGGAAGAGATCCTCGATCTGCGTCAGGAGCTGGCCAAGCTGCTGGGTTTCGCCAGCTTCTCGGAGCTGAGCCTAGCGACCAAAATGGCCGAGTCCAGCGATCAGGTGCTGAACTTCCTGCGCGATCTGGCCAAGCGCAGCAAACCGTTCGCCGCGCAGGATTTGGAACAGCTCAAGGCCTACGCCGCCGAACAGGGCTGCCCGGATCTGCAAAGCTGGGACAGCGGTTTCTACGGCGAAAAGCTTCGTGAACAGCGTTACAGCGTCGCCCAGGAAACCCTGCGTGCGTACTTCCCGATCGATAAAGTGCTGAGCGGTCTGTTCGCTATCGTCCAGCGTCTGTACGGCATCGAAATCGCCGAGTTGAAAGGCTTCGACACTTGGCACCCGGATGTTCGTCTGTTCGAAATCAAGGAAAACGGCCAGCACGTCGGGCGCTTCTTCTTCGACCTGTATGCCCGCGCCAACAAGCGTGGCGGTGCCTGGATGGACGGCGCCCGCGATCACCGCCGCACCGCCGCTGGCGTGCTGCAAAGTCCGGTGGCCAATCTGGTGTGCAACTTCACTCCGGCCGACAGCGGCAAGCCGGCCCTGCTGACTCACGATGAAGTCACCACCCTGTTCCACGAATTCGGTCACGGCCTGCATCACCTGCTGACCCGCGTCGAATATTCCGGTGTGTCCGGTATCAACGGCGTGGCCTGGGATGCGGTCGAGTTGCCAAGTCAGTTCATGGAAAACTGGTGCTGGGAGCCGGAAGGCCTGGCGTTGATCTCCGGTCACTACGAAACCGGCGAGCCACTGCCGCAGGACCTGCTGCAAAAAATGCTCGCGGCGAAGAACTTCCAGTCCGGGCTGATGATGGTTCGCCAGCTGGAATTCTCGCTGTTCGACTTCGAACTGCACGCCACTCACGGCGACGGCCGTAGCGTGCTGCAAGTGCTCGAAGGCGTTCGCGATGAGGTTTCGGTGATGCGTCCGCCGGCCTACAACCGTTTTCCCAACAGCTTTGCGCACATCTTCGCTGGCGGTTACGCGGCGGGTTACTACAGCTACAAATGGGCTGAAGTGCTGTCGGCCGATGCTTTCTCGAAGTTCGAGGAAGAAGGCGTGCTCAATGCGGCCACCGGTCGTGCGTTCCGCGAGGCGATCCTGGCCCGCGGCGGTTCTCAAGAGCCAATGGTGCTGTTCGTCGATTTCCGCGGACGTGCGCCGTCGATTGACGCACTCTTGCGCCACAGCGGCCTCAACGAGGACGCGGCAGCATGAGTGACGGGCCTGTGAGCAAAACCAAGAAACGCTTCATCGCCGGGGCAGTCTGCCCGGCGTGCAGTGAGCCGGACAAGTTGATGATGTGGAGTGAAGACGAAGTGCCGCACCGCGAATGCGTGGCCTGTGGTTATTCCGACACGTTGAACGAGCAAGGTCTGTCAGTGCCCAAGGAATTGGGTACGCGGGTTAACACCACCGCGTTGAAGGTCCCGGACGCCAAGGTCCAGGCTGTGCAGTTCTTCCCCAATCCAAAGCTGAAGAAAAAGCCCGACGATCATTCCTGATCACCCGGCTTTTTGAAATCCGCCTTTGAGCCTGAGTGCTCAAGGGCGGTCTCTGTCGACGACCACCACCATCCTCTATTGCAGGTCCATGAGCCGCCTCACCTGTTTGGGTAAGGGGCTTGTTGTGGCGCGCCTCTCAGATCTTCGGTTCTTCGCTATTGACCGTTTTTAACCAGCTTTTCATCGAGCAGGTAGCAAACACACTGGTACTGCAATCGCCGTTAGCCAGCGCGGTGCGCAGTTTGTCGATATCTGCCTTCATCATGTAACGAATGCCGTTCTTGAAGTGGGTATTGTCGTCGAAACCGCCCTGGGTCATTTCGTTCAGGGCGTCCTCCTTGCTCCAGCCTTGCACCACCACGCGGTACATCGCAGCCATCAAGCCGGTGCGATCCGATCCGCGTTTGCAATGGATCAACACCGGGCCTTTGCTTTGACCGGTTTGAATGGCCCGCAACGCACTCAGCACCTCGCTGTCATCGACATGGCTGGTCTTGTACGGCAATTGCACCAGGTTGATGCCGGGTGTCGATAGCCAGCTTGCGTCGGACTCGGGCAGAAAATTGATCACCGTCGCGATCTGGAATTTTTCCAGCAGTGGCAGCGCTCCATGATCGGGAAGTGCGCTGCGGTAGAGGGTCGGTGACATCTGGTAAAGGCCGTACTGCGCTTCGACGGGTTGGGCCCATTCTGCGGGACGGATGGATTGGGTTTGCTCGGCCTGAACCTGATCGAACGCAAAGAACGCCATGAATGACAGGTACAGTGCGAGCAAGAGGCGGTTTTTCGACATGAGTCAGGGGGCCGTGGATGAAGGAATGGGCGACGAAATCCCAGCCTGAACCCTGAGCAGTCAAAGCTCTGTGAGGGGCTTGTCAAAGAATCGTTAAGCCTGAAGGCGCCTTCGACTTTTGCGCGGACGTCATTTGCCGGGTGTTTGTCGGATCAGACGTGGTGGATGGAGTGAGCTTTAGCAGTAAAAAAATTGTTAAACGATTTGGGGTGATTAATAAAATGTCATTAATGGTTTTTAGTTGAGATAACCAACGCCTGCGAAACTGTTTTCGCAGGCGTTGGTTTCTGAATCCCGGTCTGTATTATCAAGTGCCGAATCAGGCCCAATTATGGATTGACGATACTTGCATAAGCTTTGGCCAACACCAGCAGCTTGGTTTTGTCATCGGCATCAATATCGCCATCACCGTCGACATCCTTGCGCAGGGTCCCGATAGTGAAGGAGCGCCCGCCGTCGCTGGAAACTGCGGTCATGAAGATCGAATCAACCAATGCTTCCGTTTGCATTTTATTTTCTGGATCCCAACCCAGTTCCTTACGGGCAAGTTGCATCGATACAAGAGTATTGGGTTCCGAAGGACCAGGGTTCATTAGTTGCAGGAAAATACCGCGTTGATTAAAGAAAGACATCGTTAAATCCTTTTATGGGTTATCCAGAGTGGTGTTGCAAGTGGCAAGGATAATAAGGGCGCCTTTTATCGGATGACCAATGGTTATATGTTTCCCGTTTTTACGGTTATTGGTTATGTAACAAGTAACCCGTATAAAACAGGTAGAACTTTAACTTGGCAGCTTCGCTGAAGCTGCCGAACGGCACTGGCCTGACAGCGAATCTTCCGATACTGTACAGGCATACAGTTATGGGGTTTTCCAATGCTCACGCCCTTGCCACCTCGCGGACGCGGCACCGCCAGCAATCCGCACAATCGCTTTGCGCCAAACCGTTCGGTGGCCGAAGACGATGGCTGGTACCAGGAAGCACCGCTGACCCAAGGCACCGAGGTGCGCATCGAGACGGCGAAAACCATCATCACCCGCAACAACTCGCCCGACCTGCCCTTCGATCGCTCGATCAACCCCTATCGAGGTTGCGAACACGGTTGCATCTACTGCTATGCGCGGCCAAGTCATGCCTATTGGGACCTGTCGCCGGGCCTGGATTTCGAGACGAAGCTGATTGCCAAAAGCAACGCTGCCGACGTACTGGAGCAACAGCTTTCCAAACGCGGTTATCAGTGCGCGCCGATCAACCTGGGCTCCAACACCGATCCCTATCAGCCGATCGAGCGCGAACACAAAATCACCCGGCGAATTCTTCAGGTGCTGCTGCGTTACCGGCATCCGGTGACCATCATCACCAAGGGATCGCTGATTCTTCGCGATCTGGATCTGCTCAGTGAATTGGCCGAGCAGCGGCTGGTGGCGGTGATGATCAGCCTGACCAGCCTCGACGACGAGCTCAAACGCATCCTTGAGCCGCGGACGGCTGCCCCGAAGGCGCGGTTGCGGGCGATTCGGGTCATGCGCGAGGCCGGGATTCCGGTGGGCGTCTTGTGTTCGCCGATGATTCCAATGATCAACGACAGTGAGCTGGAAAGCCTGCTGACCGAAGCACATGCGGCCGGTGCGCAGAGTGCGGCGTACATGATGTTGCGCCTGCCGCTGGAGGTGGCGCCGCTGTTCGAGGAGTGGCTGGCGGCTCACTATCCGCAACGCGCAGCCCATGTGTTGAGTTTGATCCGCCAAAGCCGCGGCGGTGAATTGTATGACAGCCGCTTTGGCGCCCGCATGCGCGGTGAAGGACCGTTCGCCGACCTGCTGGCGCAACGCTTCGCCAAAACGATAAAGCGTCTTGGGCTCAATCAACGTGAAGGTTTCAATCTGGACTGCGAAGCCTTTTGTCCGCCTGGTGCTCAGATGTCGTTGCTTTAGCAACAATTGGCCTATGGTTGAGTAGTGAAAAACGCTGGGAGTTTTTACCCCGGTCACGTTTTTTGTAACCTGGAACGCACGTTCTAGAGCGGTTGATTCAGTTTGAGTTAAGTTTCGGTGGGTACCTTGTTCATCAAGTGACTGGATGGTCACTTGTCGGCGATCTGAATATTTTCTAGCCAGTCGCTGGCTTTGTCCCAGGTAAAACGGGAAAATTTCCCTACTCCGTCAAAGAGGATGAATTATGAGTGACAAGGATAAACAGCCGTTGGCTGCGTCGGCTTCCGCCCTGCCCGAGGCCGAAAGCGCCGATGCAGCGCTGCAGCATATCGTTGACGGTTTTTTACACTTCCACCACGAGGTCTTCCCGCAACAGGAAGAACTCTTCAAGAAACTCGCTACGGCTCAGCGGCCCAGAGCGATGTTCATTGCATGCGCGGACTCGCGCATCGTTCCCGAATTGATTACCCAAAGCGCCCCTGGCGATCTGTTCGTCACCCGCAACGTTGGCAACGTAGTGCCGCCCTATGGCCAGATGAACGGCGGGGTTTCCACGGCCATTGAATATGCAGTGCTGGCCCTTGGCGTGCAGCACATCATCATTTGTGGGCATTCCGATTGCGGTGCCATGCGTGCGGTACTCAATCCGCAAAGCCTGGAAAAAATGCCCACGGTCAAAGCCTGGCTACGTCACGCCGAAGTGGCAAAAACCATGGTCCAGGAAAACTGCCATTGCGCTGACGAAAACGAAAGCATGCAGGTGCTTACCGAAGAAAACGTCATCGCCCAGTTGCAGCATTTGCGCACTCACCCCTCAGTGGCCTCGCGCATGGCCAACGGTCAGCTGTTTATCCATGGCTGGGTCTACAGCATCGAAACCAGCGAAATCAAAGCCTACGACGCGGATAAGGGCTGCTTCCTGCCTCTGGACGGTAGTCATCCGATACCCGTGGCGACGCCAAAAGCGCGCTTCTAAATCCTCCTAAACACTCTGTCTGGTCTGGCCAGGACCGCTGAAAAAGCGGTCGGGCTTCGCCGCGCCTGAAGAATCTCAGGAGAACGCTAATGCGTGCTGCGCAATTGAAAGCTGTTTTGCCACGGGAGCTGCTCGCTTCGGTGGTGGTGTTTCTGGTCGCCCTGCCCTTGTGCATGGGCATTGCAATCGCTTCCGGCATGCCGCCGGCCAAGGGCCTGATCACCGGGATTATCGGTGGACTGGTGGTCGGTTGGCTGGCCGGTTCGCCGCTGCAAGTCAGTGGTCCGGCTGCGGGGCTGGCGGTATTGGTCTTTGAACTGGTGCGCCAGCATGGTGTGGCGATGCTCGGGCCGATTTTGCTACTGGCCGGGTTTCTGCAACTGCTGGCCGGGCGTTTGCGGCTGGGCTGCTGGTTCCGCGTGACGGCGCCGGCGGTGGTCTACGGCATGTTGGCGGGCATCGGTGTGCTGATCGTACTGTCGCAGATGCATGTGATGCTCGACGGTGTCCCTAAACCCTCCGGGCTGGATAACCTCAGCGGGTTTCCGGCGGCTGTTGCCCAAGCCGTGCCAACACTGGGTGGCGGGCTGGGTTGGCAGGCCGGTCTGCTTGGGCTGTCGACGATTCTGGTGATGGGCTTGTGGGAGAAGTTTCGTCCGCAAGCGCTGCGCTTTATTCCCGGCGCCTTGCTCGGCGTTGGTTTGGCGACCCTTGCCAGTCTGGCGCTGGCATTGAACGTCAAACGGGTCGAAGTCCCGGCTAACCTGGCCGAGGCGATTGACTGGCTGAAACCGGCCGACCTGTTGAATCTGGCTGACCCCAACCTGCTGATCGCCGCCTTCGCCGTGGCCTTCATCGCCAGCGCCGAAACCCTGCTCTCGGCCGCCGCGGTGGATCGCATGCACAGCGGCGAGCGTTCGGATTTCGACCGCGAATTGTCAGCCCAGGGTGTGGGCAACATGCTCTGCGGGCTGGTCGGTGCGCTACCGATGACGGGGGTGATCGTACGCAGTTCAGCCAACGTACAGGCTGGCGCCAAGACTCGGTTGTCGGCGATTCTCCACGGTGTCTGGCTGCTGGCGTTTGTGATGCTGCTGTCCAGTGTGCTGCAAAGCATTCCGGTGGCCAGCCTGGCCGGCGTGCTGGTGTATACCGGGGTGAAACTGGTGGATCTGAAGGCGTTTCGCGGACTGGGACGGTATGGCCGAATGCCAATGTTTACCTATGCGGTGACCGCACTGGCAATCATCTTCAGTGACCTGCTGACCGGGGTGCTGATCGGTTTCGGCCTGACCCTGGCGAAGCTGGCCTGGAAGGCCTCGCGATTGAAGATCAGCCTGATCGACCTTCCGGCAGAGGGTGAAATGGAGTTGCGACTGGTGGGCGCTGCGACCTTTCTCAAGGTGCCGGCGTTGACCCAGGTGCTGGGGGCTATTCCGGCCGGTGCGACGGTGCATGTGCCGCTGAATAACCTGAGTTACATCGACCACTCATGCCTGGAATTGCTTGAGGAATGGGGGCGGGCCAATGCGGCGAAAGGTTCGAAGCTATTGATTGAAGCGCGGGGTTTGAAGCGCCGGTTGGAGGGGCGATTGCGTACGACCGTTGGAATGGGTTCCGCTGGATAGATAACAGTGTGGGAGCGGGCTTGCTCGCGAAAGCGATCAGTCAGTCGACATTTATCTCGACTGACCCACCGTTTTCGCGAGCAAGCCCGCTCCCACAGGTGTTCGGTTTTTACAGTTGGATCAAGCCGCTGGCTGATCCAGTTCCAGACCTACGCCCAGCTGACGTGACAAGCACGGCCAGCGCTTCCAGGCGGCGCCGGTGTCCGGGCTGTTGAGCTTTTCCCGGTAGGCTTCGACGGATTCCAGCGCGAAGCTTTCTTCATTCAGCATCTCGTCGACGGCGTGATGTACAGCCTCATCCAGTTGATTGGCGAAGTCCTCGCCGATCAGTTGGTGGGCAATCAGGTTGGCGACAGTCATGTCCAATGGGATCAGTGGCTGGCCGAAATGTTTGATGTAGAGATCGTTAACCTCTTCTACCAGGCGATGCGCCAGATAGGCTTCGTCCAGCAGGCTATCCAGGCCAACGTGACCGGCCATGATTGCCGGTGGCTGGAGGAAGAACTGCTCGGCGATTTTCAGCACCGGTTTGATCTGCGACTCGATACCCGCTTCGCGAGCTACATCGTTGGCGGCGTCGAGCAGGTCTGGCACTTGTTCTATATAAGCGGCAACAAAACGGGTCATCACGCCATTGGCGTCGACGTCCGGCAATTGGATGGCGGAGTGCAGGTGCGGCAATTGGACTTCCAGCTGACGGGTCAGCTGACCGGTTTCGGCTTCATGTTGTTGGGCACGTTGAATCTGCTCGCGCAATGCGGCGGTGTTCATGAAAACTCCAGGAAACGAATGCAAGGAAATAGGGGAAGACATAAGTTAGCCTGCTTATCAAAGTGGCTAAGACGTATTTGTCATAATTATTTCACCTTTGATGCCACTGCGTTATATCGATTTGCCATCACCGATCACACATCCTTCTCCATCCGTGGCCTGTGGCGCAAGTGCAAGGTGTTTCAGTTGATTTACGCCATCGCGTTGCGAGGTCGCACTCGCTGTCTATACTCGGATCTGAATGGAGTTAGCTGATGACGCCCGACTGCATAGGCAGCAAGGCCCGGCGATTCAAGTTCGTAGTCTGAAAAAGCCGCTCCCTTGCCGCTGGTGTTAGCCAGCGGGATAACAAGAACGATAAGGGGAACCCGCAATGATGCGACATCCACACGTCTGGATGGGCCTCCTGTTGTGGTCGATTTTCAGCCAGGCGCAAGCCGCCTGGACTGTGAATATGGCGCCTGGAGCGACTGAAATCAGTCACGCAGTATTCGACCTGCACATGACCATCTTCTGGATCTGTGTGGTGATCGGCATCATCGTTTTCGGCGCCATGTTCTGGTCGATGATGGTGCATCGACGCTCCACCGGGCAGGTGGCCGCCAAGTTCCATGAAAGTACGACGGTCGAGATCCTCTGGACCGTGGTGCCTTTCATCATTCTCGTCGCCATGGCTGTTCCGGCGACCGCGACCCTGATCAAGATGTACGACGCCAGTGAACCGGATATCGATATCCAGATCACCGGTTATCAGTGGAAGTGGCACTACAAATACCTGGGCCAGGATGTCGAGTTCTTCAGCAACCTGGCCACATCGCAAGAGCAAATCCACAACAAGAGCGCCAAAGGCGAAAACTACCTGCTGGAAGTCGATCAGCCGCTGGTGCTGCCGATCGGTGCCAAGGTGCGCTTTCTGGTGACCTCCGCCGACGTCATCCACTCGTGGTGGGTGCCGGCGTTTGCGGTCAAGCGCGATGCGATTCCCGGTTTCGTCAACGAAGCCTGGACCCGTATCGACAAGCCCGGCATCTACCGTGGCCAGTGCGCCGAGCTGTGCGGTAAGGACCACGGCTTTATGCCGATTGTGGTCGACGTCAAAACCAAGGCCGATTACGACACCTGGCTGACCGATCGCAAAGCCGACGCCGCCAAGCTCAAAGAGCTGACCAGCAAAGAATGGACCCTCGACGAGCTGAAGGAACGTGGCGACAAGATTTATCACACCACCTGTGCTGCCTGTCACCAGCCTGAAGGCCAGGGTATGCCGCCGCTGTTCCCGGCACTCAAAGGCTCGCCAATCGCGACCGGGCCGATAGAGGACCACCTGCACCGTGTGTTCTTCGGCAAACCCGGCACCGCCATGGCAGCGTTCGGCAAGCAGCTGTCGGAAGTCGATATCGCAGCCGTCGTGACCTACGAACGAAATGCCTGGGGCAACAACAAAGGCGACATGGTCACCCCTAAAGACGTACTGACCCTCAAACAGGCGGCAAGCAAATGACCCGGTCTATTGCGTGTTCCCGTGAACGCTTGGGGTTAAGCACCCCGAGCCGCCCAGCCCACCCGTTTGCAGGAGACAGGCCATGAATGCTGTGAACGATGACCACGGTCATGCAATCGTCGACAACCACGTCCACGGTCCTGCCAAGGGCCTGATGCGCTGGGTGCTGACCACCAACCACAAAGACATCGGCACGCTGTACCTGTGGTTCAGCTTTATGATGTTCCTGCTCGGCGGCTCGTTCGCCATGGTGATCCGCGCCGAGCTGTTCCAGCCTGGGCTGCAGATCGTCGAACCGGCATTTTTCAATCAAATGACCACCATGCACGGACTGGTGATGGTCTTCGGTGCGGTGATGCCGGCGTTTGTCGGTCTCGCCAACTGGATGATCCCGCTGATGATTGGCGCGCCGGACATGGCCCTGCCGCGGATGAACAACTTCAGCTTCTGGCTGCTGCCGGCAGCGTTTCTGCTGCTGGTGTCAACGCTGTTCATGCCGGGTGGCGGACCGAACTTCGGCTGGACCTTCTACGCCCCGCTATCGACGACCTATGCACCGGAAAGCGTGACCTTCTTCATCTTCGCCATCCACCTGATGGGCATCAGCTCGATCATGGGCGCGATCAACGTGATCGCCACCATCCTCAACCTGCGTGCCCCGGGCATGACCCTGATGAAAATGCCGCTGTTCGTCTGGACCTGGCTGATCACCGCGTTCCTGTTGATCGCAGTGATGCCGGTGCTGGCGGGTTGCGTGACCATGATGCTGATGGACATCCACTTTGGCACCAGCTTCTTCAGCGCTGCCGGTGGGGGTGATCCGGTGCTGTTCCAGCACGTGTTCTGGTTCTTCGGCCACCCCGAGGTGTACATCATGATCCTGCCGGCGTTCGGTGCCGTCAGCTCGATCATTCCGACCTTCGCCCGCAAGCCACTGTTCGGCTACACCTCGATGGTCTACGCCACGGCGAGTATTGCCTTCCTGTCGTTCATCGTCTGGGCGCACCACATGTTCGTGGTCGGCATCCCGCTGGTGGGCGAGCTGTTCTTCATGTACGCGACGCTGCTGATCGCGGTGCCCACCGGGGTCAAGGTGTTCAACTGGGTCAGCACCATGTGGCAAGGCTCGTTGACCTTCGAGACACCGATGCTGTTTGCCGTGGCGTTCGTGATCCTGTTCTCCATTGGCGGGTTCTCCGGGTTGATGCTGGCCATCGCCCCGGCGGACTTCCAGTACCAGGACACCTACTTCGTGGTCGCGCACTTCCACTATGTGCTGGTGCCGGGGGCGATCTTCGGAATCTTCGCTTCGGCCTACTACTGGATGCCGAAATGGACCGGCCACATGTACGACGAAACCCTCGGCAAACTGCACTTCTGGCTGTCGTTCATCGGCATGAACATGGCCTTCTTCCCGATGCACTTCGTGGGCCTGGCGGGTATGCCGCGGCGAATTCCGGACTACAACCTGCAATTTGCCGACTTCAACATGGTGTCGTCGATTGGTGCGTTCACCTTCGGTGCGACGCAGATTTTCTTCCTGTTCATCGTGATCAAGACCATCCGCGGCGGCCCGGCGGCCCCGGCGAAACCTTGGGAAGGGGCGGAAGGCCTGGAGTGGAGCGTGCCGTCGCCGGCGCCGTATCACACGTTCGTCACGCCGCCGGAAGTGAAATGAACAGCCTTTCTTGTGTGGGAGCGACGGTGCGGCGATCCGACTTGCTCGCGATGAAGGCGACGCGGTGTGTCAGGCGCACCGCTATCGCGAGCAAGCTCGCTCCCACAAGGTTCTATTTCTATATAGAGACCCGCCGCCATGGCTGACTCTGTTTCCATGAAAAAGCTGGTCACCCGGCTGCTGTTGGTGGTGGCCGGCATGTTCGTCTTCGGGTTTGCCCTGGTGCCGATCTACGACGTGATGTGCAAGGCGTTTGGCATCAACGGCAAAACCGCCGGGCAGTACGAAGGCGAGCAGGTCGTCGACAAGTCGCGGCAAATCCGCGTGCAGTTTCTGTCGACCAACGCCGTGGACATGGTCTGGGAGTTTTATCCCAAGGCCGACGACATGGTGATCAATCCGGGGGCGGTGAACGAGATGATCTTTGTCGCCCGCAACCCGACCGATCACCCGATGAGTGCGCAGGCGATACCGAGCATTTCTCCGGGCGACTCAGCCGTGTATTTCCACAAGACCGAGTGCTTCTGTTTCACCCAACAGGTGCTGCAACCCGGTGAACGAATCGAAATGCCCGTCCGTTTCATCGTTGACCGTGAGATTTCCAAGGATGTGAAGCACCTGACGCTGGCTTACACGCTGTTCGATATCACCGCACGTCATCCACCGGTCGTGGCAAACACCAATGCCGGTCCTTGAGGCGTTCAAGCGTGCCCGATAAGGAGAACAATAAATGGCAAGTCATGAGCATTATTACGTTCCCGCCCAGAGCAAATGGCCGATCATTGCCACGATCGGCATGTTCGTCACCGTGTTTGGCCTGGCCACCTGGTTCAACGACCTCAAGGCAGCGCGCCCGGAATCCCATGGCCCGCTGATCTTCTTCGTTGGCGGTCTGTTGCTGGCCTACATGCTGTTTGGCTGGTTCGGCACAGTGATCAAGGAAAGCCGCGCAGGGCTGTATAGCTCGCAGCTTGATCGCTCGTTCCGTTGGGGCATGAGCTGGTTCATTTTCTCCGAGGTGATGTTCTTCATCGCCTTCTTCGGTGCGCTGTTCTACGTGCGCAACCTGTCCGGGCCGTGGCTCGGTGGCGGGGGTGATAAAGGCATCGCGCACATGCTCTGGCCGAACTTCCAGTTCGCCTGGCCACTGCTGCACACTCCTGATCCGACACTCTTCCCGCCGCCCAGGGAAGTCATCAGCCCCTGGGGCTTGCCGCTGCTGAATACGGTGTTGCTGGTCAGTTCCAGCGTCACGGTGACCATCGCCCACCATTCCTTGAAAAAAGGCCATCGCGGCGCATTGAAACTCTGGCTGGCGCTGACGGTGCTGCTGGGCTGTGGGTTTCTCGGTTTCCAGGCCAAGGAATATATCCACGCGTATCACGAACTGGGGCTGACCCTGGGCTCAGGGGTGTATGGCGCGACATTCTTCATGCTGACCGGTTTCCACGGCGCTCACGTGACCATCGGCACGATCATCCTGTTCGTGATGCTGATGCGGATCATGCGTGGGCATTTCGATGCCGATCACCAGTTCGGCTTCGAGGCGGCCAGTTGGTACTGGCACTTCGTCGACGTGGTGTGGATCGGTCTGTTTGTCTTCGTTTACGTGCTCTGAGGCAGCGCTTACCAAGGCGCGCTGGACACCAACTGGCCGCTGAAGAATCCCCAGGCAATCAAGCCGACGGTGATGGCAGCCAGGCTGACCCGAACACTCAAGGCGATGACCAGGCGGTTTGAGCTGCTGTCGTCCTTGACCAGAAAAAACAGGCCGCTGAACAGGCTGACAACCGTGGCAATCAGCATCAGGACGATGGCTGCTTTGAGCATGGTGAGACTCCGGGGGGAATGCAATGCACTTGAGTATAGCTATCCCGTTTAACGATCTTCTGGCGGCGTCATGAAGCGCTTTCGGCCGGGCATCGCGCCGACGTTGGTGGTGCTCGCCTTGCTGCCGTTGCTGGTCTTTCTGGGCTTTTGGCAGCTGAGCCGAGGCGAGCAGAAACGCGTGTTGCTGGAGAGCTACGCCGAACGCCGCGCGGCTGAGCCGATGGCCAGTGAACAACTGTCGAGCACACAAGACCCGGCATTTCGACGCGTTCGCCTGCATGGCCAGTTCGATGCCGCCCACAGTTACCTGCTGGACAACCGCACCCGCAATGGCCGGCCAGGGGTCGAGCTGCTGCAACCCTTTCATGACCAGGCCAGCGGCCTTTGGTTATTGCTCAATCGCGGCTGGCTGCCGTGGCCGGATCGGCGCACACCGCCGGTATTCACCACCCCCGAACAGTCCCTGAGCCTTGACGCCTGGGTGTATGTCGCCCCGGGCGCGACCTTTCAGTTGCATGCCGATCCGGTGAATGCCAACTGGCCACGGCTGGTGACGGCGATCGATCCGGCCAAGCTTTGGAGCGAGTTGGGCCGCAACGGTTTTGCGTACGAATTACGTGAAGAAGCGGGCCCGGCGTCCTACGAGGCCGATTGGCCGGTCGTGGCCATGGGGCCGGAAAAACACCTCGGTTATGCCGTGCAGTGGTTCGCCATGGCGCTCGCACTGTTCGGTCTTTATCTCTACTTCGGATGGCACAACGCAAAGGAGAAACAGCATGGGAGCGGCCATGAGTCCACCCAACATGTCTGAAGCGCAGGCACCACATCGTCGTCGTGGGCGTTGGCAGTTGGTGCTGATCCTGCTGATGGTGATTGGTCCGATGATCCTCGCCACCGGCATGTACAAGTTGCAGTTCTGGGTGCCGGAAGGTCGCAGCTATCACGGTGAACTGATCGGCAACGGTCAGGGCCGTGCCGACCTGGGGGTGCAGGCGGACGAAGACCGCTGGCAGATGCTGGTGACCGCACCGCAGGACTGTTCGGTGGATTGTCAGCAGTTGGTGTACCTGGCCCGGCAGATTCAGGTCGGTCTGGGGCGGGATGCTTCGCGTGCCAGTCATGCATTGGCCGCCGGCCAACCCTTGAGCGCGGATTATGAGGCTAAGCTCAAACGTGAGTACCCGCAGTTGCAGCGTTATCCACTGGACCTCTCGACCTACAGCAAAAACGTTCAGGGCAAAGGTACGGCGCAGCTGTGGATCATCGACCCCCACGGCAACCTGGTGCTGCGCTACGACCCCACCGTCAAAGGCAAGGACTTGCTCAACGACCTGCGCCACCTGTTGAAACTGTCGAACATCGGATAAGGGCATCGTCATGGCCAAGCCTGGATTTCGCCTCGCGCTGTTTGCCACGTTGCTGGCACTGATTGTCGTCTTGCTGGGCGCCTATACCCGGCTGACCCACGCCGGCCTCGGTTGCCCGGACTGGCCGGGTTGCTACGGTTTTATCAGCGTGCCGAAAAGCGAAGCCCAGCTGGCCCATGCCGAGCTGCATTTTCCGGACACCCCGGTGGTTGCGCACAAGGGCTGGAACGAGATGATCCACCGCTATTTCGCCGGCACCCTTGGCTTGCTGATTGTGTTGCTGGCGGCACGTGCCTGGACCCATCGTCATCACTTGGACCAGCCCCTGAAGCTGCCGTTGTTCTTGCTGGCGGTGGTGTTTGCCCAAGCAGCATTCGGCATGTGGACGGTCACCCTTAAACTCTGGCCGCAGGTGGTAACGGGGCATTTGCTCGGTGGTTTTGCGACCTTGAGCCTGCTGTTTTTGCTGACTTTGCGCTTGTCCGGCGTATTGCCGGCGCTGATCGTGCCGCGACGTTTGCAGTACTGGGCGACGGCCGGGTTGCTGCTGGTGATCGGGCAGATCGCCCTTGGCGGTTGGGTCAGTTCCAACTATGCAGCAGTGGCCTGTATCGACTTTCCCACCTGTCACGGTCAATGGTTGCCGCCTGCCGATTTCGCCAACGGCTTTCACCTGACCCAACACATTGGCCCCAATTACCTCGGCGGGCAGCTCGACAGCGATGCACGCACGGCGATTCACCTGACTCACCGCATTGGCGCGCTGTTGGTCACGCTAGTCCTGCTGGGGCTGGCCTGGCAGTTGAAGGTCGTCGGCATGACCCGGCTCGCCGGTCTGGTGCTGGTGGCCTTGGCGGTGCAGATCAGCTTGGGCATCAGCAATGTGCTGTTTCACCTGCCGTTGCCGGTGGCCGTCGCCCATAACGCGGGTGGCGCGGCGCTGTTGCTGACGATGGTGTTGGTCAATTATCACGCACGAACCAGTCTGGTTCGAGTCAGGCAGCAGGCGCCCGGGCGCTGGCGCTTCAGTCCGCGTCAACACACGGCCGGGCCCATAACAATAAAAGGAGAAATGCCATGGCGACCCTGATCGGTGAACGGCAGAGCCGAGCGATCTGGCGTGACTATCTGGAGCTGACCAAACCGAAAGTCGTGGTGTTGATGCTGATTACCTCGCTGGTTGGCATGTTCCTCGCCACCCGTGCCGGGGTGCCGTGGACGGTGCTGGTGTTTGGCAATCTGGGGATTGGTCTTTGCGCGGGCGGTGCGGCGGCGGTCAACCATGTGGTGGACCGGCGCATCGACGCGGTAATGGCGCGCACGCATAAGCGGCCACTGGCCGAAGGCCGGGTTTCACCGACCGCCGCACTGACCTTCGCGTTGTTGCTGGCGGTGGCCGGGCAAGCCCTGCTGCTGGCCTTCACCAACCCGCTGACGGCTTGGCTGACCCTTGCCTCGCTGCTTGGCTATGCAGTGGTCTACACCGGGTTCCTCAAGCGCGCGACGCCGCAGAACATCGTCATCGGCGGGCTGGCCGGCGCCGCGCCGCCGCTGTTGGGTTGGGTTGCCGCCACCGGGCATGTCAGCGCCGAACCGCTACTGCTGGTGCTGATCATCTTTGCCTGGACGCCGCCGCATTTCTGGGCGCTGGCGATTCATCGCAAGGAGGAGTACGCCAAGGCCGATATTCCCATGTTGCCGGTGACCCACGGCGAGCATTACACCAAGATCCACATCCTGCTTTACACCTTCGCCCTGCTGGCCGTGAGCTTGATGCCTTACGTCATTCACATGAGCGGCCTGCTGTACCTGATCTGCGCCCTGGGTCTGGGCGCGAGGTTTCTGCAATGGGCCGTGGTGCTGTACCGTGGCACTCAGCCGCACGCGGCGATCAACACCTTCAAGTACTCTATTTACTACTTGTTCCTGCTGTTCATCGCCCTGCTCGTAGACCACTACTTATTGTTGAACCTATGACTCGAACCCAGAAAACCGTCTTCATTCTTGTTGCCCTGATCGCGCTGGTCCTGGGGCTTACCGTCAATAAAGTACTGTCTGGCAAAGGCCAGGGCGACCCGACTGCGCTGATCGACGCCGGGATCATCCTGTTGCCGCAAAGCCGCAACCTGCCGGATGTACAGATGACCAATCAGGACGGCCAACCGGTCACGGTCAACGCGTTGAAAGGCAAGTGGAGTCTGCTGTTCTTCGGCTACACCTTCTGCCCGGACATCTGCCCGACGACGCTGGCGCAACTGCGGCAGATCAAGAGCGAGCTGCCGGCGGATGCGGTCGACAAGCTGCAGATCATTCTGGTCAGCGTCGACCCGAACCGCGACACCCCCAAGCAGCTCAAGCAATACCTGGGTTACTTCGATCCGCAATTTGTTGGCCTGACGCCGGCTTCGGTCGAAGACCTGCAGAAAGTCGCCAATGCGGTGAGCATTCCGTTCATTCCGGCTGACACCAGCAAACCCAACTACACCGTCGACCACAGCGGCAACCTGGCGGTGATCGGGCCGGACGGCACGCAGCGCGGGTTCATTCGTGCGCCGTTGAACAACACGAAACTGGTGGCCCAGTTGCCGGTGATGCTCAAGCGTCAGTAGGGTGAAGCCACATTGTTTGGGCTGACAGGGCTCTAATGTGGGAGCGAGCTTGCTCGCGAAGGGGTCGTCACTGCCAACATTGATGTTGAAAGTAAGTCCGCTATCGCGAGCAAGCTCGCTCCCACAGGGATGGTGTTTCAGGCATAAAAAAACGGGGACGCAGTCAATGCGTCCCCGTTTTTTTATCGCGTCAGATCAGAACGCCGGCAGTACCGCGCCTTTGTACTTCTCCAGAATGAACGCCTTCACTTCCGGGCTGTGCAGGGCAGCAACCAGTTTCTTCATCGCGTCGCTGTCCTTGTCGTCCGGACGGGCGACCAGGATATTCACGTAAGGCGAGTCTTTGCCTTCGATAACCAACGCGTCCTTGGACGGATCGAGCTTGGCTTCCAGCGCGTAGTTGGTGTTGATCAGCGCCAGGTCGACCTGGGTCAGCACACGCGGGATGGTCGCGGCTTCCAGTTCACGGAACTTCAGGTCCTTGGTGTTCTCGGTGATGTCCTTGACGGTCGACAGGATGTTTTTCGAATCCTTCAACTTGATCAGACCGGCCTTCTCCAGCAGCAACAGCGCGCGGCCGCCGTTGGTGGCGTCGTTCGGGATCACCACGTTGGCGCCGCCTGGCAGTTCAGCGAGGGTCTTGTACTTGCTGGAGTACGCGCCCAGCGGCTCCAGGTGCACACCGGCAACGCTCACCAGGTTTGTGCCCTTGGCCTTGTTGAACTCATCGAGGTACGGCTGGTGCTGGAAGAAGTTGGCGTCCAGGCGTTTTTCGGCAACCTGTACGTTTGGCTGCACGTAGTCGGTGAACACCTTGACCTTGAGGTCGACGCCTTCTTTGGCCAGTGCCGGCTTCACGAACTCGAGGATTTCCGCGTGCGGAACCGGGGTAGCAGCGACGGTCAGGGTTTCAGCGGCCTGAGCAGAAAACGCTGCAACGGCAGCGAACGCGACGAGTAGTTTTTTCATCCAGCAAACTCCTTGTGAGGCACCCGTTCGGGCGCCTGCCAGCCGTGGCCGGCGATTGCATTTATTTTCGGGAAAAGTGCACCACCAGCTTATCGCCGACGGTTTGCAGAACCTGGACCAACACCAGCAGCAACACTACGGTCACCACCATCACGTCAGTCTGGAAACGTTGGTAACCGAAGCGGATCGCCAGGTCACCCAAGCCTCCGGCGCCGACCACACCGGCCATGGCCGTGTAGGACACCAGCGTAATCGCGGTCACCGTGATCGCTGCGAAAATGCCCGGACGGGCTTCCGGCAGCAGCGCGTTGATGATGATCTGGCGGGTGGTCGCGCCCATCGCCTGGGTCGCCTCGATAATGCCGCGATCGACTTCACGCAGGGCAGTTTCCACCAGTCGGGCGAAAAACGGCGTAGCGCCCACCACCAGCGGCGGGATCGCACCGCCGACGCCCAGCGAGGTGCCGGTGATCAACACGGTGAACGGGATCATCACGATCAGCAGAATGATGAACGGCAGCGAACGCAGGATATTCACGATCAGCGACAGCAGCGCGTAAACGCCTTTGGCCTCGAGCAACTGGCGCGGGCTGCAGAGGAACAGCAACACGCCCAGCGGCAGGCCGAGCAGTACGGTGAACAACAGCGAACCGCCCAGCATCAGCAAGGTGTCACCGGTGGCCAGCCAGATTTCGAACCAGTCGATATTGGCGAAGAAACTCATCAGGGCTTCCATTAACGCAGCACCTCCATGTGGACGTCAGCTGCGGTGAAGCGGGCAAACGCCGCGTCCATGTCGCCACCGGTGACCGCCAGGGTCAGTTGCCCGTAGGGGACGTCTTTGATGCGGTCGATACGACCGGCGAGGATGCTGTAGTCCACACCCGTTTCCCGGGCGACGGTGCCCAGCAACGGCGCGTAGGTGGCGTCGCCCTGGAAGGTCAGACGCACGATACGGCCCGGTACGTGAGCGAAGTCGTCGCGCTGTTCGCTTTCGTCGATCTGCTCGTCTTCCTGAACGAAGCGTTTGGTGGTCGGATGTTTCGGGTGCAGGAACACGTCGGCTACCGGACCTTGTTCGACGATTACGCCGGCATCCATTACCGCGACCTGGTCGCAGACCCGGCGAATCACGTCCATTTCATGGGTGATCAGCACGATGGTCAGGTTCAGCTCACGGTTGATCTCGGCCAACAGTTGCAGGACCGACGCGGTGGTTTGCGGGTCGAGGGCGCTGGTGGCTTCGTCGCAGAGCAGGATTTTCGGCTTGGTCGCCAGGGCGCGGGCGATGCCGACGCGCTGCTTCTGGCCACCGGACAGCTGCGCCGGGTACTTCTTTGCGTGGTCGGACAGGCCGACGCGAGCAAGCAACTCGGCCACCCGTTGGTCGATCTCGCTGCGCGACAGTTCACCGGCCAGGGTCAGCGGCAGTGCAACGTTGTCGGCAACCGTCTTGGAGGCCAGCAGGTTGAAGTGCTGGAAGATCATCCCGACTTGCTGACGGAAGCGGCGCAGAGCATTGGCATCCAGCGCGGTAACTTCTTCGCCGTCGACGATGATCTTGCCGCCGCTGGAGTTTTCCAGGCGGTTGATCAGACGCAACAGGGTACTTTTTCCCGCACCGGAATGACCGATCAGGCCGAACACCTGACCGTTCTCAATCGACAGATTGGTGGGGTGCAGCGCGGGAATATCCTTACCGGCAACGCGGTAAGTTTTATGGACGTTTTGAAACTCGATCACGTAGCGAACCTTGTGGGGCGCGTTAGAAAAGGATCAGCGGTTAGCCGGGCGGGCATTTTAGCCTGTCCGTATAGAGGTTCTTAGCATTTATTTCGCATTCATCCAGTCATTTGGAAATAACGCGATAACCGGAAATGCAAAAGATCGCAGCCTGCGGCAGCTCCTACGGACCGGTGTAGGAGCTGCCGCAGGTTCGGGCCGCGTTCGGACGATCTTGTCTTTTTAAGGCTTACGCGGTGTCAGAACCATTTGTGCCGGGACATTGCGCAGAATCTGCCGCTCGATCTTCAGGTCGAAGTCTGCATCAAGCTTCTTCACCCGTTTGGTCAGCAGCGTGGCCAGCCACGGGTAATCTTCGGTGCGAGGTGCCTGGATGCTGACGTCGCACTGGTAACTCACCACATCGCTGGCAATCGCATCGAGTTGTCGACGCAGTTGCTTGCTATCGGCGATGTTCAGCGCAACGGTGGTGCTCTCAGCCGTTGGGTCGATGACCTTGGCGACACGCTTGGCTTCGGCGGCTTTGAGGGCGGCCTCGGCCTGGTCCAGTTCAGCTTTGCGCGCATGGCTGATGGCGTTGTTGACGCCACCGGTCAGCGCCGGGGCTTTGGGCATCAACGCGCGAGCCCGGCTCAGGGCCGTGGCGGCGGCATTCACGTCGCCTTTTTGCAGAACGATCTGGCTGCGTTGCAAATAGGCTTCGGCGAGTTGCCGTTGATATTGCTCCAGCGACTGATCGTTGGGCGATTCGGCCTGCAAGGCGGCCAATTGATCCTCGGCGGTGGCCAACTCACTGCTGGCCAGGCTTTGCTCCAGCTGCGCGATCGCCGTAGCCCGTGCGTCAGGAACTTCAGGGGCTGGCGGCGTGCTTTGGCAGGCGCCAAGTAGCAGCGAAAATGCAACAAGGAGCAGATAACGGGAGGCGAACGGCTTCATTCCTGCGACTCTCTGATTGCGCAAAAAACGAGCAAGTCTACACCCCTCGACGGGGCAGGACAAAACTCAGCAGAAACAGCGCGGCGGCAGCCACCACAATCGATGGGCCAGCCGGCGTGTCCTTGAACCACGACAGCGCCAGGCCACCGCAGACCGCAAGTATACCGAGCAAACTCGCGCCCAAGGCCATCTGCTCTGGAGAGCGTGCGTGACGTTGTGCCGCAGCCGCCGGGATGATCAGCAAAGAAGTAATCAGCAGCACGCCGACGATTTTCATCGCCACCGCGATCACCACTGCAATCAACAGCATCAAGGTCAGGCGCAACGCCGCCACGGGCAGGCCTTCGACCGTGGCCAGTTCTTCGTGCACGGTAATCGCCAGCAACGGCCGCCACAGTGCCACCAACAGCAGCATCACCGCCGCGCTGCCGCCGAGAATCCACGAAAGATCGGTCGGGCTGATCGCCAGCAGGTCGCCGAACAGATAGGCCATCAGGTCGATCCGCACTTCATGCATGAAGCTTAGTACCACCAGCCCCAGAGAGAGCGTGCTCGGTGCAAGAATCCCCAACAAGGTGTCGGAGGCCAGCGGCTGGCGTTGTTGCAAGGTCACCAGCAGCACGGCCAGCAACAGGCAACCGACGGTGACGGCGATGGTCGGGCTGACATCCAGCAGAAAACCCAACGCCACACCGAGTAAGGCCGCGTGGGACAGGGTGTCGCCGAAATAGGCCATGCGCCGCCAGACCACGAACGATCCCAGCGGACCTGCGACGGCGGCCAGGGCCAGGCCTGCGAGCAGGGCGTACAACAGAAAATCAGCCATGCTTGCAGCCATCTCCATGAACGTGGGTGTGAACGACCGGTGCCGCGCTGACGACCGAGCCATGCAAGTCGTGGGCGTGGTCATGATGGTGGTGATAGACCGCCAGGCTCTGCGCGTTCTTGCCGAACAGCTCGACGAACGCCGGGTCGCCGCTGACCTGCTCGGGATGCCCGGAGCAGCAGACGTGGCGATTGAGGCAGACCACCTGGTCGGTAGTGCTCATCACCAGGTGCAAGTCGTGGGAAACCATCAACACCCCGCAACCATGACGATCGCGCAGGCGGGTGATCAAGCTGTAGAGCTCGGCTTGTCCGGCCACGTCGACGCCTTGTACCGGCTCATCGAGCACCAGCAGCTCGGGCTCGCGCAACAGGGCGCGGGCCAGTAATACGCGTTGCATTTCGCCGCCGGAAACGCTCTGCACCGGGCTGTCGATCACCTGTTCGGCACCGACTTCCTTGAGCGCCGCCATGGCACGCGCACGGTCCACGCCCGGCACCAGGCGCAAGAAGCGCAGTACCGAGAGCGGCAAGGTCGGGTCAACGTGCAGTTTCTGCGGCATGTAGCCGACCCGCAGTTTCGGCTTGCGCCAGACGCTGCCGCTGTCGGGCTTGAGCAGGCCAAGTACGGCGCGGACCAGCGTGGTCTTGCCTGCGCCGTTGGGGCCGATCAGGGTGACGATCTGTCTTGGCTCGACGCTCAGTTCGATGTTGTCCAGTACGCTTTGCCCGGCAAAGGTCACCGCAACCTGATTGAGGCGGATCAACGCAGTGCTCATCAAGCCCCCTGGCAACCTGAGCAGAGACCAACCACTTCGACAGTCTGGCCTTCGACCACAAACCCGACTTCGCCGGCGCTGTGGATGATCGTGTCGCTGATGGATTTCTGTTCGAGCTCGATGGCCGCATGGCATTCGCGGCAAATCAGGAACTGGCCCTGGTGGGCGTGCCCCGGATGATTACAGCCAACGAAGGCGTTGAGCGAAGAGATGCGATGCACCAGGCCGTTATCCAGCAGGAAATCCAGCGCGCGGTAGACGGTCGGCGGCGCAGCGCGGCGGCCATCCTGCTCGCTGAGTACCGCCAGAATGTCGTAGGCGCCCAGCGGCTTGTGGCTTTGCCAGACCAGTTCCAGCACCCGCCGACGCAGCGCGGTCAGGCGCAAGCCCTGACGTGCGCAAATGACATCGGCCTCGGACAACGCGCTGTGCACGCAGTGAGAGTGGTCGTGGGGACGGCTGGCTAACGGTGTTTTAGGCATGAGCGGCGACGAGTTTTGTGAGAGACGTTATTATGTTACCCGTTCTCGCCTCTTTGAGTGGTCATCGTGTCCAGAGTTTTTGCCATTTTTGTCACATTTGCTGCCGGTTTGTTTGCGATCAACGTCGCTCATGCCGAGGTGAATGTGCTGACCAGTATCAAGCCCCTGCAGCTGATTGCTGCTGCGGTACAGGATGGCGTCGGGGTTCCCGAAGTGTTGCTGCCACCAGGTGCGTCACCGCATAACTATGCCTTGCGTCCTTCCGACGTACGGAAGGTGCAGTCGGTGGATTTGCTCTACTGGATTGGCCCGGACATGGAGGGTTTCCTTCCGCGCGTGCTTAAAGGTCGTAGTCTGCCAGCGGTTGCGGTGCAGGACCTGCCCGGTTTGAAGCTGCGCCGCTTCGCGCAAGACAGCCACTCCCACGCGGAGGAAGCTGACGAGCATGATCACGACCACCGCCCTGGCAGTCTCGATGCTCACCTTTGGTTGTCCCCGGTCAATGCGCGGGTGATCGCGGCAAAAATCGCCACCGACCTCAGTGCTGCCGATCCGGCCAATGCGCCGCGCTATCAGAGCAACCTCAAGGCGTTCGATGAGCGTCTGGATGCGCTGGATCTGCGCTTGAAAGCGCGCCTGGCGGGTGTCACAGGCAAACCTTACTTCGTGTTCCACGAAGCGTTCGATTACTTCGAAGATGCCTACGGCCTCAAGCACACCGGCGTGTTCAGCGTCGCTGCTGAAGTGCAACCGGGTGCCCAGCACGTTGCGGCGATGCGCTCGCGCTTGCAGGAAGTCGGCAAGACCTGCGTTTTCAGCGAACCGCCGTTGCGCCCACGATTGGCCGAGACACTGGTGGCCGGTTTGCCGGTGAAACTGGCGGAGCTGGATGCGTTGGGTGGTTACACCCCGGCGACGGCTCAGGGCTATGAGAAGGTGTTGGAGAAGTTGGGGAATGATCTCGCGGGTTGCCTGGAGTCGCTTTAACTCCGGGATATGCGTCGCCTCCATCGCGAGCAAGCTCGCTCCCACAGGATTTTCGCTGTCCATGTGGGAGCGAGCTTGCTCGCGATGCTTTTAAAGGGCGAACGGCAACGGCGTGCTGACGTGCTGACGCTGCGCCAGGCGCTGCTGAAACTCCATCGGATCGTGAATCAGCACGTCCTGCCCGGCAAAGGATTCGGCGGCGATCAAGCGCGATAGCCAGAACCGCACGCACGCCACCCGCAGCATGGTCGGCCACAGTTCGGCCTCGGCGGCGGTGAACGGACGTAGCGCCGCATAAGCACCGAGCAGTGCCCTCGCCCGTGGGCCGTCAATCAAGCCATCTTCGTCCGAGCACCAGTCATTCAGGGCAATCGCCACGTCGTAGAGCATCGGGCCTGAGCAGGCGTTGTAGAAATCGATCAGCCCGGTCAGGTGCGTGCCTTCGAACATCGCATTATCGCGGAACAGGTCGGCGTGGATGTTGGCCCGAGGCAGCGCCAGGATTTTGGTCTTCTGCTCAGTGATTTCGTTCAAGGCGCGTTGCAGCAGATTGCTTTGTGCGGCATTCAGGTGCGACAGCAGTTGCGTGCCTTCTTCGAGCATCCAGTCGAGGCCGCGATCGGTTTTGCGCTTGATCATGTGGTCTTTGGTCGCCAGGTGCAGGTGCCCCAGCAATTCACCGACTTGCGCGCAATGCTGTGCGTTGGCTTCCTTGATGTGCTTGCCGGCCAGCCGCGGCTGCAACAGTGCGGGTTTGCCGGCCAATTCACGCAGGGCGATGCCGTCGGTGGTACGCAGCGCGTAGGGCACCGGCAAGTCGGCATCATGCAGCACGTCGAGCAGCTCGATAAAGAACGGCATCTCCTGCACGGGGCCGCGCTCAACCAGAGTCAGGACAAACTCGCCCTGCTCCAGACTGATAAAGAAGTTGGTGTTTTCGCTACCCGCGGCAATCCCCTGGAAATCAAGCAGGCGGCCGAGCCCATAAGGGGCGAGAAAGGTTTCCAGCTCGGGCCGAGCCAGGGGAGTGAACACAGACATGGTTAAAAACTGCTCAGTTCGGGCGCCGGGGGTTGAGCCAGCGCCGATTAAAGTTAAGAAACTACTTCCACGTAAAAATTTCCCACGACGGAATCAGCATATCCGGCTGGTCCGAGCGGATAAAGTTTGCTTCCGTTCCGTCCGCGCGCACCAAAAAGTACGGTTTGCCTCCCTTCGGGGTGACCTTGATCGCATACAGGAAGCCGTTCTGGCGGTACTCCTGAATGGTCTTGTCACCTTCAGTGTGGATGGTGACTTCCGGTTCCGGCGTCGGTGCATCATTGGCTGCCATGACGGCCAGTGGAGTGATTGCAAAGAAGCCAGTCAGCAACAGGCGATTTAGTGAGCGCATGATAACCTTGTCCCTTTGTCGTCAACGGTCCCGCTATTCTAGCGCCGGACCCGCCGAAAAGGTTGATCCTGCTCATGAGCCAAGCCCCCCTCGTCCTGGTGGACGGTTCTTCTTACCTGTACCGCGCCTTTCACGCGCTGCCACCGCTGACCACCTCCAAAGGCCTGCCGACCGGTGCGGTCAAGGGCGTGCTGAACATGCTCAAGAGTCTGCGCAAGCAGTACCCGGACAGCCCGTTCGCCGTCGTATTCGACGCCAAGGGTGGGACGTTTCGCGATGACATGTACGCCGAGTACAAAGCCAACCGCCCAAGCATGCCCGACGACATGCGCGTGCAGATCGAGCCATTGCACGCGAGCGTGATTGCCCTGGGCTTTCCGTTGCTGTGCGTCGAAGGCGTTGAGGCCGACGACGTGATCGGTACGCTGGCCCGCAGCAGCGCGGCCGCTGACCGCGCGGTGGTGATCTCTACCGGCGACAAGGACATGGCGCAACTGGTCGACGGGCACATTACCTTGGTCAATACCATGACCGGTAGCGCGATGGACGTGGCTGGCGTGAAGGAGAAATTCGGCGTCGCTCCCGAACAGATCATCGATTACCTGGCACTGATGGGCGATTCCTCCGACAACATTCCGGGCGTGCCGGGCATTGGCCCGAAGACGGCGTCTGGCTTGCTGGTGGGCGTGAACGGCGGCCTGACCGAGCTCTATGCGCAGCTCGATATCGTCCCGACCTTGCCGATTCGTGGCGCTAAAACGCTGCCGGCCAAGCTTGAAGAGCACAAGGAGATGGCGTTCCTCTCCTATCAGCTGGCGACCATCAAGGTCGACGTACCGTTGGACATTGGTCTCGACGACTTGCACCTGGGTGAGCCGGACCGTGAAAAACTTGCCGAGCTCTATACCTTGCTCGAGTTCAAGAGCTGGTTCGAGGAGCTTCAGCGTGACGCCAAGCGAGCGGGCCAGGAAGTGGTGGCGGCGGTTGAAGAAGCCGTGGTCGGCGACGATGGGCCCAAGTACACCACGGTTCTCACCCAGGCTGATTTCGACGTTTGGCTGAAGAAACTGCAAAACGCCAAGCTGTTCGCCTTCGACACCGAAACCACCGGTGTCGACGCGCAGCAAGCGCAACTTGTCGGGCTGTCGTTCGCTGTACACGCCAACGAAGCGGCCTACATCCCGTTGACCCATTCCTACATGGGCGTGCCGGATCAACTGGATCGCGACACTGTGTTGCGCGCGCTGAAACCGATTCTGGAAGACCCGAGCAAGCTCAAGGTCGGCCAGCATGCCAAGTTCGACATGAACATCCTGGCCAACTGCGCCATGGGTGGCGATCAGGGCTGCGGCATCATGGTGCAGGGCATCGCCTTCGACACCATGCTCGAGTCCTATGTGCTGGACTCCACCGCAACCCGTCACGATATGGACAGCCTGGCGCTCAAGTATTTGGGCTACACCACCACCAGCTTCCAGGACATCGCGGGCAAGGGCGTCAAGCAACTGACCTTCGACCAGATCTCGCTGGAGCTGGCTGGGCCATATGCCGCTGAAGACGCCGACGTGACGCTACGTCTGCATCAGACCTTGCAGGAAAAACTCAATGCCATTCCAAGCCTGAGCAAAGTTCTGAGCGAAATCGAGATGCCGCTGGTTCCGGTGTTGGCGCGCATCGAACGTCAGGGCGCGTTGGTCGACGCCAACCTGCTGGGCATCCAGAGCGTTGAGCTGGGCGACAAATTGGTAGCTCTCGAACGTGAGGCGTTCGCCATCGCCGGTGAAGAGTTCAACCTCGGTTCGCCGAAACAATTGGGCGTGATCCTGTACGAAAAACTCGGGCTGCCGATTCTCAGCAAAACCGCCAAGGGCCAGGCTTCAACCGCCGAAGCGGTGCTGGCGGAACTGGCCGAGCAGGATTACCCGTTGCCCAAAGTGCTGATGCAGTACCGCTCCTTGAGCAAGCTGAAAAGCACCTACACCGACCGTCTGCCGGAGCAGATCAACCCACGCACCGGGCGGATTCACACGTCCTACCATCAAGCGGTGGCAGCGACCGGTCGTTTGTCTTCCAGTGATCCAAACCTGCAGAACATTCCGATTCGTACCGCCGAAGGTCGACGGATTCGTCAGGCATTCGTTGCGCCCAAAGGCTACAAGCTGCTGGCGGCGGACTACTCGCAGATCGAACTGCGAATCATGGCCCATCTGGCCAAGGACGAAGGGCTGTTGCACGCGTTCCGCAATGACCTGGACGTGCACAAAGCCACCGCTGCCGAGGTGTTCGGGGTTGAATTGGCGGACGTCACCACCGACCAGCGGCGCAGCGCCAAGGCGATCAACTTCGGTCTGATCTACGGCATGAGCGCGTTTGGCCTGGCCAAGCAGATCGGCGTCGACCGTAAACAGTCCCAAGCCTACATCGACCGTTATTTTGCCCGCTATCCAGGTGTGCTCGAGTACATGGAGCGCACCCGGGCCCAGGCGGCTGAGCAGGGTTTCGTCGAAACCATTTTCGGCCGTCGCCTGTACCTGCCGGACATCAATGCGAAGAACCCGGCCCTGCGCAAAGGCGCCGAACGCACGGCGATCAACGCGCCGATGCAAGGCACCGCGGCGGACATCATCAAGAAAGCCATGGTGGCGGTGGATAACTGGCTGACGACGTCAGGTCTGGACGCCAAAGTGATTCTGCAGGTGCACGATGAATTGGTGCTTGAGGTTCGCGAAGACCTGGTCGATCAGGTTCGTGAGGAGGTTCGCGTTCACATGAGCGGCGCAGCGACCCTGGATGTACCGCTTTTGGTGGAAGTCGGTGTCGGCAACAACTGGGATGAAGCGCATTAAGTCGTTTTGAGGTGCTTTTTCTCGGGGATAGCGCCGCGGCATAGAGTCGCGGCCAGTCACTGGCGAAGGGCTATTAGTTCTGAAAATGCTTGGGATTATTCCCAATAGGTTTTGAAATTAATCGGAACTAAATCCGTGAACCGCCACTCAGAGTTACTGAATGGGTGGTGAAGCCCTTCGATGCTCCTATGTTGTGTTAAGTGTTGGCAGATATCTGGACCCCGCCCTAGCGGTCCGGAAACTTAGACCCCGAATTACTCTCTCCCCATACGTAATTCGGGGTTTTTTTTGCCCAAAAACTGCCTATGGAACGATCATGCTGCGTTAAAAGCGCGGCTCGAAATGCTCATTTAGGCCCCTAAACTCCGCTTTCGAGCCGCGCTTTTGCCTTGCCTGATCGTCCCACAGACAGTTTTCCGTATATCCCAAAAGCTTATTGAGCTTCTGTCTCGGCGCCCTTGTCTGCCAGTTCCATCCAGTTCGCCAATACAGTGTAGGCGTCTTCCAGGCCCAGGCGTTTTGGTGCCGAGAACAGCTGGATAGTCACGGTTTCGCCCCAGCCTTTACGGATTTCCGCCTGAACTTTGAGCAAGGTGTTCTTCGCAGCGCCATAGGTCAGTTTGTCGGCCTTGGTCAGCAGAATGTGCATCGGCATGCCGCTGGCCACGGCCCAGTCGAGCATCAGCAGGTCGAAGTCGGTCATTGGATGACGGATGTCCATCATCAGAATCAAACCCTTCAGGCTCTCGCGGCTGCCCAGATAGGCTTCCAGGTGACGCTGCCAGTGCATCTTCAACGGGATCGGCACTTTGGCGTAGCCGTAACCCGGCAGGTCGACCAAACGGCGTTCATCGTCTAGCTTGAAGAAGTTCAACAGCTGCGTGCGCCCCGGTGTCTTCGAGGTACGCGCCAGACTGGCGTGAGTCAGAGTGTTCAGGGCGCTGGACTTGCCGGCGTTGGAACGCCCGGCGAAGGCCACTTCAAAGCCTTCGTCGTCAGGGCATTGGTCGACTTTGGCGGCGCTGAGCATGAAGGTGGACTGTTGGCACAGGCCGAGGATGGGGTTCTTGAGTTGCATGGGATTTCCGATGTGGGCGGTGCCGAGATTGGTCGCAAGGAGCAGCGTCGTTTCCGTTTCAGTGACGCCAGTATATAATGCCGCAGATTTTGTGTGCGCTTTGTCCCAGCGTAGGATGAAGTTCACGAGAGCGATTGACCTTGATTGCGCACTAGAACGCAGAACGCTCTCAACCCTGAAAAGGTCGTTTTATGACGAAATGGCTGCTAGCTGCCGGTGTCTTGATGCCGCTTTACAGCGCTCAGGCTACACAGGATCCGGAAGCTGTGTACAACCGTGTTTGTGGAGCCTGTCATTCCGGCCAACTCCCAACAGCGCCTCAAAAGGGCGATCAGGAAGCTTGGGCGCCAAGACTGGCGCAAGGTATGGAGACGCTGGTGCAACACGTGACCCAGGGTTTCAAAGCGATGCCGCCGCGTGGTTTGTGCATGGACTGCAGTGCCGAGGATTACCGAGCAATCATCCAGTGGATGAACGAGTGATCCCGGTCCATAACTCTTTAACCCTTAGCCGTAGTTGGATTAGCTGATGAACAAATTGATCGTGAGTCTGCTGTTGACCCTGGGGATCTCCGGCATTGCCCATGCTGCAGGTGATGCGACTGCTGGTCAGGCGAAAGCCGCAGTATGTGGCGCCTGTCATGGCCCGGACGGCAACAGCATGGCGCCAAACTTTCCAAAGTTGGCGGGTCAGGGTGAGCGTTACCTGAACAAGCAGCTGCACGACATCAAGTCGGGCAAGCGCACCGTTCTGGAGATGACCGGCCTGTTGACCAACCTGAGCGATCAGGACCTGGCCGACCTCGCTGCCTACTTCGCCAGCCAGAAAGGCAGCGTCGGCGCAGCAGACCCGAAAGTCGTGGCTCACGGTGAAGAGTTGTTCCGTGGCGGCAAACTGGACCAGGGCATGCCTTCGTGCACCGGTTGCCACTCGCCTAACGGTGCGGGCAACGCCGCTGCTGCCTTCCCGCACCTGGGTGGCCAGCACGCTCAATACATCGCCAAGCAGCTGACTGATTTCCGTGAAGGTAACCGTACCAACGACGGCGACACGAAAATCATGCAAAGCATTGCTGCAAAATTGAGCAACAAGGACATCGAAGCGGTGTCCAGCTACATTCAAGGCCTGCACTAAGGCTGGTTGAGCGGGCGCTGCGCAAGGTGTTGATCTCGCGCAATGTTAACGCTCGATTAATCCTTTGATGCAAGCATAAAAAGGGTGGCTTTGGCCGCCCTTTTTTGTGGCCGCTGCCGTTACACTAGATAACTGATGCCCGCCATGACCTGCCGGAAAGCAGGTCGCGCGATGCGAGCCAATTTGCCCAGGAGTAAAGCATGCGTAATCTGATTCTCAGCGCCGCACTCGTCACTGCCAGCCTGTTCGGCATGACCGCCCAAGCTGCCGAACCGCTTGAAGCCGGTAAGCAATATGTCGAATTGAGCAGCGCCGTTCCGGTGGCTGTGCCTGGCAAGATCGAAGTCGTGGAACTGTTCTGGTATGGCTGCCCGCATTGCTATGCGTTCGAGCCAACCATCAACCCTTGGGTTGAAAAACTCCCTGCCGACGTGAACTTCGTGCGTATTCCGGCCATGTTCGGTGGTATCTGGAACGTTCACGGCCAGTTGTACATCACCCTGGAAGCGATGGGCGTGGAACACAAGGTTCACAAAGCCGTCTTCGAAGCGATCCACGGTGGCAAGAAGCTCGCTACCCCGGAAGAAATGGCTGAGTTCCTGACCGGCGAAGGCGTCGACAAGGACAAGTTCCTGAGCACCTACAACTCGTTCGCCGTCAAAGGCAAAGTTGAAGATGCCAAGAAAAAGGCTCAGGCCTATCAGATCTCTGGCGTACCGACCATGGTCGTCAACGGCAAATACCGTTTCGACCTGGGCACTGCCGGTGGTCCTGAAGGTACTTTGAGCGTGGCCGATCAGCTGATCGCCAAGGAGCGCGCCGCTAAGTAAGCGGCGCACGCCATGCGCCGTTGGGGTGCTGAACGTCTTGTTGGCCTGCACAACCCGCAAGTCAACGAGCATCATCTGGAATCCTCGGGCTTGCCCGCAGACAGTCGTTTGCGTTTGCTCAGTTTTAACATCCAGGTCGGCATCAGTACCGAGCGTTATCGGCATTACCTGACCCGTAGCTGGCAGCATCTGCTGCCGCACACCGGGCGCGCGGATAACCTGCAAAAGATCGGCAGTCTGCTGGGCGACTACGATCTGGTCGCTTTGCAGGAAGCCGATGGCGGCAGCCTGCGGTCAGGCTACGTCAATCAAGTCGAGCACCTGGCTCAGCTCGGTGCCTTCCCCTACTGGTATCAACAACTCAATCGCAACCTGGGTCGTCTCGCTCAGCACAGCAATGGCGTGCTCAGCCGTTTGCGCCCATGGGCGATTGAAGATCATCCGCTGCCCGGGCCCAAGGGCCGTGGTGCGATTCTTGTGCGGTTTGGCGAGGGACCGGAGGCGCTGGTGGTCGTGATGATGCACCTGGCATTGGGGGCGCGCGTGCGGACAATGCAGTTGGCCTACATTCGCGAGCTGATCGGCGACTACAAGCATCAAGTGCTGATGGGTGATATGAACACCCACGCCAGTGATCTGCTGCAAACCTCTCCTCTGCGGGACCTTGGTTTGCTCGCGCCACAAGTCGAAGCGACTTTCCCCAGTTGGCGCCCGCAACGCTGCCTGGACCATATTCTGCTCAGCCCTACGCTGACCCTTGAACGGGTCGAAGTGCTGGCACAACCGATTTCCGATCACCTGCCGGTCGCGGTAGAGATTCGTCTGCCGGGTTCGCTCACGGCCGATGCATTGCCCGCGTTGAGTCCTGCCCTTCGCGGAACCCCTGAATGAGCGACGAAGCACAGCGCTGGAAAGAGAAATACCTCAAAAGTATCGAACAGCAGGAAAAGCTCGAGCGCCGCTGGGATGCCCGCCTCGACTTGCTGCGTCGTGGGCTGGTGCGCAGCACGCTGGCGGCCGAGGGCACCGACCGCGCGGTTGACCAGTGCATGAAGGAAATGCGCGAAGTCATCCGCACCAACGATATGGATGCAGGATTGGCCGCATTGCTGCCACGCCTGGAGAAAGCTGTACTCGACTCCGAACAGCGGCGCGAGACCCGGGTCGATCAGGTCAGCGCTGCGTTGACCGCCCTGGTCAGTCAGCTCCAGAGTTTGCCGTTGCCGCGGGAGATCAGCCGCCCGCTCAAGACCTTCGCCAAGCAACTCGACGGACGGGTCAGCCAGGCACGTGAAATTCCTTTGTTGCTGGGTGAGCTCAGTGGTCTGCAAGGTCAAGCGCTGAGCCTGCTGGAAAACCCTGCCGAGCCAAGCCGCCCAGGTTTGCTGCAACGTTTGTTTGGCGGTCGAGACGCTGATGCGCAGACCTTGGAAGCCGGTGCGTCTCAACACGAAACGCCAGCCCCAAGCCCCGTTGAGCAATCGTCGGCACCTGTTGTAGAAGCAACTCTTGGGCCGGTGCGTGAATCGTCGACGCCGGCACTGGTCCAGGTTATTACACCTGCGGTGCAGGAAGCCCCGACACCGACCGCGCCAGTGCCGCACGCTGTGATTGCAGAGCCTGCGCCTGCGGCACCTCAGCCACTGGAAGAAACCAGGCCATCACCGGAAGTGGTGGCTTTTGTTCCTCCTGTGCTAGTCGCCGAAGCTGCGTGTGCCAAAGCGCTGGTAGCGGATCAGGATCTACCTGATACGGATCCGCTGGAAGAGCCGCAGGCTGCCCTGGCTGTTGATCCGACGACGGCTCCCGACGCAATGGCAATCAATCCCGACGAACTGACGTCCGCGGTCCCACGAGCGGGCGATGACGCTTCGCCGTTACACGGCAGCCTTCCGCCCCCACCGGCGATGGCAGAAGTCCCGACGGCTCTGGACCCGGAGCAATCCGAGCAGGATGTTCTTTATGCACTGCCGGACTCACCGGAACCGTCCTACAGCTCAGTGGCCAAGCACATCGAGAGCACATTGCTGGGTCTGCTGGACGACTTGTCGTTGCCGGAGCGCCACCGACCACAAGCCGAGGCGATGCGCGATCGGCTGCAAAATGGTTTGAACTGGTACGAACTGCTGCCGATCCTCGATGATCTCGCGGTTTTGATGCTGGCGATTACCGACAGTGGTCAGCATGAGTTCGAGGTTTACCTCAAGCAACTCAATGAGCGACTGGAATCCTTCCAAAGCAACCTGCAAGCCGCCAGCGAAGGCCATGCCGACAATCGCTCTGCTGCGAGGGAGATGGACACGCAGATCCGTGAACAGGTCGATGGTCTGCAGAGCAGCATGCAGGACGCCGCGGATCTGGAAGGCCTCAAGCATGTGCTGGAGAACCATCTTGAAGGTCTGCTCGGCACCATGGATCAGCACCAGAAGCAGCGCGACGAGCGTGAGCAGGAAGTTGCGGCACGCCTGCAAGGCCTGGCCGAACGGGTCGCGAGCATGGAGCAGGAAGCTCAGGGCTACCGCGAGCACCTTGAAGAGCAACGCCAGAAAGCCCTGGTCGATCCGCTGACCGGCTTACCGAACCGGGCGGCCTGGAGCGAGCGTCTGGAGCATGAGATTGCCCAGTGGCAGCAACACGGCAACTCGCTGTTGCTGGCGATGCTCGATCTCGATCACTTCAAGCGCATCAACGATAACTACGGCCACCTGGCCGGCGACAAAGTGTTGAAGATCATCGCCAGCGTACTGCGCAAGCGCCTGCGCGGAACGGACTTCATCGCCCGTTTCGGTGGTGAGGAGTTTGTTTTGCTGGTGCCCAACACCCCTTTGACAGTCGGCGCCAAGTTGGCAGAAACCCTGCGCGCGGCTATCGAAGCCTGCCCTTTTCACTTCAAGGGCGAGCGCGTGACGATTACTGTTTCCATGGGAATGACGGCGTTCAAAGCGGGAGAACACAGCGATCTTGTGCTTAAAAGAGCCGATCAGGCGCTTTACCGGGCGAAAAACGCCGGCCGCAACCGAGTGGAGCTGGGCTGACGAAAATTGTTCAATTCTGTTTAATGCCAGGCTTTTGCCGGCCCGGAAGAAGGCAGTACGTTACACTGTTGCATTACTGTCTTCAGCGTAGTGCCTTTTCATGAAATCGATTCCTCTGCTTTTGGTGCTTCTGGTCCTGGCGGGTTGCGCCAGCGGCCCTCGAATCGACACCAACCATCCTTCGGTGAGTTTCGACAATCGCGTGCAGTTTGTCGTGGTGCATTACACCACCGCCTCGCAGGAGCGTTCGTTGGCGTTATTGACCCATGGCCAGGTCAGCAGTCATTACCTGGTGGGCGACGACAAGAACGCCACCATTTTCAAACTGGTGGATGAAAGCCGCCGGGCCTGGCATGCCGGGGAAAGCGAGTGGGATGGCAGGACCTGGCTGAACTCAAGCTCGATTGGTATCGAAATCGTCAATCCGGGGTTTCACGATACGCCTGCCGGGCGCGTCTGGTATCCCTACAGCGAGGCGCAGGTTCAGTCTTTGATCTTCCTGATCAGGGACATCAGCAAGCGCAACAACATCAGCCCACGAAACATCATCGGCCACAGCGACATCGCACCGCAGCGCAAGCTTGATCCGGGGCCGCTGTTCCCGTGGAAGCGTCTAGCCGACGAAGGGTTAGTGTTCTGGCCCAATGCTCAGGCAGTGGCACGTCAGCAAGCTGTGTTCGACGCACAACTTCCGAGTATTTCCTGGTTCCAGCAAGAGCTCGCGCGTTTGGGCTACACGACGCCGCAGACTGGCGAGCTGGATCTGGCCACCCGGAATGTGCTGGCGGCCTTTCAGATGCATTACCGGCCGTCACGGTATGACGGCATGCCAGACGCGCAAAGTGCCGCGATCCTGCAGGTGCTCAACCAGACAAAATAATGACGCCCGCCCGACGGTCAGGGCTATTTCCTGATCAGTAGCTATAACTCATTGGTAATCCTTCGGATATTCAATGATGACGGCCGCTAGCGAGACCCTGCGCAGTTGGTTCTATCGCCCTTGGTCTTTGGCGATACTGGCGGCTGCGCTGAGTGCGGCTTTGCTGCTGGCCGGTAGCCTGGGCGTGGCGCTGCGGCAGGTCCAGCAACGCGAAAGCGAACAGATGAACGCTCAGGGCGAACGATTTCTGGAGCGCCTGGAGCAGCTGTTCGGCCAACTGCGTGAAGGCCTGGATGACCTGGAAGCACAGCCGTTGCGTAGCTGCGATACGGAGATGATCGCGACCTTGCAGCAGGTCAGCTTCAATTACCGCTTCGTGTATGAAGCGGCCTATATCGACGCCACGCAATTGTGCTCGAACCGACCGCGCCAGGATGCGCTCTCGGCGCTCCGGCCACCTGATATCAAAGGACCGACCTACAGTTATTGGCTCAACACCTCGACTGAACCCGACGAAAACCGTGCAGTGCTGATGCTCGGACGCGGTAACTTTCGTGTAGCGACTTCACGCGGGCATTTGACCGACATGGTTGATCTGACACCCGACAGTAGCCTGTTGGTGGTGGTCGATCAGGGTACCCGGGCGATCCCGGTCCTCGGAGCGCCGCAAGCCTGGCCACCGACTGACCCTTGGTCGCCCTTCAGCAGCGAACCGTTGCAGGTCACGAAAACCCGGCTGATCTATCGCATGCCGACCAACAATCCTGAGTATCAGTTGGTACTGATCAGTCCTCGAACCGCGCTGCGCCTGCCCACGCTGTGGTGGTGGCTGGTGCCGGCAAGCCTTGTGCTGGGCGTGAGCATTGGCGGTCTGGTGTTTCTGCTGGCCCGTCAGCGGCAGTCGCTTGGCGGTGAATTGCAGGGAGCCCTCAAGCGTGGCGAGTTACAGGTTCTGTACCAGCCGATCTTCGACCTCAAAACGCGTCACTGTGTCGGCGCCGAAGCCTTGTTGCGCTGGCGCCGGCCGGACGGCACGCTGACCAGTCCGGATCTGTTTATCCCCATGGCGGAAAACACCGGCCAGATCCGTCAGATCACCGACTTCGTGTTGCAGCGATTGCTGGAACAGCTCGGTAAGTTACTTCGCGCCAACCCGCAGTTGTATATCTCGGTCAACCTCGCCGCCTGCGATGTCATGGTGCCGCGAGTCGGCGAGGTCATGGCGCGTTTGCTGGCAATGCACCGGGTCGCTGCGCGGCAGATCGCGTTTGAGGTGACTGAGCGTGGGCTGATCGATGTAGTGGTTGCGCGGGAGAACCTGCAAGCCCTGCGTGATGCCGGGCATCAAGTGCTGATCGACGACTTTGGCACCGGCTATTGCAGCTTGGCCTACCTGCAAACCCTGCCGGTGGATTACCTGAAAATCGACAAGGCTTTCATTGACGCGCTGGGCCACGACGCCGCCAGCAGCGGTGTGGCGCCGCACATCATTCGCATGGCGCATGCCTTGCAGCTCAAGGTGATCGCCGAAGGTATCGAACATGAAGCCCAGGCCATATTGCTGAGCAGTGAGGGCGTGAATTACGGGCAAGGATGGTTGTTTGCCCATGCCTTGACCGCGATGCAGTTCATTGAATTGATCACCCGTGGTCGCCGACAGGCACCCCGCCGGCTGGATGATGAAGCGTGAACGCTCCTTACAGTGGCAGTGCCATGTAAAACTGAGTGCCCTGCCCCGGTCGGGAATACACCCCCATGCGGCCACCGTGCAGCTGCACAATCTCTTTGCACAGTGCCAGACCCAGCCCGGCTCCGCCCTTCTTGCGCCCGACCTGAACGAAGGGCTCGAAAATCCTCCCCTGCTGGCCGTAAGCGATGCCTTCGCCATTGTCCTCGACGCTGACGATCACCCGTTCACCATGTCGGCGAGCCTGCAAGCGTATCTGCCCGTTGTGGTTGGTGTGGCGCAGAGCGTTGTCGATCAGGTTGTCCAGTACTCGGTCGAGTTGAGCCTGATCGACATGCAATCGCGGCAGCGGTGCTTGCACTTCCACCAGCAATTCGATGCTTTGCTCATTGGCTCGTTCGGCGAAACGCCCTTGTGCCTGTTCTAAAAGGTCATCGATATTGCATGGCGCCAGGGTGAGCTTTTGCAGGCCATTCTGATAACGGGAGAAGTTCAGCAGGTCGTTGATCAACTGCATCAAGCGCTGCATTTCTTCATTCACCGTGTTCAACAGATCGGCTTCGCGAGAGTCCTCGGCAAAGTGCGCGCGCTCCCGGAACAGGCCGAACGCCATGTGCATGCCGGTGACCGGCGTACGCAGCTCATGGGAGGCGCGCAACACGAACTCACTGCGTACCCGTTCAAAGGCCCGCTGTTCGGTGACATCGTGCAGCACCATGACGGCGCCAAGGATATGTCCCTGGGTGTGAATGACCGGCGTCAGGCTGTAGGTCAACAGCCGCGACTCGCCATCGACTTCGATGCTCAGGTCTTCAGGCGCACGCTCCAGCGTTCCACCGCGCAGTACCAGTTGCAGTTGTTCATCGAGCTCCGGCCGTTGGAGCGCGGTGCCCAGGCCTTGGCCGAGGCGGCCTTCGCCCCAGCCCAACTGACGTTGCGCCACCGGATTAAGGTGCTCCAGTTGACCCTGACGATCAATCATCAGCAAACCGTCGTCGATGCTGTCGAGCACGGCTTGCAAGCGCTGCTGACCGGCGAGTAGTTCATCGACATTGGTTGCCTGATGCTCACGCAAGGCTTCGGCCATGATCCCGAAGCGCCGGGTGAGCTGGGTCAGCTCCACCGCCGGGGAGATCGGCAGGGTGACATCGAAGTTACCCTGGCCGATGTTATCCGCGGCCTTGGCCAGTGCCTCGATCGGCTCACCGAAGCGCCGGGCGATGCCGTGAGCGGTGATGAAGCCGATGGTCAGTACTGCCAACCCGACCAATCCGAGCAAACCGGCAATCAGCAGCGCATGTTCGCGGGCATTGCGCTGGGTATCGTTGATGTTGTCCAGTGCCTGTTTATGTTCGGCGATCAGGCCGTTGCGCAGCACGTTGAACTTTTCGGTGAGGTCCCGATTGCCGACGAGCTTGCCGGACGGTTCCTGCGTGAGGCTGAAGGCTTTGAGAAAGGACAGGTAGTCCGTGCGAGCCTGCTCGAAGCCGTGATGCTCGCCATTGAAACTGCTTTCGTGCTCGATGCCTTGATCCAGCAGCTCGAAGTAGCGCCGTTCAGAGGTTTCCAGTGCCTCAAGGTCGGGCTTTATGCTGAGCATGTTGATCAACTGATCGTCCAGGGTCTGGCGCAGCTTGAGTTCCAGGTCCAGGGTGATGAAGTTGTCGCGGATCAGCGCTTCCTGGTTACTGGCTATCTGCATCACGCTGACCAGTCCGAGTACCAGGCCGAGCAGTGCCACGGTGATCAGTGCCGAGATACTCAGGAACAGCCGTGTGCGCAACTTCATCGCCAGCTTCATAAGGTGCTGCTCACAGGTTGTACTGTTTGCGTTTGCGGTACAGCGTCGAGGCGTCGATACCCAGGGTCTTGGCCGCTTGATCGAGGGTGGCGGCGCTGGCCAGTACCGCGCCGATATGGGCTTTCTCCAATTCATCCAGGCTTAGCGCCGCACCGATTCTCGGGGCGTTGCTGGTGGTTTGCTCGGCCATGCCCAAATGGCTGATCTCGACCCGCTCCTGTGGGCAAATGATGCTCGCGCGTTCGACCACGTTACGCAGTTCGCGGATATTGCCTGGCCAGCGATAGCCGAGCAGCGCCTCGCGTGCTTCGTTGCTGAAGACACGAGCCGGCCTCGAGTACTCCTTGACGAAACGTGCCAGGAAGCGGTCGGCCAGGGCCAGGATGTCCTCGGCGCGTTCGCGTAGTGGCGGCAGGTGCAAGGTGATGACGTTCAGCCGGTAGAGCAGGTCTTCGCGGAAACGACCGTCGCGAGCCATGTCTTCAAGATTGAGGTTGGTGGCGGCGAGGATTCGCACATCGGCGCGACGGGTCACCGGGTCGCCGACCCGCTCGTATTCCTTATCCTGAATGAAGCGCAGCAGTTTGGGTTGCAAGGTCAGCGGGAAATCGCCGATCTCATCGAGAAACAGCGTTCCGCCATCGGCCTGATTGACCCGGCCGAGGGTGCTTTCGCTGGCGCCGGTGAAGGCCCCGCGGCTGTGGCCAAAGAGTTCGCTTTCCATCAACTCGGCAGTCAATGACGGGCAGTTAATGGTGACGCAAGATTTTTTGGCGCGTTTACTCCAGCCATGAATGGCCCGGGCCAGTTCGCCTTTACCGGTACCGGACTCGCCGAGAATCAGAATGTTGGCGTCGGTGCTGGCGACCTGGCGGGCGGTTTCCAGAACGACTTTCATCGCCGGGCTGTGGGAGTCCAGGCCATCGTTGGGTTTGCGGACTTCACCTTCGAGGGCTTCCAGGCGTGCCGAGAGTTGGCGGACTTCCAGTTGTTTGGCAGTGGCCAGGCGCAACTGGTCGGGGCTGCAAGGTTTGACCAGATAATCGGCGGCGCCGGCCTGGATCGCATCGACGGCGGTGTCCACGGCCGAGTGCGCGGTGATGATCACCACGCGCATCCAGGGTGCTTGCACGCGCATTTGCGCCAGGACGTCGAGACCGTTGTCTTCGCCCAGACGCAGGTCGAGGAAGCACAAGTCGAAGACCTGTCGTTGCAACAAGACGTCGGCCTGGGCTGCGCTGTTGGCGGTGGCGACGGTATAGCCTTCGTCTTCCAGGCAGTAGCGAAAGGTGCGCAGGATGGCGGATTCATCATCTACCAGCAGAATGCGGCCTTGATGCTCGTTGGCTGATTCCATTTTTCCTACGCTCCTTAAATGAATGCTCTTAATTTAGTCTCGGAAAAATCGGGCAAGTTGCATGGTTGATTCTGGGCGCTTCGCGGCAGAACAGGGTAGTTATCTGCTCAATATGTGTATAACTGTTTGATTTATATCAATTTTTATAATTTAACGACGTGCCCGGCAATCTCCTGCCTCTTTTTCTGACATCCGTGTCCCTTCATACATTCCAAAAATTTTCGACTTTCTGAAAATCGGTCGTGCATTACGCACGACCCTTCCCGGGGCATCGTGCAGGATGCGTCCGAATAAATTTCTTTAATTAGAGTAACTATTTGATTTTATTTAACTTTATTTCATTGAAGGAGCTGGCATGCAGGCTGCAATGGTCTGGTTAAGCCGGGGCATTCAAGAAGGAACGCCCCCTAACCAATAGCCACCAGTGTGGGAGGAGTTTCAGGATGAATCGCCAACGTGCCGCCCAATTGCGTATCTCAGCACTGTCTATCCAGCAAGGGTTGTTTGCCGTTTTTGCCTTGTTGATCACCTTGATCGGCGGCCAGCAGTTCTTGCGCTGGGAACAAAGCCAGCAGCCAGAGGCAGCGATTGCGCCGACTCATCACTTGACCCAAACCCATTTCAGCGCCGTCAGCAGCCGGTCTGCTGATGCCGCCCCAATCAGAATGATGAGTGTGGACCAGGCAGAACCCGGGTCCGGGACGCTGCATCAGGAACGTTGGGTGTTCTAGGTAACAGGCTTGGCGCGATGTTCATGTGCCGGGAATAGCTGCACCTCAATATAGACGCGTAAGGAGAATCATCATGCTGAGCTGGGCAATCACATTCCTGATTATTGCCATTGTCGCTGCCGTACTGGGCTTCGGTGGTATCGCGGGCACCGCCACGGGTATCGCCAAGATTCTCTTTGTCGTGTTCCTGGTGATGTTTGTTGCTTCGTTCTTCTTTGGTCGCCGCGGTCGAGGCTGATCATGGGCGGCTCGTTGAAGACACTGGCCGCCGCAGATTTGCCAGTCGCGTGCGACGTGACAAGTCTGCGGCGCGCTTACGCTTATATGCGCAAAGCATCGTCCTAGAGCAGCCAAACGATTTTTATCGCTGCGGCCTGCCGGCAAAAAACCTTCGACGTTCTTCACAAAGCATGTCGTGGTGTTTCCGGGTGACCGTATATCGAGAAATTTAGCGCTAATCCCTGCTCACTTTTCACCGTAGCTAGTAGGATTTTTCTCTAGTTTTTGTCCCTATTCTGCTGCTCAAAAAACCACCAATCTCCTCTGCGATGGCCGGTTCACGGCACTTATGCCTGCCGAAATGTCGTATTCGAACCGGCTGGGACTGCCGTTTTATTTGAAAAAGTTCATGCCGATTCGGCATAGGGTAGGCGTTTACGGCATTAGACGTCGCTCCCGTGCATCGGAATAGTTGCGCCTTTTTTATCTGCCAGAGAGCCGTAATTACGCGCTCCGGGCGACCTTATCCGGGGGCAGATGCACAGACTTTTCCGCCATTGAGCGTTCCAGTTTGTGCATCTTCCCGAGTCCATTTATAAGAAAAGGGTAATGATATGAAGAAGGCAAAGCTGAGCCTCGCCTGGCAGATCCTCATCGGTCTGGTGCTGGGGATTGCAATTGGGGCGCTGCTCAACCACTTCAGTGCGGAAAAAGCCTGGTGGATCAGCAACGTTCTGCAACCGGCAGGCGATATCTTTATCCGTCTGATCAAAATGATCGTGATCCCGATCGTGATCTCCTCGCTGGTTGTCGGCATTGCCGGTGTGGGGGATGCGAAGAAGCTCGGGCGCATTGGTCTCAAGACCATCGTTTACTTCGAAATCGTTACCACCATCGCCATCCTGGTGGGTCTGGTGCTGGCCAACGTGTTCCACCCGGGCTCCGGCATCGACATGAGCACCCTGGGCACTGTGGATATCTCCAAGTACCAGGCGACCGCTGCCGAGGTTCAGCATGAACACGCGTTCATCGAAACCATCCTCAACCTGATTCCATCGAACATCTTTGCCGCCATGGCGCGTGGCGAGATGCTGCCGATCATCTTCTTCTCGGTGTTGTTCGGTCTCGGTCTGTCGAGCCTGCAATCGGACCTGCGCGAGCCGCTGGTGAAGATGTTCCAGGGCGTCTCGGAAAGCATGTTCAAGGTCACTCACATGATCATGAACTACGCCCCGATCGGCGTGTTCGCACTGATCGCAGTGACCGTTGCCAACTTCGGTTTCGCGTCCCTGCTGCCGCTGGCCAAACTGGTGATCCTGGTTTACGTCGCCATTCTGTTCTTTGCCTTCGTGGTGCTGGGCCTGATCGCTCGCCTGTTCGGCTTCTCGGTGATCAAGCTGATGCGCATCTTCAAGGATGAGCTGGTGCTGGCCTACTCCACCGCGAGCTCCGAAACCGTGTTGCCGCGCGTGATCGAGAAGATGGAAGCCTACGGCGCGCCGAAAGCCATTTGCAGCTTCGTGGTGCCAACCGGTTACTCGTTCAACCTCGATGGTTCGACCCTGTACCAGAGCATCGCGGCAATCTTCATTGCCCAGCTGTACGGTATCGATCTGTCAATCAGCCAGCAGTTGCTGCTGGTACTGACCCTGATGGTCACCTCCAAAGGTATCGCCGGCGTGCCGGGCGTGTCCTTCGTGGTTCTGCTGGCGACTCTGGGCAGCGTGGGCATTCCATTGGAAGGCCTGGCGTTCATCGCCGGTGTCGACCGCATCATGGACATGGCCCGCACCGCACTGAACGTGATCGGCAACGCCCTGGCCGTACTGGTTGTCTCCCGTTGGGAAGGCATGTACGACGACGCCAAGGGCCAGCGCTACTGGAACTCTCTGCCGCACTGGCGCAGCAAAGAGAAGCTGCCGGCGGGTGAAACCTCCAGCAACTAATGGCGAACCTGTGGGAGCGGGCTTTTGTGGGAGCGAGCTTGCTCCGGGCGGCGATCCGACGATGACTGAGTAACAGCCAACATTTATGTCGACTGATACGCCGCTATCGCGAGCAAGCTCGCTCCCACAGTGAATTCAGGTCAGTCCATAGAGCTGGGTTCAACAAGCCCCCAGCCGTACCAAACAAACCCCGGAGAAATCCGGGGTTTGTCGTTTCTCCCCACCCCGCTATCATTCGCGACATCTTCTGGGGGGATTTGACTGATGCTCAATGGCCTGTGGCTTGGCTTTTTCATCGTGGCGGCCGTTTCGGCACTCGCGCAGTGGCTGATCGGCGGCAATGCCGGGATCTTCGCGACGATGGTGGAAAGCATCTTCGCCATGGCCAAGCTGTCGGTCGACGTGATGATGTTGCTGTTCGGCACCCTGACCCTGTGGCTGGGCTTTCTGCGAATCGCTGAAAAGGCCGGGATCGTCGACTGGCTGGCCAAGGCGCTCGGCCCGTTGTTTTTGCGCTTGATGCCGGAAGTGCCGCCGGGCCATCCTGCCATCGGTCTGATCACCCTCAACTTTGCTGCCAACACGCTGGGTCTCGACAATGCCGCTACGCCGATTGGCCTCAAGGCTATGCGTGCGTTGCAGGAGCTCAACCCCAGCACAACGGTCGCGAGCAATGCACAAATCCTGTTCCTGGTGCTTAACGCGTCGTCCCTGACTCTGCTGCCCGTGACTATCTTCATGTACCGCGCCCAGCAAGGTGCTGCCGACCCGACGCTGGTGTTCCTGCCGATTTTGCTGGCGACCAGTTGTTCAACCGTAGTCGGCCTGCTGTCGGTGTCGTTCATGCAGCGTCTGCGGCTGTGGGACCCGGTGGTGCTGGCCTATCTGATTCCGGGTGCGCTGGTACTGGGTGGATTCATGGCCCTGTTGACGGCGCTCTCAGCCACTGCGCTGGCGAGCCTGTCATCGATCCTCGGCAACCTGACGATGTTCGGGATGATCATGCTGTTTCTAGTGATTGGCGCGCTGCGTAAGGTCAAGGTTTACGAAGCGTTCGTCGAAGGCGCCAAAGAAGGCTTTGACGTCGCCAAGAACCTGCTGCCGTATCTGGTAGCGATGCTCTGTGCGGTCGGTGTATTGCGGGCGTCCGGGGCGCTGGACTTCGGTCTGGACGGGATTCGTCATCTGGTGCAGTGGGCCGGATGGGACACGCGTTTCGTTGACGCCCTGCCGACCGCGATGGTCAAACCTTTCTCCGGCAGCGCTGCGCGAGCGATGTTGATTGAAACCATGAAGACTCAGGGTGTCGACAGCTTTCCGGCGTTGGTGGCGGCGACCATCCAGGGCAGTACCGAAACCACTTTCTATGTGCTGGCGGTGTACTTCGGGGCGGTGAGTATTCAACGTGCGCGTCACGCCGTAGGTTGCGCACTGCTGGCGGAACTCGCCGGGGTGCTGGGGGCGATTGGGGTTTGCTACTGGTTCTTTGGCTGAGCCAGAAAAACCTGTGGGAGCGAGCCTGCTCGCGATAGCGGTGGGTCAGTCAGCATTGTTTTTACTGTCATGCCCTCATCGCGAGCAGGCTCGCTCCCACATGGACCTCAGGGCTTCACGGTTGCGCTTTTCTGCCCCTGCTCTACCGTCCACGCAATCACCTGCGCCGTGAGCGTATCACTCGCCTGACCGAAACCGGCCACCACCGCGGGCACCTTCACATCGCTTAATGGCTGGCGCACTTCGAAGCGTCGGCTGGCGAGGATCCGCTGGTCATTGCCACGCACCAGCAGCGCATCCAGGCTAATGACCACTTGCGCGGCGTTGCCTTGGTATTCCGTCTGGAACGCCTGCAGATTCCCGCCCAGCTCCAGGTCCGTCTGCAAGTTGCTGTCGTCGGTGCTCAGCAGATGCACGCGACCGTCCTGTGCAAAACCGGCGAGCAGCCGATTGCGCAGCAGGATCGGCGTCGGGTCGCTCCAGCGCGAAGCCTTGTAGCTGCTGATCAGATCGCCTTGAGGGATCACCGCAATTTTGGCGCTATTGAGCACGTCACTCGCCTGGGGTTTGGCCAGACGCAGCGACCAAGGCACAGGATTGGCACGCGTCGACGACGCAGCACTCGGCACGGACGGCAGGCGATAAACATCCAGCGGGTCAGCCTTGGGTAATATCGAGCAGGCACCGGTCAGCGCGAAACTCGCCAACAGCGAGCAATGGGCGAAGGTGCGGTAGACAGGCTTCATGGTGTGAACTCCTTATCCTTGTCGCCACCCAGCAAGTAACCGCTGGGGTTGGAATCCAGGCGACGAGAGATGGCGCGTAACGAACTCAGGGTGTCGCGCAACTCACGTATGGCCGGGGCCAGGCCGTTGAGCCCCTGCATGCCGTTATTCAGCGCATCCTGATTGTCTGTCAGCAAGCTGTTGATGGTCGCGCTGCTCTGCTCCAGCGACTTCATGGCTTGCTCGGCACTGCCGAACATCTGTTTGCCTTGATCGTTGAGCATGCCGTTGGCGTTACGCATCAACGCAGAAGTCTGCTCCAGGGTGGCGCTCGCCTGTTTGCCAACCGACGCCAGCTGTTGCATCGCCTGGCGCAGATCCCCGCGCTGTTCGGCAACGCTTGCGGTGGTTTGCTGCAGATTCTCAAGGGTGCCGCTCAACCGATCGACGTTTTCCGGCGACAACATCTGGTTGGCGTTATGCAGCAACAGGTTGACGCTGCTCATCAGGTCATCGCTGTTGTTCAGCAACCGCGAGATGGGTGATGGCGAAGCGACGATCTCCGGCAGATTGCCATTCTTGCCTTCCAGCTCCGGGCTTTGCGGGGTGCCGCCGCTGAGCTGAATGATCGAGGTGCCGGTGATACCGGTCAGCGCCAGTTTCGCCTGGGTGTCTTCCTTGATCGGCGTATCGCCGCCCAATCGAATGCGTGCCAGTACCCGGCGCGGGTCTTTGGGGTCGAGGCGCAAACTCACCACGTCGCCGACCTTGATCCCGCTGTACTGCACCGCGCTGCCTTTGGACAGGCCGCTGACCGCCTCATTGAAAACCACCTCGTAGTCCTTGAAGGCGGTGTCGACGCTGGACTTGGCCAGCCACAGACCGAACAGTAAAGCACCGGCCACCACCAATACGGTGAACAGGCCGATCAATACATGGTGGGCTCGGGTTTCCATGTCATACCTCGTTGAGCTGTGAAGCGGCTGAAAGCGCCGCGCGGCCGCGTGGGCCATGGAAGTATTCGTGAATCCATGCGTCGTCGGTTTCCGACACGGTGTCGATGGCGTCGGCCACCAGCACTTTTTTCTGCGCCAGCACCGCCACCCGATCAGTGATGGTGTACAGCGTGTCGAGGTCGTGGGTAACCAGGAAAACGCTCAATCCCAATGCATCGCGCAGCGTCAGGATCAGTTGATCGAACGCCGCGGCGCCGATTGGATCAAGGCCGGCGGTCGGCTCATCGAGGAACAGAATGTCCGGGTCCAGCGCCAGGGCGCGGGCCAGCGCCGCGCGTTTGATCATGCCGCCGGACAGCGACGCCGGGTACTTGTCGGCAGCCGACAGCGGCAGACCGGCCAGGGCCAGTTTCACCGCCGCCAGATGTTCGGCGTCCGCACGGCTCAGACCGGCGTGTTCAATCAATGGCAGGGCGACGTTTTCGGTCACGGTCAGCGAAGAGAACAGCGCGCCTTTCTGAAACAGGACGCCGAAGCGTCGCTCCACCATCGAGCGCTCATGCTCCGACAGGCTCGGCAGGTTCTTGCCAAATACCTTCACCACGCCTTCACTGGGCCGGCGCAGGCCGACAATGCTGCGCAGCAACACCGACTTGCCGCTGCCGGAACCGCCGACCACGGCGAGAATCTCGCCCTTGTACAAATCCAGGTCGAGGTTTTCATGCACGCTCTGGCGGCCGAAGCGATTGCACAGCCCACGAACTTCGATCACCGCCTCGGAGGGCGCACGGGGTAAACGACTCACCAGCCCATCTCCATAAAGAACAACGCGGCGACCGCATCGAGCACGATCACCACGAAAATCGACTGCACCACGCTGGACGTGGTGTGGGCGCCAACGGATTCAGCGCTGCCACTGACCTTGAAGCCTTCTAGACAGCCAATGGAGGCGATCAAAAAAGCGAAGATTGGTGCTTTGACCATGCCGACCAGAAAATGTTGAACGCCGATGTCCGATTGCAGCAAAGAGAGGAACATCGCCGGCGAGATGCCTAGCGATATTGCGCAGACCACCCCGCCTCCGACAATCCCCGAGAGCATCGCCAGAAACGTCAACATCGGCAGCGCCACCAGCAATGCCAACACCCGTGGCACCACCAGCAGCTCCATCGGGTCGAGGCCCAAGGTACGGATCGCGTCGATTTCTTCGTTGGCCTTCATCGAGCCGATTTGCGCGGTGAAGGCACTGGCGGTGCGCCCAGCCATCAGGATTGCGGTCAGCAGCACACCAAATTCGCGCAGGAAGGAAAACGCCACCAGGTCCACGGTAAAAATGCTCGCGCCAAAACTGGCAAGCACCGTGGCACCGAGGAAGGCCACCACCGCGCCCACCATGAAAGTCAGCAAGGCGACGATGGGGGCGGCGTCGAGGCCGGTTTGTTCGATGTGCGCGACCATTGGCGTGATCCGCCAGCGCTTGGGGCGAAACAGGCTGCGAGCGATGGTTTCAAGAATCAGCCCGACAAACCCCAACAGTTGCAGGGTGTCCTGCCAGATCGCATCAACCGCGCGCCCGATGCGCGTCAGCAGTTGAATGCCGACACTGATTTCGGGTTCTTTGACGGGGACGCAGAAGTCGGTCAGCGAGCAATAGACCGTTTGCAGCAGCGCGCGGTCGGCTGCGGACAGGCTGCAATCGGGGTGTTCGGCGGACTTGCCGAGGCGCTCGGCACCGAGCAGCTCGACCAACAGCGAGGCACCGGCGGTGTCGAGTGCGCCGAGACCATTGAGGTTGATGGGTGTGCGGTCGTCGTACTGGCCTTTGAGAGAGTCGCTCAGGCGCTTGAGGTCGGCGTAGTGGGCGAGCGTCCAGTCCCCCGTGACCCGCAATTGTGCTGGGGTGTTCGAAGTATCGAGTTGGGCACTGCCGGCCATCATGCTGCTGGTCATAATCTCCGAGCTTGTTTGGCTGATCCGCAGTGCTACGTAATAGCACGATCCCGGTTATTTTGCCTCGCTCGGCGTATTACCGTTTTGACCTGAGTCGGTCACATCAAAACGCAGGACACCAATCACCTGGCCGTCTTCAGTCAGCACCCGCACCTGCCAGTCGCCGACCGGGTTGGCGGGGAAGTTCTGTTTATGGGTCCAGGCCCGGTAGCCTTCCTTGCGTCCGCCATGGATATCCAGAGCGATGCGGTCGACTTCTGTGCCGTTGAATTGCCAGACGTGATAAATCCGCTCGTCCAGCCCGCGCGGTGCGTTAATCGCGGTGTAGGCGTACAGACCGTCGCGGCGCAGCTCGGCGGCGCTGACTTTTCTTAGGCTGTCGCCGGGCGTACGGTCCTGCAGTTGCGTGCTGATCGCCACTTCGGTCATCCACAGGGTGGCCGGTGGTACCCAGGAGCGCAGCAACCAGCCGGCGCAGCCGATGGCGAGGGTGATGCCGAGTACGCTCAGACCGCCGCGGATCGTGCGAATCGGAAAGATCGACGCCAGGCTCGGAAAGGACAGCAGCATGGCGGTGCCCAGTGCCAATTTGAAGCTCTGCGCGGTGGTCAGGTTCAGGATGATCGGCAATGCGGTCAGCAGTGCAGCGAACAGGGTCAGGGTGTGCATTGCCAGAAACAGCCAACGGCGCGGTGCCAGCCATTTGTAATACAGCGGGTCGGTGATCGAAATCAGCGCCACCGCCCCAAGCAGTCCGGTGAACACCAGTTGCCCACTGTTCCAGGTGGTGGTGATGAAAAAGAATGGCAGGACGAAAAACAGACTTTCCTGATGGATCATCTGCGTCGCGTAGCGCAGCAGCGGCTGTGGGATTTCGCGCTTGAAAACTTTGGCGAACAGCTCTGTCAGGCTGTTTTCCAGCATCAGCCAGACCCAGCTGATCAGCATGATGATCGCAATCCAGGTCGCCAGACTTTGTTGGCGGTCGACCAGAATGAAACTGCCGACCCCCGAGATGAAACCACCGAGCGCAATGACCCCAGGATAGCGCTTCATCAGTTCGAGGATGCGCTGTACGTAAAGGGTCAGGATAGGCATTCGGCGGTTCGCAATGGTCGTGGGGAAAAACCCCGACAGGATACCGCTGGCACTCTGATGTTGCGAGAAAGCATCAGGCGATATGCAATCCCGTAGCAGCCGAACGCAGGCTGCGCCAGCTGCTACGGAGATTGTGGTGTTTTCACTTCTTGTGGTGAATACGCCAGCCCATCAGCGCCATCAACCCCAGCACCCCGCCCAGCAACCACAGCACTTCGTCATAACTGAGCAGTGGCTTCTCGATTCGAATGTAACCCTGCTCTTCGAGCAGTTTGTGCAGGGCTTGGTTGGCCTGGTCCAGAGTGACTGCTTGCAGGCGTTTGGCCGGGTCGTCGAAATGTCCGTCCTCATAGTCACCGATGGCACTCCAGTAATAGTCGGCCAGCCCGCTGTTGCCTTGCACGGCCCAGGCCTGTCGGGCGATGGCGGCCTGTTTCAGGCGCTCGAAGCCAGCGGGGTCGAGGCCGTTCTTGAGCAGATCGGCTTTCAGATCCTCGAGTACCTGCTGCGCTTGCGGCAGATCATCGCGTTCCAGGTCGGCGTTCAGGCTGAGGAAACCGACGCCCCCGAACACTTCGCGTTCCGCCCAAGGCCCGTAGGACAACCCGTGTGCCAGGCGCAGCTGACGGTAAAGCGCCCAGTCGAGGTAGTCCTTGAGCAGGTCGAACGTCTCGTCGTACTGATCGTCGAGCGCCGGCTCCGGGAACAACCAGTGCAGTTTGGCGCCACCACCGACCCAGCCGTGGATCAGATTGCGTTCGTCGAGCGCCGGGTGCTGGATTTCCGGCAGCGGCATGTGTTCGGTGGGTTCGATGGCTTTGAGCTCGCCATAGGTGCGCTCCAGATACGCCGGCAGCAGGCGATCGAGCTCGCCGACAATAATCAGCGTCATGTTGTTCGGTGCGTACCACTCCTTGCGCAGCTTCTCCAGTTGTTCGCGGGTCAGGTGCTCTACCTGGGCGCGTTCCGGGCACTTCAGGCCCAGTTCTACCGCCAGCTGATTGCTTGCTGTATGGCCCAGGTCCTGGCGGTCGAGCCAGCGCTGCAAGTGGGAGTAATGGCCGCCGTCTTCGCGTTCGACCACCTGTTTGGCCGCGCTGATTGCGTTGTCGTCGATTCGGGTTTGGGTCAGCAGCGCCAACAACAGGTCGAGGACTTTGCGTTGATTGTTTGCCGGGGCTTCGATGACGAATGTGGTGTCGGCGTTACTGGTGTAGGCGTTCCATTCGCCGCCCAGCGCCTGCATGCGCTCCTCGAGCCCGCCTTCGCCGCTGGCGTCGATGCCGCTGAACAGCAAATGTTCAAGCAGGTGTGGCAGCTCTTTGTCGGCGCAGGCGAAGTCGTCGAGGCCAACACCCACCACCAGACGAATTGCCACATGACCGCGTTCGCTGCCGGGCTTGAGCAGTAATTGCAGGCCGTTGGGCAGCCTGTAACCTTCGACCTGAAAGCGATCCAGGGCAAACGAGCAGGTGGAACCCAACAGCAGACACGCGAACAACAGACAACGCATAACAACTTTCCTGGCGGGTAAATGCAGGCACAAAGGTTTGCCTTCAGCCTTTTAAGTGACTCCCTTCGACGCTAGACGTTCAGGGTGAATGGGTGATGTCAGACATTTCGTCGGCGGTCAATGCACCGGTTTCGGCGGTTTCCAGGACCACATAGGCGCTGCCGCAGAACAGCGAGTTCAAGCGTCGCATGTCGGCAATCAGCTCCAGATGCAGCGAGCTGGTTTCGATACTTTGCACGATCTTACGTTGCAAGCGGCTGACATGGGCGTGGGCCAGGCGTCTTTCCTGTGCACGGAAGCGACGTTTCTCACGCAGCAGTTGTCGGGCGCTTTCCTTGTCGGCACTCAGGAACACCGACAGCCCCAGACGCAGGTTGGCGATCAACTGATGGTGCAGCCCGGCCAGTTCTTCCAGGCCAACCTCGGAAAACGAGCGTCGTTGCGAGGTCTTCTGCTGCTGGACCTTGCGCAACATGCGTTCGATCAGATCAGAGGCGAGCTTCAGATTGATCGCCAGTTCGATGATCTCCGCCCAGCGCCGGCTGTCCTGTTCGCTGAGGTCTTCGCGGGGCATTTGCGCCAGATAGAGTTTGATCGCGCTGCACAGCGCTTCGACGTCATCGCTCAGGCGGCGCACTTCCTGAGTGACGGCGGTTTGCTTGCCACGCAGCACATCGAGCATGGCTTCGAGCATGTTGTCGATCAGGTCGCCCATGCGCAGGGTTTCCCTGGCGGCGTTGGCCAAGGCCAGGCTTGGCGTGGCAAGGGCCGTCGGGTCCAGATGACGTGGTTTGGCCTGACCATTGATTTCCGGAGGCTCCGGCAACAGCCAGGCACAGAGCCTGGCCATTGGGCCGACGCTGGGCAACAGCACCAGGCAACGTACCGTGTTGTAGAGCAGATGAAAGCCGATCACCAGGCCTTGTGGGCGGAAATTGAGTTTGTCCATCCAGTGCACCAGCGGGCCGAGCACTGGAATGATCAGCAACAGACCGATCAATTTGTACAGCAGGCTGCCCAACGCCACCTGACGCCCGGCGGCGTTCTGCATGCTGGTGCTGAGGAACGCCAGGACACCGCTGCCGATGTTGGCGCCGATCACCAGACCGATGGCCACTGGCAGGCTGATCACTCCGGCACCGGCGAGGGTAGCAGTGAGCAGGACGGCAGCCAGGCTGGAGTAGGAAATCATCGCGAACAGCGCGCCGACGAGGGCATCGAGCAGGATGTCGCCCGTCAGCGAGGCGAACAGCACTTTGACGCCGTGAGCGTGGGTGATCGGATCAGCCGCTTCGACGATCAGTTGCAGCGCGAGAATAATCAGCCCCAGGCCGATGCCGACCCGGCCGAGCTGGCCCGCACGCGTCTGTTTGCGTGAGAGAAAGAAAATCACCCCGAGGAAAATCAGCAGCGGCGACAGCCATGACAAATCGAGGGTCAGGACCCGCGCCATCAGAGCGGTACCGACGTCGGCGCCGAGCATGGTCGCCAGGGCGGGCGTCAGTGCCATCAAACCCTGGCCGACAAACGAGGTCACCAGCATCGCCGTGGCGTTGCTGCTCTGGACCATGGCGGTGACGAGAATCCCGGCGATGAAGGCCAGCCAGCGTTTGGACATGTTCTGGCCAATGACATGGCGCAGGTTCGAACCGTAGACCCGCAGGATGCCGGTTCGGACAATGTGCGTGCCCCAAATCAGCAAGGCTACCGCAGACAGTAAATTGAGCAGGGTCAGCATACTGGGCCCCCTGAATGAATAGCGCCCCAATGGAGCAAGTTGACGGTGCCGCTACGTTCTACGTTCTGTACTTAAGCTGTAGTTGGCTAACGGTCTGGGCGCCAGCATCGCATAGCTAAAGAGTCGATTGAAACAAAGCTGTCATGGAGACAGCTTCATGCAGACGTGAAAAAGGGGCTCGAAAGCCCCTTCTTCTTCAGCGCATTCGGGTTATTGACCCGGGATGTCCTTGCGCAGTTTCACTGGCTCCTGTTGTTTCTTCTTTTTCGCGATCGCGGTGCGCATCTTGATGTTGATCGCTTCCACGGCCAGCGAGAACGCCATGGCGAAGTAGACGTAGCCTTTTGGTACATGCACACCGAAGGCTTCGGCGATCAGTACGGTACCCACCACCAGCAGGAACGACAGTGCGAGCATTTTCAGCGACGGGTGCTTGTCGATGAACTCGCTGATCTTGCCCGAGGCCATCATCATCACCAGTACCGCAACGATGATCGCAGCCACCATGACCGGAACATGGGACACCATGCCGACCGCAGTGATAACCGAGTCCAGAGAGAACACGATGTCGATGATCGCGATCTGGATGATGGTGTAAAGGAAGTTGCCGCCCTTGCCGCTTGGCCCATCGTCAGTTTCGTCTTCACCTTCCAGTGCGTGAAACATCTCCTGGGAGCTTTTCCACAGCAGGAACAGACCACCGAAGAACAGGATCAGGTCTCGCCCGGAAATACCCTGACCGAAGAGCACGAACAAGTCGGCGGTCAGACGCATGACCCAGGTGATCGACAGCAGCAAGAGGATCCGCGTGATCATGGCCAGCGCCAGACCGAAGATCCGGGTACGTGCCTGCATGTGCTTGGGCATGCGGCTGACGAGGATCGAGATCATGATGATGTTGTCGATGCCCAGAACGATTTCCAGGGCGGTCAGCGTGAAGAAGGCAACCCAGATTTCAGGGTTGGTCAGCCATTCCATGTGTATTCCTTTGAGCGAGTGTTAAACCACGCCGCCAGCATTTAGCTGGCGGCGCGGTGAGTTGATGCCGTTACAAGGTGCTGAACAGCGGGAAAATCCCCATCAGCAATGCAGCGACGAGTATGCACATGCAGACCAGTACTGCCCACTTCAGGGTAAAGCGTTGGTGGTCACCGAACTCGATCCCGGCCAGCGCCACCAGCAAGTATGTAGACGGGACCAGCGGGCTCAGCAAGTGGACGGGTTGGCCAACGATCGAGGCACGTGCCATCTCCACCGCGGTGATGCCGTAGTGGCTGGCGGCTTCGGCCAGAACCGGCAATACACCGTAATAAAACGCATCGTTGGACATGAAAAAGGTGAACGGCATGCTCGCCAGTGCGGTGATCACGGCCAGGTACGGGCCCAGGAAGTCCGGGATCACGGCCAGCAGACTTTTCGACATCGCATCGACCATGCCGGTGCCGGTCAGGATACCGGTGAAGATACCGGCGGCGAAAATCAGCCCGACCACCGACAACACGCTACCAGCGTGGGCTGCCACGCGGTCTTTTTGCTGTTGCAGGCATGGGTAGTTAACGATCATCGCGATACTGAACGCGACCATGAACAGTACCGGCAGTGGCAGCAGGCCGGCGATCAACGCACACATCAGGGCAAGGGTCAGGGCGCCGTTGAACCAGATCAGCTTCGGACGGCGAGCATCCGGGAACTGCGAAACGCTGATTTCGCTGTGGTCGATTTCATCGCCCACCAGGTGCAATTCACCCAGACGCGCACGCTCACGTTTACCGTACAGGTAGGCAATCGCCAGGATTGCCACCACACCGGCGAGCATCGCCGGGATCATCGGCACGAAGATGTCCGACGGGTCGACATGCAGCGCACTGGCGGCACGCGCGGTCGGGCCGCCCCATGGGGTCATGTTCATCACGCCACCGGCGAGGATGATCAGGCCGGCCATGATCCGCGGACTCATGCCGATGCGGCTGTACAGCGGCAGCATGGCGGCCACGCAGATCATGTAGGTGGTGGCGCCGTCACCGTCCATGGACACCACCAGGGCCAGCACGGCGGTGCCGACGGAAACCTTCAGCGGGTCACCCTTGACGAGCTTGAGGATCTTGCGCACGGCCGGGTCAAACAGGCCGGAATCGATCATCAAGGCGAAATAGAGGATGGCGAACATCAGCATCACCCCGGTCGGGGCCAGCTTGGTGATGCCTTCGAGCATCATCGGGCCGATCTTCGGCGCAAAGCCACCGAACAGGGCGAACAGGATCGGAACGATGATCAGAGCGATCAGCGCGGACAGGCGCTTGGTCATGATCAGGTACATGAACGTGATGACCATGGCAAAGCCAAGGAAAGTCAGCATGGGAATACTCCAGGCGTAGCGCGGCTAGGGAATGGCGAACCGGATGGGGTCAGCGCAGAACGGAAAGCACGAGGCGTACGGGGGGAGTCGGGGCAAACAGGCGGGTACGAGCGGACATCAGAATCACCATTGTTGTTGTTAATTGGGCCGGGCGAACGTTGCGACATTCGTTTGGCCAACCGGTCTGTTGCCGGCAGTGCGGGCGATCCTAATCGGCAAACCTTTCAGCCAGCTTTCGCTGGGCAAACACCGGACGAGATGTTCAAGGTGGGTGGACGCGGCTAAATTTGTAAGGTCAAAAGATCGCAGCCTGCGGCAGCTCCTACGGGTGATCGACGTAGGAGCTGCCGCAGGCTGCGATCTTTTGACTTAAGGCAACTCCAGCCCACCGGCCGCCTTATGCAAGGCTCGCAGGTGTTCGCCCAGCTGTTTGATGTTGGCCTCATTCGCCGCGATCTCGGCGGCTCGGCCTGGCTCAAGCAGCGCCCTGACCTCTTTATCCAGATCGCCGGTCAACACCTGCAATTTCTTTTGCCGAGAGCTACTTTCCGACTCCAGGCGTTTCCATTCATTAGGCTGTGGCAGGCCGTACCCGCCCCTGTCGAGCAGTTCTGCCGGACGACTGAGGAAACCGCTGTTGGCAAGAATCTGCTTCAAGGTCTGATTGGCCTGGTCCATGCCGCCGTTTTTCAGCTCGCGGGCATCCAGGTAACGTTGCTTCACTTCATTTTGGGCCAGCAGCAATTGCTGGCGGAAACTGGCTTGCTCCAGCAGCAGCAGAGCCGCGCTGGTGCGCAGATCGGCCTGCTGAAACCATGGGCGACGCTCTGCGGCAGTCAACGCCATCCAGTCTTCGACCTTGTCCTGTTTGATCGGCAGGCGCTTTTTCAGCACCTCGAACATCGCTTGATAGCGATCGCGGAACGAGTCGAAGCGATAGCCCAGGCGCAGAGCCTCACGCGGATCGTCGAGCACGCTGGTGTTCGCCAGTCCACGGGACTTGAGTAGCTCCAGCAAGCCGTTGGGCATGATGCTGTCCAGGCCGACCAGCTGTGGATTATTACTGCCACTGCGCAGCAGCTTCAGGCTCTCGACCGCACAGTTGTTGGACAGGAAGAAATAGTTGCCGTCGTAGCTCCAGTGCATCTCGGCGGCGTGTTCGACGACTTCTGAAATTTCGTTGCGTGACAGATTGAGCGGCACGGAGGCGAGGCTGCGCAGTTCGGTTTTGGTGTATTCGTCGATGACTTGTGACAGCGGCAACACGAAGAGGCGCGACGGGTACTTCCCGACCAGACCATCCCAGCTCGACAGTTGTACGTCACCGACAAAGGCGCGGTAGGACAGCACCAGGGAATACTCCAGATCCAGTCGACAGTCCGGCCCGCGTGGGCGACCGGGTGCACAGATCACCAGCCGCAACATGCTGTGACCCCAGCGGCTGACCAGATTCTGGTTGGCTTCGGCCAGCAGGTAATCGACGGAGTAGACCCGCTCCGGATCGACCTGGCCCAGCGGTTGTTTGGCGAAGTCGTTGCCGGCGTTCAGGAAGGCGAAGGACGTGGCGCACGTGTCTTTGGCCGGCGGAGCCCAGCCAAAGTGTTCCTGGTAATAACGGTACAGTGCCGGGCGGCGGCAGGCGTAACTCGGGTCGAGGAGGAAGTACTCCATGTTGACCGCGACGAATTCCTTGGGGCTGCTCGTCTCGTAGAGGTCCGGGCTGCGGGAGATTTGTCGATTGTGCTGTTCGCGTTCACCGCGTCGGCCGACGTATTGCGGCCAGCCGGCAAGGTCCAGCAAGCGCGGGTCATCGCTCAGGGTGAAACGACGGTCAATCTGGCCACGGCATTGATCGGGAATGCCGATCAGGCCCGAGCTGTTGTTCTGTCGCGTACAGCGCTGGATCAGCAAGCGCTCGGCACTTGTCCACAAGCGCGCGCGGTCATAAATATGCGTGAGTTCATGCAGCACTGTCGCGAGCATTTCGCGGCGGACGGTGCCGTGGGGGCGATTGGTTTTTTTCGTCGCGGCGCTGCCATCGGTGAGGCTGGCCAGCAGGTTGCGATTGAGGTCCACTTCAGACACCAGAGACGCCTCTCCGTAGGCGTTGCCGGGCATTTCGTCGGTCCAGCCAACATCAATCCGGCGGTCCAGTTGCTCGATGAAACGCGGCGGCAAAGCCTGCATCGCTTCATCCAGCAGTGCCTGGCTGGCCTGCTGTTCTGCCGGGCTCAGACCGTCGGTCTTGAGGTTTAGTTGTAGGCTGGCCTGAGCCGCGCTGCAAAGCAGCAATACGGCCCCGGCCATCAGCCAGGCGGCTAGTGTCTTCACAGTGCGAGGATGGCTTCGGCGAGTACCTGATCACTGGCGTCGCGGGCTTCCGGCACGCGGGTGCGCAAGGTGTCGAAGGCAGCTTCCAGATGTGCACCACGGATATCGCCATTGCTGGCGACAAAACTGGCCGCGTCATCATGGGCTTCGCGCACGACTTTCAGGTCACGAATCGAGGTGGTGGTGTCGGAGGTGAAATCGAGTGTGCGCCGGGAGGCACGGATGATCATATTACTGGTGGCTTCCAGGGTGTGTGCCTGGGCCACGTCGGCCAACAGCAACAGGCCGAGGGTGGCAGCAATCAGCGGGCTACGCATGGAACGACTCCGGAAGAACGGGATAACTATTGGACGAGAATTGCCTGTGCCAGTTCAAGGTCGCTGGCATGAAGTTTTGGCTGGGTCTGACGCAGGTAAACCAGCGCGGACTCCAGTTGTGCTCCTCGCAGTTGACCATCACTGGCAATGAATGCCGCAGCATCATCGTGGGCGGCGAGCAGCAGTTTATGGTCGAAGGGCGCGGAGGTCACCTTGCTTGTCACATAAGTGGTGACGACGAGGTTCTGCGTAGACAGGTCCAGAGCATGGGCCGGGCTGATCCAGCAGGCAGTGATAAACAGGGATGTGATAAATGGTTTTGAAAGAAAAGGCATGAGACTCGACGGCTGGAAACGAGCCAAAAGGCTAGCGTAATGCCCGGGCCAGAGCCAGTGCTGAAGAAACGGGGCCCATTGTGAGAGCCCCGTTTTCCGACGTCGATCAGATGGCCAGGATGGCTTGGGCCAGCTGTGTGTCAGTGGCTTTCAGCTGTGGAGCCTGTGTGTGGATGTAGTCGAGAGCACTTTCCAGTCGGACGCCACGGATGGCGCCTTCGCTGGCCACGAAACTGGCAGCATCATCACGGGCGGCGCGAACGATCTTCTTGTCCCGCAGCGAAGACGAGAGGTTGGTTGTGGCGTCGGAGCTGTCCTTGAGTGCACCGACGACAGTGTCAGTGGTGATAATGAAGCTGGAGGCATGCGAATTGGCAGCCACGGCCAGCAGTGCTGCAGCGCTGAGCAGACGAAGACGGGACATGGGGTAACTCCTGTGAATAAACCATAAATAGTGACGCCAAGAATAACGTCGGGCAGCCACTGCGTGATGCGTAACGTCTGAGAGATCAGACGTACCCTGCGCAGGGCTCGCCACGTTGTCTTCGGATATTAGGCCGTTGGCCAACCGTTCGAATAGCCCTGTCACCCCATCTAGACACGTTAGCGCCAAAAAGGTTTGTCCAGTTCGACCAGTCGATCAGAATGGCTGATACCTATGTCAGACAGCTGCTGTTCATTAAGTTGCGCCAGCTGGCGGCGGGTGCGTGCTCTTTCCATGCTTTGACCGGTCGCGGCGATCAGCCGGGCCATCAGCTTGAGTAAAGATGGCCGACGAGTACGCGGGAGCGAAATATCAAGTAACCGACTCATGGTGTATTCCTCGCGAACAGGCTGATTGAGCAGCCTTGGGACACCATGTTGGTCGCTTCGCCGTCGCTAGAGCAGTTACACCAGCATTAAATTGTACTGGCTCAGTTAAGTATTTATTGAAACTGTACCTGTCATGCGACTGCCCTTCTGTACCAGCTGTTTTTCCGCCCTGAAACGACAAAACCCGTCGTGGTTTCCCACGACGGGTTTTGTGTGTGCAATTCGGGGTGCTGGCGGTGGACCCGGTGGGTCAGGGCCAGCGACGCTAACTTAGCGCCAGAACGGCTTGCTCAGCTCTTCGTAGCGTTGTGCTTCGCTAATCCCTGCGTCAGCCAGCAGACGCGAATCCAGACGAGCCAGTTGGTGGCGGCTGGAGATGCGGCGCTGCCACAGCATCAGGTTGGCGATAACGCGAAGAGGCATGGAAGCCTGGGTTTTTACAGCGTTGTCTTCGAAGAACATTTCGGAACTGAGTGTACGTTCCATGGTTGACATCCTTCCGCTTATGGCGGGATTAGGTAGTGGTTTAACTGATGCCAATGATCCTCTCGTTTGGCCAGTCTCTCTAGATACAGTTCACCTGTATTGTGAGGGACCAGTTAACTGTTAATAGGTGCTGTACTGCTCGAAAACGAGGCAACTGTACCTGTCGGCACTTTAATGGTGCATTTTTGGTTGTTTGACTCGGATATGTAGGCAATTACGGTAGGAAATGACCGGTACAGCAGTACAGTTTTTGAAGGATATTGGATTGGCAGTGGCGAGCTGACGGAATTGTGTTTGCGTCAGCTGCCATCTGTATCAATCACACGGCGAGCATTCTGCCGGTTTCTTCCAGGTTCATGTGCCAACTGAGGGCATCGCGCAGGATGTGCGGGGTGTGTCCGCCGACGGCGCAGGCCGCCTCGAAGTAGGAATTCAGTGCTTCGCGGTAGTCCGGGTGCACGCAGTTGTCGATCACCACTCGTGCCCGCTCCCGTGGCGCCAGGCCACGCAAGTCGGCAAGGCCGATCTCGGTAACGAGGATGTCGACGTCATGCTCGGTGTGGTCAACGTGGCTGACCATCGGCACCACACTGGAAATCGCCCCGCCCTTGGCAATCGACTTGGTGACAAAGACCGCCAGGTGCGCGTTGCGGGCAAAGTCGCCGGAACCACCGATGCCATTCATCATCCGGGTACCGCAGACGTGGGTGGAATTGACGTTGCCGTACAGGTCGAACTCCAGCGCTGTGTTGATACCGATGATGCCCAGGCGACGAACCACTTCAGGGTGGTTGGAGATCTCCTGCGGGCGCAGCACCAGTTTGTCCTTGTAGCGATCCAGGTTGCCGAACACATCGGCATTACGACGGCTCGACAGGGTGATCGAGCTACCTGAGGCGAAGCTCAGTTTTCCAGCGTCGATCAGGTCGAAGGTCGAGTCCTGCAGGACTTCGGAGTACATGGTCAGGTCTTCGAACGGCGAGTCGATCAGGCCGCACATCACCGAGTTGGCGATACTGCCGATACCGGCCTGTAGCGGGCCGAGCTTGTTGGTCATGCGCCCTGCTTCCACTTCCTGCTTGAAGAAGTCGATCAGGTGATCGGCGATGGCCTGAGTGTCGCTGTCCGGCGGCAACACCGTGGACGGCGAGTCGGACTGATTAGTGATGACGATGGCGACGATCTTTTCCGGCGGTATCGGGATCGCGGTGCTGCCGATGCGGTCGTCAACCTTGACCAGCGGAATCGGCGTGCGGGTCGGACGGTAGGTCGGGATATAGATGTCGTGCAGACCTTCCAGGTTCGGGTTGTGCGCCAGGTTGATCTCGACGATCACCTGTTTGGCGAAAATCGCGAAGCTGGCCGAGTTGCCGACCGAGGTGGTTGGCACGATATGGCCAAGCTCTGTGATAGCGACTGCTTCAATCACCGCGATGTCCGGCAGCTTGAGCTGCTGGTTGCGCAGTTGTTCCACGGTTTCCGACAGGTGCTGGTCAATGAACATCACCTCGCCGGCGTTGATCGCCTTGCGCAGTGTGCTGTCGACCTGAAACGGCATACGGCGGGCCAGCACGCCGGCTTCGGTCAGCTGTTTGTCGAGGTCGTTGCCCAGGCTGGCGCCGGTCATCAGGCTGATCTTCAGCGGCGTGACTTTGGCGCGTTCGGCCAGTGCGTGGGGCACGGCTTTGGCTTCGCCGGCGCGGGTGAACCCGCTCATGCCGACGGTCATGCCGTCCTGAATCAGAGCGGCAGCGTCAGCGGCGCTCATTACCTTATCCAACAACGAAGGCAAGCGGATACGATCACGGTACATGGATTGTTATCTCGGGCAACGGAAGCAAGATACGCAGTCTAGTGATTTCAAAAAAAATAGCCCCGCGACCATGGTCGAATGCTGGCCCCTGATTTAGAGCCTTTGGTCGGTTTTCTGCAGGCAATAAAAAACCCCAGCCTATTAAAGGCCGGGGTTTTGGGTCTTGCTGCTTGCGCAGTCTTTACTCGACGGCTTTAACCATGTCTTCGATGACCTTCTTGGCGTCGCCGAAGACCATCATGGTTTTGTCCAGGTAGAACAGTTCGTTGTCCAGACCGGCATAGCCGCTGGCCATCGAGCGCTTGTTGACGATGATGGTCTTGGCCTTGAAGGCTTCGAGAATCGGCATGCCGGCGATTGGCGATTTCGGATCGTTCTTCGCTGCCGGGTTGACCACGTCGTTGGCGCCGAGCACCAGCACCACGTCGGCTTGACCGAACTCGGAGTTGATGTCTTCCATCTCGAACACCTGGTCGTAAGGCACTTCAGCCTCGGCCAACAGCACGTTCATGTGGCCGGGCATACGACCGGCAACCGGGTGGATCGCATACTTCACGGTCACGCCACGGTGGGTCAGCTTCTCGGTCAACTCTTTAAGCGCGTGCTGCGCCCGTGCTACTGCCAGGCCGTAGCCCGGAACGATGATCACGGTGTCGGCGTTGGTCAGCAGGAAGGTTGCGTCATCGGCCGAGCCGGATTTCACCGGGCGGGCTTCTTTCAAGCCCGCCGGGCCAGCTGCGTCGGCATTGTTGCCGAAGCCACCGAGCAGTACGTTGAAGAACGAACGGTTCATCGCCTTGCACATGATGTACGAGAGGATCGCACCGGACGAACCGACCAGAGAACCTGCAATGATCAGCATCGAGTTGTTCAGCGAGAAGCCGATCCCCGCCGCTGCCCAGCCGGAGTAGCTGTTGAGCATCGACACCACGACCGGCATGTCGGCGCCACCGATCGGGATGATGATCAGCACGCCCAGCACGAAGGCCAGGGCCAGCATCAGGGCGAAGGCGCCGAGGTTACCGGTCGACATGAAGGTGATGCCCAGGCCCAGTGTCGCCAGACCCAGCAGCAGGTTCAGTTTGTGCTGACCGCCGAACTGTACCGGTGCGCCCTGGAACAGGCGGAACTTGTACTTGCCCGACAGCTTGCCAAACGCGATCACCGAGCCGGAGAAGGTAATGGCACCGATGGCCGCACCGAGGAACAACTCCAGACGGTTACCCGCCGGAATTGAATCACCGAGGTGTTTGACGATGCCCAGCGACTGCGGCTCGACCACGGCGGCGATGGCGATGAACACGGCGGCCATACCGATCATGCTGTGCATAAAGGCGACCAGTTCCGGCATCTTGGTCATTTCAACGCGTTTGGCCATGATCGAACCGGCGGTGCCGCCGATCAGCAGGCCGACGATCACGTAGCCGATACCGGCAGTAGCCAGCTCGGAGCCGAGTTTGAACACCAGGCCGACGGTGGTGACGATGGCCAGCGCCATGCCGAGCATGCCGTACACATTGCCGCGCCGCGACGAGGTCGGGTGCGACAGACCCTTCAGGGCCTGGATGAAGCAGATCGACGCGATCAAGTAGAGCGTCGTTACGAGGTTCATGCTCATTACTTGGGCGCCTCTTCTTTTACGGCTTTCGGGGCTTTTTTCTTGAACATCTCAAGCATTCTGCGGGTTACCAGGAAACCACCGAACACGTTGACTGCAGCCAAAGCCACAGCGAGGGTGCCCATGGTCTTGCCCAGTGGGGTCACGGTCAGCGCCGCCGCCAGCATGGCGCCGACGATCACGATTGCCGAAATGGCGTTGGTGACCGCCATCAGTGGTGTGTGCAGCGCGGGTGTAACGTTCCAGACCACGTGATAACCGACATAGATCGCCAGCACGAAGATGATCAGGTTGTAGATACCGGGGGAGATAAGCTCTTCCATCGTCTGAATCCCTGCTTAGGCGTTTTTGCGGATGACTTGGCCGTCGCGGCACATCAGGCACGCGGCGACGATGTCGTCTTCTAGGTTGATCTGGAATTGGCCTTCGGGTGTGAAGACCAGCTTCAGGAAGTCCAGCAGGTTGCGGGCGTACAGCGCCGAGGCGTCTGCACCAACCTGTGCTGCCAGGTTGGTCGGGCCGGCGATAGTCACGCCATGAGCGACGATCACCTGGTCGGCCACGGTCAGCGGGCAGTTGCCGCCCTGCGCAGCGGCCAGGTCGATGACCACCGAACCTGGTTTCATTTGCGCAACGGTTTCAGCGCTGAGCAAAACCGGTGCCTTGCGGCCGGGAATCAGTGCGGTGGTGATGACGATGTCGGCTTGCTTGGCGCGCTCGTGCACGGCCAGGGCCTGACGTTGCATCCAGCTGGCCGGCATGGGGCGTGCGTAACCGCCGACACCGACGGCACATTCACGCTCTTCATCGGTCTCGTACGGGACGTCGACGAACTTGGCGCCGAGGGATTCGATCTGTTCCTTCACGGCCGGACGCACGTCGGACGCTTCAATCACCGCGCCCAGACGCTTGGCGGTGGCGATCGCCTGCAAGCCAGCCACACCGGCGCCGAGGATCAGCACGCGAGCGGCCTTCACGGTGCCTGCAGCCGTCATCAGCATCGGCATGAAGCGCGGATAGTGATGGGCGGCCAACAACACGGCTTTATAGCCGGCAATGTTGGCTTGCGAGGACAGCACATCAAGGCTCTGCGCGCGGGAGGTGCGCGGCGCCGCTTCCAGGGAGAACGCGGTAATGCCGCACTCGGCCAGTTTGGCAATGGTTTCATTGCTGAACGGGTTGAGCATGCCAACCAGCACGGTGCCGCTTTTGATCAGGGTCAGTTCGCTGTCACTGGGTGCGACGACCTTGAGAATCAGCTCTGCGCCAAATGCATCGTTGGCGCTGCCAATCATTGCGCCTGCCGCTTCATAAGCACTGTCGACAACACTGGCATTAATGCCGGCGCCGCTTTGCACAGTGACTTTATGACCCTGGCCGATCAGCTTCTTGATGGTTTCCGGGGTTGCAGCAACCCGCGTTTCACCGGTCTGGGTTTCGAGAGGAACACCAATGTGCACGTCAAATCTCCTGCTTGATCTTATTGCTTTCGATCTTTCTTAGAAGGCCAGCGCACTGCGGAGGGTGCGGCTGGGGCGGCCGATCAGCACGATCCCGCCGTATTTCGGGCGGGGCGCGGCATTTTGCAGGCGAACTTTGTGGCCTTCAAGGGATTATGACGGGTGACGGAAAATTAACTACAAGTCACCCTGTGACCGAATGTCGCAAGTGACCGCCTCAATCCCTTGTAGGCCGTGTCTTGTAAGGATTTCTGCCGAAATTCGAGAGTTTACACATCGGCGCTGTGAATGACGCAGTATTGCTTTGAATCAGAACCTCAAAGCCACGCCGTTAGGCGCTTGTGGGACGATTGTGCCTCCCGTGGATACAGTCTGCTTAAATGCGACAATAAGTTATATCTGTAGTGCTTTAATTTTGCTGACTACGAGGTCAGCTAATAGCGTATAAGCCCTGCCCTTCTAGGTTGTAGCTATGTGCCTGGTTAACCAGCCAATCGCGAAATGCGCGTAAAGAGGCTGATTCGACCTTTCGGTCAGGAATCATCAGGTAATAGGCCTTGATGCTCGACAGGGCCTGAGGGTTGGCAATCACCAGTCGTTTCTCCGCCAGCTCACGCTGAATCAGGAACGGTGGGATCAATGCGATACCCATGTCATGCATCGCTGCCTGAGCCAGCATGGAGAATAGCTCGTAACGCGGACCTGTCATGTCGCGGGGGACATTAAGGTGCTGTGAGTCGAACCACTGGCGCCAGGCGTAAGGGCGCGTGGTCTGTTGCAGTAGCGGCAGGTCGGCAATCACTTCGGCGGGCAGCTGTGTGCGATCCCCGAGTAATGCCGGGCTGCACACCGGCATCGGATTCTCGCCCATCAGCCTGTGGGATTCGGTGCCGGACCAGTCGGCGTCACCAAAGTAGATCGCGGCGTCAAAGTCGGTGTCGGCAAACAGAAAGGGTCGCGTGCGGTTGGTCAGATTGACCGTGACTTCCGGGTGTTGCTGCTGGAAGTCCTTGAGCCGTGGCAACAGCCATTGAGTACCGAAGGTTGGCACAACCGCCAGTTCGATGACATTAGCGCCCTGCTGGCCCATCACCGACAGCGTGTCTCGTTCAACGGCATCCAGTTGTGTTGCGACGCGTCGGCTGTAGGAAAGCCCTGCCTCGGTCAGCTTCACTCCGCGTCGCGAGCGTCGGAACAGTTCAACGCTGAGGAACTCTTCCAGGCTGGCGATCTGTCGGCATATCGCTCCTTGGGTCAGCGATAGTTCTTGAGCAGCCTTGGTAAAGCTCTCGTGGCGGGCTGCCGCTTCGAAACTGATCAGCGCGGCAGTGCTGGGTATCTTCCTGCGCATGTACAGCAACCTCACTAATAGTTTGCATAGATGCCGTTTAAGGCTGTTACGGAGTGAGAAATTAGCACAACAGTATGCAAAATCCTCGTTTGCCCAATACGGAAGCGGCGCCTAGGATCAGTCCACGATATTTGACCTACTTCGCGAGGACTCTCTCATGGCCGGTAAAGCTAGCTTCAACTGGATCGATCCCCTGCTGCTGGATCAACAGCTCACCGAAGAAGAGCGCATGGTGCGCGACACCGCTGCTCAGTTTGCTCAGGACAAACTGGCGCCACGTGTTCTGGAAGCTTTCCGTCATGAGAAAACCGACCCGGCGATCTTCCGTGAAATGGGCGAAATCGGTCTCCTGGGTGCGACCATTCCTGAGCAGTACGGCGGCAGCGGTCTGAACTATGTCAGTTACGGCCTGATTGCCCGTGAGGTCGAGCGCGTCGACTCCGGTTATCGCTCGATGATGAGCGTGCAGTCTTCGCTGGTCATGGTGCCGATCAACGAGTTTGGCACCGAAGCCCAGAAACAGAAGTACCTGCCGAAGCTGGCTACCGGTGAGTGGATCGGTTGCTTCGGTCTGACCGAGCCGAACCATGGTTCCGATCCGGGTTCGATGATCACTCGTGCACGCAAAGTGGAAGGCGGCTACAGCCTGACCGGCAGCAAGATGTGGATCACTAACAGCCCGATCGCTGACGTATTCGTGGTTTGGGGCAAGGATGATGCCGGCGATATCCGTGGCTTCGTTCTGGAGAAAGGCTGGAAAGGCCTGAGCGCTCCGGCGATCCACGGCAAGGTCGGTCTGCGCGCCTCCATCACTGGCGAGATCGTGATGGACAATGTATTCGTTCCCGAAGAGAACATCTTCCCGGATGTCCGCGGTTTGAAAGGCCCTTTTACCTGCCTTAACTCTGCACGTTATGGCATCTCCTGGGGCGCTCTGGGTGCGGCCGAGTTCTGCTGGCATACCGCTCGCCAATACACACTGGACCGTCAGCAGTTTGGTCGGCCTTTGGCTGCCACCCAGTTGATCCAGAAGAAGCTGGCGGACATGCAGACTGAAATCACTCTGGCCTTGCAAGGCTGCCTGCGTCTGGGGCGTATGAAAGATGAGGGCACGGCCGCCGTCGAAATTACCTCGATGATGAAGCGCAACTCTTGCGGCAAGTCGTTGGACATCGCCCGTATGGCTCGCGATATGTTGGGTGGCAATGGCATCTCCGACGAGTTCGGTGTTGCGCGTCACCTGGTCAACCTTGAGGTGGTAAACACCTACGAGGGTACTCACGACGTTCACGCGCTGATCCTGGGTCGCGCGCAGACCGGTCTCCAGGCGTTCTATTAATAGGAGAGCGGCCATGGGTGCGTTATCGCATTTGCGGGTACTGGATTTATCGCGAGTACTGGCCGGGCCTTGGGCCGGGCAGATCCTCGCGGATCTCGGCGCCGAGGTTATAAAGGTCGAGCGCCCGGGCAATGGCGATGACACTCGCGCCTGGGGGCCGCCCTTCCTTAAGGATGCTTATGGTGAGAACACCGGCGAGGCCGCCTATTACTTGTCGGCCAATCGCAACAAACAGTCGGTGACCATCGACTTTACTCAGGCAGAAGGTCAGCGTTTGGTTCGTGAGCTGGCGGCGAAGTCCGACATCCTGATCGAGAACTTCAAGGTCGGCGGTCTGGCGGCCTATGGGCTGGACTACGAGTCGCTCAAGGCGATCAACCCGGATCTGATCTATTGCTCGATCACCGGCTTCGGCCAGACCGGTCCTTATGCCAAGCGTGCTGGCTATGACTTCATGATCCAGGGGCTGGGTGGTTTGATGAGTCTGACCGGCCGCCCTGAAGGTGATGACGGTGCCGGGCCGGTGAAAGTCGGCGTGGCGCTGACGGATATTCTGACAGGGCTCTACTCGACGGTTGCGATCCTGGCGGCGTTGGCGCATCGGGAGCATGAAGGTGGTGGTCAACACATCGACATGGCGTTGTTGGACGTTCAGGTGGCGTGCCTTGCTAACCAGGCGATGAATTACCTGACTACCGGCATTGCTCCCAAGCGCTTGGGCAATGCTCACCCGAACATTGTTCCCTATCAGGACTTCCCGACCGCGGATGGTGATTTCATCCTGACGGTGGGGAATGACGGGCAGTTCCGCAAGTTCGCCGAAGTGGCTGCTCAGCCGCAGTGGGCGGATGATCCTCGGTTCGCGACGAACAAGCTTCGTGTTGCGAATCGTGCGGTGCTGATTCCGCTGATTCGTCAGGCTACGGTCTTCAAGACCACTGCCGAGTGGGTGGTGCAGTTGGAGCAGGCGGGTGTGCCGTGCGGACCGATCAACGATCTGTCGCAGGTGTTTGCCGATCCACAGGTTAAGGCGCGCGGTTTGGCAATCGAGCTTCCTCATGCGCTGGCCGGGTTGGTGCCGCAGGTTGCCAGTCCCATTCGCTTATCCGAGACGCCGGTGGAGTACCGTAGCGCCCCTCCTCTATTGGGTGAGCACACGCTCGAGGTTCTGCAGCGAGTGCTGGGTCTTGAGGCTGCCGCCGTTGCTGCTTTCAAAGAAGCTGGAGTGCTCTGAAGGTTCCTTCTATATAGAAGCGGTGTTTTCCCTTCTCTATATAGAGGGGAAAACGCTGTTTTTTCGGCTTTCTGCAACTCATTGATAGAAATGGCAAATTAAGTGTTGACGGCAGATTCTGGAAGTCTATAATTCGCCCCACTTCCGGCGCAGTCGAAACGGAAAACTCCTTGGTAAACAAAGAGTTACGCAGTTTTCGAC